>JAGXKT010000006.1 GCA_018335035.1 Phycisphaerae bacterium
GACTGGCGGCATTCAGCCGGGCACGCTGGCCCGGGCGCTCGGTGCTGAGCATTTTGAGGATGGCCTGGCCGCGCGCCTGCTGCTGGCGATGCCGCCGGACCGGCCGAGACGATGGAGCGAAGCCGATGTTCCCGAGGCAACGCGGGCCGCGCTGGCAGACCTATTCGCCAGGCTGTGGGCGCTACCTTTGGGCGTCGCCGACGATAATGCCCCGCAGCCGACGGTAGTGGGCTTCACGCCAAAGGCCCGTGCCCGTTTCATCGCCTTTGTTAATCGCCACGGCGAGAAACTCCACCGCCTCCACGGCCCACTGCGGGCGGCATATTCCAAGCTTGAAGCGTACTGCGGCCGGCTGGCGTTGATCTTCGCCACGATCCGCGAGACACAAGGCCGGCTTCCTCAGCCCCGGACCATAGATGATGCGGCCGTCGAGGCCGCCGAAACCCTTGTCGCCTGGTTCGCGCGCGAGGCGGAGCGCGTCTATTCACGACTCGGCGAGGACGACGAAGAACGCGAGCAGCGCGAGCTTGTCGAGACGATCCGTAAGCACGGGGGAGCGATCACGGCCAACGAGCTTTATCACACGAGCCGCCAATATTCGACCACGGATGAAGCCAACGGCATATTACATGCGCTTGTCGAAGATGGCCTGGCGCGATGGGCATACGTGCCGCCCGGTGCAAAAGGCGGAAGACCGACGCAGCGATGCGTGCTGATAGAACAGTAGGTGTCACCGTAACCGAAACCCTCAAAAGTCCGGGTTTTATCAGGTTGCAGTTACGGTGACGGTGACGGGCGATGATGTTCCAGTGCCACGCCGAGCACAAAGACGCCGAAAACGCCGCAGGATACTTGACAACAGTCATGTATCGTGCTATAATGCTCGCGATGGGATCGAAAGCACCGATAAGCAACGCGCTGCGCAAAGCGATCCGGGCAAGCGGACTGACGCGCTACCGAATCAGCAAGGAAAGCGGCGTCGACCAGGCGGCGCTGTCGCGCTTCATGGCCGGCAAGACCGGCTTGACCAGCGACACGCTCGACCGCCTGGCAGACATACTTGGGCTTGAGCTTCGCACGCGGCCGGAGCACGCGGCGGGCAAGAAAGGGCAAGGCAATGGCAAGCGTCATCAATGAGCCGAACGGGCGACGGACGATTCAACTGTCACGCGGCGAGGACGAACGCCGGCCGAAGGGCGCAGGCCAGCGATAGTCATGGGAATCGAGACGGGCAAATACTACTGCCCCCGGTGCCAGCGTGACCGCGTGTTCGTCCGTGAGACGCACGGGTGCCTCGCGGACGTGCTGCTGCTTATCGTCACCGGCGGCTGGTGGCTGGTGGTTATGTTGTTGCGGACGGATTCGAGCTGGTGCTGCACCGCGTGCGGCGGCCGGCCGGCCCGGGGGTTGCGGCGGGAAGCAGAGCTGCGGGTGCAGGCCCGCGCCGATCAGGCGAAACGACGCCGCAAGGCCGCGCGCCAAGCGCAGGCCCCGGCGCGGCGCGCCAAACGCCGAGTGAAGATGCGGTGCGCAGGTGGCAGATTCATTGAGGCCCTTGCCGCCGAGCGCGCGTGGGCGTGGGCGATGCTGGTTGGCGTGGCTCTTGTCGTGATTGTGGCGGTCGTGCTGCTAATCGAAGGGTTCTAGGCGAAAGGGCAATGTCATGGCAAGCGTCATCAATGAGCCGAACGGGCGACGGACGATTCAACTGTCACGCGGCGAGGACGAGCGCCGGCCGAAGGTTCGGCTTGGCAAGGTTTCGAAACGCGACGCCCAGGCGATCAAGCGGCACGTGGAGGCGATTTTGCGGGCGCAGGCTTCCGGCGAAGCCGTGCCGATTGCTACGGCCCACTGGGCGGGCACGCTGCGGGGGACACTTCGCAATCGCTTAGAGCGGGCCGGGCTGATCGACGCGCCCCATCGCCCGGAATCGCCCACGGTGGCGGACTTCATAAACGGCTACATCGAATCACGAACCGACGTGCGGCCGAACACGCGGCGCAACATGCAGCAGGCGGCGCGGTCCCTGATCGCACACGTCGGCGACAAGCGGCTTGCGGACGTGAGCGAAGCCGACGCCGAGGGCTTCCGTGTTGCGATGACCGCCGAAGGGCTGAGCGAAGGGACAATCCGCCGGCGACTGAAGCGGGCGAGGCAATACTTCACGGCGGCGCTCAAGCGGCGGCTGATCGAAACGAACCCCTTCGCCGACGTGCGATGCGGGCACTGGGCGACGCGCGAACGGTTTCACTACGTCACGCGCGACGAAGCCGAAGCCGTCCTGTCGGCGTGTCCCGATGCCGAGTGGCGGCTGATATTCGTTCTGGCCCGCTACGGTGGCCTGCGCTGCCCGTCGGAAATCCTGCGGCTGACGTGGGGCGACGTGGACTGGCAACGCGAGCGGATCACGGTGCGTAGCACCAAGACGGCACACCAGCAGGACGGCGGCGTGCGCGAGGTGCCGCTGTTCCCTGAACTGGCCCGGGCGCTGGGCGATGCCTTTGAGCAGGCCGAAGCGGGCGCGACGTACTGCGTCACGCGCTACCGTGACGCCGCTACGAACCTGCGAACGCAACTACGGCGAATCTGCAAGCGGGCCGGCGTGGCGCCGTGGCCGAAAATCTGGCAGAACTGTCGAGCGACTCGGGAAACGGAACTGGCCCAGGATTTCCCGATTCACGTGGTCTGCCGATGGCTCGGCAATTCTTCGCAGGTGGCGAACCGCCACTATCTCCAGGTGACCGCCGAGCACTTCGAAAAAGCGGTGCTACACGGCGGTGCTGATTTGTGCCGAAATGCTTCGCAACGGCCGGAAACACCACAGGCGGCCGAAGGCGGAAATCGCCATTTTCCAGGCATTTCTAAAACAACGCAACCCCTTGCAAAAGCAAGAGGTTGCGCGGACTACCCCCAAGGGGAATCGAACCCCTGTCTCCAGGATGAGAACCTGATATCCTAGGCCGCTAGACGATGGGGGCATCCGGCGTTCGGCCGGGGCGGGCCGGGCGAACGGCTGCTTGCTTGTCGGGTCTGCCTGACGGCAGACGGGCCTAGCCCGCAACGTCGCGGGGTTCCTGAAGTGCAACGTATCCTAGACGACCCGGCCGCTGTTCGTCAAGTCGATTGCCTCGTTGGCGGCGAAAACGTATCCTCGCGGGCGTGAGCGTGCGACCGTCTCATTGCGATCTATACCGTGTGCATCTTCCCATGCGATCGTTCGAGCACGCCGCTGCGCGGCGCGACACGGCCGAGGCGGTTGTGGCGTGCGTCACGCTTGCCGATGGGGGCAGCGGTTGGGGCGAGGCCCATCCGCGGCCGTATGTCAGCGGTGAGAGCCCGCACAGCGCGGCTACGGATATCGCTGAGGCGCTGTGGCCGGCACTGTGCGAACGCGGTCCGGCGGAGGCGGACGCGCAGAGCATCTCCTCCGGCGTACGGCGCACGGACAGCGACGGGCGCTGCACGAATGCCGCCGCTTGCGCTCTCGAGTTGGCGACGTTGGAGGCCGCGGGGGTCTTCCCCGGCGGGCGACGCATCGCGTCGCGCGTCAGCGGCGTGTTGGGATCAGTCGATCCCGATCGGACGGAGCGGCGCTTGCGATTGATGCGGGCTTACGGGTTGCGGGACTTCAAGCTCAAGCTCGGGTTGGGCGAGCAGGTCGACACCGAGAACCTGCGGCGTGTGGATCGCCGCCTGGGGCCGGCTTTGCGCGCGGGACGCTGCACGCTTCGGGTAGACGTCAACGGCGGCTGGTCGGCTGACGAGTCGCCCGATCGCGTCGGCGCGCTGGTTGGCGCCGGTGTCTGCGCGGTCGAGCAGCCGGTGTTCTGCTCGGCCGCGGAACTGGCCGCACTGGCCCGGCGCTGCGCGCTGCCGCTGATTGCCGACGAGTCGCTGGTCACGCCCGACGACGCCGAGGCGCTGGCGCCCGCCCGCGGGGCCGTCTGGTGGAACCTTCGGTTGAGCAAGAACGGTGGGTTGGTTCCGACGCTGGCGCTGGCGCGCCGTGCTCAGCGGGAGGGAATTCCCTTTGTCGTCGGGTGCATGGTGGGCGAAAGCGGCATCCTGTCGTTGTGGCAGCGGCGGCTCCTTCAGGCCGGTCCGCGGCCGCGCTTTGTAGAGGGCAACTACGGGCGGTTCTTGCTGAAAGCTGATCTGCTGCGTCGTTCACCGCGGTTCGGTTACGGCGGGCGGCTGCGCCCCGCCCCGGCGCGGCGGTGTCGCGTCAGTCGACGCCGGCTGGACGCTTACGGTCGGCACCTGGCGACATTGCGAGCGTGACTGCGGGCTTGTATATTGCCCCTGCCCGGCATACACTATTTCGCTTTCGCGCCGGGCTCACCCGGCGAAACCCTGCAGGAAAGGCGAAAGTCATCATGGCAAACGATACGACACACCTGTTTACAAGCGAATCGGTTACCAAGGGGCACCCGGACAAGGTGGCCGACCAGATTTCCGACGGCGTGCTGGACAGTCTCATTGAGAAGGATCCCGCCGCGCGCGTGGCGTGCGAGACGCTCGTGACGACGGGGCTGGTCGTTCTCGCCGGCGAGGTGACGGTCCGCAACGACGCCGCCCGCAAGGCGCTTCTGGACGCGGAAGACACCACGCGCGAGATCATCCGTCAGATCGGCTACGACGATTCGGCGACCGGGTTCGACTACCGCTCGTGCGCCGTAATCAAGACGCTGCACAGTCAGTCGCCCGACATCTCGCAAGGTGTGACGGTTGGCGAGGGCGAAGACAAGGACCAGGGCGCCGGTGACCAGGGGTTGATGTTCGGCTTTGCGTGCACGGAGACCAAGTCACTGATGCCGTTGCCGATTCACCTGGCGCATCGGTTGACGGCCCGGCTGAGCGAGGCACGCGAGGAGGGGATGGTTCCATGGCTTCGTCCGGATGGCAAGAGCCAGGTCACCGTCGCCTATGACGGCGACAAGCCGGTGCGGCTGGAGACGGTCGTGCTCTCGACGCAGCACACGGACGACGTCGTCAGCCCGCGGACCAATAACATGACGAAAAAGGCCCGCCGGGAGTTGATCGAGAAGGTCGTCAAGCCGGTCATCGACGACGAATGCCCGCAGTTCTGGTCCAACAAGATCACCTTCCACATCAACCCCACAGGCCGGTTCGTGGTCGGCGGTCCGCACGGCGATACCGGCGTGACGGGGCGGAAGATCATCGTGGACACCTATGGCGGGCGCGGCGCGCACGGCGGCGGGGCCTTTAGCGGCAAGGACCCGTCCAAGGTGGACCGCTCGGCGAGCTACATGGCGCGCCACGTGGCCAAGAACGTCGTCGCCGCCCGACTGGCCGACATCTGCGAAGTCCAACTGTCCTACGCTATCGGCGTCGCCGAACCGATCAGCGTGCTGATCGACTGCAAGGGCACGGCCCGCCGCCCGCAGGACGAAATCGCCGCGGCCGTTCGCGACGTGTTCCCCCTCAAGCCGCGCGAGATCGTCGAGTACCTCAAGTTGTTGCGGCCGATCTACCGCGACACGGCACACGACGGGCATTTCGGGCGCGACGGCCGGAAGTTCCTCTGGGAGCGGACGAACAAGGCCGCCGCCCTGAAGAAGGTGTTAAAGGTCTGACGGCCTGTGCGATGACGGCATAGAAGAAGCCCGCGGAGCCGGTCTCCGCGGGCTTCCGTTGTCGTTGCGGATCGCGCGTGCTTATACGACCTGTGCCTGGCGGCCTCGGCGGCGCTTACGGTTGATGATGCGGCGACCGCTCTTGGTTCGCATTCGGGCGCGGAAGCCGCTTTTCCGGGCACGTTTCCGTTTGGATATCTTGCGGGGGTAGTGCATGTCTCACCTCGCTCGTCAGGGTCCGTTTCTGCCGATTGCGTCGAGCCCTACATTGTACGGGCCCAAGCAGGTCGTGGGAAGGCCCAATCTGTCGCCGGCGGCAGGCGGGGCCTTGCCGGCGGGCAGTGCCCCGGCTAATCCGTCTTACGGGCGGCGTCAGGGGCATGGGTTTCCACGAACGCGACAAGCTCCTTGAAATTCTGAAGCTTCCAGGAGTCAAGCTTGAGCTTCCGCTTGCCCGCGTGGAGCACCAGGATGCCTTTGTCCTTGAGTTTGGTCGCGTCCACCGTCTCGATCTGACGCCACGCGATCTTCTCCCGTCCGGCGTAGCCGACGCCTTCTTCGTCGGCGACTAGCCGCCGTCGCAGGAATACGATCCCCCACAGCAGCGGCACGAGCCCCAGCGGCAGCAGCACATAGGCCCCGATATGGTTGAAGAGATACCCACTCCACGGATTGATACTTTTAATGCTGAACGGCACATCGGGCTTCGGAAAGCTGCCCAGGTCGGTCCAGCACCAGACGCCGAAGCCGATCATCATCGCCGCGCCGATGAACAGTCGAACGGCGGGGTCCTTCGTGGCCGGACAGGTGATCTTCCGGGGTGTTTCACTGCCGGCGGCAATGGTCGGTTGTTCTTGCGATGTGTCGTTCATGGCCAGCCCTTGTGTGCAAAGCGGCACTCGTGTCCTGATCCGCGCCAGAAGCGTACTGACCGGGGCGACCCGATGCAAGCGGGTTTTGCGGCCTCATAACCCCAGCGCTCGCAGCACGGCGAAGTAGCCTCCGGCCAGGGCTGCCGTGACGAGCATCGATGGAATGATCTGGCGATACACGCTGGCGAAACTCGCGCGGAAATAGCGGTTGCTCATCACGTGGCACACGTGCAGGGGGCTGGTCATCTGACCAAGGTGCCCGAAGGCATACGCCAGGGCGACCCATGCCGGTAGCGCTGCGGCGCCTTCGGCTGCCGCGACCATCGGCAGCACGATGGGGAAACTCGTGCCGACAAAGCCGATCGCCAGACCGGTCACGAGCCCGGCGATAAACGGCAGCGCTGCGGCCACCACGACCAGCGGCACGCGTAAGCCGGTCAACTCCGCCGCGATACGATTGCCGGCGTCGACGGCGGAAAGGACCTGTCGGAACACCATCACCGCGACGACCAGCAGGACCATCTCAATCAGGCGGCGGCTGAGCCAGACAGACCGCACCTCGCGGAGACCGAGGCGGTTTCGGTGCATCGTCCAGCCGACCGAGACGGCCACGCCCAGCGCGATCGGGGCGAATTTGTCCGCCGCCTCGCCGATCGGGCCGAGTTGATCCAGCTTGCCCCAGTGTGCCGCGAGCATGGCGGGAACGCACACGGCCAGGATGATCCACACGGGCGCCGCGGCGGCCAGCAGCCGACGTGCGGCGCCGTGCTGCGCGGGGCGGGCGGCGTGGAGATCCGTGCCGGTCTTGCGGAACAACAGCAGCCCCGCAGTGACCATGAACACGCCCAGCGGAAACTGATACGCTACGAAGATCGCATAGGAAGGCACGTACGTCATTGCGACGAGCACGCCCGGATACAGCGGCCACCAGTGCTCCCAAATGTGGCGGAACCAGTAGTTGACGGCTGAGAGCTTCGCGCGGCTGCGCCCCTGGCCGCCCGCGGCGGATTCGACCATCGGCGCCGAGAACAGCGCCCCGCCGGGCATAGGCAGCAGTCCGATCAGAGCCGGAAGCGCCGCCATCGTCAGCGACGGGCGCCGCAGCAGCGCACGGGCGGCGGCGACGATGCGTTCCATCTGCCCGCCGCGTTGCATGGTGCCCGACAGCGCCAGCAGCAGTACGGTCACTGCCGCAAGCCCCAGTGTTTGCGGGTGAACGGCGCCGCTTGCGGCGGCGCGGGTGATGGCGACGCCTCGGTCTGCCGGCGCCCCCGACGCCAGAAGCAGTCCCTCGAAGGCGGCGCCTACGAGCACGGCCGCGACGAGCGGCACCTTCAACCGGGTCAGCAGCAGGATCAGCGCGAATGCTCCCAGCGTGGTCGCCAGCGCCTCGACGGGCTCAAGGGCCCGGCCCAGCGCGGTCAGTTGTGCCACCGGCGGCTCCATCCCGGCGGTTGTAGCCGACACACACGGGCGAGGCAAGACGTGCAAGGTCGCCAGTCAGATGCCTCAGGCCCTCAACGGGGCCAAGAGGGGCGCCGTCATCACAGCCCAAGGGGCCTTCGCTACGAGCGGCGCCGAATGGGCCTGCCATGAGCGGCGCCGAATGGGCAGGGGCGGATTCGAACCGCCGACACCGGCATTTTCAGTGCCGTGCTCTACCAACTGAGCTACCTACCCGCGACAAATTCACTGTACACGATGGCGTCGGCACGTCAAGGCCGAGCGTGCGCGGAAAGCGTCGTCCAGCGGACCCGAACGCTAGGGCTTGACGGGAGTGAACCCGATGCGCTGTCGGATGTTCTCCGGCGTGAAGTGGGCCACGGCCGCCCGTGAGGCCGCCATCGCCCGCAGCTCGTTCGCCAGCTCCTGACGTTTGCGGCGATACTCGTCCCGTGCCGGCGGCTCATGGGCGGCTTTCTTCAGGACGAATACCTTGTCCTCCGGCGCAAAGGGCACGACCGCCAACTGCGGGGCATCCGCGTCGGCCAGCGCGAAGGCGGCCTCGATCAACTTACGCCGGATCGATACGGGATACCACTGGCGATCCGTCAGCGCACCAAGGCGGTTCCACGCGATTGTCGGGGCGCTGTGCCGCATGGCGAACCACCGCTTACGCGCAAACGGCTCAACGTCGACGAGCTGGACGCTCTCGGCCTGCTCGGCGGCGGCCTCCAACCCGTCGGCGGCCGCCTCGTCGCGGAAGTCGGCGGCGAACGCCCTGGCCAGCTTGAACGCTTCGGCGCGAAGCAGGTCGCGCTCGACCTGCCGGCGAATCGACGGAGTGATTTCCTTCGGTGTGCTCGGCGGCGCGTATGCCATGACCCGCCAGACGATCCGATCGCCATAAGGCGTATTCAAGTCGGGCCCGGGCTCGTTGGACGAGACGATCGGCTTATCGGTGCTGCCGTCGCTGCGCCGCCGCTCGAAGACCAGCTCGGCAATGCCTTGCTTGGCGGCCGTCTGCGCCTGCGCCAGCGGGCGCACGTCCACCCGCTTAGGATCGAGCAGGTTCTGCCACGTGAGGTAGCCCGTCTCTAAGGGCCTCGTCACGGGCAGCGCCAGTTGCGGCGAGTCTCCCCGGACGCAGAACAGAGCGCTCGTCAGTCCACGACAGGTGACCCATCGCCAGGCGGGATCTCCGTCGGTTTCGTATGTGTCGACCGCGGAAGCGAGCAGCAGGTCCAGCGCTGCGCCCAGCGTCTGCGGGCTTCCGCTCAGCGAAACGTCAGCCATGGAATCAAGCCACGTCGCGTAGGCGGGAATCAGAATGGCGCCGACGGGCGGCTTGGCGCGCGCCGCCAGTTTGTCCACAGCGTCGGTCAGAGGTATCTCGGCGATATGAACGGGGCGCAGCGGGCGGTCGAGAAGATCCTCTCCGTCGCCGACGAGGCCCTGCTGCTCGTAATACGTCAGCATGTTGGTCGGTTTCGGGTCCTGTACCGCGTAGTCGGCGAGCATCGTTGTGACCGCTTTGGCGATGGCGTCCACGGTCGCGTTGACCTCGTCCTCCGTTGCGTCGGAGCCCAGCACCTTTCGGACGATGTTTCGTCGCACGATCGCGTACAGCAGGCGCACGCGCGGCTGCGGCTGGCGGTAGCCGAACCCAAAGGCCTTGGACAGGGCGGCCTCGTCACGATACGTCCCCGCGGCGATGTCACGATAGGCCTCGAACTGGTCCGTGACGTGCTCGTCGCTGCGCAGCGCCGTCCGTCGCGTCTGCGGGATATCGTCGCGAAAGGCGCGCGCCCGGATGACCGCCGCCGTCAGGCCGATTTTCTCGTACTGGTCGCGATAGGCGACTTGAAGCTCCCGCTCGGTGGGTTCCGTGTCCGGCAGGTGGGTCCTATAGGTCTTGTAAATCATCAGCCAGTTTCGGATCGCATCCTCGATGCGATCCAGCGTAGCGGCAGGATCGTCGTTGCGCGCGTCGGCCAGAAGTTTCTGACGGTTCTCGCCGCCATAGCCGTGATGCGTCAGGAACCTCTCGATGTCGACGTCGAAGACGCTGACCCCGCTTTGCTCGGCCTCGGCCAGCAGCATTGCATAGGCCTGTGGCGTTTCGCGCCCGGCACTGCTCTGCAGGGCCTGCAGTGCGAGGCGTTGCCGGGCGTACATCCTGAGATCGAACAGCCCCAGCAGGCGCAGGTCCTTCTGGGCCTGCCAGAGATCGCCCAGTTCGACCTGCCCATAACGCGTCTCGCCCAGCGTCTGCTCGCCCGGCTCGCTCGAGAACAGCAGGTTGAACCCCTGATAGCCGATCAGGAAGCTCACCATCAGGACGGCCATGATGATGAACACCATCTTCTGATGACGGTAGAAAAAGCCCAGCGCCATGTCGTTTCCTCTGGATTACTCGTCCGCAACGCCGCCCCGGGCGACCCATGTCGCCGGGGGTCGGACATCATAGAGCCCCCGAGGCGGTCGAGGCAATGCCAAAGCGCGCCTCGCCGCTTGCGTCCGTCACGGCGTTGGGCTACGCTTGCGGCGTCTACCAGGCCGGAAGGACTGCATCATGCGCAAAGAATCAATGGCGTTTCTCGAGAAGCTCCTGTCCACGCCGTCGCCCAGCGGGCGCGAGGCCGCTAATCAGCGAATCTGGTGCGACTACGCGCGCCGGTACGCCGACGAGGTCCACACGGACGCCTACGGCAACGCCGTGGCCGTGCTGAATCCCGACGGCGATCCGAAGATCATGCTCGACGGGCACGTCGACGAGATTGCCCTGATGGTCAAGCACATCGACGAGAAGGGCTTCATCTACTTCCAGCGGATCGGCGGCGTGGACGCCGCGCTGGTGCAGGGCAAGCGCGTGGACATTCACGCGACCGGCGGGGTGGTCCGCGGCGTCATCGGCGCCACGGCGATCCACTTGCAGCAGCGCGACAAGGAGCGCAAGGTGCCCAAGATGCACCAGTGCTTCATCGACATCGGCGCGTCCGACGGTGAGGCGGCCGAGAAGAAAGTCGCTGTCGGCGACCCGATCACGTTCGTCGACGGTTTCGAGTTGCTGGACAAGAACATCGGCGTGGCGCGGGCGTTCGACAACCGCATCGGCATCTGGACGGTGATCGAGGCGCTGCGGCTGGCGTCCGAGGCCAAGACGAAGCCGCGCTGCGCGATCTACGCATCGAGTTCCGTCCAGGAGGAAACGGGGCTCAACGGCGCGCAGATGCAGGTGGTCAACATTCGCCCGGACGCGGCGATCGCCGTGGACGTCACGCACGCGACGGACACGCCCGGCATCGAGCCCAAGCAGCACGGCAAGGTCGCTCTCGGCGGCGGGCCCACCATCAGCGTCGGACGCGAGCACCACCCGGTGCTCGTCGAGCGCCTCCGGGCCGTGGCGAAACGAAAACGCATCACGCTCCAGACCGAGACGTTCAGCTTGACCGGCGGGACGAACGCCTATGCCTTCTGGACGAAAAACGGCGGCGTGCCGTCGGCGCTGGTGTCGATCCCCAATCGCTATATGCACTCGACCGTTGAAATGCTCGACCTCCGCGACGCCGACAAGGCCGCCCGCCTCCTGGCCGCCTTCTGCGGCGACCTCAAGAAGGCCGAACGCTTCGCCGTCAAGGTGTAGCCGTCGGGCCTTTGCGTCGCTGCGACTGACGCGTGTCCGGCCTTGACGCGGGCGCGGGGCGCGATAAGCTCTTTGACGCGCCCGTGCTGCGTCGCAACGGTCGGCACGGCCCGCGGGGAGCGACACATGAAGAAGCAACTGCGCATTTTCCTGGCCGGTATGCTCGTGCTGACGCCGCTGGCGGCGACGGTGTACGTCATCTGGTGGGGGGCGGGCATGTTGGACCGCCTGGGCGGCATGCTGGTGGGGGACGACTTTGACCTGCCGACCGGTGTCGGGGCGTTGATCATCCTGGCCGGCGTTTACCTCGTCGGCCTGCTGACGCACTGGTGGGCCTTCCGCGGCCTGTTCGCCCTGATCGAAGGCGTCCTGACGCGCCTGCCGGGCATCCGCACGGTCTACGAGTCCGTCCGCGACCTGATGCAGCTTTTCGGCGGCAAGGCCGAGTCCATGGGCCGGGCCGTCGAATACCGCCCGCCCGGCAGCGGGTTGAGCATTCTCGGCATCCTGACCAACGACAACCCGATGGACCGTCCGACCGACCATCCGGACCGCAAGGTCGCCGTCTACCTGCCGTACAGCTACATGTTCGGCGGTCCGACGATCTACGCTTCACCCGCGCACGTGCGTGAGGTCGATATGTCCGTCGAGCAGGTGCTGAAGGTCTGCACGACGGCCCATACCGCCCGCAGCGCGGTCATCCGCCCGAAAGCGGAGGCGTCTGACTAGGCCGCGGCGTTGGCCGCATTTGCTGGCCAGCGAAAACACGCGCCGCGCGGCGTCCGAGGGGTCTACCATGACTAGCGAAACCTTGTATGGCAGGCCTGCAACCTGTCCCGCGGCGTGGGCGCGCCGCGCAGGAAGCAAGAACGGTAACGCATGAGCATTCAACGACGGTTGACGGATGGGACCGTGTCGCATCACCGTGTCGTGGCGCTTGTCGTGGCGGCGGTGACGGTGACGCTCGCGGCCGCGGCCGGGTTGCCGTCGTTGTTTCCGCAGACGTTCGGCTTCCTGCCCGCGCTGCGGGTCGATACCGATCCGGAGAACATGCTTCCGGCCGACGACCCGGTGCGCGTGCGGCACGACCGCATGAAGGAACGCTTCGGCCTGCACGACATGGTCGTCGTCGGCGTGGTCAACCCCGAGCATCCCGAGGGCGTATTCAACCCGGCCTCGTTGCGGCGAATTAAGGAACTTACGGACTTCGCCCTGACGCTCAACAGCGCGGAGATCGGCGCCGAGCCGGGCCAGGGCGTTATCGAAGCCGACGTCATTGCTCCGTCAACCGTGGACCGCGTCGATCATGCCGAAGGGACGATCGGCTTTTCGTACCTGATGCACGAGCCGCCCGAGACGCAGTCCCAGGCCGAGGCGATTCGCGACGCCGCTCTGCGCGTGCCGTTTCTCCGCGACACCGTCGTCAGCCGCGACGGTAGGGCGATCGCCATCTACCTGCCGCTGAGCCGCAAGGATCTCAGCCACAGGGTGTACACGAAGCTGAACGAGAAGATCGCCACATTCGACGGGCCCGAGCGTTTCCACATCACGGGCCTGCCCGTGGCCGAGGACACGTTCGGCGTGGAGATGTTCATCCAGATGGCGATCTCGGCGCCGACGGCGATGGCCGTGATCTTCGTGCTGATGCTGGTGTTCTTCCGCAAGCTGATCCTGGTCGTCTCGCCGATGCTGGTGGCGCTGGTCAGCGTGGTCGTCACGATGGGGGCGCTGATCGTCTCGGGCTTCCCCGTCCACATCATGAGCAGCATGATCCCCATCTTCATCATGCCCATCGCGGTGCTGGACTCGATCCACATCCTCAGCGAGTTCTTCGACCGCTACCAGGAAACCCGCGACCGCCGCGAGACGCTCCGCCGCGTGATGGAGTCGCTGTTCTGGCCGATGCTGTACACCTCGCTGACCTCGGCCGCGGGCTTCGCCTCGCTGGCGCTGACGCCGATTCCGCCGGTGCAGATTTTCGGCGTGTACGTCGCGGCCGGCATCCTCGTCGCCTGGCTGCTGACGGTGACGTTCATCCCCGCCTTCGTGATGTTCATTCCCGCACGCATGCTGGAGACGTTCGGCGCTAAGCACGATGGCGGCGACGAGGCGCCTGAGGCGACGGGGCCGCTGGCGCGCTTTCTCCGCGCGATGGGTTCGGCGACGTACCGCCGCGCCAAGCCGATTCTCGCCGTCGCAGCTGTGGTGCTCGTCGTGGCCGGCTACGGCATCACGCAAATTCGCGTCAACGACAACCCCGTCAAGTGGTTCACGCCGTCGCACCCGATCCGCGTGGCCGACCGCGTGCTCAACGACCACTTCGGCGGCACGTACATGGCCTATCTCGCGTTGGAAGCGCCGCGGCGACAGTACGACGCCGGCTCGGCCGCGCAGGAACTGTCGGACCGGTTGCGAGAACAGGCCGCCGGCGAACTGCCCGACACGCCCGAGGCCGCAGCCGCACTGGACGAGGCGGCCGAACTACTGCGGCAACAAGCGCCGGGGGCCGCCAGCCGCGATGAGCTGGCTTCAGCAGTGGACGACGCCATGCGTAAGCGCGCCGATGAGGCCGCACCGGACGACATATTCGCCAGGCCTTCGCCCCGCGCGAAGGCGCTCAATGCGGTGTCTCGCATCACAGGTCGTCTGCGCGAGCAGGTTCGCCAGGAGGGCATTGTCTTCAAGGACCCCGACGTCCTGCGGTACATGCGCGATCTCCAGGAGCACATGAGGACCGTGACGTTGGCCGATTCCGATCAGCCGGTGGTCGGCAAGAGCAACTCGCTGGCCGACATCGTCATGACCGTCCGGCGGGCGTACATATCCGGAAAGGACAAGGACTTTCGCGTACCGGCGACACGGGGCGAGACGGCCAAGATGCTCGACCAGTACCAGTCCAGCCATCGCAAGGACGACCTGTGGCACTTCGTGACAGAGGATTACCGCACGGCCAGCGTATGGGTCCAACTGACCAGCGGCGACAACAAGGACATGTCCCGCGTGGCAACGGCGGTAGACGAATACGTCGCCGACAACCCGCCGCCCGAGGGTTTGGAGCACAAGTGGTTCGGGCTGACATACATCAACGTCGTCTGGCAGGAGAAGATGGTCCGCGGCATGCTCGGGGCGTTCCTGGGAAGCTTTGTGGTCGTCTTCCTGCTGATGACGATTCTGTTCCGCTCGGCGCTGTGGGGGCTGCTGAGCATGCTTCCGCTGACGGTGACCATCGCGGCGATCTACGGCGCGGTCGGGCTGGTCGGCAAGGACTACGACATGCCGGTGGCGGTGCTGTCGAGCTTGACGCTGGGGCTGGCGGTGGACTTCGCGATTCACTTCCTCGCGCGCGGGCGGGCGATGTTCGCCGAGATCGGCTCGTGGAAGGATACCGCCCCGAAGGTCTTCGGCGAGCCGGCCCGCGCCATCAGCCGGAACATCATCGTCATCGCCGCCGGCTTCCTGCCGCTTCTGCTGGCGCCGCTGGTGCCGTACAAGACCGTCGGCGCGCTGCTGGCGACAATCCTGCTGGTCTCCGGCGCCGCGACGCTGTTGATCCTGCCGGCCTTGATCCGCGTGCTCGCCCGCCCGCTGTTTCCCGCTACACGCGGCACGCGCATCGCCTGCAACTGCGGCACGTGCATCGCCGTCGGCGCGGCGCTGGCCGGGGTGGCTATCATTAACATCAGAACCTACCGCGAGGTCGGCTGGAACGTCATGATGCTGACGGCCACGGGCATCATCGCGGCGATGGCGCTGGGCTGCTGTCTGTCGTCGCGTTTCGGGGCGTGCAAACGCGGAAGCGTGCCGGCTTCCGAGGATGCCGCAAAGATGAGGGGCGAGGAGACCACGAATGGCACGGATAACGCGAATTAGAGCGATGGCGACCGTGACGCTCGCCGCCGGCGTGCTGCTGGCGGCGGCACGGATGAGCGAGGCACAGGACGCCGCCAAAGATGACGGCGCCGCGAAGATGCCCACGGCGGACGAGATCGTCCGGCGGGCCAATCACACCGCTTACTACCAGGGCGGCAACGGCTCGGCACGCGTGACGATGAGCATCTACGACGCCGAGGGCAACAAGCGTACCCGCGAGCTGACGATCCTGCGCCGAAACTGGCCCGATGAGGACGAGGTCGACGACGAGATGTTCACCGGCGACCAGCGATTCTACGTCTACTTCTACCGTCCGCCCGACGTCAACAAGATGAGCTTTCTCGTCTGGAAGCACCCGCAGCCGGGAAAGAACGACGACCGATGGCTCTACGTGCCGGACCTGAACCTCGTGCGGCGGATTTCGTCGACCGACAAGCGGACGAGTTTCGTCGGCTCGCACTACTACTACGAGGACGTTTCGGGACGTAGTCCGCAGCTCGACACGCACGAGCTTCTGGCCGACGAAAGCACAGGCAAATACTACGTCCTCAAGAGCACGCCCAAGGACATCGAGGCCAACAAGACGGTCAAGTTCGCGTCCTACAAGACGTGGGTACACAAGGACACCTACCTGCCGATTCAGACGAGCTACTACGACGAGGACGGTACGGAGTATCGCCGGTATCAGGTCCGGGCCGCAAACGTCGTCAAGACGGACGCGCAGGGGAACGAGGTGTCCTATCCCACCGCGACGGCGTCGCGCATGAAGGACCTCAAGACCGGCGGATACACGGACCTGGAGTACACGGACGTGGAGTACAACCTGGCCGACCTGGTCAAGAGCGTCTTCGAGCAGCGGTCGTTGAAGAACCCGCCGCGGGAGCATCTGGACTGACGGCTGACGGCGGGGTGGCAGCGTGCTACGATACCGCTATGAGTCAAGGGCTTGCGGCAGTCGGGCGAGGTGGGCGGCCTACGGCGACGGCGGCGTGCGTGTTGCTGGCGGTGGCGGCGTGCGCGGCGTTCGGCGCCGACGGGGCGCCGGACCTGCCGGCCGGGCTGGCGCCGCAAACGCGTCCCGCGGCTTCGGAGAGCCCCAGCGGCCCGGCCGTGCCCGACGGATTGGTAGCCGACGAGGCATCTGACGGCGGACCGGCGCTGCCATCCGGGTTGGATGGTGACGCGACGAGCGACGTGCGGGCGGATGCCGACGCCGAACGGGCGACGTTTCCGCTTGAGGTGACCGGCTTCGTCGAGTTTCGCGGCTCCGTGCGCACCCAGCACGACCCCGGCCAGCGGCAGGCGTCGCTTGGCGAGACGCGCCTTCAACTCGAGCTGCAGGAGTACGTCGAGGGGCTGACCTTCACCGTGCGGACCGACCTGCTCTACGACGCGGTCGGCGAGCGGCAGGCGATTGATCTCGAACGCGGTCGGGGATGGCTGGACCTGCGCGAGGCGTCCGTCGCCTTCGACCCGGCCGACTGGATGAGCGTCAAGTTCGGCCGGCAGATCCTGACCTGGGGCACGGGCGACCTGCTGTTCCTCAACGACATGTTCCCCAAGGATTGGCAGTCGTTTTTCGTCGGACGGGACGTGGAATATCTCAAGGCCCCCTCCGACGCCGTCAAGATCAGCATCTTCACCGATCCGCTCAACGCCGACGTGGTCTTCACGCCGCGGTTCGACCCGGATCGCTTCATCCAGGGGCGGCGCATCAGCTACTACAATGCCACGCTCGGCCGAATCGTCGGCCGCGGTAACGCCGTTACGGCGAACGTACCGGACGCCTGGTTTCGCGATGCCGAGTGGGCCTTGCGTCTGTGGCGCAACGTTGGTGGCGTGGAACTGGCCGGCTACGGCTACTGGGGCCGATGGAAGAGCCCCGCCGGTCAGGATGCGGGCGGGCGGGCGACCTTCCCGCGACTGAATGTCTACGGCGCCAGCGTGCGCGGCCAGCTCGGCGGGGGGATCGCCAACGCCGAGGCGGCGTACTACGTCTCACGCGAGGATCGCAGTGGCAGCAATCCCCTGGTCGACAACAGCCAGTTCCGGCTTCTCGTGGGTTACGAGCGCGACCTGCCGGAGATCGCCCGTGACTTGACCGTCGGCGTGCAGTACTACCTTGAGTGGATGATGGATCACAGCCGCTACGAGCGGACGCTACCGGCCGGTGTGCCCGCGGCCGAGCAAGATCGCCACGTGCTCACCGTGCGGCTAACGAAGAAGCTGATGAACCAGAACCTGATCCTCTCGCTGTTTACCTATTACAGCCCGAGCGACGAGGACGCGTACCTCCGCCCGCGGGTGACGTACAAGATCGACGATCACTGGACGGTCGAGGCGGGGGGCAACGTGTTCGTCGGCTCGCACGACCACACGTTCTTCGGTCAGTTCCGGCGGAACACGAACGTCTACGCCGCGCTGCGATATGCGTTTTAGAGCATATTGCGGAAATCTTGTCGCCCTCTTCTGGTTGCGGCTTCGCCTGGCGGCGTCCGGCTGTATCGACCCGTACGGACCTGCTTCGCCGTCCTTGCCAGGCGCGTCCTCACCGACGAACAGGACGACAATCTTTCCGAAAAATGCTCTAGCGGCAGCGTTCAGCGTCACTGACACGGGCGGGTGTTTCCAGGTGCTGCTCGCTGAGAGTCGATCACTCACGAGATTTTCGGGTGGCGGCGAGCGTCGACCTCGCGGAAGCGATCCGACAATTCGCGCAGGGCGTCGTCAGTAAGCTCGCTCGACCGCAGGCGATGCAGTTCCGCACGCCGGCGGCGGTAGACCATGTCGTCCAGCGCCCCGACCAGCGTGGCCTCGTAGTTGCCGCGTTGCTCGCCGGCGGTCGCAAGGTCCGCCAGCAGGGCGCCGTGTTCGGCCAGGGCTTCACTGGCCAGCAGGTCGTCCAGGTGGGCCCGCCCGTCGTGCGCGAGCTTCCAGAACCGCTCGGCGATGGTCCGCAGGGCCGCATCTTCGAAGTCCTTTGGGTCTACGCGCTCGGCCGCCGTGTCGAACAGTTGCGGGGCGTTCAGAAGCACCTCCAGCAAATGCCGCTCGGCGAGCCGTTCCGCCGCGTAGGTTCCGCGCGGCGCGGCGCCGCTTCCTCCGGACCCCCGCAGGCGCCGCGATAGCCGCCGCATCTGCTGCTGCAAATCGGCTGCCGGGACGTTCAGCACGTGGGCGATGTGCTGGGCGAGTTGTCCGCGGCGCACCTCGTCGATCGCCCCGTAGACCGACGACGACGCGACGAGTTGCAGGAACCGCTCGACGATCTGCTGGCGGTCCGCAGGTCGGCCCGCCGCCGTCCACGAGTCATAGGTGCGCTGCCAGACATAGTGCAGGGCGTCGGGCGACTCGTCGACGATCGCTCGCAGCGCGTCGGGCCCCTCGGCGAGCACGAGGTCGCAGGGATCCGTCCCGGCGGGAATCGTTCCCACGCGAACGTGAAACTTCTGGGTGAGAAACGTCTCCAGCGCCCGCTCGGCCGCGGCGGCGCCGGCGGTGTCGGCATCGAACAGCAACACGACGTCCCGGGCATAGCGGGCCAGCAGCGTCACGTGACGGTCCGTCAGCGACGTGCCCAGCGTCGCGACGACGTTGTCAACGCCCGCCTGCATCGGCATCAGCGCGTCGAGGTAGCCCTCGGCGACGATCACCTGTCCCGACGAGACGATCGCCTTGCGGGCCCAGTTGAGACCGTAGAGCATGTTCGACTTGTCGAACAGTGGCGTCTCGGGGCTGTTGAGGTACTTCGCGTCCTCGTCGCTCATGGTCCGCCCGCCGAAGGCCACCGGGCGCCCGTCGACGTCCAGGATCGGGAAGATCAGCCGGTTGCGAAAGCGGTCGTAGCATCGACCGGGGTCGTCCTTTCGAATGACGAGCCCTGCCGCGGCGAGCTGGCGATCGGAGTGCCCGGCCGCTGTGGCGGCCTTGAGAAGGGCGTCCCAGGCGTCCGGTGCGTAGCCCAGACCGAAGCGCTGGATGGACGCGTCGGTCAACCCGCGCCCGTGGGCGTAGTCCAGTGCTGCCTGCCCGCCCGGGGCGTGCAGTTGCTCGCGGAACCAGCGCGCGGCGAACAGGCATGCCGCCAACAGGTCGTTCTTGCTCAGGCCGCTGGGTTGGTCGGGCTCGGCGACTTGGCGCGGCAGGGGGATGCCGGCCCGCTCGGCCAGACGGCGGACCGTCTCCGGGAAGGTCAGCTTGTCGTACAGCATGACGAAGTTGAACGCCGTCCCGCCCGCGCCGCAGGCAAAGCACTTGAATATCTGCTTGGCCGGCGAGACATACATCGACGGGTGCGTGTCCTGGTGGAACGGACAGAGCCCCACGAACTCCTTGCCGCGCTTCTTGAGTGCGACGTACTGCTCGACGAGGTCGACGATGTCCGTCGCCTGCTGGACCTGCTGAATGAATGTCTCGTCGAATCGCGGCATCGGGGTCACCGGGTGCGCGGTCCCTTATACCACATTCAGGCCCGCGGTGGCGCGGGCGGAAACGGCGAACGGCTTCCGGTGTCCGGGGGCGCCGGGCGGGCATACGGCGAGACCGGCGCGCCAGCGCGTTCGGCCGCCCGCTTCCGCGCTGAGCGCCGCTTGAGCAGCGTTACCAGGAAGATCGCCAAAGCCCCGCCGCCGCCGAACAGCATCGTCACCGGTATCAGCGCGATTCGCCCCACGAAGCCGAGGAATTGGTCCACGTTCCATGGGCCGACGGCCATGGGCGCCCGGGCATGCGGCTCGTCGCAGATTACGCGGACCCGGTACGCGCCTTGGCGCGGGACGCGAATCTGCCGGATGGACTCGAACTCCTCCTGGTTGATCGTCAGCGTATGCGAGCCGCGCGGCACGTGGGCGGGCAGCGTCTGTCCGTCGGCGGCGCTCGTGACGCGAACGTCCCAGTCGGACGGCGCCCATCGCCTGCCGTAATCCTGTCGGGAGGTGTAGAGGTTGTACGTGCCGGGCTCGTCGGCGGAGAACGTCACCTCGCCCGGCGCGGTGAAGCGCACCAACTCGAAGATGCCCGCCCCGGACTGCACCTGACCGACGAACGTGGCGACGCACCAGGCGATCACGCCGATGCCTGCTCCGGCCAGCGCGGCTGCGACGAGATACCACCGGCGGCTCGGCCCCTCGGCGACGTACGGCCGATCGAACGCGGGCGCAGCGGAGGCCATGGTGTCACTCCTCGGCGTCGAAGACGTCCTGCTTTCTGTTAATGGCGCGGTTGACGAGTCTGTCGGCGCGCTCGTTGTGCTCACGGCGTACGTGCGTGTATTGCACGCGGTCGAAGTGTTCCTCCAACCGGCGGGCCCGCTCGTGGAGGCACTTGAGCCCGGCGTTTTTGACGCGGTAGTCGCCGTTCATCTGACGCACGAGCAGTTCCGAATCGCTGTAGATCTCGGCCTCAGCGGCACGGAGGTCCGCCGCGGCGGTCAATGCCCGGACCAGCGCCTCGTACTCGGCGACGTTGTTGGTCGCCCGCCCGAGAAAGTGTCCGGCTTCCTGAAGCGTTTGGTCGTCCTCGGCGTCGATGAGGACGTACCCACACGCGGCCGGGCCCGGGTTGCCCCGCGCGCCGCC
The DNA here is from genome assembly GCA_018335035.1 of Phycisphaerae bacterium. Taxonomy (GTDB): domain Bacteria; phylum Planctomycetota; class Phycisphaerae; order SM23-33; family SM23-33; genus JAGXKT01. Next base: position 21,002 of record JAGXKT010000006.1, read on the forward strand.
GTCCGTGAAGATCTTGACGCGAAGTCTCTCCGGCCCCATGGTGCCTCCGGCTGGATGGGCGGGTGAACCCTAGGTTTCTGACGGAGCGCTTTGTGTCTGCGACTCGAGGTATAGAATCCGCCCGCAGCTGTCGCACCGGCGGACCTCGTCGCGCACCTTCAGCGCGTTGACGTGTTCGGCGTTGATGCTCATGAAACAACCCCCGCAAACGAATTCATACGGGGGCTTCTTGCCATGCTGCTCTACGACGGCCATGGCTTCGCCGTCGTAGTTATCCGCGATGCGTTTGAAGAGTCGGCGCTCCGTGTCCGGCACGTTCTCGGCCGCGGCGTCGTGCCGCTCCTGAAGCTCGGCGATCATCCCGTCGAGCTTCTCGACCTCCTGGGCGTTGGCGGTCTCGATGTCCTGGAGGCGACTTTGCTCGCTCTCGATTCGCTGGCGAAGCTCGGTCAGTTCGCCCGTGGCCTCCTCGACGTTCTGCATCAACTGCAGCGCCTCCTCTTCGCGCTTGGCGTTGTCGGCCTTGACCGTGTTCAACTGCGTCAGGATGGAGGCGTATTCCTTATTGGTCTTGGCGGTGTTCAGGGCGCTGCGGAAGTGAGAGATCCGCTCCTCCGCGGCCTTGACGTCCAGTGCGGCGCTGTCGGCCTGGCGCTGGCGCTGGGCGAGCGTTTCCTGGAGCTGTCTCTCGCTTTGGCGCAATTCCTCGATGGCTCGTTGCTGGACCTTGGCCGCGCGGGTGCGTCGCCGGCGACGATCCCGCACCTGTCGTAATTGGCTTTCAACGGACTGCAGTTCCAGCAACGCTGCCAGCAATGATCCCATAGCGCTCTCTGTTCACTTGTGAGAGTAAAAGCGCATTATGGCGCCCCCGGGCATCGCGTGCAAGGACGAATCCCCTTACGATGCGTGAAAGTGGTCAGTACGCCCCGTCGTCCTCGGCGGCGGGACGGCTTGCCGGGCGGCTCGTCGCGGTCGGCGGCTCGGGCGGCAGCGTGATTTCGCCCTCGGTGACCAAGCGGCGCTTGAGCGCCACGAACTGCCGCGCCCTGTCGGCCGGTGCCATTCGGCGCAGCGCCTCGATGCGTTCCGGATCGTGCTTACGCAGCCACTCCGTGACGGCCTTGAGCCACGCGGCGCGGTAGCGATAGGCGGCGAGCCGCTCGGGTGTCATCTTGAGCAGCTTGTCGTAGTGGCGCAACAGTGCCGCCTGCCGCTCGGGGTTCTTGCGGAGGAAGGCCCGTGCCTGATCGCGATATTTCTGCCGCTGGTCGGGCGTCAGCCCCTGCCACTCGGTCCGCGCGTGGGACAACGACGCGATGGCGGACTCGCTGCCCAGCGTTCGCAGAAGCTTGAGTTTCAGCCGCAATTGGTTGGCCACGTCGCCCGCGTGGCGGCGCGGAGTGCTGGGCGCGTCCCGATCGGCCGCCGCCACGCCACCGGTCGCAACGACCGCGGCCAGCATGAATGCAAGGGTCCGCTTCATCTTCGTCATCATATTCCCCCCTTGCCGCTTCGCTCGATACGTTCGATCTCGACGAGCGTCTCGTAATGGGTCACAACGTCGTAATCGCGGAACATGTCGAGTTGTTCCATCGCCACGAGCTCGACGAGTTGCTCGCGTTCGGCATCCGTGGCTTCGGCGAGGATGCCCCGCGTCGTGTGCGACACCGTCCGCTCGGTCGGCTCGGTCGACTCATGCGTCGTGTCGCCCGTGGGCAGATACGTGATCGCGACAACGATCGCCGCTGCTGCAGCGGCCGCCGGAACCGCCCAACGCGCCATGCGAAGGATCGCTGCGGGGCGGCGCCTGCGCGTAGCGACGACCTCACGGATGCGCTCGGGCAGGTCCGTCGGCGTCGTGGGGGCGCGATGGCTCGCCAGCAGTCCGTCCAGGGCGCGCAGCGCGTCGGCGGCTTCGGCCCAGGCCGCATCATCGCGGACGGCGCGAGCGACCTGCTCGGCCTGGTCGGGCGGCAATTCGCCGTCCAACCAGGTCGAGAGCAGCTGCCGATCATGTTCGCTCAAGTCTTTGTACATGACATATCGCGGGCCGGCCGCTCGCTCAAGCCGCCGTTCTGACGGCAGGCCGGTGCGAACGGGACGCAGCCGCTTCACGCTGCGTCGGGTGGCATCCCAAATGTCCCTCTGCCCGTGCTTCCGTTCCTACAACCCGTATCGCTCGGAAAAGTCGCGGGCTTTCTGCCAATTTCTTGTGTTGCTGCGTCTCAGCGGTCGAGATATCGCCCAAGTGACTGGCGCAAGTGCTGCCGCGCCCGGCTGAGCAAGCTCTTGACCGCCATCAGCGAGCAGTCCATAACATCGGCGATTTCCTCGTAACTCTTGTGCTCGTACTGATGTAACACCAGAGCAACTCGCTGGTTATGAGGCAGTTTGGCGATAGCGGTCGCGACCTGGTCGTGCAGCTCATCGTCGTCGAGGGCTTCGGACGGATCGCCCGCTCGCACGTCGGGCAGCGTCTCGGACGGGTCGTCTTCGTCCTGCGTGCCGGCCTGTCCGAATTGCCAGACTCGCCTGCGTTTGCGCGAGCGCATCACGTTGAACGATAGATTCGCTACAATGCGGTACAGCCACGTGCTGAACTTGGCCGTTGGCTTGTAGCGCCCGGCCGTGCGGTAGATCCGCAGGAAGACCTCCTGGCTGAGATCGTCGGCCAGGTCATCGTTACCGAGAAAGTGATACACCAGGGCGTAGACTTTGTTGACGTTTCGGCGGACGAGTTCGTCAAACGCCGCGTCGTCGCCCTGCTGGACGCGCAACATGAGCTGCACGTCGGGGTCCTTTTCGGCCCATTTTGCGGCGGATTGGCGATTCTTGCTGGCGATAGTAGCCCTTCGGCCTGCGACGGCGCGGTCAGGTTCGTTGCCGGTGCGACGCGGGACGGCGCCGCAACTGCCCGCACGCGGCGTCGGCATCGCGCCCCCGGCTGCGTCGCAGATGCGCATTTACGCCCTGCCGCCGCAATCGGGCGAGAAACGCGCGGGCAGCGGCTTCGCTCGGCCGGGCGTACGCCACGCCGGCGACGGGATTGTAGCGGATCAGGTTCACGTTGCAACGCAGACGCTTGGCCAGGCGAGCCAGCCCCTTGGCGCAGAGCGTGCTGTCGTTGACCCCGGCCAGCAGAACGTACTCGAGCGTCACCTCCCGCTTGCGGCGTGCATAGAAGGTCGCGGCCGCGGCGAGCACATCGTCCAGCGGCGGCGCGGCGGGCATCAGCTCCCGGCGGAGCGCATCGTTCGGCGCGTGCAGCGAAATCGCCAGCGTGATGGGCAGGTCCTCGCCCGCCAGGCGGCGAATCGCACCGGGCAGGCCAACGGTCGAGACCGTCACCGAGCGGGCCGAGATGCCGAACCGCTCGCTGTCGATCAGCGCGCGGACAGCGCTGACGGTGGCATCATAGTTGGCCAGTGGCTCGCCGGCGCCCATGAACACCACGTTCGTCACGCGTCGCCCGCCGGCGTCGGTCAGGTTCAGCACCTGCTCGAGAATTTCCCCGGCCGTGAGGTTTCGCTGGAGCCCGTCCAGACCGGTGGCACAAAACGTGCATCCCTGGGCGCAGCCGGCCTGCGTGGAGACGCACGCCGTGACCCGTTGGCGCGCGGGAATGCCGACGCACTCGACCCGCTCACCATCGCCGAGTTCCAGTAACAGCTTGACCGTTCCATCACGCGAGGCGGCGCGGGCGACGACGTGGCTGGTCAGTACCGTAATGTGCCCGGCCAGGGCGTCCGGCAGGTTGGTCATCTTCTGCGGGTCGCTACAGGCCTTGGCATAGACCCAGTCAATGATCTGGTCGGCACGATACCCGCGCTCGCCGAGCGCCTCGACGGCGCGGCGCAGCCCGGCCGGGGTGTGCTCCAGCACGCGAATGCTCATGGACGGAGAATACTCCTTGTGCCGGCGGCACATCAACGCTTCCCGCGGGGGGGCTCCTCGGTTGCGTCGATGAGATGCTCCACCTCCTGGCGACACGGCGCCTCGGACAGCAGCGTCTGCGGCCAGACGGGCGGGGGAACGTCCGGGACGAGCCGCGCCAGGACGCTGCGGTATGCCGCCGCGTCGCCGGTGATGGCGACGGCGCGACGATGGGCCTGCCGCTCGCGATGGCGACGGGCGGCTCGCTCGACAAGCAATCCGCCGGTCCGCAGCAGATACCAGCCCAGCAACGCGGTAGGCAGCAGGCGGGCGACGTGCAGAGCCAGACCTGCGCGACCCGCGACGCTCAGCAGCACGCATAGCAGTGCCGCGACGGCCAGCCGCGAACCGGCTTCCACACGGAGTGTCTTACGCGGATGATGCAGCTCGTGGTGAGCCAGTTCGTGGGCGATCACGGCCGTCAGTTCGGCGGGCGTGAAGCGTGCCATCGCACCGTGATCGAGGCAGATGCGCGGACGCCCGGTTCCCGGAATCGCCGCCGCGGGCGGCTCGCCGGCGCCGGCGTCGAAGCCCAGCAGCTCCAACTCGCCATGCCCGCGGGCGCGTGCCAACTGCACGGCGTCGGCCAGGCCGCCGGCGGCAGCGATTTCGGCGTCCGTCAGGGGCACGGCGCCGTGGAGGCGGCTGTCGCGATCGATGCTGTATTCCAGCGCCTGAAGCACGCCGAGAAGCGGCAGCGCCACCAGCACCCAGGCGACGCCGGAGAAGAAAGCCATGCACAGCAGCATCGCTGATACCCAGAGGGCCGTTCGCGCAAGGCGGCGCGGGTCGAAGTCGTCCATCAACTCGCCGGGCGGGGGCAGTGCGGCGCGGGCGGGGCGGTCGAGCCGCCGGGCGGCGTGCCCATACGCCGCCGACAGACCCAGCCGCATCGCGAGATAGCCGGCCGACAGAACAGCGGCCTGGAGCAGCGCGTAGCCCAAAGCGGAGCGCCCTATCGGTCCGTTGCGCGCCAGCGGTCGCAGAACGAGCTGCTCGATGCCGGCGAAGGCCACCAGCCACAGCAACTCGCCCGCAGCGAAGATCAGCCGCCACTCGGCCTGGAATTGCCGCGGATCGGTGGGCTTGGACGGACGCGCGGCCATGAGGTCACGCGGCACCGGCGCGGCGGCCTCGCCGCCCGGCCAGCAGGGAATGAGCGACCAGGAGGACAACGCCGATGACCAACAGCGCGTCGGCGATGTTAAAGACCCACGGATAGCCCCAGGCGGCGCAGTTGACGAAATCACGCACCTGATGGCGGATCACGCCGGCGCCGCCGGGCAGCGTCACGGTCGCCCACAGCCGGTCGTAGGCGTTGCCCAGCGCCCCGCCGAGAATGCATCCCATCGCTGCGTGCAGTTCCCATGCCCACGCCGGCGAGGTCAGGAAGAACCAGCCGACCAGCGCCACGGCCGCTGTTGTCGCCACCGCCACAACCGCCCCGGGCAGTCGCAGCCCGAAGACCACGCCGGGATTCGTTTGCAGTGTCAGGCGAATCCCCGCGAACAGCGGACGCTCGACGCCGGCCGCGTGAAGCACGTCTTGCGGTGCGGCAGCCGTTCCCTGGGCGTGAAATGCCGCGTGGACCCTCTTGATGCGATCGGCGCTGTCCGGACGGCTCAGCAGGGCCTCAAAGAGATGATGCTTGGTCCATAGATCCGCCGCTGTACCGGCGGCGGTCAGCGCCAGAAAGATTGCCCACGGGCGGACGTGTCGTCGAGCCGGCTCGGATGCGTCCGAGCGGCGGGCTGGCTCGTCGGTAGGTGACGCGTCGGGCCCCACGGGCAGGCGCCTCGGTCCGGACTAGGGCTTCTCGGATTCGTCCTCGCCGGGGTGGACGAGCCCTTTTTCGATCATCCGGGCGTAGTCGATGCAGTACTTCGCCCACGGGCGGGCGCGCAGTCGAGGATAGCCGATCGGTTTGCCCGTGCCCTGGCAGATGCCGTAGCTGCCGCCCTCCATCCGCTCGAGGGCCTCGTCGATCTCTTCAAGCAACGCGCGCTCGCTTTCGAGCAGACCCAGGGTGAACTCGTGCTCGTAGTTATCCGTTCCGATGTCGGCCGGGTGCGTCGGCATGCTGCCGGCGCTGCCGTTCTGCCACCCGCCGTTGGACTCCTGGATGCCGTTCATGTCACCGAGCAACGAGCGGCGCTTCTCAAGCAGCAGGTCGCGCAGCTCACGGAGCTGGGCCTTGGTCAGCGGCGATGCCTTGGCGGCCTTGGGTTTGGCCGGCACCTTGGCCTTTGTGCGGCTTGCGGATTTCTTCGCGCGCTTGGGTGTCTTGCGGGAAGTCGCCTTCTTTGCCGATGCCGAACGCTTCGTGCCGCGTGAGGCGGTCCTCCGCGAAGGCGCCTTTGAAGACTTCTTGGCCTTCTTGCTTGACTTCTTGGCCTTGCGGGAGCCCCCCGAGGTTGATTTCTTCTTCGCCACGGCTTGTCCCTTCGTGCTGGTCCTCTCGCGGCTGTGCGGGCGGGGTCGCACTGGCGCCTCGCTATCCCCGCGTCGCGACAAGCCGCGTACTATACGCTTTTCGGCAACGGCGTGTCAATGCCGTTGCCGTCGGGTGGGCCGCTTTTCAGCGGCGCTCCTGCCGCGTATACGATACGATTCAGGGCCGGTTCGCGCGCGGTCCGCCGACATTCTATTGGTGTGGCGGGGGCTGAGTACCGGGCCTTTCTGACGCCTTTCTGCGGCGTCTGGTGCGCGGCGCTGGCGGGCAGCAACGATGGGGTGTATCCTTGAGACGCAATGGGTTGCCCCACGACAAGCCGCGGGCGCCTGCGGCAGCGCGGACTTCGCTGGACCGCGGCGGCGCTGGTCTTGCTCCTGCTGGCCGGCGCGGGGTACTACCTCGTTCAGCGCGTCTGGCGGGGGAACTTCGCGACGGTTGTCGAGGGGCAGGTCTATCGGTCTGCTCAGCCGACGGTCCACCAGATCGCGCGCTGGTCGCGGCGCTACGGGCTGCGAACGCTCGTGAACCTGCGCGGCACTGTCGACGAGCCAGCTTATGCGCCCCAGCGCGCCGCCGCGCGGGAGGCGGGGCTGACCGTCGTTGATCTGCGGATGACCAGTGACCGGATGCCGTCGCGGCGAACGATCGCGCGGCTGATCGAGGTACTGGAGACGGCTGAACGCCCGATGTTGCTGCATTGCGCCGACGGCGCCGACCGTACGGGCCTCGCCGGCGTTCTGGCGGCGATGGCCATCGGCGGAAGGAGCTATGCCGAAGCGCGCGACGAGTTGACCTGGCGGCATTTCCATTTCGGCGCGGACATTGCGTACTTTTTGGACGCATACGAGCAATGGTGCCGACGACACGACCGGCCGACCGCCGGCTGGGACCAGTTCCGTCGGTGGGCGCTGGAGCACTACCGGACGAGCTACTACTATGTGCAGTGGCACGTTGCGCCCCGCCTTTCCGCCGAACCGGGCAGTCGTGTGAGCATGTCCGTTGGCTTCGTCAACCGCAGCGGACGGACGATCCCTGCCGGCGACCCCGAGCGGCGCTTCACGCTGGCGTACTTCACCGGTAGCAGCACGAATGATCAGCCGGACCGGGAGTTCGGCCCCCGAATGCCGCTGCCGCCGCGAGACATTCCGCCCGACGCGTCCGTGACGCTTGACTGTACGTTCCGCGCGCCCGTGCGGCCGGGCACGTACGAAGTGCATTTCGACCTTGTCGAGGAGCAGGAGACGTGGTTCGCCCGGCAGGGCTCGCCGATGGGCACGTGCGTGCTGGAGGTCGCCGCGCCGACGTCGCGCCCGCGCGAGCGGCCGTAGCCCGTGCTATGCCGCGCCGACGTGCGACAGAATCTGCCGCGGCGTGGCGGTCTTCACGTCCAGCACGTCGAAGCGGACGTCGTCCCAGTTGCCGCCGGCCTCGGTGAACAGGCGGCGGACCGTTTCGGTGTCGCAGGCGATGACGGTCAGTTCGTCGCCCAGCCCCAACGCCGGGAGCATCGGGTCGCCCGCTGCGGCCAGGGCGCAGAGGTCATCGACGGCATAGTAGGCATGCCCGGCGGCCCGCAGGCCCTCAAGGATCTGCGTGACGCGGTCGCCGCGTCCGGCATCACACGTGGTTCCTCGGCACACCAGCAACGAAACGGCAGGGGGCATCAGCGGTTCCTCTGTTTTGGGACGTGGCATTATAGACCCGGGCGTCCGGCAAATCGAAGCTGGTGCAAGAAAAAGCGCGCGCTTGCCCGTGAAGCAAGCAAGGCGCTGCTTTCGGGCGTCTGATGGTCTAAAATGCCCACAAACTCAGCACCGAGGATGAAGATGACGCAGCGAGCGAGATGCAAACTGGCATTGGCCGACGGATTGGTCTTCGACGGCCAGGCGTTCGGCGCCGCCGGCACGGCCGGGGGCGAGGTCGTGTTCAACACGGCGATGAGCGGCTACCAGGAGGTGCTCACCGACCCGTCCTACACCGGGCAGATCGTGGCGATGACGTATCCGCAGATCGGCAATTACGGCATCAACGCCGAGGACGTGGAAAGCTATGACGGCCGCGTGCAGGTGGCGGGGTTCGCCGTTCGCGAGCTGTCGCCGACGGTCAGCAACTTCCGCAGCGAGGAGGCGCTGGAGGCGTACCTCGCCGGGGCGGGCGTGCTGGGCATCACTGGCATCGACACCCGCGCCCTGACGCGACACATTCGCCAGGCGGGCGCCGTCAACGCCGTCCTCAGCAGCGAGATCGCCGACGACGCCGAACTCGTCCGCCGCGCCGCAGCGCTACCGTCGATGGCCGGGCAGGACCTGGTGCGGAAGGTTACGCCGTCCGAGCCGTACGACTGGTCCGACGGCTACGCCGGACCGTTCGCGCAGGTCTCGGGTGGCCGGCCGGACACGCGCTACCGCGTGGTGGCGATCGACTGCGGCGCGAAGATGAACATCCTGCGGAATCTCGTCGAGGCCGGCTGCGAGGTGACCGTCGTGCCCGCCACTGAATCTGCCGAGGCGATCCTCGATCGCAAGCCCGACGGCGTGTTCGTCTCCAACGGGCCCGGCGACCCGGCGCCGGTGGGCTATGCCATCGAGAGCTTGCGGTCGTTGCTCGGGCGCGTCCCGATCTTCGGCATCTGCCTGGGGCATCAACTGCTCGCCCTCGCGCTCGGGGCGGAAACGTACAAGCTCAAGTTCGGCCATCACGGCGCCAACCAGCCGGTCCGCAACGAGGCCACGGGAAAAGTGGAGATCACGTCGCAGAATCACGGTTTCGCCGTTACGGACGCGTCGCTCAGCGACACCGGCGCGGCCGTGACGCACATCAACCTCAACGATCAGACCGTCGAGGGCTTCAGCCATGGCGACAAATGTCTCTTCAGCGTGCAGTACCACCCGGAGGCCAGCCCCGGCCCGCACGACGCGACGTACCTGTTCACGTGCTTCCGCGACATGATGGAAAGCGGGCGCGCCCCCACGGCCGAGCAGATGGACGCCGCCCAGCGCAAACTGGCGACGGCGAAGCGATAGGGCCACCGAAGGTCTCAGATCCCGGTGTTAGGTCTTGGGGGGGGGCGACTGGACAGGTGTCATGGTCTGCCAGGGCCGCCCACAGGTCGACGCGAGCAGCCAGGCATCTCTGACAACTGCCACGTACGCCGGGGCATCGCAGCGGGCCGTTCGCGTTGGCCCTTCCGTCCTTAGCCCTCGCTTCGGCCGGGGGCTCAAATTCTTGCCAGAATGCAATAATCGCCATGGATTGACGTTCAAGCTTGTGACGCACCGCAGGGCATGTCGCAGTACGCCGGACGGCTGCGGCGAGCAGGGACACCCGCTGAAAGAGCCGAGACGATGCGCAAACGGGTGGCGCGACGTTGTGCGGTTGTCGGCGTGTTGGCGGCAATGGGGGTATTTGTGGGGTGTACGCCGACGGTTCAGGACATCCAGAAAATGCGCCAACCGAGCTGGGTGCGCGACGCCGCCGGGGACTACGACCTCCTTCTCCGCTGCCTTACGGATCACGAGGACGCGCCGGACGATCCCGAACAGCGTCGGCAAACCGCCCCCTGGCGCATCGAGGCGCTCCGCACCCTGCATGCGATCGACGCCCGGCTGGACTTCGTGTCGCGACGGCCGGATGCTCACCGGCGACTTGTCGAGGCGCCGCGGACGGCGAAGCGCTGGTCGAATTGCTCGCGTGGAATTATCAGAAGTGCGCGGTTGGGGCCCATCGTGCCGCGAACGGGGCGGAGGGGGGCGCTGTTCGAGGAGAACGTCGCCGACTGGTCGTTGCGTCAGGCCGCGCGGCGCTTGCGCCGCAGGAGCGCCGCGGCACCCACTGTCGGCAGGCACAGCGAGTCCGTCTCGGGCGTGTGTATCACGGGTGTCCCGCCTATGGCGAAGGCCCAGCGCACGACCGAAACGCCCGTGCTGCACGCGGGCGAGACGCCCATGCCACAACGCAGGTTTCATGCTCCGTCGTGGCAAGCGAGTCACCGAATCAACGAGGCGCCGTCTTTGCGGCGTCGCGTCCGGTCTGTATAATGCCGCCTCTTGTCCTGATCCAAGGAGCCGCGCATGAACGTGTTGCTGACAGGCGGGGCGGGGTACATCGGCTCGCATGTGGCCCGTGCGGTGGCGGCATCCGGGCATACACCCGTGATTTACGACAACCTTTCCAAGGGGCATCGCACGGCGGTCGGCGGCTTCGCCTTCGTCGAGGCGGATGTCGGCGACGCCGGGACGCTGACGGCGGCGCTGCGGGATCACGCCATCGACACGGTGATTCACCTGGCTGCACTGGCCGAAGCGGGCGAGTCGGTGGAGCATCCGGATCGATATTTCCGCAACAACACGGCCGTCGGGCTGGCCTTGCTGGATGCGATGCGCTGCGCGGACGTCTCGCGGCTGGTGTTTTCCTCGACGGCGGCCGTTTACGGCAACGTCGATCGCATGCCGATCCGTGAGGGCGATCCGCTGGCGCCGATCAACCCGTACGGCGCGAGCAAGCTGTGCGTCGAGTTCATGCTGCGGGCCTACGCGAAGGCGTACGACATGGGCTTCGTGTCGTTGCGGTACTTCAACGTCGCCGGTGCCGACCCGGCCGGGGACATCGGCGAGGACCACGACCCGGAGACGCACCTGATTCCACTGGTGCTGCAGGTTGCCTTGGGACAGCGAGAACAGGTTGCCATCTACGGCGACGACTACGACACGTCGGACGGCACGTGCATTCGCGATTACATTCACGTGTGCGACCTGTCCGACGCGCACGTGCTGGCCGCCGACGCCATCGAGCCCGGGCGAGTGAAGGTGTGCAATCTCGGCAATGGCGAGGGCTTCTCCGTCCACCAGGTGATCGCGACGTGTCGGAAGGTCACCGGGGCGAACATCCCGGCGGAGGTTGCGCCGCGCCGTCCGGGCGACCCGCCCCGCCTGGTGGCCTCCAGCGTACGTGCGGCGGACGAACTGGCATGGCGCCCGCAGCGGACGCATCTGGAGACTATCGTCACCGATGCCTGGCGGTGGCACCGCGGTCATCCGGACGGTTACGGTGATCGGTAAGCGTTGGGACGGGAGCGAGAATTTGGTTTTTCGCCCTTGATCGTGCACCGGAACGTTGCCTATACTCTCTCAAACTTGCTCACACCGCCCGTTGGGGTCTGCTCGTTGCTCAAGCCGTGAGCGCGGACCTGCCGATGAGGGCAATACGGGACAGGGCCGATCCCTGGGCGACCACGGAACCCCGCCCGGCGTCCGAAGCCGGGACAACGAGGTCCGATTATGAGATTCCTGAAGCGACTGCGTCCGACCAACCGGGGCGTACGCGTGCTGGTCGGGCTGCTTCTGGCGGCGCTATTCTGCGTTCAATGCACCACGGAGAGCGAGGCGCTGCGCACGGGCGGCGGCGTGCGCCCCGTGGACGGCAAAGCACTGGGCAAGTTGGACGCCGATATGCTGGCGAAGGTTCGGCGCCTTGCCAAGACCGATCACGTGGCGCTGCTGGAGTACTGTCTGCGGCACTATGAGGGGCGCTACGCCGATTACAGCTGTACCTTCGTCAAACAAGAGCGGATCGGCGGCACGCTGCAGGAACCGCAGGCGATCGACGTCAAGTTCATGGAATCGCCCTATAGCGTCGCGATGAAGTGGGTGGAGAACGCCCCCACGGCTGACCGGGCGATTTACGTCGAGGGCAAGTGGAACAACCAGGTGCTCTTCCGTCTGTCGAATGTCGCGCTGCGGGCGATGATGCCATCGGTGCTTCGCAAGCCGGAAGATCCCCAGGTGATGAAAAACACGCTTCGCCCGATCAGCAAGTTCGGCTTCCGCCGGGCGATGCACAGTTTGCTGGACACCTACCGCCAGGCGAAGGATGCCGGCGATTTGGGCGAGTCGTTCGGCGGGCTCAAGCAGGTCAACGGACGCAACTGCGCGGAGTTGATCCGAACGCTGCCGGCCAAGGGCGACTATCCTGCTCATATCACGCGGACGTATATCGACCTGGAGTACCTCGTTCCAATCCGCATCGAAGGCGACGGCTGGGACGGGCAATTGCACAGTCGATACGAGTACAAGAACGTCCGATTCAACGTGGGGCTGACGCAGGAGGATTTCCTGCCGAAGTCCAACGACGTCGCCGCCCCGCGGTAGGCGACGCGGCTTCACAGACTCGTACCCCCGTCAGGCGGCGGGGGTTTTTCACGCGCCGCCGGAGGCATACGCCGGCGGCGGTTGAAAGGCGGGCAGCAAATGCGGCCGGAACGATTCCAGACGCTCGTGACGGTTGTGTCTCTGGCGACGACGGCGCTGGTCGGCTGTGTGCCGCCGGCGGACGGTCCGCCCGAGACGTTCGGACACGACTTCTCCATGCCGGGCGGCACGCGGACCGACGGGGCGCTCGTGTTCGTCGTCGACGGCGTCAACGCCGAGACGTTTGAGCGGATGCTGGCGGGCGGCGAGCTGCCGGCGATCGAGAGGTATTTCGTCGCGCGCGGGCTGTACGCGCCGCGGGCGGTGGCGAACGTCCCGTCGGTGACGCTGGCGAACTTGACGAGCATCGCCACGGGCGTCTGGCCCGGGCATCACGGCGTGACGGGGATCAACTGGTTCGACCGCGACCGCCTGATCTGGCGCGATTACACGACTATCGCGCAGAAGAACACGCTCGACGGCGACTACGTCGCGCCGACGCTCTTCGAGCGGCTCAGCGGGCGGACGAGCTTCTCAGTGTTTTTCCAGCCGCATCGGGGAGCGAGCAAGTTCATCGAGAACTGGACGTCGGCCGGTCCGCCGTATTTCTTCGGCTGGTACGAATTCGTCGATCGCCTGACGTTGTATCGGTTGGATATCGTCGCTGAGGTGGCGCGGCAGCGGCGCGAATGGCCGGGCGTGACCGTCTGTTACCTGCTGGCGCCGGACTTCCGCGGCTACGGCTACGGGGCTAGCTCGCCGCAGTACCGCCAGGCGCTGCGGCACACCGACCGGCAGATCGGGCGGGTCCTCGGCGACCTGGACCGCGCCGGGCTCCTTCAGACGCTGCACATCGTGCTCATCAGCGACCACGGCATGGTGGACGTGGAGCGGCACTTCCCGCTGGAGCGGTTCCTGCGGGACGAGGCGGGCCTGGACGTGGCCCGAGCCCACCTGTGGGACAAAACGCCGTTCAGGCGCCGGCTGGATTACTACCGCGACTACTCGTGCGTCTACTACGGCAGCGGCGACCGCTACGCGGCGATCTGCCTGCGCAAGCCGCTGCGTGCAGCGGACGGTAAGGTGACGGGCTTCGCCGCCTGGCCGGTACGCCCGGACCGGGACGACCTGCTCCGCTATCCACGTCGTGACGGCTTCAAGCCGCGCGATGGTCGATACAACGCGGTGTCCGGCGATACGGTCAACCTGCTTGAGATGCTCACGCTGATGCGGGAGGTGCAGGCCGTGGCCTATCGCGTCGCGCCGAATCGCGTGCGCCTGATCTGCACCGGTGGCAGCGAGGTCGAATTTCGCCAGGAACGCGGGCGCGGCGGACCGATCCGCTACCGATGTATTACGGGCGACGATCCGCTTGGATGGCGTGGCGTTGTGCCCGAGGCGCTGCTGACAGGCCAGCCGGCGTCGCCGCGCGCATGGCTGACCGCGACGGTCGGGGGCGATTACGCCGACCTCCCGGCGCAATTGCTGGCGTATTTCCGCGCGCCGCGGGCGGGCGATCTGGCCGTGTTCGCAGCGCCCGGGTGGGACTTTTCCGACCAGCACGCGGCCGGGCATGGCGGGCTGACCGCCGGCGAGATGCACGTGCCGTTTCTGCTGGCCGGACCGGGCGTGCCGCACGGGCGGCTTGACACGGCTCGCACCGTGGACCTGGTCCCGACGCTGCTGCAGTTGCTGAATGGGCATGTTCCGGCGGGGATGGACGGGCGATCATTGGTCGGCGAGGAGTAAGTCGCGTTGCGCCACATGACGCGCGCTTTGTGCCCGCAGGGCGAGATGCGGTCAGACGGGGGCGGATGCACACACATGGGCGGGACGCCCATACCCCGCCGCACTACGCGATGCGCTGTAGCGCCTCGCGCAGCGCGTCATCGGTCACGTCATCGACGACCGTCACGGAGCCGATCGCCGTCGGCAGCACGAAGCGAACTTTGCCCGCACGGGCCTTCTTGTCCCGCTGCATGAGGCGTCCGAGCCGCTCGGCCGAAAGCCCGGCGCGACGGACGGGCAGGCCCAGACGCTCGAGCACATCGCCCAGACGATCAGCGGCGTCGCGCGCCAACAGCCCGCGACCTACCGCCAGTTCGCTCTCGACGAGCATGCCCAGCGCCACGGCCGAACCGTGCGCGAGCGTGTAGTCGGCGTCGACCTCGATGGCGTGCCCGACCGTGTGCCCGAAGTTCAGGTGCGCCCGGTCGCCGTACTCACGTTCGTCGCCGGCGACGACGGCCGCCTTGATCGCCACGTTACGGGCCACCAGTTCGCTGAGGGCGTCCACGTCGCGGGCGAAGAAGGGCTTGGCGCCGTGGTCAATGAATGTCAGCAGGTCCGCGTCGCGAATGACCGCGTGCTTGACGCACTCGGCCAGGCCGTTGCGTAGCTCCGCGTCCGAAAGCGTACCGAGGGTCTGCACGTCGATCACCACGGCGGAGGGTTGGTGAAACGCGCCGATGAGATTCTTTCCGGCCGCGTGGTCCACGCCGGTCTTGCCCCCGACCGCCGAGTCCACGTCCGCCAGCAGCGTGGTGGGACACTGGACGAACCGCAGCCCGCGAAGGCACGTCGCCGCGACGAAGCCCGCCAGGTCGCCGGTGACCCCGCCCCCCAGGGCGATGATCACGCTGCGGCGATCAATAGCGGGTTGGCACTGGAGTACCGCGTCGAGGAGTTCACCGTATGTGGCGAACGTTTTGTGTGGCTCGCCGGGAGGAAACGTCAGCAGAGGGGCGTCGAGTCCGACAGCTCGCAGCGCCTCGCCGGCAGCGCGTCCGTAATGAGCGGCGACGGTTTCGTCGGAGATGATGACCCCCGACGAGACGGCGCCCAGCCGCGCCGTCGCCTCGCCCAGGTCGCTTACGGCGCCGGGCGCGATGCGGACGTCATAGCTCCGCTCGCCGAGTTCAACGCGAAGCGTCCTGGTCATCACCCTTCTGCCGGTTCTTGCGGTAGTCCTCGACGGCGGACCTGAGGTCCGGGTCAATCTCGCCGCTGTCGTTGCCGTCGCTGTCAGGGGTCCCCAGGCGGTCGCGCAGGGGCTCATACTGCTCGCCGCCGCTTTTCTCGGCCGGACGCGTGCGGCGCTTGAGATACACGAACAGCGCTACGAGCATCAGCAAAATGGCAACGATCACCCCTGTCTTCGTTGCGGTGAGCCCGTCGTCCGCTCCGCCTGTGGGCTCCAGGTAAGCCGCCAGGATCACCGGCCAGCGATGCGCCTTCATCGCGCCGTCCGCGTCTTCGTACATGTCGTCGTAGGCCTTGTAGTACAGGCCCACGAGGCGGACGCGCGGCAGCTTGCCGGTGTACTCGCGGTAGGGCTGCTTGCTTTTCTCGTTGACCTGCAGACTGTCCGGTTCGCCCAGGACGTCCTGCGGGTCCTGGGCCATGTAGATCAGGACCGGCTTCGGCTCCGTCTCGCCCGTGACGGCGTTGAGAAGGTAAATCGGGCGGTCGCCGGACCAGTGCCGGGTGGGTGACAGATGGTCGCGCGGCGTCAGGACGTAGACGCGGCGGACGCGCACCGTCATCTGCATCGGACGGATCGGCAGACGCACGTGTCGCCGGGGGTCCTCCACCAGCGTCTGGTAACCGGGCCGGTCGAGCTGCGCGATGCGCTCGGCATCGAACGGCTCCATCTCGGCGACCTGCGTAAGCAACTTGTAGAAGGAATCTTCATCCGTTGGCGAGCGGTCGGAGTCGGTGACGGCGGCTTGCCAGCGCCGCCACAACCCCTCGGTCAGCGAGACCGCGCCGGCATTGCGCACGGGCCGGGTAGAAGGCACGGGCGGAGTAGACGGTGGGGCGCCCGGCTGCGTTGCGGGGGCGGTCGTCGGCACAGCCGACGGGCGCGTCGCCGCGTCGCGGGCGCTTGCCGCGGTGAGCCCGGTCAGCACCACCAGGAACCCCGTGAGGTATCGACGGCGGCGCGCGCTCAGTACGCCAGTGGGCGCAGTATTCATGCCGGCATTGTAAACGCGAGTGCGGGGCTGTCAAAGCGCTTCCGCTAGCGGGAAGGCGTGTACGTCGGCAGCAGGAAGGTGTCCTGGGGCGAGGTGGGGCTCTCGGTGCCGGTGTAGTTACGAATCTGACCGGCAAGGTAGATGTTGTCGGCGTCGACGCCGGCATCGGGACGTTCGGTCCATTCGGCATGCATGTCAAGGTAGAGCACGTTCTGCCCGCGACCGTCGTGGTTGTCGCCGGCTCGCGCGTCGAGACGTTCCGGCAAAAAGCGTCCCCCGTCAAACAGCGGCGTGCCGTCGGCGAGAATTGCCATATGCTCCGCGACGCCGGCCAGCCGTGGGTCGTTCTGGTTGAGCCGATGCGCCCCTACGGAGTGTTGGTAGGAATAGCTGACGTACTCGGCGGCGGGGAAATCGCTCATCCCGGCGCGGACGACGAAGGACCCCCCGCCGACGGCCGGACACTGGAAGCGTGCCGGGGATACGCCGTAGTTGCGGACAAGTTGGAACAGCGCGGCCGAGTTGCTGAAGACGGCGTCGTCGCCATTGGGCAACCAGCGCAGCCGGTCCGGTTCGGCCTTGCGCGCGTCGAACGGCGCGGCCGGCAAAGCACCGTTGTGGTCCAGGGCGCTGGCCTGAATGGCCCGGGCGAGGTCGCCCATCTGCGCCTTGCAGCGCTTAGCGTCGGCAACGCGGTCGGCCTCGATGATCGAGGGAATCGTCACCGCAGCGATCAACACGGCGGCGGCCGCCAGGGCCCCCAGCTCGCGCAGCGTGAAGATCGCTCGTATCGGCGCGGGGCGTTTCTCGTGGCGCGCCACGAGGGCGTCGGTTTGTCTGCGGCGGGCGATGCGTGTCAGCGTGCGCTCAACCAGATCGTCCGGCGGGTCGGCGTCCGGGAGACGCCTCAGTGCGGCGAAGGTATTCACCAGAGCGTCGTGACGCCGGCGCAGCGCCGCGTCTGTGCCGAGGCGCCGGCGCAGGCGGCGGGCCTGCTGTTCGTCACAGCGGCCCATCAGGTAGTCGATCAGGCGTTTCTCGTCAACTGTGTGACTGTCGTTCATCATCGGGTCCCTCGTCGGCGCCCTTCCAGCGCCGGGCGAAGTGACGAACCGCCGCGTGCAGGCGGCTCTTGACCGTGCCCAGTGGCACGTCCAGCGCCTCGGCGATGTCCTTGTACGGCATATCGTGAAAGTAGCTCAGCAGCAGCACCAGGCGTAAGTGGTCCGGCATGTCGCTGACAATGTTCTGTACGCGGCGACGGGTCTCCTGGTTCGACAGAGATTCGGCCGGCGGCGGCACGTCGGCGGGCATCAGCGACCCGTACGTATCCGCGTCACCCGTCTCGCCCTCGACGGTCGCGTCCAGCGGCGCCGCATGCCGTCGGCGACGCCAGCGCATCGCGTCCCGCGCCTTGTTGGCTGCAATCGTGAACAGCCAGGGCTTGAACCGTCGCGTCGGATCGAACGCGCCGGCAGAGAGGTGAACCTGCAGAAACGCCTCCTGGAAGGCGTCCTCGGCCAGGGCCGCATCGGCGGTGAATCGCATCAGGAAGGTAAACAGCTCCCGGCGATACCGCCCGATCAGCGTCGAAAAGGCCGCCGCGTCGCCGGCAATGTACTGCTGGAGCAGTTCCGCGTCGGACGGCTCTTCGCTTGTATGCTTCGCATCGGGCACGCGAGAACTCCACAGGGCGGAGCGATTATAGACGCCCGCCGGCGCCCGCGCCAAAGCACATCACCGCAGATCGTTGCGGCCGTAGCGTTTCCCAGTGTGCGCTTGCATGGCCGGGACGGGATGTCTAAGGTCTATGTGCGGCCGGGTGGTGGTACTACCGGCCAGGCAAAGATCGAAAGACTTCCATGCAACGAGGCATTCTGGCCAGTCAGAGTGAGTTGTGCGCGCTCCGCGAGAAGCTCGACGCCGAGCCGTTCAGCACCATCTACGAGCGCCTTCAGGCGAAATGCTCGTTGATTCTCTCGGCCGCGCCGGTGACGGAACAGCAATGGCGGGCGGCCTGGCAGACGGGGCGATGGGGCGCGGCGCTGGTCGCCGCCCGAATCGCCCAGGGGCGGATATGGGATTTGCTGATTGCCCACCACATCGACAGCAACCCGGCCTTTCGTGACCGGGCAATCGAGGAACTCAAGCACCTGATTCGCTGGAACGCGTGGGCGGACCCGTCCCACAACAATGTGCCCGCCGACCTGTGCACGGCCGAGGCGGCAATGGCGGCGACCGTCGCGCTGGACTGGTTGGCCGACGACCTGTCCGAGGCCGACTATCGTCGTGTCGTCGAGGCGATCCGCACCAAGGCCCTCGAGCCGTACGCCCGCGCCGTCGAGGACAAGGCGTGGTGGTATGGTTGCTACCACAACTGGAACGCGGTGCTCAATTGCGGTTGCGGATTAGCGGGGTTGGCCCTTTCGGACGAGGCACCGCTGGCCCGAGAGGTCTACGCCAAGGCGGTGGGGGGGCTGGAGCAGTTCTTCAACGCCCTGGGCAGCGAGGGCGGTTGGGATGAGGGGCTGGGCTACTGGGGCTACGCGATGCGTTTCATCGTGTTGTTCGCCGAGGCGCGGGCGCGCTTGGTCGACGATCAGGGCATGTTTCATCGCCGCGGCATGGATGCTACGGGACTGTTCGGTGTGTACTTCAGCCCGAACGGCCAGCCCGCCAGCTTCGGCGATAACCCGGTCGTGCCGCTTTACGGTGCCTTGTACCTGTTCGTGCGGCAGTACGGCCTATCGGAAGCGGCTTGGTGGCTGGATACTTACGCCAACGCTCACGACGTCAGCACGACGGACGTGGCCGCCAAGGGCCTGTCGCTTCTGATGCGCCCGAAGGAGGCAACCATATCACCCCCGCCGAAGCTCGAGCCGCTCAAGATGTTCAACGAGGTCGGCTGGGCGGCGTTGGCGGACGCCTGGCCGCAGCCGAGCATGTACGCGGCCGTCAAGACGGGCGATCTGGCCGCCAATCACGCTCACCACGACATGAATGCGATTCAGCTTCAAATCGACGGCGAGATGCTCCTCTGCGATCCGGAGAATCCCCCGTTCAGCCGGGAGTACCTCTTCGAGTCGCGCGAGACCTTTTACGAGGTCCAGGCGCGGGCACACAACACGCTCGTCGTTGCCGAGGCCGACCACCGTATCGATGCGCGCGGGCGGTTCGTCGCCGGTCGGCATGATCCGACCTACCGCTGGGTTGCGTGCGACGCCGGGCAGGCCTGTGGCGAGAACGTCCGCTTCCATCGCCACGTGGTGCTCGTGGTGGACCCGACGACCGGGCGGGGGCACACGCTGGTCGTCCTCGACGATGTGGACAACGGCGTGCCGGAGAAGGTCGAGTGGTTCTGGCACACGCCCGGGCGAATCGAATTGGACCCCAAAGCCGCGCGAGGGACCATCGCCGGCGTCCGCGCCGTGCTGCACTTCGGCATCGGGGCAACGGTAAAGCTGTCGGGGCGTACGCTATCGCGTCGCGCCGGGCGTGGCCGACGCGACAGTGTGCTCGTCTTCGGCGGCGGCGTCATGGGCCGAGCGCTGGTCGCGACGGCTTTTGCGCCAGACGGGCCGCTGGCGTCCGTGACCTGCACGGAGGCCGATAACCAGGTGCGCGTCGATGCCGGCGATGTGTCTGTGCGCTTTCGCCGCGACGGGGCGGATCTGGCGCTGGCCGACGTTTCGCTGACGTAGCCCAGCGTGTCGCGGCGAGGCGATCGTCACTGTCCCGATCTCTTTGCGCAATCTGAGCGCGCGTCGCCCTTGCGAATCGGCCAAAAACACAGTATAGTCGGAGGCGCGACGCACGAATCGGCGCAGACGCCATGACGACCCTGACGGCTCAATCCAGCGCCCTCGACAGCAGCGTACTGGTGCTGAACAAGCACTATGCCGCGGTTCGAGTGATCCCCGCGCGCCGGGCACTGTGCATGTTGTTCAAACGGGTCGCCGAGATCGTCGCGGTCGAGGACGATAGCTGGCAGAGCTACGATTTCGAATCGTGGCAGCAACTCAGCGCCTATCGTGCTCGCTACGAGCGTCAGCACCACGAGTGGGTCCGGTGCGTGCGGTTCGAACTGGCGGTTCCGCGGATCATCCGGCTGTTGGTCTACGACCGCTTGCCCAAACGCGAGGTCAAGTTCACGCGGCGCAATATCTATGCCCGCGACCGGAACCGCTGCCAGTATTGCGGGCGTAAGCACGCCACCAGTGAGTTGAGTCTCGACCACGTCGTGCCGCGCAGCCGTGGCGGCCGGACCAGTTGGGATAACATCGTCTGCTGCTGCGTACGCTGCAACGTGCGCAAAGGCGGGCGAACGCCCCGTGAGGCCGGCATGAAGCTTATCACCCGCCCGCGAAAGCCGCGACGCTCGCCGGTAGTCACCTTGCGCCTCAGCAGCGACAAGTACCAGTCGTGGCGCCAGTTTCTCGACGCGGCCTACTGGAACGTTGAGCTGCGCGACTGACACGGTCGCTCAGGGGGCGATCTCCGCCAGTTTCCGCGTGATGCGCCGCCAGTGCGTGCCGCGCCACAGCAGCTTGCCGCAGCGAGCGCATCGCCAGAAACGCTCACAACTTCGATACGTTCGCGGCGGGGCCTCGTGGATCACCGAATGCTTGGGCACCTCGTGCAGCGCGCCGCCACAGGCCATGCATCGCGGCGAGCGGATCGGCAGTTCCAGCGTCCGAAGCACGTACGCCAGCGCATCAAGCTTTCCGAGCCCGCGGGGCACATAGAGTGCCGCCACGGCGCCGTCTCGGACAACGTTCCGATCAAACAGAGGCCCGTCCGAGCTAAGGATCATGCGGCCGGTCCGGGAGGCGCGCTCGATCAGATCGGCGTCGTCGATGCCGTAGGCGAAGGCCGCGTCGTATCCCGCGGCGCGAAGCCACCGCGCCAGTCCACCGTGCATCGCGTCGCAGAAAAAGCGGGGCGTGTCATCGTCACGTGTCACGATCCAGGCATCGTACCATTCTGCCGGCCGGTTGCGCAATGGGGGGCTGTTGTCCCGACGCCGGGGCCGTATAATCCTGACCCATGGCGATGGTCGCAGGCATCGACGAGGCGGGGTATGGGCCCGTGCTGGGGCCGCTGGTCATCACGGCCGTGGCGTTCGAGGTGCCCGATGATCGGGCGGAGGCGTCGCTGTGGGACCCGCTGGGCTCAGCAGTCGCGCGCAAACGGTCCTGCCGCGACGGGCGCATCGCCATCGCCGACAGCAAGAAGCTCTACTCGCGCCGTGCGAGCAATCCGCTCGAGCATCTGGAGCGAGCGACGCTGTCCGCGACGGCGTGCCTGGCGGATACGCCGCCAGCGAGCTTCGCGGACCTTCTGAGCGTCCTGGCGCCTGCGGCGGGCGACGCGGTCGGGGCCTATCCATGGTACGCCGGGCAATCCCTGGCGTTGCCTCAGGCGATCAGCCCCACCGGGCGTGCCCTAGCAGCCAATGCGTTGGCGGCTGCCATGCGGCGTAGCGGTGTGCATCTGCGGCTGGTCCGCTGCGAGCCGGTTCTAGTCGGCGAGTTCAACCGCATGGTCGCCGCGACCGACAACAAGACGGCGACGCTTCTGAGCGTCACGGGCCGTTTGCTGGCGCAGCTCGCGCAGTCGGCGCCCGTGGGGCGCACGACGATCCACGTCGACCGTCAGGGCGGGCGACGGCGATATCTGTCCTTTCTGCAAAACCTCTTTCCCCGCGCGGCGATGAAGATCGTCGACGAAAGCGACACCCGCAGCGTTTACCGCGTCACGAACGCTCAACGGCTCATGGAGGTGAGCTTCGCCGTCTCGGCCGATGCGGCGCAGCTGCCGACGGCCCTGGCGTCCATGGTCAGCAAGTACGTGCGCGAACTGTTCATGCAGTTGTTCAACGGCTTCTGGACGGCCCGTTCGCCGGGTCTGGCGCCAACGGCGGGCTACTATGTAGATGGGCGGCGATTCTACGAGGCGATCGCCCCGTCGATGCGCCGGTTTGGCATCGATGACGGCCTCGTATACCGTCGCCGATAACGCACAATGTCATACAACGCACACAACGTGCTGATGACGGTTCTGGGGCTCCTTGCGGCTGCGGTCATGCTGTGGATCGTGCTGCGGTATTTACTGCTGTTTTACCGCGCGGCGCGCCGTGGCTGGGTGGAGACAGAGTATATCCCCGTGACCGATCCGAACCCGCCGGAGCCGGTGACGGCGTCGCCGGGCGTGACGGTGTTTGCCGTCGTGGCGCTCGTGTGGGCGGTCGGACACTTGGTGGTTATTGGCGCGTGGGCGGCGACCGGTGCCGTCTGGTCGCGAACGTTCCATCACGGGCTCGTGGCATGCTACCTTGGCTGCGCCGCGCTGACGACGACGGTCGGGGCGGTGATGCTGTTGCGGCAGCGGCGATACGGGCGACGGGCGCTTGCGATGGGGCAGTTTCTGTTCGCGATGGTGTCGTACATGGCCGTGGTCGTGGGCGTTGTGTCGTTGCAGAGCCCGCTGCTGCGTCCGGAGCACGTCGGGCCGCTCCGGCTGGCAGCACTGGCGATTGCGGGTCACCTGGGGGTCGATACCGCCATCGGCTGGGCGGCTCAGCGGGTGGGTCGGCAGGGACAAGCCGTCGCCGTATGACCCCGTACTGGCAGGTTTTGTGACCGGCTATTGAAATTTGCCCGTCGTCCAGCCGATGATAGGGACGGATCGCGGCGGAAAGGGAAGACGCCATGGCCATTCAGAACTGGTCTGATGAGATCATCGTGGTGGAACTCGGAGACGATCCGCAGTTTTCCGAGGACCTGATGAATCTGCTGTCGACGCTGGAGAGTCGCTCCTGCGACGTGGTGCTGAATTTCGCGGCGGTAAGCTTCATCAACAGCTCGAACATCGC
Organism: Phycisphaerae bacterium; assembly: GCA_018335035.1. GTDB lineage: Bacteria > Planctomycetota > Phycisphaerae > SM23-33 > SM23-33 > JAGXKT01. Next base: position 44,429 of record JAGXKT010000006.1, read on the forward strand.
CAAGCTGCTGCGTCTGCGCAAGCAGATGATCGCCAACCAGCGCCGCCTGGTCCTCTGCGACGTCAACACCCAGGTCTGGGGGGTGTTCATGGTTACGGGACTGGACAAGATCTTCGAGTTTATCAACGACATCTCTGCGGCCCTGGCGACGGTGCAGATCGCCAACGGTGCGGACGAGGCACCAAGCGACGCCTGATCGAAACGCTGTGGCGGACAACGTGTTGATCGGCCCGTCGGCATCCCCGGCGGGCCGTTGCTTTACGCGGATCGCTCCGGGGACTTCTTGACGCGACCACGTCGCCCGCTGACAATGCCCGCGGCGCGCGACGCGGCGCGTCGGGGCGGAGACACTCGTTATGGCCGCACGCCGCCACAAGGAAAATCCCGCGCGGGTCAAGCAGCGCGCCCAGGCGGTGATCGCTACGCCGCCGCCGGAGATATTCGAACGGCGCATTGTGCTGCGACGACGTATCAGCGTGGTGCTGTTGTGCCTGCTGACCGTTGTCCTGCTGAGTGTCTCGTTCGCGCCGTTCAACTGGTGGCCGCTCGCGTACGTCGCGCTGGTGCCATGGATTCTTGCCTTGGCCGGCGGCACACAACGCCGTTGGCCCGCCCTGTGGGGCTGGCTGACCGGGCTGATCTTCTGGGCGGCGAACCTCTACTGGCTGTGGTGGGTTACGCTGATCGGCTACGCGGCCACGGTGGTGTACCTTTCGGCGTACTGGTTCGTCGCGGCAGTGCTGATCCGCGCCGCCGCCCGACGCAACTGGCCGATGTGGATCGTCTTTCCAGTTGTCTGGGTTGCCCTGGAATACGCCCGCGCCCACGTCATCAGTGGCTTCCCGTGGTTTTGCCTGTCGGCGAGCCAATGGCAGCAGGTGCGGTTGATCCAGATCGCCGACGTGACCGGGCGTTACGGCGTGAGCTTCTTCGTGGCGATGGTCAACGGCGCGCTGGCCGACTTGCTGATTGCCCCGCTGTTCGTGCGGCGCAAGGTCGGCGCCGTGCTGACGCGGCAGATCGCGGCCGGGCTGGTCGCCTGCCTCGCCGTCGCCGGGGGGCTGCTGGGCTACGGCACGTGGCGGGTCAACCAGAACACGCTGAGCGCCGGGCCGGTCGTGGGGCTGGCCCAGTGCAGCTTTCGCAGCACGCTCGCCGGCCGAGATGCGCCGCCGCATGTCATCTTACAGACATATCTGGAAACGCTCGAACGGCTCGACGGCGTCGGCTGCGACGTGGCGCTGCTGCCCGAGTCGACCATTCCATCTGCGGTGAACCTTGCCAGCCCGCGCCCCGATCCGGATACCTTGAGCGACGATCGCCTGCGCGCCACGGCTGAACTGCTCGGACTTGCCGACGCGTATGAGATTGGCGACGTCGAGCTGTTGCGTGCGTTTGTTCGGCAACGGACGCTGGAGGTGCGTCCGCAGCACGGCCCGCGCCGGACGCTTGCCCCGGACGCGACGTTGGCCGAGTGCGCCGCGGCTGTGTCGCGCACGGCCGACGAGATCGGCTGTCCCGTCATCGCCGGTGGAATGACCGCCCACTACAATGACCTGCCTCTGTACGTGGGAGACGAGTGGCATTTCCGCAATAGTGTGTTGTGCTTCGATCCGCCGCCGCACGACGGCGACCGGCAGTACGCGCTCCGTGAACGGACCTATGCGAAGATGCATCCGGTTCCCTTCAGTGAATACGTGCCGTTTCGCGAGAGCTGGCCCGCATTCCACCGCGTCTTGCGATGGCTTGTGCCGCCGGTGATGCGCCAGGTTGCCCCGGGCGAGTCGCCGACGGTATTCTTGGTCCGCGGGCGGGACGGGCAGGATTGGCACCTCGCCCCGATTGTCTGCTACGAGGGCCTGTTCGCCCGTGTGTGCCGCCGCGCCGTCAACCACGCCCGCCACACAGGGCGAAAGGACCGCACGGTGCTGGTGAACCTGTCCAACGACGGCTGGTTCGTGTGGACGGATTCCGACGGCGTGAACCACCCCAGCACGGAGCATGCCCAGCATATGGCGGTGTACGCATTCCGGGCGATCGAAAACCGCGTTCCGGTGGTTCGCGCGGTCAATACGGGCATCAGCGCGGCGTTTGACCCGAACGGCCGCATGACGGCACGGGTTGCGCCGCTGGAGACGCGCGCCTTGTCCTTGAGCGGGCAGGAGCCGTCAGGCGATATTTCCGAGCCGATCCGCGGCCCGAAGCTCCTTGTAGATCAACGTGTAAGCGTGTATAGTCGCGTGGGCGATGGATTCGCCTGGGTGGTCTGCCTGGCTTCCGCGGGTCTGACCGGTTGGGTCCTCACGGGGCGAATGCGTCACCGAAAGCAAAAGGAACCGCAGTGAACGCCACGAAACGCTGTTTGATGTGTGCATTAGCGCTTGCGGCGATAGGCGGGTGCGGCGACGTCGCGCGCCGCATGAGGTGGGCTCCCGAGCCGGACGGTGCGGCGACCGCAAACGTCATGAACGCCTGTGTGGACGCGCGAGCCACGCTACGACAGGCGGCCGAATCCGGCGATCCGCTGACGCGATGCCATGCCATTGAAGCGCTGTCCGAGGTCATCGGTGCCAAGGGCGGCAGTCTATACTTTGAGGCCTTGAGCGACGCCAGCCCGGCGGTACGCTTTGCGGCGGCGATGGCGATCGCCAAGACCCGATACGCACCGGCCAAGCCGAAATTGCTGCGTATGGCCAAGGATCCCGAAGAAGAGCCGGACAAGCGCGTGCTCTGTGCCGTGCTGTATGCGCTGCATCGGTTAGGCGACGATACGTACACCGGCGCGCTGGGGCAGCTGCTGTTTGACCGCGACGATGCGGATGCCCGCGCCAACGCGGCGATGGTCATGGGTCGGATGCAGGACCTGACCGCCAGGGAGCCGCTGAAGACCCTGTTAGCTGACGAACAGGACGAGTCCGTGCGACTACAGGCGCGGGCGGCGCTGGCGCGGCTCGGCGACACAGAGAGCAAGGTCCGCCTGCGCGCGTACGTCAAGGGCTTCTTCCTGGACTTGCGCCTGGCGGCGATTCCTGAATTGGTGGCCGTCAACCCGCCAGGCGCCAAGGACGATCTCCGGGCGCTCGTGCGGCAGGCCAAGGCGCCCCGATTGCGCGTCGTGGCGGCCGGTGGGCTGGCCCAGCTCGGCGAGGTGAGCGAGGCGGGCTATGCGCTCGCGCGCCGCGCTATGAAACGCCCGCGCGACGTCCTTAGCGAGGTGTACGGCGGCCAGGAAATCAGCGACGTGCAGAGTCGCTCGCTTCGCGTTTTGGCGGCGATGGCACTAGGCCATATGGGTCGCCTGGATGCCTTGGGGTTGCTTCACGAGAGATTGGATGCCCCCGCCGGCGCCATCCGCGTTGCTGCGGCTATGGCGATCCTGCGCCTGGCCGACCCAGACCCGACGGTGGCGGACGCTCACGAGCCGGACGACGGGGCGGGTGACAAGCCGGATGGCGAGGCGTCGGCCGAGGACGCGTCCGACGAGTTGCGGTCCCCCCGCACGCCTCGGCGGCGCCGCCCGCGAATTCATACCGCCGGTGCCAAGGATTGATCCGTCCGGACGGATCGGAAATTCGCTTGACTGGCCTGTCCGGTATTCTACAATCGCCAGACAGTGCGGCGTAGAGACGTACGGACTTCATTCGAATTCTCCCAGGACCCGCACCCGTGCATGGACGCGAAACGGTGTAACGATGGAGCGCCCGAAGGCGCAATGCCGGAAGGAGATACAGGTTGAATATCCTCAGCAAGATTTGCATCGTGCTGCTTGTTCCGCTGACGATCGTGGCGGCCGTGGTCTTCACCCACATTGCCGTCACCGTGCCGAACTACCGGGAGAAGTGGCAGCAGTCGGATGAAGCCAACAAAGCGCTCCAGGCGCAGAACGAGCGGCTGACGAGCGAGGTGGCTTCCCTCACAAACCAGCTGACGGACGCAGAGGAAGAAGGCGCGCGCCTCGAGAACGCATTGGCGAAGCAGGGAGCCCAGGTCCGCAACGTCTGGAGCGCCATGGCCGACGGCATCGCCACGATCCAGCAGCAGCATTTTGAGGAGACGAAGCTGGCTCAGGAAATGCTGCAAAGCGCAACCAACATCTACGACAAGCAAACGACGCGACTCAAAAACGACATCGATCAGCGCGACGCCGAGGTGGCAAAGCTCACGGAGGCCAAGGAAGGGCTCACGAAGAAGCTTCGGCAAGCCCGTGCCGATCTTGCTCGGCAAGAGCGCCGCAACGCCCTTGTGCTGGAGCAACTGGCCCACCGCGACGAGCGGATCGATTCACTCATGCGACAAATCACGGAGCTCCAAGGCCTGTTGCAGGAAGGCGGCGGGGGCGCGGGGGGCGTTGTTGAGGCCTCAGGAGCCGGTCCGACCGTTGTCGGCGGCTCCGATGCCGTCGAGTTCCTCCCGGACGTGGCCGGCGATCAGATTCGCGGAACCGTCCGGGACGTCGATGGCGACCTGGTTGGGATCAACGTCGGCAGGACGCACGGCGTCACAGAGGGCATGCGTATGGTGGTCATGCGCGGCTCGAAATTCGTGGGCTTCCTGAAGGTGGCGCACGTCAAGGCCGTCGAAGCCGCCGGCGCCGTCAGCAAGGCGCAGCGCCAGCCCGAGATCGGCGACACCGTGCTGTACCCATCGCCCGCGACGATCGACTGAACCGGAGTTACCCCATGACTCAGGCACCGATAGAACAACAAGCCGGTCCGGTGATCCCCGTCAAGCCGGCTCCCAATGTTTATACCGTTCTGCTGGCGATGTCCGTGCTTGCGCTGGTGATCTCGATCAGCGTGGTGCTGTGGCGCATGACAGGGCACATGCCGCAGGGGTATGAACTTCCGCTCAAGCACGTGTTCCAGCCAAGTACCCCTCTGCCCGGACCGTGAGCAAGGGGGCCAACGCGGCCGCGCTGACAACATGATCTTCGATTCGGTACTAGGCCTGTTCTCGATGGACATGGGCATCGACTTGGGTACATGCAATACCCTCGTCTGTGTTCGGGGACAGGGCATCGTGCTGGACGAGCCCTCCGTCGTCGCGGTCAAGCGCGGAACCAACCGGGTGCTGCGCCTGCGCAATGGCAATGCCGTCGGGCTGGTCGCCAAGGAGATGCTCGGAAAGACGCCCGGATCGATCAGCGCCATCCGCCCCATGAAGGACGGCGTCATCGCGGATTTCGACATCACCGAGGCGATGCTGAGCTACTTCATTCGGAAGGTCCATCGCCGGCGGACGCTCGTCAAGCCGCGCGTCGTTATCGCCATTCCCTCAGGTATTACCGCCGTCGAGAAGCGCGCCGTGCTGAATTCCGCCGAACGTGCCGGCGCGCGACGCGTGTACCTCGTCGAGGAGCCGATGGCCTGCGGGATCGGCGCGGAGCTGCCCATCAGCGATCCGACCGCCTCGCTGATTGTCGACATCGGCGGCGGCACCACGGAAGTGGCGATCATGTCACTGGCCGATATCTCCGTCTGCGAGTCCATCCGCGTCGCCGGTGACGACATGGACGAAGCCATCGCCGCGCACATGAAGCGCACGTACAACCTGATGATCGGCGAGCAAACCGCCGAGAACATCAAGATTCGCATCGGCTCGGCGGCTCCGCTGTCCGAGGAGCTGACCATGGAAGTCCGCGGACGCGACATGATCTCCGGCCTGCCGCGAAAGACCGTCATCTCCTCGGAAGAGGTCCGCGAGGCCCTCAAGGAGCCGGTTGGCGCGATCATCGACTGCGTCACGCGCACGCTCGAAGCTGCCGAGCCCGAGCTGGCCGCTGACCTCGTCGACAACGGCATCGTACTCGCCGGGGGCGGGGCGCTGCTTCGCGGAATCGATACCGTTCTGGCCAACGCGACAGGCCTCGACGTGCGCATTGCCAACGATCCGATGACCTGCGTCGCACGCGGCACGGCCGTCTATCTGGAGAACATCGAGGTCTGGAAGGACACGATGGAATCCGGCGAAGACCAGTTCTAGAACGGCGCTGTCAGCCGCAGCAGGCCGGATCCGCCGTTACGTCTCGCGTGACGCTCCCAGCTTCAGCCGAAGCATATTCAGCGCCGTCAGCGCGCTGCGCAGGCGGACGACCTCTCGCGTGCCGGGAAATACGTGACGTTCAGAGGCGCTTCCGGCCGGTCCGGTCAGGGCGACGTGAACCAACCCCACGGGTTTGTCGTCCGTGCCGCCTCCGGGCCCGGCGATGCCTGTAATGCCCAGCGCCCAATCGGTGCCGAATCGCTCGCGGGCGCCGTCGGCCATTGCGGCGGCCACCGGCGCGCTGACGGCTCCGTGGCGGGACAGAAGCCCATCCGGCACACCGAGCGATTGCCGCTTGACGTCGTCGGCGTAGGCGACCACGCCGCCGCGGTAGATCTCGCTGGCGCCGGCAACGGCGGTAATCACCTCGCCCAGCATCCCGCCGGTGCAGCTTTCGGCCGTGGCGAGCGTCTCGTGTGCCTCTCGCAGTTCCTGGAGTACGGCGGCGGCCAGCGCCGCCACGCCGGGCTCGTCGGCGGCGAAGACGAGTGTCCCAAGGCGCTGCCTGACGACAGCGGCGGCGGCATCAGCTTGTTGTGCGGCTTCGCTCGCCGTCTTGCCGCGGCCGATAATCCGCAACGAGATGACGCCGGCCGAGACGGTGATGCCCACCAACGGCTGGGCGCCGCGCTGGAGTAGGTCGCTGATCCGCGCGGCGAGGTCCGATTCGCCCACGCCGAAGGCATGCAGGACGCGCGTGACCGTCGCGCCGCTCCCTCGCGGCAGGCGTGGTGCCACGCACTGCTCGAACATGTCTCGCATCTCGTGAGGCACGCCGGGCAGGCAGAAAACCGCGGCCTCGCCGACCTTGCCGGTGATGCCGGGCGCCGTGCCCAGTTCGTTGTTCATCGGCTCGGCGCCGTCGGGGATCATCGCCTGAACGCGGTTTGTCGGCACCATCGTCCGGCCGCGGGCGCGGAAAAATGCCTCGATCCGTTCCAGACAGGTCGCATCGACGTGCAATGGGCGCCCCATGGCACGGGCCAGTCCGTCGCGCGTCACGTCATCGGGAGTGGGGCCCAGTCCGCCGCTGCAGCAAACGACCTCGCCCACCTCGGCCGCACGGCGAAACGCGTCGGCGATGCGAGCGACGTCGTCGCCCACGGCAATGTGGGCAACCGGCTCAATGCCGCGTTCGGCGAGGCGGGCGGCGAGGTACGCGCTGTTGGCGTCCACGGTCTTGCCGCTGATGAGTTCGTCGCCAACGGCCAGGACGACGGCATTCATACGTCGTTCTCCCGGCGGTCGGGGCTCAGGGATCGGAAGCGCAGGTAGAAGATGTAGACGGTCACCGGGATGGCGGTCAAGAAGAACGTCGCCGCGAACCACAGCCAGGGACTCCGCCCCGCCCGGCGCATCATGACGGCGACGCGAACGCACGTTGTGAGATACAACGCCGCCAGGGCGAAAATCAGCACCCACTGAACCTGCGTCAAGGCCGCCATGGGCGGATCCTAGCACGCCCCGGCCGCGAGGCAAAGTCCCGCCGGCACCGTCGGGGCGTGCGATCGCGCCCATATTCGTTGACATCCTCGCCCGGCAGGCGGTAAAATGCTCCGCTTCGAATAGGAACGAGTTTCGGGAGACACGGCGTGTACGCAGTGATCGAGGATAGCGGCCAGCAGTTTCGCGTTGCTGAGGGTGACGTGCTGAACGTGGATGCGCGCGACCTGGACGAGGGACAGACGCAGGTGCAGTTTGACCGCGTACTGCTGATCAGCCCGTCGACGCCCGGCCGCGACGGCGAGGCGGGCGACGCCTCAAAGGTTAAAGTCGGCACGCCGCTGGTCGAAGGCGCCAGCGTCACGGGTGAAGTCGTGGACGAGGACGCAAAAGGACCAAAGGTCTACAGCCACAAGTGGCGGCGCCGCAAAAGCTCACGGACGAAGAAGGGCCATCGCCAGACCTATCTCCGTGTCCGCATCACGACCATTAAGGGCTAGAGCGGGGGCACTACCAGAACAGATCACCGAATTCGTTTTCGGCGCAGACGCTGGTAACCTGATCGGCTTGGCAGTTTTGGGCGTCGTTCTCACGGACGTGACGAAACTTGACGACCGCTTCGGTGGGGCTGTTGGCCTCGACAATCACTTCTTCTTCCGCGGCCGTCTCTGCTGTCCGGAACCGTATTCGATAGCACGTTTCCATTGCGTCCCTCCATCGCCGGAACATACGATACGGATATCGGAGCGGCAAGGAGGGCACTTCAGTTAACTCAGGCGCCAAGCGCGATTGCCTGTCGGGCAAGCTCAACGCCGTGACGGCACGAACGCGTCGGCGCCTTCGGCGATGGCCGCCGCGAGCCGACGTTGATAGGCACGATCGGCGAGTTGGCGCGCCTCGGCGGCATTGGACATGTAGCCCAGCTCAATCAGTGCGGCCGGGCAAGTCGTGCGAACCAGCACGCGGAAATCCGCATAGCGCACGCCGCGACTGTGGGCGGCGATACGGCCGAGATGGCGGTCAAAGACTTCGGCGGCCGTGGATGAGGCCTCGCCGGCGCCTTTGGCGATGTAGACGGTATAGCCCTGAGCCGAGGCGTTCGGCGCCCAGTCGGCGTGGACACTGACGAACAGGTCCGCGTTGTGGCGGTTGGCGATGGCGGCGCGCTCATTGAGCTCGACGAACCGATCGTCGCTGCGCGTCAGGACCACCGTGTAGCCGCGCGCTCGCAACCGGCGGGCGGTCTCGGTCACAACGGGAAGGTTGACGGCCTTCTCGGCCAACCCATAGACGCTCGTGCAGCCGGGATCCCTGCCGCCGTGGCCTGCATCCAGCACGATGACGCCCCGCGGCTTGGCGCGCCGGTGCGGATCGGGGCGCTGCCGCTTGCGACGGCGCGTCGGCTTCAGATCCGGTGCTCGTGCCAACGCCTGCTGCAAGGGTTCCACGCGCGCCGCGGACACGAACAGAATGCCGCCGACGCATGTGATCCCCCCGGTCGAGCCGACGACCCGGCCGTCAAGGTGTACCTGCCCGTTCGGGTCGGCGAAGACCACCACGGCATGCGAAGTATTTCGCAACGTTGCCGAACCGGCCGATGTTCGCACGACGTGCATGTTCAGGCGTCCGGCCAACTGATAGATGCTGAGTGTGCCGGCCGGCGGTCGCACCACGGCTCCGCCGCCGTGATGGATGTTGTCGCCCTCGGGTGGTTTGCAGCCACAGAGCATTGCGCCGAGCATCACGGCCAGGCAGGCGACGGCGATCCGATTTGCGGCGTCAGACACGGGCACGATTCTGTCTTTCGCAGCGGCTTGGTAGCCAGAAGGCCGGCCTTCAGACGTTACCGGCAAGGGCACAATACAGCAGAAAGCCCGCCCATGCGAGGAAGATTCCGGCCAGGAGAATGTACTTCCACGCGGCGCGGTTCGCCGAGCCCTCGGGCACGCCGTCGGCCGGTTCGGCAGTCGCGTCAGGGTCTGCGGTGGCGGGACGGCTGTCGGTGGCTTTTTTTCTGGTGCCGTTCATTCCTGAAGCTCGAAATCGTCGGAGATGTCGAAGGCCTTCTCGAAATCGTACACGTCGCGGAAGTCCTCGATGCTGTCCTCGTCTGTCTTCCGCATGAAGTTGTTGTTGACGAGCAGGTAGACCATGTTGCCGAAGTCGATGGTTGCGTGGATGTTCCAGCGGCCCAAGACGGCCGGTGCGAGCAGGCCCCACTTTTCGATGGCCAGGTTGCGCAGGGCTTCGCAGAGGTCCGGCCCGCTGACGTGATGCTGCCCCGGCGGGGGCGATGTGCCGTGAACGTCGCGGACGGCGCGGCTAAGCCCCTCGTGCAGGAACACGAACGCCTCGGGCGGATACCGTCCGTCGTCGCGGATGACCTGCTCCATCGATTGTTCGGGTTCATCAACCATCGGACGCCCCTTATCGTTTGATGACGGGCTAGGTCTTGCGTGGGAACAGCGCGGCACCCTTGTCGGTCTGTGCCCCGGCAGGCAGCCGCCCCCAGGCACTCGCCACACTTAACGGCTCTTCCGAGACGTCCAAGCCGAGCTGCGCAAGGCCGCGGCGCGCCGTGGCGGGCATGAACGGTGCCAAATAGAGCAGGGCGATGCGCACCGCCTCGGCGCAGGTGTAGAGGATGGTCGCCAGCCGTGACCGCTGCGTGTCGTCCTTGGCCAGTGCAAACGGCTTGGTCGCGTCGATAAACCGGTTGGTCGCCGCGACAAGCCCCTGCAGGTGCGCCAGGTAGATGTGAAACTGGCAACTCCCCATCGCGTCGTCGGCGCCGGAAGTCAGTGCCTGGGCGGCGCGGCGGACGTCGGCGACCGCGTCTACATCGGCATCGGGCGCAGGGACGGCGCCGTCGCAATAGCGGCCGATCATGTTGACCGTGCGGCTTAGAAGGTTGCCCAGCCCGTTGGCCAGTTCGCCGTTGTATCGCTCGCGGAGGTCGTCGCGCGAGAAGTCGCCGTCGAGGCCGAATGTGACCGTCCGAAGCAGGTAGTAGCGGAACACGTCGACGCCGTACTCGTCGCAGATCTCGCCGATCACCTCACGCGAGATGAAGTTACCGAGCGATTTGGACATCTTGCGCCCTTCGCTGGTCCACCACCCGTGGGCGAAGACGCAGCGAGGCAACTCGATATCCAGCGCCATCAGCATGCACGGCCAGTAGACGGCGTGGAACCAGAGGATGTCTTTGCCGATAACGTGGACGTCAGCAGGCCAGTAGCGCGCTGCAGCCGCGTCGTGTTCGTCGTCGATTCTGGGCAGCCCACAGGCGCTGTAGTAGTTGGCCAGGGCGTCGATCCAGACATACACCGAGTGCGTCTCGTCGTTGGGCATCGGCACGCCCCAGTTTCCGAGCTTCTCGCGCAGGCGCGAGATGCTCAGGTCCTCCACGCCCATCTTGAGCTTGCTGAGCACTTCGTTGCGGCGGGCGTCCGGGCGGATGAAGCCGGGGGTTGCCTCGATGTGCTTGATGAGCGGCTCGATCCACCGGCTCAGGCGAAAAAAGTAACTCGGCTCCTCGTAGCGCGTCAGCGGTTTGCCGCTGATGGCGCTGGCGTAGTCGTTGTCACGGGCGGTCGACTCCGTGACGAATTCCTCCTGGCCCTCGTCGTACCAGCCGGCGTAGGCGCCCAAGTAGATCTGGTCGGCGTCGACCAGACGGCGGACGATCTCCTGCACGCGCCGCTCGTGGCGCGGCTCGGAGGTGCGGATGAAGTCGTCGTGCGTGATCTCCAGGTCATCCCAGAGCTTCTGGAAGTGCACCACGACGCTGTCGGCCAGCTCGCGCGGCGTCATGCCCTTCTCGCTGGCGGCCTTGACGATTTTGATGCCGTGCTCGTCCGTGCCCGTCAGGAAGCGCACGTCCCGCCCGGCCGACCGCCAGTAGCGGGCCAACACGTCCGCGGCGATGGTAGTGTAGGCGTGCCCGATGTGGGGCGCGTCGTTGACGTAGTAGATCGGCGTTGTGACGTAGTAGGTATCAGCCATGATTCTAGAATCGTGAACTGACGGCGAAAATCAAGAGTCGCGTCGCAACGCGGGGCGGCTCGGCGACGGCTTACGGTCCGCGTGTGACGGATTGCGCACCGCCGCCATCGCCGCTGTCAGGCGCGTGCGTTCCCCTGTTCGCCCGCCCGGCTGCGAAGCAGATCGAGCTTCTCGCGCACTTCCTGTGCCATGCGCGTGTTCGGGAATTCGCTGATGATCTGCTGCCCAGTTGCCAGGGCGTCCGACCAGCGTCCGTCCGTAACGTGAATCGAGAACTGCACGCCGAGCGTGTGCAGCCGCTCCTTGAACACGCCGCGGGCGGATTCCTCCAGGGCGGCGGCCTCTTGGGGCGTCAGGTAGGTATCCAGCTTGCGAAGCAGCTCAATGCCGCGATCGACGTCGTTCTTGCGAACGGCCTCGGAGTACTCGGTCAGCAGCGCGCGCTTGTGCGTGTTTCGGGCGTGGTTGACGCGGTTCGGCAGGTCGGCGATCTGCTCGTTGTCCGGAAACAGCAGCGCCAACCGGTGTGCCTCGCGCAGCGCACGGCCCCAGTCGCCGCGTTCGCACAGCGCATCGACCCGGTCGACGGCGGCGGCGATCCGTTCGCTCAGCGACCGCTGACGCGACGTCGCGACCTCGTTGCGAAGCTCGGCGGCCACCTCGTCGTGCCCGAGACGCTTCTCGATGGTGTCGATGAGCTTCTCGGCAGCGTCGTATTCCTGGCGGACCAAGGCGTTGTGCATGGTGTCCCGGAAGGCCTCGATCTCTGCCTCGCGAAACACGAGACTCTTGGCCTGGTCGGACAAGCTCGCCAGTTCGATGAGGCGTTTGAGCGACGCGCTCTGGCTTTCCATGAGCGACTCGATGCGGCTGAGGCGCTGCCCGGCCTGGCGCACGGCGCGCTCGTTGTCCACGACGACGCGAACGGCGCCGTAGACAGCGACGGCCCACAGGCCCGCGGCGACCGTAGCGATAAGGGCGGCCGCCAGAAGTGCTATGTACATCCAACTGCAACCAGTGATGATCGCGTGCAGGACCCCGGCGAGCGTCACGGCTGCCGCCAGCGCCAGGCATACGACCCAGAGAATCACCGAGCTTCGTGTGCAGAGGGGAACCCAAGAATAGGTGTCTGTCTCATCGGGCATGGTTAGCGCCCTTTCTCGCTGCCGCCGCATGGTCTTGCTACGGCAAACCACGGGGTCTGTGCCCTAGCGAAGTCTACGTACGAGACAGGGCAAAGTCAAACGTCGCCGCCCGTTGCGGGCATACACACAGCGGGTGCCGAAGGGGGAAACCGGCGCGAGCGGCAATTGCGGACGCTACGCCGCGATGGTACACTGCGCTATTCCGGTAGGATCGGGCAGTGGCCTCTGGGACGGAGCATGACGTGGCGGAAGAAGGATCGAACAGAACATCGGAGACACGCAACGGCGCAGGCGCCCTCGAGAAGATTGAGGGCATGTTCGGCGGGCAGAGAATCGACGACCTGCCGATCGAGGAGGAGCTCCGCGAGAGTTACCTGACCTACGCCATGAGCACCATCGTGGACCGCGCTCTTCCGGACGTTCGCGACGGGCTCAAGCCCTCTCAGCGCCGCGTGCTCGTGGCGATGAGCGATCTGAACCTCGGCCCGCGGGCGGCGCATCGCAAGTGCGCGAAGATCGCCGGCGACACCTCCGGGAACTATCATCCGCACGGTGAGGGTGTCGTGTATCCCACTCTCGTTCGCATGGGGCAGCACTGGAACGTCCGTTACCCGCTGGTGCATCCGCAGGGCAACTTCGGCTCGATCGACGGGGACCCGCCCGCAGCCATGCGATACACCGAAGCCCGCATGACCGCCGCCGCCGTCGAGATGATGGAGGACATGAATCTCGAAACGGTGGACATGCAGCCGAACTACGACGATACGCGGACCGAACCGTCCGTCCTGCCGGGCAAGTTCCCCAACCTGCTGGTCAACGGATCGCAAGGCATCGCCGTGGGCATGGCCACCAGCATCCCGCCGCATAACGTCTCCGAGGTCTGCGACGCGCTGGTGCACCTGATCGACAACCCCGACGCGGGCGTGATGGACCTGATGCAGTTCATCAAGGGTCCGGACTTTCCCACCGGCGGGCTGATCTGCGGGCGCAAGGGCATTGTCGAGGGCTACACCACCGGGCGCGGTCGCGTTACGGTCCGCGCGCGGATGCACACGGAGCAGAGCCGCGGCGGCAAGACGCAAATCGTCGTGACCGAGATCCCGTACCAGGTGCTCAAGAGCACGATTATTGAGCGGATTGCGGCCGTGGTCAAAGCGGGCAAGATCCCCGACATTCAGGACGTTCAGGACCATTCGGACCGTACGGGGATGCGCGTGGTTGTGGAGTTGAAGAAAGGCGTCGAGCCGGAGGTCGTGATCAATCAGCTTCACCGGTATACGCCGCTGCAATCGACGTTCAGCATCATCAACATCGCGCTGGTCCACCGCGCGCCGCGGACGCTGAGCTTGCGCGACACGCTGGCGGCGTTCATCGGGCACCGCAAGGAGGTGGTTCGCCGGCGGACCGCGTATCTGCTGCGGCGGGCACGGCATCGGGCGCACATCCTCGAGGGGCTCATCCTGGCCGTGGCAGACATCGACCGGGTCATCGAGATCATCAAGACCTCCCCGGACGTGCCGACGGCCAAGGCGAACCTGATGGCGCTGAAGATGCGCCTGACGGAGGAGGCGACGATTCGCCGGTTGCTGCCCGAAAGCTTCGTGAAGCTCGCCGGCGAAAGTGACCAACAGCTCACGGGCGTGCAGGCGGATCGGATTCTGGCGATGCAGCTCCAGCGGCTGACCGGGCTGGAGATCGAGAAGCTCGCGCGGGACTACGGCGGGCTGGTCGAGGAGATCGCCGGGTATGAGGCGATTCTCGCCGATGAGGCGCGGCTGCTGGACATCATTCGCGAGGATATCTACGAGATCAAAGACAAGTACGGCGACGCGCGGCGGACGGAGATCGTCGAGGATGTCGGCGATATCGACATCGAGGACCTCATCGCCGAAGAGGACGTCGTCGTGACGCTGACGCACGCCGGGTACATCAAACGCATGCCGCTGACGACTTACCGCAGGCAGGGACGAGGCGGTCGCGGCATCATCGGCTCCGACGCGCGCGAAGGAGACTTCGTCGAGCGCGTCTTCATCGCTTCCACGCACGACTACCTGCTCGTGCTGCTCAACAACGGCCGCATGCACTGGCTCAAGGTCTACGACATTCCCTCCATGGCGCGGACGAGCAAAGGCCGCGCCATCGTCAATCTGCTCGAGATGCAGCGCGACGAGAGCATCTGCGCCGTTGTAGCCGTGCGCGATTTCGAAGACAAGTATCTGCTCACCGCCACGCGGAATGGACAGGTCAAGAAGACGGAACTGGCCGCCTATGCCAACTCGCGACGCGGCGGGATAATCGCCACAGGGCTCAGCGAGGGCGATGCGGTGGTGGGCGTGGCCGTGACGCGCGGGGGCGACGAGGTTGTCCTGGCGACGGCCGAGGGTAAGGCGATCCGCTTCAAGGAGACGGACGTACGGGCTATGGGGCGTACTGCCACGGGCGTTCGCGGGGTCAACCTCCGCGACGGCGACGTGGTGGTGGACATGGCCGTGGTCGATCCGATGGCGACGCTGCTGACGGTTTGTGAGAAGGGCTACGGGAAGCGCACGGCGTTCGACGAGTACCGAACCCAGTCGCGCGGGGGGTACGGCATCATCAACATCAGGACCACGACACGCAACGGCCGGGTCGTCGGAATGAAGTCCATCCGGGATGCCGACGAGCTGATGCTGATTACGTACAACGGCATGATCATTCGTACGGCGGTCTCGGAGATGCGCACGATCGGGCGGGCCACGCAGGGCGTGCGCGTCGTCAATCTCCGTGACGGCGACAAGGTCGTGTGCGTCGCCCGCGTGGAGAGCGAGGATTCGCCTCAGCGCAAGCTGGAGCTGGACGGCGGGGCCGAATCGGACGACGGCGCAGCGCCGTCGTCGAAAACGGACGTCGAGCCCTCGTAGCCGTAGCGTCTCAAGGCAGGTCAGTATCGTCGGGTTCGCCGTGGTCCTCGGCCTCGGCAGGCAGGTTCAGCGTGAACGTGGTGCCTTCGCCCTCGACGGACGCAACCTCGATGGTTCCCCCGTGCTCCTCGACGACCTTCTTGGCGACGGCCAGGCCGAGCCCCGTGCCGCCCTGGCCTTTCGAAGAGACAAAGGGCGTGAAGATATTCTCAAGCTGCTCGGAGGCAATGCCGCTGCCGTTGTCGATGACCTGGATGACCACTTCACGTGCAGCGGGCTCGTAGCGGCTGGAGACGGTGACGGCGCCGGCGGGCTCGTCCTCGACGGCGTCGAGGGCATTGGTGATGAGGTTCAGCAGCGCCTGGTTCAAGCCGGCTTCGTCCAGGGGGACCGGCGGCTGGTCGGATAGGTCGGTCAGCAGCGCCACGTCACGATCATCGGCGCGCGGGGTGACCAGGTCGATGCACTCTGTGATGATGTGATTGACGTTGATGCGCTCGAGTTGCGGCTCGCGATCTCGCGAGAAGGCCAGCATGTTCAGGATTTGTCCGTTGATGCGATTGAGGTTTCGCTGGACGATCGGCCAGGCCTTGCGGACCTTTTCGATATTGTTCTGGTCGAGCCCGGCCTGCACCACGTCGGCGCCGGCGCCCATCGCCTGGAGGATGTTCTTGATGTGATGGGACAGATACGCCACGGTCTCACCGATCGCCGCGAGCCGTTCGGACTGCAACGCGGACTCGTACAGGCGGACGTTCTCAATGGCCAGGCCGGTCTGGTATCCCACCGCCGTCAGCAGGCGCAGCTGCTCGGTCGTGTACGTGTGTTCGGAGACGCTGCAATCGACGTGGATGATGCCGAGAACGCCGCGGCGGCCTTTAATCGGCACGCAGATGGCCGAGCGGATGCCGTAGTCCTGCACGCTCTTGTGCGAGCTGAAGCGCTTGTCAGTCATGGCGTTACTGCTGAGCACGCCGACCTCGCGCCGCACAACCTCGTTGACCATTGTGCGGGAAATCGGGATGTCGCGCGAGGAATCCTCCCCGGCCAGCCGGGAGACGCGAAGATCGAGCCCGCCGTCGTCGTCGATCAGCAGGATGTAGCCCCGGTCGGCCGTGACGAACTCGAAAATCTTGTCCAGCGTTTGCCGAAGCAGAACGTCGACGTTGAAGATCGAGCCCACTTCGGCGATGAGCTCGTAGAGGATCCGCAGGTTGTCGATGGCCTTTTCGCCGGCCTCGGGCGTCGGGATGATAACCGAGTCCTCGTTGCTCGGTATCTGTGCGACGGTGGCCGAGTCCACCAGTCGTCCGTCCTCGTCCAGTTCGACGGTCGCCTGCGGACCGGCCGGACCGCCCAGGAACACCAGCAGCGTCGCGCCGCAGCGGATCTGGTCGCCCCGGTGCACCGCAGTATCCTTGCGAAGGCGCACGCCGTTGAGATAGGTCCCGTTGGCCGAGCCCAGGTCCGTCAGAATCCACTGTCGGCCAGCCGGATTCAGGCGCGCATGTCGCCGCGAGACGGTCCCGTCGCTCAATGCCACCGAGCGCCCCCGACGCCCGATGATGTTCTCGCCGTCGCGAAGCTCGAAGGTACGCCCTCGGTCCGGGCCCTGGATGACCTGTATCGAAGCCATCAGTCGTCTATGATCTCATGGAGGTATCAGCCGCCTGCTGGCGGCGCCACGTCCGCTCGTCGTAACTGACGCACGTCCGGCGGGCGCGGCGGCAGCAGGCCGGCTCGCGGGCAAACAGGTAGATAACGCCCTCCGAATACTATCGTCAAGGCGCAAGGTCTCGCTTGCGGGAATCCCAACGGCATTGTCCAACCGTTTGCTCCGTCGGACGCAGGCCCGCCGCTCCGCCGTCGGCAAGCTCTGTGAGATAGACGCCAAGAACGCATCCGTCTCGCATTGGCCGCCAACCTGCCGACGGCGCCGACGACCGATGGGTCAGTTAGTCGCCGAGCCCCGGCCGAGCATGACCGCTGCCACGACCAGCCCCAGCGCCGCTACGGGAAGAAACCGCATCGATGGGCCCGCCCACCTGCCGGTCACGTCCACGGCGAGGCCGAGCAGCGGGGCGATCACCACGGCGATGACAGACTTGCCCTGGGATTCGATGCTCAGCACCGTCGCCGACTGGGCGTCGTCGGTCTCGTCGGCGACACGCCCCACGATGATGGGGCGCCAGAAATTCTGGAGCATCGCCAGCCCCATGAAAGCCGCTATCGCCAGCGCGGGAATGCCGGCAAGCAGACCGGCGGTCATCGCGGCAAAACCCCCGGCCGTCATCGCCCAGACCCATACGGCGCCGCGCGCGTCGGAGCCGGCGCGGCGGCTCAGGACGTGGGCATGCCGAGAGGCGTAGCTGCTGGCGACATAGAGCACGGTGTAGGCGGCGCCGACCAGCAGGGCGGTGCGCTGGCGATCGTCCAACCACAGAAGCACGGGCAACCCCACGGCGGCAAGCTTGAGCAACGGCTGGATGTAGTCTTTCGTGGACTTGTAGACGCCCTCGTAGGCCATCGACTCGCCTAGAGCGCGCCGTAGCGGGCGATGCCGCATCGCGCGAACGAAGCTCGCCCACGTCGTCGTCGCGACACGCCGCACCGATCTGCGTTTACGGCCTGGCACTGCCGGCGGTGTTGCGGATCGGCCGGGCCCGTCCAGCACAGGCGGATACGTGAGGAAGTTCACGACATTGACGGCATACGGCAAGATCGACAGCCAGAAGACCCAGCGATAGTTCTCGACCTCGACGGTGAGGACCAGTCCGGCGGCGATGACGACGCTGATGGCCGAGCCGAGCTTGCTCCACGACCGCGTAAAGCCGTAGACGCGCGTTTTCTCGTCGCGTCGGTTCTGGCGGGCGAGCCAGTCGAAGATCATTGCCTTGTGCGTTCCCGTGCGGAACGCCTCGCCGACGGCGAACAGCAGCATCGCGCCAAGCAGCGGCCAGAAGGGGCCCGGCCAGCGGTCCGGCGATCCCGGCGCCGAGGCAAAGACGGCGAACGAGGCGATGTAGGCGACGAACGCCAAGATCATGCAGCGGCGGCGCCCGGCCACGTCGGCGACGGCGCCGCTGGGGATTTCCAGTATATTGATGCAGATCTCGCGAAAGCCGATCAGCAGTCCGATCTGCGAGAAGCTCAACCCCCGCGCCCGCAACGCCAGGATCATGAACGGCTCGAAGTAGCGCTGGTTCTTAAGAAAACCGTAAAGCGCGAACCGAGCCAGCATGTGCGTTCTCCCGCGCCGCGGATTCCGGCGTACGTCGCGCCGGCCGCGCTGCGACGTCTATGCCGTCAGCGAGACCGGCTCGCCGCCGGCGGCCGCCGATCGCCAGCACGCCTCGGTGAAGCCGATCGTCGCCAGGAAGTTCTCCGGCGGCGATTCGTTGGTCGCCGTGGCGCCGCGCAGCAGATCGACGAAATGCGTGTCTGGGTCGGCGGCGCCGCGGTTCGCCTTTTCCGCCCAGCCGTCCACGTCGACCGCCTCCAGCGGCTGGCCCTGTTCTCTCGTGCCGAGCGTGCCGCCGAGGGGGCCGTCGTTTCGGAGGAACAGGCACCGACCGCTGTCGCCGCTGAGCGTCCAGTCTTCACACATGCCTTTGTGAGCGGCCGATCCAAGTACCGTCAGCGAGCCCAGCGTTCCGCCGGCCGTGCGGAAACTGACGACCGAGTCGATGTCCACCTCGCGCCCTCGGTTGTCGATCATCGCCGAGACGGTGACGATGGGATCGGGCAGCATCCAGTTCATCACGTCAATGACGTGCGAAGCCGAGTCGTTGAGCTGTCCGCCGCCGGAGAGCTTGGGGTCCTGCCGCCACTTACCCTTGGCGCCGGTCCACCAGGCCTGCGTCTGCAGAATCGATATCATGTGCAGAGCCCCGAAGGCCGGGTCCTGGATGAACTGCTTCATGTAGCGGAACTGCGGCTGGAAACGCCGCTGATACGTGACCACGACGCGCTTGCCGGTTGCGGCCGCCTTGCCCACGACGCGCTGCGTGTGCTCGGTCGTGCAGACCATGGGCTTCTCGACCAGCACGTGTAGCCCGGCGTCCAGGCAGTCCATGATCTGCTGGAAGTGCAGCGTATGCGGGGAGCAGATCAGTGCCGCATCCAGTTCTTCGCCGGCCAGCATCTCCGCATGGTTCTGCGTGTATCGTTTCGGTGCGTTCTCATCGACGAGAACGGTTTCGACGAACCGCGCCCACTGAGTGTCGCTGGGCTCGGTTACGGCGGGGATCGTCACGCCGTCCATGGCGATGAGCCGCTTGGCGTGGCCGCGCGAAATGCCGCCGCTGCCGATAACGCCGATTCGAATCGTATCCATCTGCTCAGAACTCCTTGCCGCTGTTTCGGGACAACACGGCGGGCGCCCCCGCCGAGGCGCGGGCATTCTAGCGAGGGCCCGGCGGCCTGTCACGGCATGAATGTCACCAAATCGCCTTGTTCACCGTGCTATTGTGGAGCAGAATGACGGTTCAGCGGTTGGCGGTGGGGGGGGTGCTGCGGAGGTGAAGCTCGTGACGAATCGGACACGTAAGGTGCTTCTGTGCCTGGCGAGACGCTGCCGGGCGACCCCGGCGGGCGTGTCCGCCCGGATCGCCGCGGCGCTACGCCGCGCCGGGCAGGATTACGAGGTCACCGACGATCTGTGTGCACTGGCGGCACCGCAAGACGGCGCACTGGCGCCCTTGGCGACAGACGGCGTGACGATCGTCGCGTGCCACGAACGCGCGGTTCGTTGGCTTCTGTCGGCCGGCGGCGCCATAGGCGACGACGTCCGCGTTCTGAACATGCGCGAGATGCCGGTCGAGGCCATTCTCGATCATCTAGGCGTGGCGGACCCGGTGGCGGCGGCTGCCGATAGCCCCGCGGAGTCACCCGACTCTTCGAACGGCGACCCCGGCGAATCACTGGCGTGGTTCCCCGTTATTGACTACGAGCGCTGTACGGACTGTCGGCAGTGCATGGGCTTCTGCCTGTTCGGCGTGTTCGCCGTGCGCGACGGGCGGGTTGTCGTGTCCGAGCCGGACAAGTGCAAGCCGTACTGCCCGGCCTGCGCGCGGGTGTGTCCGAACGAGGCGATCATGTTCCCCAAGCATGCCGATGCGCCGATAAACGGCGGCCAGCCGGCTGACGGCGAGTCCGCTCCGGCGCGGGTCGACGTGTCGCAATTGGCGTCCGGCGACGTGCATGCGGCGCTGCGTCGGCGCAGCGCTGCGGGGGCGCGCGGGGCGGGGCCGCCCTGCGCGTGTGACGGCTTACGGAAGATGCAGGAGGCGCTGGGCATTCCGGATGAGGTCGTCGCCGATATCGAGCGAACGGTGCGGGGCAAGGATGGCCCGGCATGATCGCCGCGCGCTCTATGGCACGGCCGAGCGTGGTCCTCGTCGCGGATCGCACGCTTAGCGCGGATTACGGTACGCTGTTCGAGGCAATCTTCGCGACGATGCAGACGACGGAAGTGCCGGCGTGGCTGATGCGAGGGCTGCTAAGTCGCCCGGCGCCGGTTCGCCCGAACGGGCGCGCCGTCGTGGCGCCGTTGGGATTGCGGCGCGTGCAGGCGGCGTTGCTTCAGGCCGGGCTGGCGAACGCGGACGTTGCCGTGGTCACGCCGGAGACCTTGCCGCGCGTGCTGGGCCCATGGGTGCGGATCGTGGGCGTCTCCAGCAGCGATCCGCTCGGCGTGGGCATGAGCAATTCCACCACGGTCCATTTTTGTCGCGGCGCGCTATACACGCGCGTCTGGATGGACCGTCTGATGCGGCGGATTCGCCGCGCGAAACGCGCCTACGGTTTCGCGGTCGTCGCCGGCGGTTCGGGGGCGTGGCAGTACATCCGGGACGCCGACGCCGCGGCCGCCCACGGCATCGACACGATCTTCGAGGGCTACTTTGAGCAGACTGGCCCGGCGCTGTTCGGCCGGCTTCTGGCCGGTGACGACCCGCCGCCGTACGTTCGCGCCGACGGCGCGGCCCTGCCCGTTGCACCGATTCGCGCCGCGAGCACCATGGGCGTGGTGGAGCTGTCCCGTGGCTGCGGCAAGGGCTGCGGGTTCTGCACGGCCGGGCGCATGAGCATGCGCCACGTGCCCGCCGAGACGATCCTGAACGAGATGGAACTGAACCGTGCGGCCGGCTTGCGGGGCGTCGTCAATAGCAGCGAGGACTTCTTCCGGTACGGCGGATGCGGATCGCGCGTGAACTTCGACGCCCTGCACGCGTTGCTGGACCGCGCCCGGCGGATCGCGGGCGTGCGGCTGTTTCAACTGGACCACGGAAACGTCTCGTCCGTCGTGCAGTTGACGCCCGACCAGCTCTGCGAGGTGCGGCGCCTGCTGCGGCGCGAAGGCGGCGCCGAGTACGCCTGGGTCAACGTCGGTGTCGAGAGCGCCAGCGGGCGGCTCGTGGCCGCCAACGGGCCCGCGAAGGCCGCGCCGTTCGATGCCGACGACTGGGAAGCGATGGTCCGCCAGGCCGCCGCTCGGCTTGACGAGGCGGGCTTTTTCGGCGTGTTCAGCTTTGTGCTGGGCTTGCCCGGCGAGACGCCGCAGGACGTGCAGCGCACGCGCCGCCTCGTGGCGGAGCTGACGCGCCGCCCCGCGG
Organism: Phycisphaerae bacterium; assembly: GCA_018335035.1. GTDB lineage: Bacteria > Planctomycetota > Phycisphaerae > SM23-33 > SM23-33 > JAGXKT01. The sequence goes on from JAGXKT010000006.1 coordinate 66,578, forward strand.
CCGTGTTTCCGGTGTTCTATCAACCGGTACGCTCCGATGCCGGCGAGCCGATGACGCCGCGGCGCATGACGGCAGCACATCTGGCCCTGTTCGCCGAGTGCTACGAGGCGAACTTCCGCTGGGTGCCGCGGCTGTTCTGGGATAACCAGCGTGCCGTCGGCGTCACGATGCCGCGGCGCCTCTTGCAGCAGGGGCTGGGGCGCGGCGAGGTTCTCGCCTGGCGCAGTCGCATTCGCCGCCTCGGGCGGCGCCTCGTCGAGCCGGCGTCCGCTGCCGGTTGCGCTGTCGCCACGGCACCGGCGCAAGGAAGCTGACGTAATGTCCGAGTCGCGCACATCCCGGTCGCCCGTCGTACCGCGCCGGCGGGCGGTACGGTGCGTGCAGGACGGCATCCCGCCTGAGAAGGGCGAGCGCGATGACCTGCGCCGCACGGTGGAGGCGTTTGTGTGCGGCCGCCGTGCCGCGCCGCCGATCAGCGCGGCACAGTTGGGCGAGTTGACGGACGGCGCGATCGCCGAGAGCGGCGCCGCGGCGGCGTATCGCGACTTCGTGACGATCCTCGTCCACAATGCTCTGTGGCGCGACGCAGTCGCCGGGGTTCCGTACGACCGGCGGTTGCTGCTGTTGCCGCAGTGCCTGCGCGACGCCGACCACTGCCCGGGGACGATCGACGCCTACGGCTTGCTGTGCCGCCGGTGCGGGCGGTGCGTGCTGGCCGATCTGCACCAACAGGCCGAGGCGCTGGGCTACGCCGTGATGGTGGCAGAGGGCTCGGCCGTGGTCATGTCACTGATCGAGTCGGGCCGAATCGAGGCCGTCGTCGGCGTCAGTTGCCTGTCTGTCCTCGAACAGGTCTACCCTTACATGGAGGCGGCGGCCGTTCCGGGGCTGGCGATACCGCTGCTCCAGGACGGCTGCCGCGACACGAGCGTGGACACGGACTGGCTTATGGAAGTGATACACCTCAGCAGCGAGCACCCCTTCACGCGGCTGAATCTGGACGGGCTCCGCGACGAAGTCGCCGGTTGGTTCATGCCGGCGGCGCTGCGCGAGGTGCCGGGCCCGCCGGATAGCCAGACTGAGCGCATCGCACACGACTGGCTGGCGCGCGGCGGGAAGCGCTGGCGGCCGTTTCTGACGGTCGCCGCATATCGTGCCGTCTGCGATGATCCCGACGCGCCGTTTCCGGCCACGGTACGCCGTTCGGCCGTGGCGGTCGAGTGCTTCCACAAGGCCAGCTTAGCCCACGACGACATTGAGGACGCCGAGCTGCAGCGGTACGGCCGGGCGTCATTGCATGCCGCCCACGGCGTACCGGTCGCGCTGAACGTGGGCGACTTGCTGCTGGGCGAGGGCTACCGCCTGCTCGCCGGCTGTGGGCCCGATGCCGCGACGATGCTGGCGGCCGCGGCGCAGGGACACCGCGCGCTGTCCGTCGGTCAAGGGGCCGAGCTGCTGCTGCGCGATAGCGGCCGACCGGCAGAGCTGGCCGAGGTGCTGGCGATCTTCCGCCGAAAGACCGCCCCGGCGTTCGAGGTGGCGTTGCGCGTCGGCGTGGCGCTGGCCGGCGCCGGCGACGGGCTGGACGGTGCGATCTCGCAGTACAGCGAAGCGCTGGGCGTCGCCTACCAAATCCGTGACGACCTGCGCGACGTCGACGGTCGCGACGGCGACGCGGCGCGGCATCGTCCGTCCGTGGTCACGGCGCTGGCGCGTCAGAGCGGTCGCGGGTCCGTCACGGGCGAACGCCTTGCCGAATCCGGCGCCGCCGAGGAGGCCTGGGCGTTGATGGAATCGTACAAGGCCCGGGCGGTCGCCGCGCTGTCGCGCGTCGATCACGTGGCGTTCAAGTGCCTTCTGCGCCGAATCCTGGGCAAGGTGTTCTGCGACGCCGAGGTCATGCTCTGCTGCCGGGACGTAGGCGGCGAGGACGGCTAGGTGCCGCCTCGCGACGCCACAGGGATGCTCGTGACGATCCGTCAGGAAATGCTCGACTCGGCCGCGCGGGGCGGCGCCTCCCTGCCGGAGGCGCACACCGTGGCGGCGTCCATCCGCACGCGGCGGGCGGTCGACGGCGGGTTCGCCGCGCGCGACGGCGCCGGCGACCTGTACTACACGGTCTTCGCTCTGCAGACTTTATGTGCCCTTGGTGCACTGCCGGACGACGACGTAGCGGGCTACCTTGACGGCTTCGGCGCCGGCGAATCGCTCGACTTCGTCCACCTCTGCTGCCTGATTCGCTGTCGCGCGATAGCGGGCGTCGCGCCCAGCGACCAAGAGCGTGAGGCGATGCTCCGGCGGCTTGCGGGCTTCCGCAGCGCCGACGGCGGCTTTGCGCCTGCGCCCGGCGCGTCCCGCGGGACCGCCTATGCGGTCTTCCTGGCGGTGGGGGCGATTCAGGACCTGTCCGCCCGGCTTGAACGTCCCGACGAGCTGGCGGGCGCCCTATCGGCTTTGGCAACCGGTGACGGGGGCTACGCGAATGCCGCTGATCTGCCGGTCGCGTCGGTGCCCGCCACGGCCGCGGCGATGACGGCGCTGCGCCATCTGGGCGAGGCGGTCCCGAAGTCCCGCGTCGCTTGGCTGCGCGCCGCCCAAGGCGCCAATGGCGCGTGGGGTGCCGTCGCGGCGTCGCCAAGCGACTTGCTCTCCACGGCCGTCGCGCTGCACGCTCTGGCGCCGAACGGCTTGCAGGCGGACCACACGACGCGATGTTGCCGGCAGTTCCTCTGCGCCTGCCGAAGAACGGACGGCGGATTTGCCGCCACGCCGGACGGCAATGAGTCCGATGTGGAATACACCTTCTACGCCCTGCTGGCGCTGGGGCATCTGACCGGCGCCGTCGCCAGTGCGCCATGACCGTCGACCGTGCCGCCATCGACGCCGCGCTGTCGGCCGCGTGCGACGAGCTGTTGTCGTGGCGAGTGGGCGGATCCCATTGGCGCGGTGCCTTGGCGTCCAGCGCGCTGGCAACGGCGACGGCTGCGTTCGCGCTGGGACGCGTCGCGCCGCGGTGCCACGCCGAACGCATCGACGCCGCCTTTCGATGGCTCGTCGCCCACGCCAATGCCGACGGCGGTTATGGCGACAGCCCGCGCAGCGCGAGCAATTTGTCCACAACGCTGCTGGTGTGGTCGGCACTGGCCGGCCGCTCACGGGACGACGTCCGCGCCGCCGACGGGCGGGCGGCGGCGTGGATTGCCCGCGCGGCCGGCGGACTGGACGCGGCGACGCTCGCCCGCGCCGTCGAGGCCCGCTACGGGCGGGACCGGACCTTCGCGGTGCCGATCCTGACGATGGCCGCGATGTCCGGCCGCCTGGGCGAGGGGCAGGACGTCTGGCGGCACGTCCGTCCGCTTCCGTTTGAGTTGGCCGTCTGCCCGCGGAGGTGGTTTCGCCGGCTGCGGCTCCCTGTCGTCAGCTACGCCCTCCCGGCGCTGATCGCCGTCGGGCGGGCGCGGTATGCGGCCCGCCCGCCGCGGTGCCCGTTTCGACGGCTGCTACGCCGCTTGACGGTCGCGCCGACGATGCGAGTCCTTCGCGCGACTCAGCCGCCCGGCGGCGGATTCTTGGAGGCGGCGCCGCTGACCGCCTTCGTTTTGATGTGCCTGACTGCGGCGGGCGACGCCGATAGCGCCGTCGCCGCCGAGGGCGCGGGCTTCCTGCTCCGTACGCAACGCGGCGACGGGAGCTGGCCGGTCGATACGGACCTGGCCACGTGGGTGACGACCTTGTCCGTCAACGCCCTGTCCGCCGCGGGCGAACTGCGACGCCTCAGCGACGCCGAGCGGCACGCGACGCGCCGGTGGTTGTGTGCCCAGCAGCACACGCGCCGGCATCCCTATACGGACGCCGCGCCCGGCGGCTGGGCGTGGACGGACCTCGCCGGCGGCGTTCCGGACGCCGACGACACGGCCGGGACGATGCGGGCGCTGCACGCCCTGGGCGCCGACGCGACGAATCAACGCGCCGTCCGCGCCGCGTCCGGGTGGCTCGCCGGTCTTCAGAACGCCGACGGCGGCATCCCGACGTTCTGCCGCGGGTGGGGCACACTCGCCTTCGACCGCAGTGCGCCCGACCTGACGGCCCACGCGCTGGCCGCCTGGTCCGCCGCGCCGGGTCCCGCGCCGCGACGGGCGATGGAACGTGCCGTCCGCTTCCTCGCGCGCAAGCGGCGCGCGGACGGAAGCTGGCTTCCGCTGTGGTTCGCCAACGAGGCCGCCGCCGAACAGGCCAACCCGACCTACGGCACGGCGCGGGTCGTGGCGGGGCTTGGCGCCCTCGTCGACGCCGGCGCGAGCGGGCGAGCAGCGCCCGCGGTGACGTTGGCGCGCCGGTTACGTCAAGACGGTGTCGGCTGGCTGCTCCGGGCGCAGCAGGCCGACGGCGGCTGGGGGGGCGATGCGGCCGCGCCGGCGAGCATCGAGGAGACGGGCGTCGCCGTCGAGGCATTGGCGCGCGCGGCCGAGGACGAACCCGATCCCGCCGTGAGCCGCGCCGTAGCGCGCGGGGCGGGGTGGCTCGTCGATCGCACGAGCGGGGGGCGGACCTTTCCGCCGGCGCCCATCGGGCTGTACTTCGCCAAGTTGGGGTACTTCGAGCGGCTTTATCCGGTGATCTTCACCGTCGCGGCGCTGGGGCGGGCCCGTCGTCTGTTGGGGTCGTGAGGCGGGCGGCGCTACTCGGCCTGCTCGAACGAACGCGGGACCGGTTTGGCGCCTTTCGGAAGCGTGGGCGCGAAGCGCAGCGCCTCGTCGGCGTCGACGATCTGGAAGTAGAACCCCCAGTCGCCGTACGTGTCGCCGCACGTGACGAGAATCTCGTTCCAGCCCTCCTCGAAATGGACGTCAAAGCGATCCTCCGCCAACTCCGCCGTCCGAGGACCGTAATGCTTGTCAACGACGCGCCCGTTGACGCGGACGACGTGATGGTCGTCGCTGCCGATGCCCACGGCGTAGTCGCCCGGCTCGGGACACCGGACGTAGCAGACCGCGCACGCGGCCGCAAGATCCGCGCGGTACAGACGCTCCAGCGAGACGAACCCGTCGACGTCGACGGTTGCTTGCGTCCACTTGGCCGCGTTGCCGAACTTGTCCCGGTACGTCTGTGACAGGTCCACCGACCGCTCGGGCGGAAGGGGAGCGCCCCAGGATTTCCCGAGATCCAACTCGGCCTCCGTCACGAGCGACCGGTAGTGATTCGACGCCTCGGTGCTGGTCATATGGAAGGGGCCCACCACGTTCCACTGGGTGATGAGGCGCGAGCCGGGCATGGCCTCGGCGACGGCCGGCGGCTGGCGGAACGCGGCCGCGCCTTTCCCGGACTCGACCTTCTTCAGTTCCGTCGCGTAGTCGGCCTGCAAGGCCTTGATCTCCTTGAGAAGCTCGTCGTCCTCGGTGTAGCGCCGCGCCTGGTCGATCCACGTGGCGGCCTGGTGCCACTGCTTCAGCCCCGCCTTGGCCTTGGCCAGCAGCATGCAGAGGCGCGGCGCCGGGCGGCGATCGCCGGCATCCTCGATTTGCTCTTGGAAAATGTCGGCCGCGTCTTTGAAGCGCCCGGCTTCCAACGCGCGGGTGCCCTTAGCGATGATCTGCATTTTCTTGCGCCGCTCGGCGAGTTTTTTAAGCGTCCGGTCGAAGTTGCGAGTCAGCCAGTACCCGCGCTTGTCCGCCATGATCGTGCCGTCCGCCGCGACGACCAGCAGCGCCATGCCTTCCTGCGGACCCGGTCCGCGGTAGGCCTGGGCCAGCGGGTTGCGCCAGCCGGGTCCGCTGAAGGCGATCGGCCAGTCCCACCCCTGCTGCTCGACGAGTTTCTCGGCCTGCTCGCGGGTCGCCCCGCTGATGACGTAAAGCACGTGCATGCCGTCGGACCGGTCCGAGCCGCGATGCCAGCGGCGTGCCAGGCCAAGGTGCCTCATGTGGCGGCAGCGCTTCTCGAGGGTCTCCGCGTCCGATGAGTAGGCGATGAAGACCACGGCGCCCGCCCGCCCGTGCCAGTCCTCGGGAAGGTGCAACGTGGTGCCGTCCAGCAGCGGCACGTCGACGCGCAGGGGCAGCCCCTCGGCGCGGTCGTCCTCGGCGTACCACAGAAACGGCCGGACGCCCTGTACGTGGCGGTACGACTGCTCCACCTCGCGCACGAACGAGTCACGCAGCGCGTGTTGGCCAAGTTCCATCGCCAGCATCGTCGCGCAGACCAGCGCCAACGGCTTGCGACCGGGCTCGCCGTGGCGGTCGATGAACGCCTCGAGCGCCTCGGCGATTGTCATGCCGTCCATCACGTCGCGCAGGCGCCAACGCGTCGCGCACAGGTCGGCCACGATCTTCCCGCCGTCCGGCACGTCCGATTGCAGGACCTGCTCGGCGATCTCGGCCGCACGTTGGGTCAGCGACGGGTCGGTCTTGATGGCGCTGAGCCCGACCAGCGCCACCATCAGGCGGTTGCGGACCAGGAACAGATCGGCCGCTCCGGCGTGATCGCTCAGGGCGCGCCGGCAGCGGACGACGGCGGTTTCGTACAGCGCCGCGATCTTCTCGCGCGACGGTCTGTCGTAGCGGTCCGGGGTTGGCCCGGCGAGCCGGTAGCGGCGCGGGGGGACGCTGAAACACTCCTGGATTGCCCGCAACGTCTCGGCGGGCACGCGCGGCCCGTTCAGGGCTTTCATCGCCGCGTCGGCGTGTGCGGGCGGGCCCAGCTCCGGCGGCGCGGCGGGGTCGGTCGGGCCGACGGGGCGCGTGACGAGGAATTCGCCGCTGCGAAGGAACGTAATCATCGGTGCGGGCGGCTCGTTGTCGCGGGGGCACGCCCAGCCGAGGTTGTCGCGCTCTTTGACCGATTCGGCCGTCGTCCCGTCCGGTTTGAGATACGAGATGCTGGGGATTCTCGCCTTACCGAACAGCAGAAAGACGGGGTCGTCGGCGCCGCGTCCGCGATAGACCTGCGGGAAGTCGAGCCCGAGGCGCTTGACCGCCCGCCGGGCTTTGTCGCGGTCGGTGTCGAGGTTGATGCCCAGCAGAAACGTATCCGGATCGGCATGGCGATAGGCGTCCTTGACGGCGCGGATCTTCAGGTCGAAGTATTCCACGTCCGTCGCCCAGAAGGTCACGGTCGTCGGTCGGCCGATCACGTCCATCGGCAGGCGCCACGTGCCGCCCTCGGGGCGCTCGAGCAGGGCGTTGATGGTTTTGCCGCCGGCGTGCACGCCGAAGCGATCCTTCAGGAACGTCACGACGCGGGGATTGTCGCCGAATTCATCCTGAAGGCGCCGCGACAGCGCCCGGAACAGCCGCTGGTCGCCGGCGTCGAACGCCAGGATCATCGCGCGCATGGCGCTTTGGGCCTCCACGTCCGTTCCGCGGTACCTGTCCGCGAACGCCGCGATCGCGAGGCGGGCCGGCTCGGCGCCACGCTCGTGGCGGGCGATCTCGGCGTGCGTCAGCAGCAAATCCGCCAGCAGGCGGTACGCATTGGGCGCGTCCGACGTGGCGATGCGCTCGGCCAAATCAAGCATACCTTCCCGCGCTTCGGCGCCGCCATCGACAATGGACAACGCCTGCGCTGCCTGAAGCATGACGCTCCGAAGGGCGTGCAGGTTCTCCGCGGCCTCATGTTGCTGTTCGAGTCGGCGGCCCTTGGCCAGTATCAGTTCGTACTTGCGGCACTTGGCTTCGTCGGTTCCGGGCGCGTTGGGCGCCACGTACAGCTCACGCAGTTCCTGCAGCGCTTCGTCGGCCACGTCGTGGGCAGCCGCGGGTGGCTCTGCGGCATTATCCTCGGTCGCTGCGGCTGTCCGTGCCGCTGCGACGGCGGCAAGGATCGTGCAGGTCGACAGGGCAGCAGCAAGCGCGCAACGCCCTCCGCGGCCGGCGGCAATGCCCGGCTGCGGCTGGAGCCCTCGATCCGGCCGGTCGTCTGTCATGCAATACCTCCCGTTACCAGATGTCGGCGCATCGGCTCAACGTTGATAAATCGGGATGTAGCGGTAGGGGGTTCCTAAGACGATTAGCGCCATCGCCGTGCTTTGAGGCCGGCCGCCGCGCCCGCCCGACCAGGATCCGTCGGGCGCCTGCTTGCCGAGCAGGGCGTCGCGAATTCGCGGATACCAGGCCTCGTAATGCTGATCGCCGGCCTGCACCATCGCCTGGATGCCGTAGTAGTGTCCGTAGAAGAAGTGATTGCCCTCGAAAAACACACGGTTTTGATCGCGCAGCTCGTTGAGGTATCGCATGCCCGCCTTGACCTGCTCGGCGTCCCGCCGGCCGCAGAGCTGAAGGGCATACGTCGCCCCGGCACTGCGCGGGAATTGCGGACCGCCGTGGTGCGGTTGATACTTGAACCCGCCCGACTCCTGGTGCCAGCAACTCGTGGCGTATTCGATGGCCTTGTCGATCGTAACGTCCGGGACGACCACGCCCGCCTGTCGCGCCGAGGCCAGCGCCACGACCTGCGTAACCGTCACGGACAGATCCGCGTCTTCGGGCGTCGGGTCATACCGCCAGCCGCCCAGGAGGTTCTGGGACCGACGGATGACCATGACGGCCTTGCGCAGCGCCTCGAGGACATCGTCGTCCTTGTCCGTGTCGGACATGCCCCACACCTCGGACAGCGCCAACGTCGCCAGTCCGTGGGCGTACATGCTGGTGCCAAGATAGCCGTCCGCCGAGGCCTTGGATTCTGTCAGGAGGAAGTCCAGCGCCTTCGTGAGCTTGTCGCCGTAGGGCCCCTCGCCGGGGAAATGGGCCTTGACCATGAACGCCATCAACCCCAGCGCCGTATCGGCCACGGCGTACTGATCCTCGCGCGACCACGATCCGTTAGGGTTCTGCGTTGCGGCGAGATACTCCAAACCGCGGTCGATCGCCGTCTGCGTGCGCTCGGTCAGCTCGGGGGCTTCGTCCAGGTCGTCTTCACTGACCGGCGCCGCGGCGTCGGTTTGGGCGCCGATCGGCACGGCGAGGCCCAACGTGCCGAGCAGCACCACGAGCCCACCCGTCCATCGCAGCCGGGCCGGTACATGTTTGTGTGTCATGTCGTCGTCTTCCTTCCGCCGGGGCCGCTACTCGCTGAGCCGTTCGAAGTACACACGCAGCACGTCGCGATATTCCAGGGGCAGTTCGCGGGCGAAGTTCTGGTTCAGCGCCGCACGATCGCGCCGGCCCAGGATGCGCCATTCGGTTCGCCCGCCGGAGGAGAACTCGCCCTCGATCGCTTCCCTGGCGAAGGCGTGTTCGGCTTCCATGGTCAGCAGCGGCGGCATGATCTGCGGTATGGCCATCGCCATGGTCTCCGTGAGCTTCTTGGGCATCTCGAAGTTTTCCAGCGCCAATTCCAGCAGAAGCTGACGCAAATACTTCTCGGCAAGCTGCTGGTGGCGAATCGCCTGGTCGCGCTGCGGCTTGCGGAGCGTGTCGCGCGCCGAGCCCATTTCCGACTCGGCCTGCGTCAGCAGCGGCATCTCCTCGCCGCCGAGCGCGAGGGCGAGTTCCGCGATGCTCCGCGCCTCCTGCCGCAACCCTTCCTGCGGGTCGGCGAATTTCGGCAAGGCGGTCTCCGTCCTCGTGGCGCGGGTCTTGCGGCGCAGCGACCGCTGCTGCGCCGAGAGCACGAGGATGCGCGTCAGCAACGCCAGTTCCTCCGGTGGCTCGGACATCAGCGACAACAACGGGACCCGGTCCAGGGCTTCCAAGGCGGCCAGCAACTGCTCCAGCGCTCGCGTCAGGGCCTCTTCGGCCAGCGCCATGTGCCGCAGGGCCTCGTCGCGGTCTTTGGCGTTGAGGCCCGCGATCGCCAGTTTCATCTCGGCCGCGGCCTTGGCGTAGTCCTTCTGCCCCACGGGGAACAGCTCCGAGAAGATGACGGCCTCGGACCGCAGGATGTCCTGTTCGCCGGCGAGCTCGCCGAACAGGGCGATCCTGGCGGACTGGGTCTCCATGCGCAGCTCGATCTGCCGCTGGAGCAGGTCCAGGGCGTCGGCGTTGAGTTGCTTGAGGAACTCGATCCACTCGGCCAGGAAGTCGAATTCCTTCGCCAGGCGTCGCACCTCGGCCTGGGCGTCGCGGAGGGCGTCTGCGGCGTCTTTCTGGTGCGGAAGCGCCGGCGTGCCCCGACCGCCGGACAGGTGCGTCCGGGCCGAGGACATGGCTGTCTTCGCCGTGTCCAGAAGCCCGCCCAGCGCGGTCAGTCGCGGATCGCCGGCGAGGATGTCCTTGACTTCCGTCACGGCGATCGACAGCGTCTGCTGGGGCTTGGCCAGCGGCGTGACGCGCGGCGCCTCGTCGCCGGCGCCTTGGGTTCGCGTGCGGAGCTGGCGTTGCTCGGCCTCCAGGTCGGCCAGGTACTGCGCGAAGACCTCGAGGTCCTTGACGGCCTGGAGCAGGCGCCACAGCCGCTCCAGCGCCGCGACCTCCTGCTCGGCCGTTTCCCGCGCCTTGCCGAGCCAGTGCAGCGCCTGGTCCTGATGCGGCAGACCCTCGGCGGGGGCGTTGTCCTTCAGCGGGCCCGTCGCCTTGCGCATGAAGCTCGAGGCCAGGCCCAGTTGCCGGCAGACCGTCGGCACGAACTTGCTGGGGGTCTCGAGTTCGTCGTTGTCCCGCGTGATCCGCGCGCTGAACGTGTCGGTCTCCGTGGCGAGGTGGTCCTGCGGCACGGCGAGATGGCGCGACGCGCCGGCGGTGATGCTCGTCTGTTCGGCCTCGTCGCGCAACTCCTGCTGGTGCTCGATCAGGCCCGTGATGTACTCCAGCCGCCGCTGGGCCTCCTGCAGGCGGCGGAACACGATGTCCAAATGCATCGCCGCCTCGATCCGCTGCTGAAGGCCGAGAATCGCCTTGTGCAGCGATGCCTCCGCCGCCATCTGCGCCTTCGCGGTCGCGTCGGCGTCCGCCGCGTCGATGGCGCCGACCGCCGTGTCCATCCGGGCGCTCGCGCCCGTCACCAGTTCCTCAACGGATACCGGGTCGCTCATCGCGGTTTCCAGTCCCGTGGCCGCGAACACCTCCGCCGCCAACTCGAGCTGCTCTTCCAGAATCGGCGGCAGCAGGACGCGGTCGGTGCGGCGGCGCAGGGCGACCTGTCGGCGTGCGGCGTCTGCCTTGCGGCTGCCGAGGGTCGTCGCGTCCCACCGGCTGATTCGGTCGCGCAGCTCGCGTTGGTCGCCGCGCAGGGCCTGCAGGGCGTTTCGGGCCCGCACCAGCGCCTTGAGTTCGGCGCCGGGACGAATCCGGAACTCCGCCTTCATGATGGCCATCAGCGCCGCGTGCTGCTTGCTCAGCGCGGCCGTCGGGGCGTTTTGTTCGAGATCGTCGGCCGCGGCGTGAAGGGATGTCTCGACCCGCTCATCGCGCAACATGGAGACGACCCGCGACAGACGCACCGTCGCCAACGCATCGGTCTGGTAGTCGCGGACCTCCGCCAACTTCGCCAGCAGCACGTTGAGCCAGTCGGCGATTTCCCGCTGCCGTTGGACCAACGCTGTGGCCTCGGCGCCGGGCAGGTCCTCGTCGGCGTCCATCGTCGCGACGTGCAGCGCCTCCTGCTTGACGAGCACCTCGTGCAACTCCGTTCCGAAGACTTCCGTGGCGTACTTGACGCCGAGGCGGAGCATGATGCCGCCGATCTCGCGGGCGGCCAGGTCGATGAGCCCCTCGGCCTGGACCAGGTGCTTGCGGCTGTTCGGTCCGGCCGCCGCCTGGCGCAGCTTCTGAGCCGCCGTGTGCACGTGCTGGTCGCTGACGAGCTGGACGCGTTTGGTGATGCGGTCCAGCTCCGTCCGGGCGGTATCCTCCAGCATCCCGTTGGACTTCAGATCGCGCATCAGGCCCTCGATGCCCACGGTAAGCTGCTCGAGCCGCTGGCGGACGAGGTCCTGTCGGACGGCTTCGAGAATCGCGGTCTGGGCGTCCGGCTCGCCGGCGCGGACGCCGGCGGGCGAGCCCGTCGCGGCCGCCGTCATGGCGCTCAGCAGCCACAGCAGCCCTCGCCGACGGCACCGGTCGCGGCGCCGAACGGGTTGCCGCCGAGGGCGACAGGTCATCCCGAAACCTCGGTTTGGGCGGCGAGCGGGGCTTCGTCCGCCCGGCGGCGTCGCGAAGACGCGACGAATCGCCTGGATTGGAGATCGTCTTCGCGTCGTGCCGGATGGCACACATGCCGCGTTCCGGCCGGCGAGACAGGTTCTGGGATGCGGGCTAGTCATCGCTCGGTTCTCCGGGGCGCGCGGGCGCTGCGGCGTGACCGGCCGATGCCGTCATGCCTCTGACTTTCTCGGACGCGACGCGTTCCTGTCGGTAGACCGGGCGCAACTGGCCGATCAGCTCGCGCCGCCGCCGCTGGATGTGGGCCAGGTACTCCTTGCTTGAGAGAATCTGCACCCGGCGCGGCTTGGACAGGGCGCGATGCGGGCCGCTGCTTGCGGGGTAGGCGTCACAGACCTCGATGTGGTAGCGGACGGTGTCGCCTTCCTTGAGCCCGTCGATCAGGTCCGTCAGCTTCCGCTCGAAGGTTCGGCTGAGATGCGTATTGGACTGATCGCCATCGAGGTCGAGCGGCTCGCGTACGGCGGCGCCGTCGTTGCGATGGTAGATCAGCGTCGCGGCGTGGATGCCGTAGTCGTCGCGGGCATCGTACGTGACGGTCAGGGTCTTGGCCAGTGTCGCCTTCTCGTTCTGCGCCGGGTAGGCGATCCGCACGGCCGGACCGTGGTCCACCAGGACCTGCAAGTAGTGCTTGGGGCCCTCGTAGTGGAAGTCCTTGTGCCGGCGGTCCGCCCAGAGGAACCGGTACGCGCAGGAGGCGCGAGCCGCGGCTTCGGCCGTGACGGTCCGCCCGTCGGCGCTGCACGTCATCGCAATGCGCGTCGGCGTTCCCGCCTCCAGGAGGACTTGCGGATCGGCGACGGGCTTGTCCAGCGTCAGCGTCCAGCGAATGGTCGACTGCTCCGGCACGTTGAGCGTCAGCGAAAGCCGGTCTTCGGGCTCCGTGTTCGTGTAGTCGGGCGGCGTGACGCGGACGGTCGCGTCGACGACGCGCGGCGCCGAGACCACGCGAACCTCGTAACGGTCCGAGCGGTCGTCGCCCAGTTCAAACGCGTACTCGAAGCCCTGGTACACCTCGCGGAAGTGATACTCGAAACGTCCGTCGGCGTCCGGACGGACCTCCAGCTCTTCCCAGTCGCGCCCCTCGCCGCGGACACGCAGCACGCCGGTGTCCGGGCGGACGCCTTCGGACCGCGCCGCGAGCGTCAGCTCGCCCCCTTCGGGTACCAGAACGTCGCGCGTGACCATGACGACGGTTGTGTTCGTCGGGTAGGACGCCGTCGACAGGGGGGTGACCATGCGCCGGGCGAACGCCCACATGAGCTGCGGCTGCCAGACGCTCAGCGCGACGTACGCCGCCAGCACGACCGCCACGGCCGCGAGGCCCGGCCGCAGGTGCCTGACCGGAGCGATCCGTCCGAAGTTGAGCGGGCGGCTTGTTTCGACGGCCTGCTGCCGCACGTGATCCTTGAGTTGCTGCGAGGTGCCGGGCTGGGGCGGCGCGTCGGTGAAGTCCACGTAGGAGACCAGCAAGCTGTTGAGGTCCGGGTACTGGCGTTCGACATCCAACCCGACTCTCCTGGGGTGATAGCGACACAACCGGCGCCACCCGCGGACGTACGCTTGCCAGAGACCCAGGGCGCACAGGCCCGCCAGCAGGACGGACCGGACCGGACCGGGCAGGTCGATCAGCCAGTCCAGCGGCAGAACGACCAGCGCCACACCCGCCGGCCAGGCCAGCAGGTGACCGGCGCCGTGGGCGAGATGGCATAGCTGCTTAGACGCCCAGGCCCACCGCAGCTTTCCGTGCAGGGGGCGGTCGTCGATGCGGCTCGGCTCGGGTTGTGCTGCCTGTGTTGCCATGATCTCATGCCCGCAGCCGGCGGGGGACGTTCTCCGCGGCCCGTCGGCGGTTAGGCCAGGTCGCTCCTGCGCCGCAGGAACCACTCCACGCCGGTCAGCAGGATGAAGGCCACTGCCATCGGCCACGTGTCCCACAGCGACATCTGCCGGATGTACGTTGACTGAATTCGTTGCTGGTCCAACAGGGCGGGAAGCGCCGCAAACTCGGGAATCGACAAACACTGCCCGTTGGAAACGGACGCGATCCGCTCCAGGTTGTCCTGCTGGACGGCCGTGACCTTCAGTTCCTGCTCAAATGCACTGACGTGGAACTCGGCCGTGTTGGCGACGGGCTGCTGCCGCTTGCCGACGGTCACCTCGTAGCGACCGTCCTGCCTGGGCGTGAAGTGCCCCGCGAACAGTCCCGGTCGCCCGGGTTGGGATTCGAGCTGCACGGCAACCGGCTCGCTCATGTCGTCGTCCGGGCGCCGCACGAAGACCTCGTAGGACGGGGCGATCGTCGGATTGAAGCTTTCGTCCATCACGTTGGCCAGCAGCTTGACGCGCTGTCCGCGGCGATACGCCACGCGGTCCGTTTCCAGGATGATGCGTCGGTTCTCGCCGAGCAGGCGCGAGAGGGTGAGGAACTGTATCGTCTGCGACCACAGCCGCCAGTGGTACTTGTCGCCGGTTTTGTACCGAAGACGCCACAGACGGTCGGTTGCGATGAACAGGGACTTGCCTGCACCGTATCGCTGCCAGGCGATTATGGGCGTGCGGATGTTCTGCGGACCGATGTCGGACAACTCGGCGAGCACGACGGCGCCCGGCTTGGCCGACGTGACCGGCGGGACGCGCCCCAGGTTCTTGATCCGCGCCCAGAGCACGTCGTCCTTCCGCGCCGAGTCCGACAGCGACATCACCATGCTGTAGCGCCCGTCCGGCGTGACGACGGGGTGGGCGTCCTTGCCGACCTTGTCCCACGTCTGCCCGCCGGTGAACGTCACCGGGAGCATCTCCGCCAGCGGCGTGCCGCCGTACTCGGTCGGCGTGTGCCGCCGTCCGGCAAGAACGAGCAGCGAGCCGCCTTGCTCGCGGACCACGCGGTCCAACAGGTCCAGTTCCTCCGGCCGGAAGAAGTCCTTGCTGACGTCCCCGAGGATGACCAGGTCGAAGTCAAACGCCTCCTCGGGCTCGGAAGGAAAGCGCGCCAAATAGCTTCGGGAGCTTCGAGCCAGTTCCGGACGGGCGCGCGAGGAAATGAACTTGACGTTCAGTCGCGGGTCGCGCAGGAGGATGGCTCGCAGATAGCGGTATTCCCACCGCGCGCTGCCCTCGATGTAGAGGACGTCGATTTTCTCGTCGACCACACGGAGCGATCGCGTGAGGCGGTTGTTGCGATCGGTCGCTTCGTTCTCGACCGGTTCCAGGGCGATCTCGAGCGTGGCTCGCCCCTCGCGGGCGCGCTTGACCTCGAAGGCGATGTCCTCGAACTGCGCCTTGCCGGTCAGCAGGACCGACTCCCGCGCGACGCGCTGCCCGTCCAGCCGAGCCGTCAGATACGTCTGCCGATTCTCATACCCGTGCGAGCGGATTTGAACGCGCACCGGGACCGTGTCGCCCTCGAACGCCACTTCCTGCACGATCACGCTGTCGATCGCGATGTCATCGGCGTCGGGCAGCCCGACCACGAGCGGAAAGATGGGAATGCCGCGCTGCCCCATGCGGCGGGCCACCTCGATGGCGCTGTCCCCCCCGGTGTCGGCGCCGTCCGTGACCACGACCACGCCCGCCACCGCCCCGGCGTGGTCGTTGACGGCCTGCTCGATCGCCGCGGCGAGGTTCGTCGCGTTGCCCTCGGCCTCAAGAGCCGCCAGCTCGGGCAGGGCCGTCTCATTGCGACCGATCCGCTCGAGCTGTTCGGCGAACCGGTAGTAGTACACGTCGTAGGCGTCGCGCATCCGGTCGGCGTAGTTCCGCTCCGGGTTGGACAGCAGGTCCTGTGCCAGCTTCAATCGCGATACCGTCGCCAGTTGCTTTCTGTCCGGCAACGTCAGCCCGGTCGGCGAGGGACCCACCTGCCGCGCCACGCGCCGCAGACGGTTGTGCAGGTCCGCCTGCTGTCTTGCCAGGGTCATCCAGTCCTCGGCGTCTGCCGGGCGCGACCGCCCCAGGTTCGCCTGCCGTTCGGCGATCCGGTCGAGCTGTTGCAGGGGCCGCTGCGACCGGTCGGCGGCCTTCGGCAGATCGGCCAGAAGCTTCCGTGCCGCTCGCACGGCCTGCTCGGCGTCCTGCTGCCTTTGGGCGGCGTCGTCCGCACGACCGTCCGCCCACGAGCGCTCGGCGGCTCGCATCGCCGCCTTGGCGCGGACGAGCTCGCGATGGACCTCGCCCGTGGCGAACGGCAGCGCCCCGGTCGCCAGGGCGGCGTCCACGATGTCCGCCTCGCGCTTGCGCGTGTCCTGCACGCTCATGCTCTTGGACCCGTCCGCGAGCACCAGAAGCTTCCGTCGCGTCTCGGTCGTGTCGGTCACGCCGATGGTGGGCTGCAGGAGGATCGCGACCAGGGCGAGCAGTACCAACGCGCGGAGCACGCCGAGAGCGACGCGCATCGGGCGCCCGAGGCGCTTCTGACGGCGATACAGCAGGATCGCACCGATGACACAAGCGGCCACCAGGCCCAGCGCGATGACGCCGGGCCAGCCGCGGGCAAACCACAGTCCGCCGCGCCCGTCGGCGCCCAGCCAGTCGGTGATCGTGCCCAGCGGGCTCATGTCGCGCCCTCCGCCATCAGTGCTCTGCGTCCGGTGATGCGCCCGGCCAGAAGCGATTCGCCGATCGTCGCGGCAATTGCCAGGATCACCAGGGGCAGCCACAACTCCCGCCCCAGCCGGGCCGACAGGATCGTTGGCGCTAACGATCCCTCGGGCGTCAGAACGTTCATGCCCATCTCGCCGGCCAATTCCTTGCGACGATTCGGCTCCAGCACGTCGACTGCCGACTCCGCCGTCTGCGGATTGACGGCCACGAGGAACGCCGGCGTGGCGACCTCGCATTTGACGTGATGGAAGCCGACCTGCTCCGTGCGCTCGAAGATGCCGACGGTTCGCCCGTCTCTATCGAGCGTCTTCGTACCGGTTGTCCGGCCGCGCGGCTCGATAAACGCCACGTCGTCGCCGACGTCCATGTCGTCCAGGGGCACGACGATGGGCTGACCGACCGGCACGGGAATCTCCAACTCGTGGCGCGTCACGTAGGCCACGATCTGATGGACGAGCATGGGAAACGCCGGGTTGATGACCATGTTGTGCCAGTCGCGATTGGCCGTGCTGGCGAACAGCACGACCCGCCCGCGTCCCACGCGGCGCTCGACCAGAAGCGGATCGGCCGCGGGCGCCACGCGCAGCACCACGCGCGCCTCGGCGACGGGCGCCAACGGCAGGTAGCGATCGAATCGTATGCTGCCGAGTTGATCACCGGTCAGGCCCCGCAGCGTTGCGCACAGCGGGTGATCCGTCAGCGCCGTGTCCAGCGGTCGGCTTTCCTGCCCGGCGAAGGGCTGCGGCTCCACGGCGCCGAGCTTGGCCGGTAGCAGGTCCGCGGCGCCGCTGCCCAGCCGCTGATTCCACACCTTCGGGCGGGTGCGCGGACCCACGAAGATCGCCAGCCCGCCGCCCGAACGGACGTAATTGTGCAGTCGCGAGACGAGCTTTTCGGGGATTTCGGCCACGTCGGCCAGCATCACGACTTCGTACCGCTCGAGACGTGTCCGCAGCAGTTGGCTCCAGTCGATCGACTCGCACTCGATGGGGGCGGACGTGCTTCCGTTGCGGGGCAACTCCAGCGCCGTGACCAGGAAATCGGCCGCGCCCTTGAACGGCTCGGCCGACGGGGCCCCGTCGACACAGAGCACTCGCAACTGCTCGCGGACGTGGGCGACCTCGTACCGCACGTTGTCCAGCGCCAGCTCGTCGCCGGTGACCACGACCCTGATCCGCTTGCGTCCCGCCTCCGTCAGGGGTGCCAGGAGGGACACGGTCGCCGTTTCGCCCGGTTCGAGGCGCTTGATGGTGGTATCGTCCAGCGGCACGCCATCGACCCGGCACGTTACGAGGAGCCCTTCGCGTGCCTGCTTGCCGAAGTTCCGCACCTTCGCCGTGTACCGCGCCATGGAATCGCGGCGCAGAACGCCCGAGGCCAACTGCAAATCGGTCACGGCCACGTTCTCGCCGTGGTCGGTCCGCACGGGCACGAGCCGCACGGCGGCCTGGTCTGACAGGCGCTGGATATGCCTGCGGCTCTCGTCCGGCAGGGCGTTCCAGTCGCGCGACTGAACGTCGGTGACGAGGTAGACCTCTTTCTCGGGGACCTTCATCTCGCCCAGCAGCGGCGCGACGGCGTCCGGAAAGGCGTCCAGCCCCGCCGGCTCGGCCAGGGGGCGCGCCTCGTCCAGGACGGCCGAGAAACGCTCGGCGCGAAACGGCACGTTTCGCAGGAGAATGCGATTCGGCGCGCCCAGCAACACGAGCGAGACGGGGTCGCCCTCCTCGATGGTCTCGGCGATCTGGCGAACCCGCTCGACGGCGCGGTCGAAGCGCGAGCGCACGCCGGCCTTGTGCATCATGCTGTACGAGCCGTCCAGCGCGATTACGACGCCGGCACGGCTCTCGCCCAGCGGTGCGGCGGCTCCGGAGCGCACGACCGGGCGGGACAGCGCCAGGACCACCAACGCCACGGCGAGGCACCGAAGCAGCATCAGCAGGATGTCCTTCAGGCGGATCTGGCGCGAGCGCACCTGGGCCGCACGCGCCAGAAACCGCATCGCGGCCCACCGCGTCTGGCGGAAGCGATACAGGTTCAGCAGGTGCGCCAGGATGGGCACGCTGACGCCCAGAAGGCCCCACAGCATCAACGGATTGAGGAAACTCATAGTCGCCCTTTACCCCGTCCGTTGACTCGTGGCCGACCGCCTGGCGAGAAATTCCGAGAGCACCACGTCCACGGGACGCGACGTGTCGACGAGGTCGTAGTCCACGTGACTGCGCTCGCATCCGGTGCGAACCGTGTTGAGAAACGCCTGCAGGTCTTCCATGTAGATATCGCGGATACGGTCCGGCTGCGTGGTGAACTCGTCCTCGCCTTCGAGCCCCTCGAACCGCCACGTGCCGCTAAACGGGAACGTCAGTTCGTAGGGATCCAACAGATGGAAGACGATCACGTTATGCCCGCGAAAGCGCAGATGATCCAGCCCGCGGAGAAAGCCCTCCTCGTCCTCCAACAGGTCCGAGAACAGTACGACGACGCCGCGGCGGTTTACCCGGTGCGCCAGCTCGTGCAATTGCGCAGCGATGTCGGTCCGCGGCTGGCCCGTCGCCTCGGCGAGACGCGCGTCGAGCAGCCCGAGGATACCCATGGCGCTGCGTGGCGGGTCGTAGCTGCGCAGCGTCGAATCGAACACGCCCAGGCCGACCGAATCCCGCTGTTTGAGGATCAGGTAGGCCAGCGAGGCGGCCAGGTACTTGGCGTACTCCAATTTGCTGACGGCGCCGGAGCCGTACGTCATCGAGGCGCTGGCATCGAGCAGCAGGTGCGCCTCGTAGCACGTCTCGGCCTCATAGAGCTTGGTGTAATACCGCTCGGTGCGGGCGTACACGCGCCAATCGAGATGCCGGAGCGGGTCGCCGGGGACGTACTGGCGATGATGCGCGAAGTCCGTGCTGAAGCCGCGCAACGGGCTGCGGTGTGCCCCGACACGGAGCCCCTCGACCACCTCGCGGGCGATCAGCTCCAGCGATCCGATCTTCTGCAACGTCTCCGGATCAAGATAGCGAAGATTAGGCTGTAGTACCTGATGCGTCATACAGCGTCCCGTCGGCCGGTATGGCCTGGAGCAACTCGCGGATGATGTCGTCGGTGGTCTTGCCCTCGGACTGGGCGGCGAAGTTCGGGATGACCCGATGCCGCAGCACCGGCGGCGCGACGGCCTGGATATCCTCGACGGCGACATGGCAGCGGCCGCGCAGCGCCGCGCGGGCCTTCCCGGCCAGGATCATGAACAACGTCGCACGCGGCCCGGCGCCCCAGGAGACCCAGTCGCGGATGAACTGCGGGGCGTCCGGCTCGTTCGGGCGCGTTGCCCGGGCCAACGATGCGGCATACTCGTACATGTGTTCGGCGACCGGAATTCGCCTGACCACCTGTTGGAGTTCCAGGATGTCCTCCCGACGAAGCACTTTGTCTAGTGACCAGTCGGCTGCACCAGTGACGCGCCGGGCGATCTCCACCTCTTCGGACTTGCTGGGGTAGTCGACCATGATGTTGAAGAGGAATCGGTCCAGCTGCGCCTCGGGCAGGGGGTACGTTCCTTCCTGCTCGATGGGGTTCTGCGTCGCCAGTACGAAGAACGGATCGGGTAGCGGGAAGTCCTCGCCGCCCATGGACACCTTGCGCTCCTGCATGGACTCGAGCATGGCCGCCTGCGTCTTCGGCGGCGTGCGGTTGATCTCGTCGGCGAGGATGAGATTCGCGAACACCGGTCCCTTGAGGAACATGAACTTCCGCTGGCCGGTCTCCGGGTCGTCCTGGAGAACTTCCGTGCCGGTGATGTCCGAGGGCATCAGATCCGGCGTGAACTGAATCCGCCGGAAGGACATCGAGAGCGTCTCGGCCAGCGAACTGACCAGCAGTGTCTTGGCCAGGCCCGGCACGCCGATCAACAGGCAGTGCCCGTTCGAGAAAATGGCGATCATCATTTCGTCGATGACCTGGTCCATACCGACGATTATCTTTCGAACCTCGCCGACGATGCGGTCCCGCATCTCGCCGAGACGCTCGACGGCCTGCACGTCGTCGGCTTCGGGGGAGGGTGTCTTGGTCGCGTCTGACATCGGTCCTTTTCTCCACAGAACGGTTCGCGGTTCTCTCGTGCTCGGCCGATGTGGCAGACCGACTGCACGGACGGGCGACAGAAGCGGCAACAATTACGCGTAGAACACGCCGGCGTCAAAGGGGTGTCGCAGAAAATGGCGGAATTAGCGCGCTGGGGCCGAAGTGACCGTCAGATCGGGACGGCTCGTGGCCGCGGCAACACAGGTCTTGCCGGCCTCACCCCGCTGACAGGGCGGCGTCGCGACGCGGCTTGAGCAGCAGCCACAGAAAGAACGGGCCGCCCAGTAAGCTCGTGAATATGCCGACAGGGAGCTCCGTAGGGGCAAAGGCCGTCCTGGCGATGGTGTCGCACACCACGAGAAACGCGCCGCCAAACAGCAATGTCGCCGGCAGTAGACGGCGGTGGTCCGGGCCGACGAGCAGCCGACAGATGTGCGGGCACATCAGCCCAACGAAGCCGATCGGCCCGCAGATCGAGACGATGACGCCGACCATGGCCGAGACGACTAGGAACACTAACGTCTTCGTGCGCCCGACGGCTACGCCGCGGCTGGCGGCCAACTCCTCCCCGACGGTCAACAGATTCAGTTCGCCGACGAATGCGGCCAGCAGGACCGTCCCGGCGGCGACGAACGGCAACGCCCGTAGCGGCGCCTCGAAGCCAATCATGTGCAATCCGCCCATGATCCAGCGAAGGATGCGGAATGTGTCGTAGACGTCGCCTGTGTACTGAATTAACAGGATTAAGCTTGAGAAGAAGAAGTTGACGGCCACGCCTGCCAGCAGCATCGTGCCGGCGGAGCAGTCCCGCTTGAGGCGCGTCAGCCCATAGACAATGCTGATGGCCAGTAACGCGCCCGCCATGGCCGCGACGCTGACGCCCGAGAGCCCCAGAAACGCCGCGCCAATGCCCAACCGCACGCCGATGGCCGCACCAAAAGACGCTCCGCTGGCGACGCCCAGCGTGAACGGCGTCGCGAGGGCGTTGCGGAACATCGCCTGGAAGGCCATGCCCGCCGCGGCGAGGCCCGCGCCGGCGACCCACGCCAGGCACGCACGCGGCAGGCGGATATCCCAGAAGATCTGCGCATCGGGGTCGTTTGAGCGTATGCGAAACAGGGCGTCCCACGAGATCGGCCTGTCGCCGATGAACGGCGCGCAGAGAACCACGGCGCACGAGCCCAGCAGGAAGATCGGCAGCCAGGCATAGCGCTTCATGGCGCGACCCCCTGCGGCGCGACCAGGCGCAGACCCGTGACGGGGTCGTCCAGAAAGCGAAACGATGCCCCGAACACGCGTTCGAGCGTCTCCTCGCATGCCAACGCGTCGGCCGGCCCCGTCCAGGCGACCGCTCCGTCGCGCAGTGCCAATACCTGCCCCCCCGTCAGCATTGCGGCATTGACATCGTGGGTCACACTGAGAACCGTTGCGCCGGCAATACGGTTGATCGAATGCAGAATCTCGGCGACCTCCGCCTGGTGGCGATAGTCCAGGAATGCCGTCGGCTCGTCGAGCAACAGGACGTCGGCCCCCTGAGCCAGGGCAGCCGCGATGAACACCTTCTGCCGCTCGCCGCCGCTGAGCGTGTGCAGCGTTCGATCGGCAAACCTTTCGACATCGGCCTGCTTCATGGCGGCCGCGATCGCCGCGCGGTCGCCCGAATGGGCCGTGCCGAACGGGCCGGAGTACGCGTAACGCCCCATGCGGACAAACTCGCCAACCGTGTACGGGAACCGCTGGTTCTCGCCCGGTTGTGGCACATAGGCGACCCGCCGGGCCAACTGGCGTTGCGAGTAGCGGCTCATATCACACCCATCCAGCCGCACCCGGCCGGTCCAGCCGGTATGAATGCGCATCAGGCATTTCAGCAGCGTGCTCTTTCCCGCGCCGTTAGGGCCGATAACAGACCACGTTTCGCCCGCGGCGATCGATGCCGAGACGTTGCGGAGGATCGTGTGCCCGCGGATCGCAAACGACAGCGACTCGATGGCCAGTGCCGTCTCAGCCATCCGGCACTCCTTCGGAGAAGGCCTCGGGATGCAGCAGCCGAGCCAGCTGTTCCAGGAAGTCCACGTATCGAGGTCCCGGACGCACGGCGTACGGGGCGACGATGACATGAACACGCTCCCTGCGTACGGCCGGGACCGTCCGCAGGCGGTTCCACTGACGTGCGATTTGCTCGCGCGTCGGCCCGTCGGGGGGCACGCGGGCGACTAGGTCCACAATGACGTCCGGATTCAACTGGATTGCCCCCTCCGCCGAGAGTTGCGGGTAGGCGATTGTTGCGTCCTCGTAGGCGTTGACGCCGCCGGCCAGGCGGATGATCTCGTTGTAGAATCCGTCGCTGCCGACCACAACCATGCCGGCAAGCTGCGCGGATGATGTGTCGCGTTCGATGCACATGAATACGCGGGGTCGGCCCAGGCCGGCGACGGCGTGCCGGACGGCTTCGGTGCGTTCGCCCAGCTCTGCCAGTAACACATCCGCCTCATCGGCTGCGCCGCAAGCGGCGCCGATTCGGCGTATCGCTTCGTGGACATCGGCGGCAGTCTGGTGGGGCGTGGTCAACGTGCGGATGCCAAGCTTCTCCAGTTCCGCTTTGGCGTCGCGGTGGGAGTCCAGAAGCACCACCAAGTCGGGCCGCAGGGACACAATGGTCTCGTAACTCGGGTCGGCATACCCGCCGACTGTAGTGATTGCGCGGGTTTCGGGCGGGTAGTCACAGAAGCGCGTCACGCCGACCACGCGCTCGCCAACGCCCAGAGCAAAGAGAATCTCCGTCGTACTCGGCGCCATGGACACAATTCGCTCCGGCCCGTTGCCGCTGTGGTTGCTCGCCTGGCTGGGCTGCGCGGAGCGATACGCCGCCGCCCACACCAGATACACCACCGCCGCAGCGCACAGGCCCAGCAGTACAGCACCCACGATCACGAAGCATCGTTTGACAATCGGTCCCATGCAGAATCACTCTCCGCGGCAGTGCCGCACGCACCGATGTTACACCGACGGACCGTGCGAGTCGAATGCGCTTCTCAAGGGATCGTGCTAACTACTCTGTTCACATTTTGTGGGCTGCGGCATTAGGGGACGGCACCGACGCGCCAATGGCCCGAAGATGGGTAAGTCGTCGTGGAAGCAGACGAAACTGCGAACGAATCAACCCGATTCCATGCTTTTGGGCAGTAGGCCATATCGATTCTGTGAACTCGTACGATACGGCTCTCGGCATCGTATTGCCCATGGCGTTGGCGTATGACATGCGGGCCGGTCTTTCTCGCTGGCGCCACCCCGGCCGTGTATCATGCAGGCGCCATGAGAATCTGCCACGTCATAACGCGTCTGATCCTTGGCGGCGCTCAGGAGAACACGCTGTTGACCTGCGAAGGGCTCCATCGCCGCGGGCACGACGTGACGCTGATCACCGGTCCGCCGCTGGGCCCGGAAGGTCAACTCATGGACCGCGCACGAGCCGGCGGGTACCGCGTCACCGTCGTCGACGGGATGCGTCGGGAAATCAATCCGCCACGCGACTGGCGCGCCGAGCGGTCGCTGCGGCGCCATCTGGCGGCACTGAAGCCGGATATCGTGCACTCGCACTCGTCGAAGGCAGGGATTCTGGCGCGGCGGGCGGCCGCGCGCGTCGGCGGCATGCGCGTGGTCCACACGATTCACGGCTTGCCGTTCCATCCGTACGAACGATGGTGGCGCAACCGGCTGTACGTGTGGCTGGAGCGGCGAGCGGCACGGCGGACGGATGCTATGGTATCGGTCGCGCACGCCATGACGCACAAGGCGCTGGCCGGCGGCGTCGGACGCCCGGAGCAGTTCACGACGATCTACAGCGGCATGGAGACGGGCCCGTTTCTGCGTCGCCCGCCGGAAGCCGACGCGTTTCGTGACGCGCTGCAACTTCCGGCGAACGCCATGCTCGTCACGCAGGTATCACGCCTTGCGGAACTGAAGGGGCATCGTTTCCTGCTGGCCGCGGCCGAACGCCTGCCCGGAGACGTGCACTTGTGCTTCGTAGGCGATGGGTACTTGCGCGAGCAAATCGAACGGGATATTGCCCGCCGTGGTTTGGGCAACCGCGCTCATGTGACCGGGCTGCTGCCGCCGCAGCAGATTCCGGCCGTCATGCATGCCAGTGACATCGTGGTGCATTGTTCGTTACGCGAAGGCCTGGCACGGGCGCTGCCGCAGGCGATGCTGGCCGGTCGGCCAGTGGTGAGCTTCGATATCGACGGCGCACGCGAGGTGGTCGACGCCGACACCGGCGTGCTGTTGGCGCCCGGCGATGTCGGCGGGCTCGTCACGGCTGTACGCGTCCTGGCCGAATGCCCCGAGCGCCGGGAGGCCCTCGGCGCGACCGGTCGGGAGCGCTGCCGCGACAGGTTCGATCACGAGCGGATGGTTGATGAGCTCGAGGCGCTGTACGCGCGGCTCGCCGGGGCGTAGCGGGTCAATACAGTTCGGCCAAGGCGGCCAGGTCCACGTCCTGCAACGATGCCACGATCCGCTCGGCGGCGGCGAGCGCGTCGGCGGGGTAGGAGTTCGTCACGGCCAAGACGCGCATGCCGGCCGCATGGGCGGCCTCGATGCCGGCGGGGGAGTCCTCGACGACGACGCAGCGCTCGGCGG
Organism: Phycisphaerae bacterium; assembly: GCA_018335035.1. Lineage (GTDB taxonomy): Bacteria > Planctomycetota > Phycisphaerae > SM23-33 > SM23-33 > JAGXKT01. The sequence continues at coordinate 91,981 of JAGXKT010000006.1, forward strand.
CGACGGGGCACTCGCGCGCTTCGGCGAGGCGGGTGCGGGTCAGCTCGTATCCAGACGGGTCCGGCTTGCCGCGGCTGACGTCCTCAGCCGGTATGACCACGTCGAAGCAATCCCAGACGCCCACGGTGCGAGCGGCCTGCTCGATCTCGGCCAGCAGCGCGCCGGAGCAAATCCCCAGCGGCACGTCGGCACCATGGGCCTCGTGAATCAACTTGACTACGCCGGGCAACGCCGCGATGCCGTCGGAGAACAACTCGTGGACGAGGCGAGTCTTCGCCTCGATCAACGCGACCACCTGCGCCTCGGACAGCTCCACGCCCTGATCGGCGGCGCAGACGCGGATTGCGTCACGGTCGTCAAAGCCGAGGTATTTCGTGTAGTACACTGTCTGTGACATCTCGATGCCGGCCGGCCCCAGTACCTGCTGAAACGAAGCCAGATGCACCGGTTCGGAATCCACCACCACGCCGTCGAAGTCGAAGATCAATGCGTCCATGGCTTCACTGCCTCTGTTGATGGCGGCCGGCGCCTGTCACGGCTGCCGACGGTGTCTTACCATCGCACGTCGCGGAGCTTCAGTTCCACGTTGGTCCGGCCGTTGAAGGTATTCAGCGTTACCTCGGCGGCGACGTCGACGCGGGTGACGCCTTCGAGCAGGTCGGCCAGGTCACCCATGCCGAAGCCGACGGCGCGCACGGCCGTGCCGTTCTGTCCCAGCGTCAGACCGGCGGTCCCGCCGCCGCGTCCCATGCGGCGCGGGGGGCGGATCACCTCGCAATCGCGCAACGCCACGATGGGGCGCGGGTTGCCCTGTCCGAACGGGGCGAGGTCGGCCAGGCGACGGGCCACTGGAAACGTCAGATGCGCCAGTTGCGTCTCGACGTCGATCCGCACGGCGGGGGTAAGCTGCTCGACGGCGATGTGCTCGCGGGCGTGGGCCCGCAGCGCCTCGCCGAAGGCGTCGACCTTGTCGGGCGCGATGCGAAGGCCTGCGGCCATCGCGTGCCCGCCGAAGCTGACCAGATGCTCGCTGCACGCGGCCAAGGCGTCGCGCATCGGGTAGCCCGGTATGCTTCGCGCTGAGCCCTGGCCGCCATCGTCACCGAGGGCGATGAGCACGGCCGGTCGGGCGAACCGCTGCACCAGCCGGGAGGCGACGATGCCGATCACGCCGCTGTGCCAGTTCTCCGAGGCCAATACGATCGCGCGGTGCTCGTCGTCGGCTAGATTTTGCGATTCGACCAGCGCGACGGCCTCGTCGGCAATGTTGCGCTCGGCGCGCCGGCGCGCGGTATTCTGCTCGGTGAGATACGCGGCGATTTTCGCTGCGCGTGCCGGTGCGACGTCGGTCAGCAGTTCCACGGCCAGGCGCGCGTGACCCATCCGTCCGCACGCATTCAGGCGCGGTCCGAGCACGAACCCCACGTGATAGGCGTCGAGGTTCTCGCCGTCGAGCTTGCCGGCGCGGAGCAGCGCGCGCAGGCCCGGATGCTGTGTAGCCGGAACGCTGCGCAGCCCAAACGTTGCCAGCGTGCGGTTCTCGTCGACCAGCGGAACGACGTCCGCAATGGTTCCCAGCGCCGCCAGGCCCGTCGCATCCATCAGAAACGTCCGCCAGGCCTCATCGACGCGCTGCCGGCCGCAAATCTCGCGGGCAATCTGCCAGACGAGCTTGAACGCCACACCCGAGCCCGCCAGATGCGGGTTGGGGTACGTCCTGTCGTTCATCGCGGGATGGACGATCACATCGGCGGGGGGCAGTTGATCAGGCGGAGCGTGATGGTCGGTAACGATAACCTCAAGTCCGGCCGCGCGCGCCTCGGCGACGGGCTCTGCCCCCGCGATGCCGCAATCGACCGTCACGAGCATCGTCGCGCCGTCGGCGGCCAGTTTCGCGACGGCGGCGCTGTTGAGCCCGTATCCTTCTTCGAGACGGTGGGGGACGTAGTAGCCCGGCTCGGCCCCCGCCATGCGAAGGCATGTCAGCAGTTGCGCCACGCCGGTGATGCCGTCAACGTCGTAGTCGCCGTAGATGACGATCCGACGCCCGTCGGCGACGGCGCGGGCGATGCGCCCGGCGGCCTCGACGGCGCCGGGAAGCATCGTCGGGTCGTGCAGGTCTGCATAGCGGGGCGTGAGAAAGGCGCGGGCGGCGTTGGCGTCGTGCAGGCCACGATTGGCAAGCACCTGGGCTACGAGCGGATCAGTGTGCAGTTGACGGGCTAGGGCCTCCGCGTCGGGATGCGGATCGGCAATCTGCCAGCGGGTGCTGTTCGGCCTCCATGCGCGCCGGGCCATCGTGGATCCTCGATCGTCTATTTGGCGCGATTGTAGCACAACGGTGTCCGCCACGGCACGCCAATGCGCCGTCAGCCGCGGCGTCGTGCGGCGATGGCCTTGTCATACGTCTTGACCAGTTGCTCGGCGCTGTCGCGCCAAGAGAGCTTCTTGAGTTCGATCTGACCATGCTGGCGCAAGGTCTTGCCCAGCGAAGGATGGCGCAAGACGGCAAGAATCTTGTTAGCCATCTCGTCGATGTCCCAGAAGTCCACCTTCAGCGCGTGCGTGAGCACTTCGCTGACGCCGGACTGTTTGGAGATAATCACCGGCACACTATGACTCAGTGCCTCCAGCGGGGCGATGCCGAACGGTTCCGAGACACTCGGCATGACGTAAAGGTCCGCCATCTGAAAGACCTTGTCCACGTCGCCGCCGCGGAGAAAGCCCGTAAACGTCACGTACTTGCCCAGCTTCAGCTCGGCTGCCTCCTGGATGCATTGGCGAATCATGTCGCCGCTTCCGGCCATGACGAAGCGCACGTTCTGGAGCTTCTCCACCACCTTCTTGGCGGCTCGCAGAAAGTACTCCGGGCCCTTCTGCATGGTGACGCGCCCCAGGAACAGCACGATTTTGTCATCGCGCTGAATGGGTTCCAGCGCCGGTTGGGGGCTCGTGGGCAACTCGACGGCGTTGTAGACCACGTCGACCTTGTCCTCGGGCACGGCATAGCGGCTGACGACGATCCGTCGCGTCAGGTAGCTGACGCAGACGACGCGGTCGGCCGTATGCATGCCCGTCCGTTCGATGTCGTAGACCTGCTGGTTGACGTTCTCGCCGGCCCGGTCGAATTCGGTACTGTGAACGTGGATGATCAGCGGCTTGCCGCTGGCGGCGGCGACGGCTTGACCGGCGGGGTACGTCATCCAGTCGTGAGCGTGGACCACGTCGAAGCTCTCGCGCCGCGCCAGTTCCACGGCCAGGCGAGCGTAGCGGTTGATCTGCCCCATCAGATCACCGTTGTAGTTGGCGCCGGCGCCCTGGACGAACGACTTGGCCTCCGCGGCGGAAACCTCGACGGCCTCCTGTGTGTCCGGGGGTGCGGGCACGTCGGGGGGCGCAACGACTGGCGTTGGCGGCGACTCTTCCAGGATGTCCTCGATCCCCACCACGGCGGACGGCGGGGCCGGTGTGCCGTAGGGCTGCAGGGATGCCGGAACCTGATGCAGCCGCACATGGCGAAATTCGCCCGGCTCATCGTCGAGATGGCGTTCCACCTCCTCGCGCGCCGGCAGGTTGGAGGGACTGCGCAGACGAACGTGCTGCGTCTCATCGACAGGAACAGCCGTCGGCAGAACGAACGTAATCTCGACGCCGATGTCATCGAGACCGCGCGTCAACCCATGACAGGCCGTCCCCAACCCTCCGCTGATGTGCGGTGGAAACTCCCACCCAAGCATGAAGACCTTCATGGCTTCCGTTCCTTTTCGCTTGGCGCCCGGCTCTGTAGAACGCCTCAGGGCATATTGTATGCGCCGCAGGGGGGACGTGAAAACGATGCCCCCCCGCTGTGCCATGAGACTAACGCATAACAGGCACGGCGCCAACGACTTGTTCGACGGCCGTGAAACCGTGCCGCCGCATGTAGTCGGCCAGCCCATCCTGCAGATGCGTCAACACGCCCGGATCGACGAACAGTGCCGTTCCCACGGCCAGACCCGTCGCGCCGGCCAACAGGAATTCCACGGCGTCACGGGCGTGCTGGATGCCGCCCATGGCGATGATCGGCACGCCGGCCTGGCGGGCTACGTGCTCGTAGACCTCGTGAACCATGCGGACGGCGATGGGGCGAATCGCCGGACCTGACAGGCCGCCCGTGCCGTTGGCCAGCACGGGACGCCGCCGTTCGACGTCAATCGCCATGGCGGTAAACGTGTTGATCATGCTCAGGGCGTCGGCGCCGGCGTCGACGGCTGCCGCGGCAGTGCACGTGACATCCGTCACGTTCGGCGAGAGCTTGACGATGAGGATGTTCCGGCGGCAGACGCTGCGCAACGCGCCCGTGATGCGCCGAATCTGTTCCGGGTCCGTGCCGAACTGGATGCCGCCTGCCCGGACGTTCGGGCAGGAGATGTTCAGCTCCACGCCGCGGACCACGTCAACGTCTTCCAACGCTTCCGCCACGGCAACGTAGTCCTCGACGGTCGTTCCGGCCACGTTTACGAACACCGGCACGCCGAGGCGCCGCAGCAGGGGCACCTTCTCGGTCAGGAATGCCTCCAGGCCGACATTGGCCAGGCCGATCGCATTCAGCATGCCGGCCCGAGTCTCGACGACGCGCTGGTAATCGTTTCCGGCCCGCGGCTGGCGCGTGATGGACTTCGTTACAAACGCGCCGAGGCGCTCGAGGTCTACGAAGTCCGCGTACTCGTCAGCATAGCCGCATGTGCCGCTGGCCGGCATCAGCGGATTGGCCAGGCGCACGCCCGCAATGTCGACAGAGAGGTCGGTTGTGACGTCGTTGCGTTCGATCGTCATCTCCTCGGGCGGACCGGGTTGCATCGCCCGAGCCGCCATGGTTCGTTGCGGCCTCGCAGGCGTGCGGCGCGGGCCGGTCCCATTCTACAGGCCCGGCGGCAGGATGCCAGAAGCCAGCACGCTGCAGCCGGCATTGGTGCAGCAGCGCCGCCGTGCGGGGTCCGGACGTCGTGGCATGCCCCCGCAGCCGGCGCGTCCGCATCAGCTTCCGTCGCGCGTAAGCTCTTCTGCGGCACTGCCATATGAAACACTTCTTGACATAAACGCCAACGGCACTATAATCGTCGGTACAGAGTGAGCCCCTGTGAGACGTAGCACTATTCGACATGGAAGGGATATGAGGGATGAAGAAGCTGTTCATTGTCTTGACGGTTTCTTGTGCTCTTTGCGGTGCCGTCGCCTTAGCGGTGACGCCTACGTTGGCAACGACCGGGCAGGATGCCCCGGCCGAAGCACATATGGCCGACTCGGTATCGATGAGTTGGGCGGCCCTGGCGATTGTGGCCATGGGCAGCGTGTTGCTTCTGGCGCGGCCGCGGCGGCGTGTCGTCGAAACCGGCGAGAGTCGCTCGCAGGACTGACGCCGTAGCGTAGTCGGGCACTCGTGGCACCCGCGTTATGCTGCTTCCCGTGCGGTGTGTCTTCACAAGGGTGGATTGCGCGGCGCGCCCTTCAACGCGGTTCGGCGGGGAAAATCCATGAGCGCATTGCAACGCCGCCCGCGGTCGTAATCGGGCGCGATCAGCCCGACCCTCCGAACCCGCGGGCGGCGTATGTCTTCGGCGAAGGGCAATCTTTTCGGCAGCAGTACATCTTAGGCACAGTGTTCTCGAAGCGACGGGCGAAACATCTGCGTCGCTAGTGATGCCAACGGACAACTCGATTCCGGAGCCGGCGTCCGAAGCGGCGTTCAATCAACGGCTCGCGGCCACGCGTGTTCGAATCCCGCTTATGCCGCCCGGGGGCGCACAAAAAGGACCGGTCGCTTGACCGGTCCGGGAACGTCGGAAACGAGGCCGACGGGATTCGAACCCGCAACCACCGGATCGACAGTCCGGTACTCTATCCAATTGAGCTACGGCCCCGAGACTCAACAGCCGCCACGGTCCGTGCGGGACCATCGCGGCACAGACACTACTATACGATCCCGCGGCCTGAGGTCAATGCCATTTCCGGCCGCGATGTGCCGTGGCACGGCCGCGTGCGGCTCTTCGACGTCTCGCCCGTGTATCCGGCGCATCCCGCTCGCGGGCTGCGTGGGTCCGAATCCAGCTATCTATAGCTCGAGGCCCCGGGACAGCGCCCGGGGCCTCGAGCTACGGAGAGGGTGGGATTCGAACCCACGGAACCGCGAAGGTTCACCGGTTTTCGAAACCGGCCCGATCGGCCACTCCGGCACCTCTCCAGCCAGGCGCATCTTACGGACGCAATGCGATGCTGGCAAGCCCCGCGCCATTGGAATACCCCGAGCATATCGCGGCCCACGATAGGTGCGACCCTTGACACCCCGTTCCTGCCGCAATGCAACGCGCCCTGCGGCATCGCCGAGCGCGACGGCCACTGTCGGCGTGTGCAGGCGTGCGACGGGCTACTCCTTCGTCTGCCGGTCGCCATGGTCCCGTGCGAGGCGCCCCCGTAGAGTGTCCGTCGCCTTGAGGAAGGGGTGGTCCCTGGTGGCCTGAGCCAGAAGATCGATGTGCTCAAGCATCGGCAAGCCCCAGCCGAGGTCCTCATACAGAAGAATCCCGTCGGGGCCGTTCACAGTGAGCGTGTAGCAGGGCCCCTTGGGCGGATCGATCTCGCCATCCGTGATGTTCCGGGCCCGGGCCAGGAACCCGTCATAAGCCAAGCGGTCGAGTACGCCCCAGGCATCGCTCGGAAGAAGGCGCACGCGCAAGTCAAACGGGCCGGACGCCTTTCGCCGGCCCCGCCGGCTCGTTGCAGATAGACTGTAGTAAGGATTGTCGGACGGGCCGCGGTAACGCAGTACGAGGTCGAATGCCTGCAAGCGCCTGCGGAGCGCCTTGTATCGCGTGCGGACGCGTTCGCTTGTCTTGGCGTCCGGGCTGCGGACCTCCGGGCATTCAGGCGGCGACCTGCGGTAGTAGTGGGGCAACCACCCGCAGTGGCGCGCAGGAGCATCACCATGCCAGTACAGCTTGCCCCATGGCGTCCAGATGACCGCACCCAGCTCGTTGCCGCGGATCGGCTTGCCCGCGAAGGCCAGTTGTCCGACATCGGCGCGGTTGATTTCTCCGACGCTCTTGGCGACGCGGTCATACGCCCACTTGCCGTGCCGAACGGTTCGAAGGATTTCGCGACCGCCGTGACCAGGCGACTTAGCGCGTCGTGTGGCCGGGGCGGTCGTGGACGTGCCGTCGACTGGCGTCCGATGCTTCAAAATGCCCCGCAGTGCCTCAGTGTCGAATTTGTACGGTGGACCGGGAAAACCCTTCGTAATGGTGGGACCTGGAACAAACTTGTCCTTGTGCTCGTCCCAGATGTGATGCCTTAGCGTCTTAGTATGGGTGACGTATCTATCGCGTCTTGTTGAAGGTTGTCGCCAGGAGTGTGTTCGGGTAATCACTTCCAATCGGACAGGCACCGGAACACCATTTCCATAGAGATCGATCCAGCTACGTGATACTCGAGTACCGTGAGTGGTCTGCGCACCGGTTGTTGGTGAGATCGATACGCCTCCCAATACGCTATAGCCATGTGGATGTTTTCGCCGGAATATCTCCTCCAGCACGCCCTTGGTACCGATGCGATACACAACACTCCGACCACGCACCGGCGTGAATCCTGCGGCGAACGCACGCCTGCCGTCTGCAGCGCGGAAGCTAAAGGTAAGAGACTCGCCGCAGTCGAAGTCATCCAACCACACGTTGGTGATCACTTCCGCCTTGCCGTCGCCCGTAACGTCCACCAACCGCGCCAACGGTATCCCCGTGGCTTCGACCGGCTTGCCGTCCTCGTAGCGCAGCAGGTGGCGCGGCCCCGGCGAACCGTCCTCTTCACGAAGGCAGGCCATGCGCAGGGACTCGCCAAGCCCTTCGTAGTGCCCGGCCTCAGCTAGGTAATAGACCTTCCCGTCGAGGGACGCTGTTGGCAGATGGTCGTACACAGACGGCGCGCTGGCGGACGGTCGGCTCATCGGGCGTGTCGTCGCAGCGGAATCCGCCTCGGCCGGGCGGCTGGTAGCGCGGTCTTGAGAGGCGTCAGGGCTTTTCGGCTGCGCCTTTGGGGCGACAAACTTGCCGGCCTCTTCATCCCAGACCCTGTGCGACATCGTACTTTCAGTGGTGGTGTATTCCTTCCGGCCGTTCGGCGGGTCGGGCGGATAATGCGTAATCTTGCTGGACCGGGTTTCCACCGGTACGGGTACCCCCGTGCCGTAAATGTCTTTCCATCCATACCCATAGTGTGTGACTGTAACGGCATAACCGGTCTTTCCAAGGACGTTGCCATCTTTGTCGTATCCTGTTGCCGGCATACTGCTATAGCACGAAACGCCACCGAGGCCGCCTTGACGCTCCAGTATCGTTTCGAGCGTTCCATCGGCAAGCACGCGATAGACAGGATACAGTCCCTTGCGATGTTGATGGACTACCCAAACCCGTCCATCGGCCGTGGGGAGTTTGTAAATCAGCTTTCCGGCGTCGCATGCCTGCGAAGGGCTTGAGAGGCACACAATCTCCGGCTTTCCGTCGCCGGTTACGTCCACAAGCCAGATGTAACCGGTTGGCGTGGCTTCTACCGGTTTCCCCTCGACATAGCGCAACAGGTGTATGAGGCCCGGACCATCCTCGTCGCGGAGGTAGCCGACACGCAATGAGTCGGGCAGTAGTTCAGCGCCTTCTGGGTCGGCCCGGTAATAGACCTTCCCGTCCAGCGAGACTGTCGGAAGCGCTTCATACCAAGGGCGTTCATTATCAGCCGGTCGGCTCGCGGGGTGCGTGGTCGGCCCTGCCAGGGTCACAGCGGCGCCGGTGAGTGCCAACAAGGCAAACGGTAGTGATATCTTCATGTTGAGGCCCCTTAGGTGTGCCATAGAAGTGTACCGCGCAGAGGGCGTGTCGCACAACGTTTTGCCTCGACGCCATTACCTGCCGGAATGGCAACCCCATGGCATAGCGGGGGGGCGCGATGGCAGACGTATCTTCCCTGGGCCGCGTATTTTGTGTGAACTAGCGGCGTGGCACGGGCGTTGCAGCCGATACACTATCAGCGAGGTGCCGCTATGCGCATGGACAAACTGACCGTCAAGGCACAGGAAGCAATCATGTCGGCCCAGGGCGCGGCCAGCGAGGCCGGGCACGCGACCATCGGTCCGCTGCACCTGCTCAGTGCCCTTTTGCAGCAGGATGACGGCTTGGCCGTGCGGCTGCTCGAGAAGGTCGGCATTCCGAAGGATCGCATCGGATCGGTCGTCGCCAGCGAGCTCGGCCGGCTTCCCAGTCAGTCGTCCGGCGGGGGCATGGCGATGGACGGCGCGTTGAACGCCGTGTTCACGCGCGCCGAAAAAGAGGTCGAGCAACTCGGCGACGAGTACACGTCCGTCGAGCATCTGTTGCTGGCGTTGGCGTCGGAGGAATCCAAGGCCAGGGAAGCGCTGACAACGCTGGGCGCGGATCGCGACGCGATCCTCGAAGCGATGAAGGAGGTCCGCGGCAACCAGCGCGTCACTGATCAGAGTCCGGAAGACAAGTACGAGGCGCTCGAGCGCTACGGGCGCGACCTGTGCGAGATGGCCTCGGACGGCAAGCTCGACCCGGTCATCGGGCGCGACGAGGAGATCCGCCGCTGCATGCAGGTGCTGACGCGGCGCACCAAGAACAACCCCGTGCTGATCGGCGCCGCCGGCGTGGGCAAGACCGCCATTGTCGAGGGCCTCGCCCAGCGGATCGTCAACGGCGACGTCCCGGCCGGGCTGTCCGGCAAGACCGTCATCGCCCTGGACATGGGCGCCCTGCTGGCCGGGGCGAAGTACCGCGGGGAGTTCGAGGACCGCCTCAAGGCGGTGCTCAAGGAAGTCACCGGCTCCGACGGGCGGATCATCCTCTTCATCGACGAGTTGCACACGGTTGTCGGCGCCGGAGCGGCCGAGGGCGCGATCTCCGCGGGCAACCTGATCAAGCCGGCGCTGGCCCGCGGCGAACTGCGCTGCATCGGCGCCACGACGGTGGACGAATACCGCAAGAACATCGAGAAGGACGCCGCGCTGGAACGTCGCTTCCAGCAGATCATGGTCCGCGAGCCGAGCGTCGAAGACACCGTCGCCATTCTGCGCGGGCTCAAGCCGCGCTACGACGCCCACCACGGCGTGCGGATTCAGGACGCCGCGCTCGTCTCGGCCGCGACGATGAGCAACCGCTACATCGCCGACCGCTTCCTGCCGGACAAGGCGATTGACGTGATCGACGAGGCCGCCAGTCGCCTGCGGATCGAGAACGACTCCATGCCGGCCGAGCTGGACGAGCTCAACCGGCGGCTCATGCAACTCCAGATCGAGCGCGAGGCGCTGCGCAAGGAGACCGACGAGGCCAGCAAGCAGCGCCTGGAGGAGCTGGAAAAGCAGTTAGCCGAACTCCAGGAGCGTTTCGGCCAGCTTCACGCGCGGTGGGAGGCCGAGCAGGGCGGCCTGCGGAAGGTCCAGGAGCTGCGCGAGGGCATCGAGGGCAAGCGGACCGAGCTGGAGCAGGCCCAGCGGGCGGGCGACCTGGAGCGCGCCGCACGCATCCAATACGGCGAGTTGCGCGATTTGGAAAGCGAGTTGGCTCAGCGCGAGCAGGAGCTTGCCGACCGGCAGGGCGACGGCGGCCTGACGCGCGAGGAGGTCACGCCGGAACAGGTCGCTGAGGTGATCGGCAAGTGGACGGGCATTCCCGTCGCGCGGCTGATGGAGGCCGAGCGCGACAAGCTGCTGGGCATGGAAGACCGCCTCCACGAACGCGTCGTCGGGCAGGACGAGGCGCTGCGCGTCGTCAGCGACGCCGTCCGCCGCAGCCGGGCCGGCATCAGCGACGCCCGCCGACCCATCGGCAGCTTCATGTTCCTCGGCCCGACCGGGGTGGGCAAGACCGAGCTGTGCAAGGCGCTGGCCGAACTGCTGTTCGACACCGAAGACGCCATGATCCGCATCGACATGAGCGAGTTCATGGAGCAGCACTCCGTCGCCCGGCTGATCGGCGCGCCGCCGGGCTATGTGGGCTACGAGGAGGGCGGGCGGTTGACGGAGGCCGTCCGCCGCCGACCCTATTCGGTGATCCTCTTCGACGAGATCGAGAAGGCCCATCGCGACGTGTTCAACGTGTTGCTGCAGGTGCTCGACGACGGACGGCTCACCGACGGACAGGGGCGAACCGTCGATTTCCGTAACACGATCCTCGTGATGACCTCGAATATCGCCTCGGACGTGATCCAGCAGCTCTCGGCCGAGAAGGCCGAGTCGTGGGAGATCGAGGCCCAGCTCAAGGCCGCGCTGAAGCAGCACTTCCGTCCGGAATTCCTCAACCGCATCGACGAGACGGTAATCTTCCACACGCTGACCAAGGAGGATCTTACCGGCATCGTTGACATCCAGGTCCGCGAGCTGTCCGAGCGCCTCGCGGCGCGCGAGATCACCGTCGAGGTCAGCGAGGAGGCCAAGGCGCTGATGGCCGAGCTGGGTTACGACCCGACCTTCGGCGCCCGCCCGCTGCGACGGCTGATCCAGCAGAAGGTCGACAACGCGCTTGCCCAGCGGATTCTGAGCGGCGAGGTCCACGACGGCGACCACGTGATCGTCGACGCGAGTGGAAAGACGTTTACCTTCGAGACGCAGCGCGACGCGCCGGCCGAGCCGCACGCAGGCGACCAGGCGCCACCGGGCGACGACGTGATCGAAGGGGAAGTGGTGGAGTAGTGCCCGGCAGCCGGGAGGCACAAAGGCGGGTCGCGTCTCAATCCTACACGTTCGGCAGGACGTCGACGACCTGTTCCATGGTGGTCTGTCCGAGCACGGCGGCGAGTTTGCCCGCCTGTTCGAGCGAGAGCATGCCCCGGTGGCGCGCGGCGTCGTCGATGGCGGCCGCGCCTCGCTTCTGAAGGATGAGATTCTTGATTTTGTCGTCCGGGATGAACATTTCGAACAGGCCCATCCGCCCGCTGTAACCGGTGCCGCGGCAGGCCTCGCAACCGGTGCCCTGATACAAACGCGGCTCGGTCCCCTCGGGGAGTCGATCTCTTACGGCATCATCGAGGACGATGTCGCCCGTCTCCGGCAGGGGCGTCTTGCAGTGTGGGCAGACCCGCTTGACAAGCACCTGCGCGATGACCGCGCGCAGCGCTACGGAAAGGAAGTACGGGTGTGTTCCCAGCGAAAGCATCGTTTCAATGGCGCGGCTGGCGCGGATGGCATGCGTGGTTGCTAGAACGAGGTGCCCGGTATTGGCTGCACGCACCGCGGTGACGGCGGTTTCGCGGTCGCGTACCTCGCCGACCATGACGATGTCAGGGTCCTGGCGCAACAGGGCGGTCAGGAGACGAGCGAACGTCACGTCGATCCGGGGGTTGACCTGCGTCTGGTTGATGCCGTCCAGGTCGTATTCGATCGGATCCTCAATGGTCACAATCTTGCGGTGCCGCGCGGTCAGATCCCGTAGCACGGCATACAGCGTTGTCGTCTTGCCGCCGCCGGACGGTCCGGCGACAAGCACCAGTCCGCTCGGCCGGCCGATCATGTCACGCAAGTGGTTGAGCTGCTCTGTGCGAAGACCCAGCTCCGTGACGCTCATGAGACTGACCGTGCTGTCGAAGATGCGCACGACCATGTCCTGCCCGTAGAGCGTGGGGACGATGCTGACGCGCAGGTCGATGGTGCGATCGGCGATGCTGAGCTTGAGCCGGCCTTCGGTGGGGCGGCGGCTCTCGGCCACGTCGATGCCCGAGACGGATTTGACGTGTTGGATAAGGCGACGTGCGAAATCGCGGCCCATACGTCCTTGCGGACGCATGTCACCGTCGATTCGGAACGCCAGGTCGTGCCCGTCGCGCTGAGCCGTGAGGTGGATATCGCTGACGAGGTTCACGGCCGCGGCGTCAACGATGGACTCCCAGACCAACACGGGGTCGGCATCGGGGCGGATGAGCTTCTCCACGTTGAAGACGGGGTCCATTCGGCACTCCGCAGGTTAGTGACCCGTGGTGAGAAGTTGGCGCGCGTGGTCGAGATCGTCGGCAACGGGAATCAGCTTATCGACGTTGACGGTCCGCAGAAGGCGCTGAATTGCCGGAGCCGGTCGCGCCAGCACGAGCCGCCCGTCCGAGGCAACCAGCCGCTTGCGAAGGGCGAAGATCGCCCCCAGGCCCGCCGAGTTGATGTAACTGACGTTGTTTAGGTCCAGAATCACGCGAGGCGCGGATTCCGTAATGGCCTCGTCCACGATCGCGGCGAGGTCGAGTCGCGCGTCCCACTCCATCTTCTCCGGACACGAGACAATGTATCTGCTTTCGCCGTCTGCTGTGACGGATAGGTCCATGGCGCATCCTTCCTGTGCCTGCAGGCGCGTCATGATACGGCGGCATAGGCGCCGCTGCAACTAGGGAGCGATGCGTTCGGCGGCGGGAAGTTGCTCGACGGTCTCGCGCCAGCCGGCCGGTGTCGGCAACGTAAACAGCTCGTCGGACAGGTCTGCGTCCGTTTGGACCTTGCGGAACACCACCAGCGTGTGGTTGTTCTTCTTGTCGGCCGTATCGATCTTGACCGGCAGGAAGGTCTCGGCGTCCACCCACATCTCCACCGACGCGACGTTAAGCTGCTGCTTGTGCTCTTCTCGCGGGATGAGCTTGAGGTACTTGGTGTGCGACAGCCGGCCGCGCGCGGGGCGGGTTGTCACGTTGAAGTGTTTGAGCATGTCCTCGACGCGTTGCCCGAACGGCAGAGGGAAGGGGCCCTTGCCGAGTGTCATCGGCTGACGGCCGGCTTGGCCAAGGCGGTAGCGTGTCATCTGCTCAATCCGATGCCGCGCGATGGACAACCGCCGTCCGTCGAAGGCGAAATCCACTTGGCGTTCGGTCTTCGGGCCCGCATCCAGCTGGACGGTGTCGAAGTGGACGCGAAACTGCGTCGGGCGGCGCTCGTCATCGTCCTCGACGGCCCGGCGGTAGGCGACCCAACCGGTTCGCGTTTCAGTGTCGCCCATGGTCAAGTTGGTTACGCGATAGAAGACCTCAGCGCGGATGGCGGTGTGCTCCTTGCCGGCGCGCTCCAGCGCCTGGAGGATCGCAATCGCCGCCGGTGCGGGCCGACTGGTCGGCCGGGTTGTGGGTCGGCTCGTCGGTTGAGTGGCGGCGCGCGTTGTCGGACGGCTCGTCGCGTCGCTTTCCGCCGTTTCGGTTGCGGCGTCCGTGGCGGCAGTGTCAGTCGACGGCCGCGTTGTCGCGCACGTGGCCGGCTCGGTGTCTGACGCGGGCACTCCCGTCGCCGCAGCGAGGTACAGCCCAGCCAGTAACGCCATTCGCAACCCGTTCATCATGCTGTCCGCTCCTTGGCGCAGGCGGCAAGCAGCCGCCGCCCGGTTGCCGGAATCAGCCGCGCCGCGGCCAGAACAACCGCCAGCGCCAGCAAGGCCAGTACCGCGACCAGGCCCAAGTCCCACCAGAATGTAACGAACGCGATGACGCCGTAGCGCAGAAAACGCCCGACAAAATTGGCGCACGCAAAGGGCACCCGCGGATATCGGTAGGTCGTCGCGAGCATGCGGACGACGTCAACCGGAATGGGCAGCACGTTGAATACGATAAGAATGAAAAAGGGCGCTCGAGCGAACCAGCGGGCCGCGGCCTGATACGTGCGGGTGTCGCGGACGCGTGCCACGCGCCGGCTCCGCAGCACCCACGTCAGCAGGTGATAGTCGTTTAGGTTGGCCACCATCGAACCCAGCCCCCCGACGGTTGCTACAACCAACACGGTGGACCACAGCTCCCCGGTAACGGCCGCCTGCCGCGTGGCCATGCCCGCGACGAGCCACCCTGTGGGCAGTGGCAGAAATGTGCAGCAGATCGATAAGTACAAGACGAAGACCAGCAATTTGATGCCCACACCTGTTTCGGCGAACGTCTCGCTGGCGTTGTCCGCCCAGGCCTGGTACGACCAGCCCTCCAAGGCAATCAGCACGGCCAGAGGCAGCGCCCCGGCCAGCACGAGCAAGCCGTAGAACGCGAACCAGCGGCGGACGGAGACGCCGTCGTCACCCGTTGCAGCGGCGTGCGTCATGGCCTGCGCCGGGTCAGCTTGTCGCATGGAGGATTCTGCCATCGCGCATGGTTACGACACGGTCGGCGTGTGCGGCCGCGGCGGGTGAGTGGGTGATCATCACGATCGTCTGTGCGAACTGTCGGTTCAGGTTCACCAGAAGCGCCAGAAGGGCTTCGGCGTTTTCCGAGTCCAAGTTTCCCGTCGGTTCGTCGGCCAGTACGATTGCCGGACGATGTGCCAGAGCGCGGACGACTGCAACGCGTTGCTGCTCGCCGATGGACATCTCGGCGGGTCTGCGGCGCATCACGTGCGCCACGCCCATCCATTCGAACAGGTGACGGACGTTTCCGTCAAGCTTCTGCCCGCGCAGGCGCAGCGAGATGGCGACGTTGTCGATAGCGCTGAGCACGTTGAGCAGGTTGAACCGTTGGAAGACGAAGCCGATGCGTTCGCGCCGCAGCGCCGCACGGCCTCCCTCGCCGTCCGGTGCCGGCTCGCCATCGAGGGCGACCACGCCCGAATCCGCCGGGGTTATCAGCCCCAGCACGTGCAGCAACGTGCTCTTGCCGCAACCGCTGGGCCCCATGACGGAGACGAACTCGCCACGCGCCACAGCGAGGTTAAGACCCCGCAGCACGCGCACCTGTGCCCGCCCGGTGCCGTAGGCCTTGACCAGGTCCCGCCCCTCGATAATGTATCCGTTTTCGCTCACGCCGTTGCCGTTACTCCAGCGTCAGTGCCGCTGCTACGTCAACCCGGGTAGCGCGCCAGGCGGGGTACAGAGCACTGGCGACCGCGCCGACTGCTGCGACACCAGCGGCGGTGACCAACCAGCGCCAGGTGATCGTCACTGTCAGCAACGGCCGGGTCGTCTCGATGCCCCATGCCGCCAGGAAGCTCATACCCACACCGGCGACAAGCCCGGCCGCAGTTAGAAGCAGCGACTCGCCCATGACCTGGCGGAGAATAAAGCCGTTGGATGCGCCGCAGGCCTTCAGGATGGCGATGTCTCGCGTCCGCTGGAGAACCATCGTATACAGCGTGACCATGATGAACAGGAAGGCAATCACGAGCGCGATGACATTGACCATGTCGACGTAGCGGAACATCACGCCGAACTTCTCTTCGAGCATGTGGCGATACTGGCGCACCTGAACGGCCTGCCGCGTGGCATCGGTCAGACGCGCCGCCGCCTCGCCGGGTTCCACGCCGTCGCGGAGCTTGACAAACCCCAGCGTGGAAACACGGATGTCGCCGCTACCGAACACGAACTGTGCCACGCGGCGCGGCATGAACACCCGCCCCAATCCGCCGGCGGGCACGACACCCACGATACGCCAGTCGTGATTGCCCGCCCGAACGGTCTGGCCGACGTGGTAGCCGCCGGCATCGGCCAGGCGCGCGTCGATGACCAACTCAAACCCGCCGCGTTGACGCAATTGGGCCTGAATGTGGCGCATGCTGAGCACGGCGTCGTGCCGCGGGGCCCCAGCCGGTTGCGTTTCGGGCCAGTCAGGCAAGCGGGGCGATTCGCCCGGCGGCGTCGTGTCCGGCTCGTCGGCCAGCAGCGTTTCGGTAAGCCACTGGGAGGCGGTTCGCCCATCGTCGGCACGGACGTCTTGCTCGCACCATCGTCCGCGAATCAGTGTGCGCCCGCCGGTCAGGCGCTTCCAAGCTTCGGCAGCGCTGTCCACGCCGACGACGAGTTGATCCTGCCCGGCCAGCTCCATGCGCCACAGGAAGGCGGGGACCGCATCGATGACGATATCAGGGTGGGCCTCGGGCAGGTGAACGATTCGCCGGTCCGGCAGGCCCACGCCGCTGAGCGTGGTGACATTGTCACCCCAAATGCGCGGATAGACAATCAGCTCCGCATCGACGGACTCCCAGCGGTCGGCGACCTCGTACAAGCTGCCGCGTGCCAGCCCGCTGAGCGTGACCAGCATGCAGATGCCGATTCCGATGCCCACGGCCGACAGCACGCTACGGAGCTTGTGACGCAAGATGTTGGCTAAAGGAAGGTTTCCCATGAATGCCCCGTTCCCGCTGCCGGACTGCCCGGTCAGCGTGAGCGATCCGTCACGGCGTCATAAGCTGCACAAGCTCGTCGAGTCGGGCGATCACGTAATCGGCCAGATCGGCGAAGTCCGGCCGCTGACCGCGAACCAGCAACACGCTGACGGCGCCGGCGGCATTGGCTGCGAGAACATCATATCGAAAATCGCCCACGCAGACCGTTCTATTCACCGCAACGCCCAACCTGTGGCAGGCGCGCAAGATCCCGTCCGGCTCGGGCTTGATCGGGCCGTCCTGTCGCGACCAGGCCAGGTCGAACCGCACGCCCAGGCGCTTCAGCACGATGTCCATCGCCTGACCGTGGTTACGCGTCAGCAGTGCGGTCTTCAGGCCCGCTGCCTGCAAAGCGCCGACGGTTGCCACGGCGCCGTCAACGGGCGTTGCCTGACGTGCCGCATTCAGTTCGTAGTCCAGAAGTCTTCGTTCCGCGCGTTGACGTTCCTCGGAGGGCATTCGCTCGACGGCCTCGAGAATGCCGTTGCCCGGAGCGATGCCCAATTCCGCCCGGATCGCGCCGAAGTCCAGCAGCGGCTCAACGAGCGTTCCGTCCATATCGAAGATCACGGACTCGAATGTCGCCGATCCCATCTTACGGTCCTTCCCGCCGCGTACTTTACCCCTCACATAGCACGCGCGACCACTGTAGAATTCATGGAGTCGCGCGGAACCCGTCCTGGCAGGAGCGTCACTCATGCAAGCGACACGATGCGTTCACGCTGCCCATTGGCTGGGGTCGCCGGTGTCGCGACTCGGCCTCGTGGGCGGTTTTCTGGCGGCGATGCTCGTGACGGCCGCCCCGGCCGCCGCCGATGGCTGGTGGCACCTCGCCTGGGCGTATCGATGCCCTGTCACCGTTGCGGACTGCCCGCAGACCCAGTGGTCCGGTGACGACGTTGCGGTCGTGACATTTCGCACGGCCGGCAAGGCCGCACGTGACGGAAGCGACGTTCGCGTCGTAACGGCGGGGGGCCGGGCGCGGCCTTGCAACGTGCTGATGATCGGCCCCGGGGACCGCATGCGCGTGGCCTTCGCGGTCCAACCAGACGTCCGACGCTACTACGTCTATTTTGGTTGTGCCGATCCTCCACGCCCGCGCGAGTTATTGCAGGTCAATCGGGGCATTCTTCTTCACACATGGCGTTACGCAGGCGGTCGGGTTGCGACACTCAAGCAGGCGAAGCAGATCATCGAGCAGCGGGGCCCGAAGGATCTCGTGGGCGCGGACTTTGTCGATCGCGTCTTCTTGGGCCACACGATGTTCGGCGCCGATCGGCGCGTGGCTCGCCTGTTCACCGGCCGGCTCAAGTGTCCGCGAGACGGGGAGTATCTCTTCGCCTTGTCCAGCCGGAATGCCTCGTTCCTGCTTGTGGACGGACAGTTGGTGGTGGGCAATGGCGGGCGGCACGGTCCGCAGCGCGCTGCCCAAAAAAGTGGCACGGTGACGCTGTCGCGCGGGCTGCACACGCTACAGGTGTATCACGTCAGCAGCGGCGGCGATCCCGTCATCGTCGCGGCCTGGCGTCCGCCGGGGCGGCGGCGCGTCACAGTAATCCCGCCGGCGGCGTTCGCGCCCGTCTGCCGCGGCAAGGCGGGCCCCATACGCATGCGCGGCCGTCCGAGGGGCGTTGACTTCCGCTGCGAGCATGCCGGTGAGACGTTCTGCCAGGGACGCTACTACCAGCGGTATGTCCTGACTGTGCTGCGCGTCGGCGACGTGCCGCGCGATGTCACGTGGACGTGGGACTTCGGCGACGGTCAGACGAGCGAGGGTACGCGGGTCGAACACGTCTACCTGACCGACGGCCTGCGGGACGTGAGCGTTCGCTCCCGAACGGGGATGGGTGTGCTGGAACGGACGCACCGACTCGCCGTGACACGCCCGTGGCGGCGACAGGCCGTCCGCGACATCGACGCCCCGAGCGAGTACGCGCCCATTGTCGCTCAGTACGATTTTGCAGCCCTGGACGGCGCTGATGCGGCCGAGGCCGTTGTCCTGCTGCACCACGCCCGTGCAGACGATGCGGCAATGAAGGCGGGCGCCGCATTGGCTGACCGCGAGCTGATCGCAGCGCCGGCCGCGGACAAGGCGCTTCCGCTCTACGCAGAACTGCTGCGCAAGGCGGGTCGTGCTCAGGATGCCGCGACGATGCTGCGGAAGGCCGCTGCAAACGTCAGCGGGCCGGCCGTGGCGTCCGAACTGCTGGTTCGGGCGGGGCGCATTGCGCTGGATGCCCTTCACGATGCCGATCGTGCCGAGCGGCTCTTTCGCCGCGTACTTGAGGAGTACGCGGCCCTGACGACGGCTAAGCCGATCCGCGCCGCCAGGATTGGCCTCGGCGACTGCCATCGGGCGCGAGGCGATGGTGCCGCGGCGGCGAAGGCCTACCGCGAGGCGGGGCCCGGCGCCCTCGGTCGCAAGACGCCGGCCGTGGCGCGCGGAAGCTTCGCGCGGCAAGCGGAGGCGTGGACGCGCGAGGGGGAATATCAGGCCGCAGCCGACGTGCTGGAGAGGTGGGGGTGGCTGCTACCGGCTGATCGGCTTGAGGGCAACCTGTCGCTGCTCCGCGTTCGGCTTCTGATTGCGCAAAAACGCTATGACGAAGCCGTCTGGCGGGCCACAACGCTTGTGGGTGCCAATCCTGACTCAGCCCATGCGCCGCAATTGCTTCTGCAAGCGGCGCGGGCGCACGTCAAGTCCGATCAACCAACGCAAGCCCGCGCCATGCTGAAGCGGCTGGCTGCGGACTATCCGGAATCGCCGCTTGCCGAGCGCGCCACCGATGCGCTCGACAGCGACGAATAAGGGCGACGTATTGCGGCGGCGACGGCGGGTCGATAGAATGTCCGGCCCACCCGCACGTCACATCACGTGACGTCGGAAAGAGTGACCTTAGAGCAGTTTAACTTTTTCTGAAACGTTCGGCCTGCTTGCGGCGTCGCCATGCTTCGTCCACCTGGCCGTACGGCCTAAGGCGTCGGCTGCTTCGGCGTCCTTGCCTGGCTCGTACTCGGCGACGGGCGATCCGCTACATAAAAAGTTAAACTGCTCTAAACCGAGGTGAGCCATGGACTGCAAGAAGGACCAGAACTTGGACAACTGTAACTGCACCTACAGGGGCTGCCCGCGCAAGGGCGTCTGCTGCGATTGTCTCCAGTATCACCTGCGCATGAAACAACTGCCGGCCTGCTGCTTCCCGGACGAGGTGGAAAAGACCTACGACCGCAGTTTCGCCGCATTCGCCACCGCGTGGGGGCTGTGAGCATGCGATAGGTGCGTCGCATTGGGGGCGTGAATTGCTGCCGCGCGCGAACTATCGGAGCGCCATTGCCGCTGTGCCTACGTCTTGTCGCCGTCGTTGAATAGCCCTGCGTCTACAGCCGGCGGGCCGCCGACGATCCCGAGGTGCTCATAGGCCTTGCCGGTCGCCAGGCGCCCGCGGCGCGTGCGGGCCAGAAGCCCGCCCTGAAGGAGGAAGGGCTCGACCACGTCCACGAGCGTGTCGGTCTCCTCGCCAAGCGTAGCGGCGACGGCCTCGATGCCGACGGGCCCGCCTTTGTAGACCTCGATGATCGTCCGTAGGAAGCGGCGGTCCAACTCGTCCAGGCCCAAGACGTCGATGCCTTCAAGCTGCAATGCCGCGTCGATGGTGGGCGTGTCGAGTCGCCCGTTGCCCTTGACCTGGGCGTAATCCCGGCAACGCCGCAGCAGGCGATTGGCGATCCGCGGCGTGCCGCGGGCGCGGGCGGCCAGGGCGTGCAGGGCGTCGTCGTCGAAGGCGATCTTGAGCATCTCGGCCGACATGCGGCAGCGCAGGAACAGGTCTTCGGCCGACCAGAAGTCCAGGTGATGCGCGATGCCGAACCGCGTGCGGAGCGGCGGGCTGAGCAGCCCGGCCCGCGTCGTGGCGCCGATGAGCGTGAACGGTTGCAGCGGCAGGTTGATCGTCCGGCTGTGCATGCCGGAATCGACGACGAAGTCCACCTTGTACTCCTCCATCGCCGGATAGATGTACTCCTCGACTGCGGCGGTCAGACGGTGGATCTCGTCGATGAACAGCACGTCGGACGGTTCCAGATTGGTCAGAATGCCGATCAGGTCGCTGGGACGGGTCAGCGCCGGACCCGAGGTGACCTTGATTGCGCTGTCCATCTCGTTGGCTATCACGTACGCCAGCGTCGTCTTGCCCAGCCCAGGGGGGCCGTGCAGCAGAACGTGCTCCATGGGCTCCTCGCGCTGGCGAGCGGCCTGGATGGAGATGCGGAGCTTCTCCAGCAACTCATCCCCGCCGATGCACTCGTCAAGCCGCGCGGGGCGCAGCGCCGCGTTGAACTGCTCGTCGGCAGGACCGGTGCTTTGGGTAGCGATGATCTTCTCTCGTGCCATGGTCGCTACGCTCTACGTCCGAAACATGACATACGAAATACCCCCCCCAGTCCGAAAACAACGACGGTGGGGCAGCACTCAGCCGGACCGTGCTTGCGGCGTTCGCTGTTCATCTCGAGTCTCGCATTCCGGTTCTCGCATCTCATCGACTTCCCGCTTTCACGCGATACGCCGCTTGGAGAATGGCCTCCGGCGCATCCAGCTCCGGCGAGACGGCCAGCACGCGCTCGACGAGCGCCTGGGCTTCGGCCGCCCGCTCGCCCAGTTGCACAAGCACGGAGACCGCCTCAGACGCGGCCTCTGGCAGGACGGGCGCTGGCTCCGGCGGCGGACCGGCGAAGGCGTCCACCTTGCCGGTCAGCTCAGCGATGATCTGCTCGGCCGTTCGCTTTCCGATTTCCGGCAGGGCGACGAGGAAGCCGGCGTCCTTGTTCTGAATGGCCGCGGCAACCTCGGCGACAGGGCGGGCCATAGCGCGCAGTGCCTTGCGTACGCCGACGCCTTTTACGGTCGTGAATATTCGGAAAAAGTCGCGATCCGCCTCGCTACAGAAGCCGATCAGCCGCGGCTGCTGCATGCCGCGGGACGGATCGCCCTCGATGAAGTGAAGTGTGTGGAGCACGACCTCCTGTCCGAGCCGGCGGGCATGTCGCTCGGCGTCACAGGCCGGTACGAGCAGCTCGTACCATAGCCCCCCGGCCGCGTCTATCAGCACCGTTGCCTTGTCCGCCGCCTTGAGTATACCCGCGATCCTTGCGATCATTGCGCTTGTCCCGGCGGCGATGCTTGCGCCGCCGCAGGCCACGATACCGCAACACCGCCCGTGATGCGAGGGCGGGGTCGGGGCGGATGGCGTCAACTGGGGGCGCCATCTCCTCCCGCGCACTGCCGTCAGCGCAGGCGTGTCGTTTCGCTGAGCAGCTTGAATCCCAGAAGCGTCTGCGAGACAACGAGGCGGTTGCGAATCAGGCGGACCGAGCCCCGACCGCCGCCTTCGACCCACATCTCGCGCCCGATGCTGTTCCGCACGATCTTCAGCAGATTCTCCCGTAGCCGGCGTTTCTGGTCCGCCACGGATTCACCCTCGTCCTCCTCATCGCGTTCGCCCCACAGATCGCCGTCTTCGTCGTCATCATCGTCTTCGCCCGAGAGGGCGTCGAGGTCGAATCGCGGTGCCTCGAAGTCCGGAATGACCATCAGCAAATGGCCGATGTCATAGGTCTGCGTGCGCAGCGGCGTGGCGTTCAGCGCCCTGCCCGTGGCAATGCGGACGATTCCGTCATCGATGACCCAGTAGATGCGGGAGAACGTGTCGCCGCCGCTGCTGACGCGTTCTGTGATGAGGTCGAGTGCTGTGGCGATGGAGATATTGCGGGCCTCTATCGAGACGGGCGTGTCCCTGGTGACACCCACGACTTCCAATGATCGCCAGTTGACGTGGAAGTTCACGCCGCTGACCTCACGAAGCAGGGCGATGACGTCCGCCAGCGGAACCCCCTTGACGTGCAACTGGGGACGCTTCGCCGAACGGTCGGCGGCGTCGGTTCGCGCGGGCGGCGCTTCGCCTGCGGGGCCCGTGCTCCTCGCCGTCGTTGCGGCGGCGGGAACGCGAATCCGGCTCAACAGGCCCGCGCGGGTCGAGATGTGGATGGCGTCGTCCGCGGCGTGCCACCCAAGACGAATGCCTGTCGGCTCGACCCCGGTCAAGATCCGATCCAGCAACCCGGCGACCGTAACATTGTTAATCTCGAGCGCGACCGTGTCGGTGCGTTGCACGCCGGCGGCGTCCAATGCGGGCCAGTCGACGATGACCGTAGCGTCTGCGAGGTCCCGTACGCGTCCGACCGCCTCGGAAAACGTTCCGTCAAAAGATACCTCCGAGACGCGGCGGTCGAGGCCCCGCTCAACGGGCGGCACGCTGCCGGGTGCGGGTTCGGTTGCCACAAGAGCGGGGCACAATGCGAGGGCGGCAAGACAGCAAAACCAAGGGAAGCATCGCATGGCTTGTCTCCGGGCAATGGGTCGCGGTGGGTATAAGCGCGGCGAACGATCGATGAATCCCGGATCCACGTCCATATGTGCAATTATACGTCGCGTGCGGGCGCTTCGACAGGACAATACACCGCGCGTGCACTAACGGGCGGCGCTGCTCAGATCACGCTACGGCAGTAGCCCCGGGCGGCAGCGAACCATCCCGTGCCCCAGCTATGAAGCCCATGCAACAGAAGCGTCGCCAAGGCCACGGGCGTCAGCTCCGCGTAGCGCTGCTCAATGAAATTGACCATGGAGCCAGCGTCGTTCCGGACGGCCTCCAGCCCGGTGTGCTCGCAGGCGTCGGCCGCGTCCTTCTGCGCCCGGCGGATGGCGGTCACGTCGGCATCGGCGGCAACGTCCAGGATCAACTCCGGCTGGGCGGTGTGCTTGTCGCGGACGAGTCCGATGCAGCGCATGGAAGCGATGCAGTCGACCGGTAGCGCGAGTTCCTCGTCCAGTTCCGCTTGCATCGTCGTGAAAGGGTCGGGCGGCTTGTCCGGCGTCTCGCTGGGCGCGACCAGCCCGCCGACGGGATGGATGCGTCGTGCGTACTGCACGACGTGGTGACTGCGACGTCCCAACAGCACGAAGTGGTCGGCGGTTGTCATCGCGGCCGAGACGCCCAGCGGATCGGCGAGCACCTCCGACCCGTGGGCATAGCGCAGATTCGCGTGGGTGGCATTCGTGCCGAGGAACTCCTTGTAGCTGACCGGCCCGAGGGTCAGGACGAGTGCGCCGTTATTGGCGGACCAGTCAGCCAGACGGCAAAGCGGGCCGTCGAAAAACATCAGGCCGTCGCGTTCGGCGCGCGCGCCGTGATCCGTCCACGTCTGCTCGATAAGGCGGTCGACCGCCTCGCAGGTCGCTCGGGGCGCATCCGACCAGCGCATCGAAACCTGCGAGGGGGCAAACGTTCCGACAAGTTCGAGCATGAACGTGCCGCAATCCCGTGCACCGGCCTGTGCATCCTCGGATAAAGCCGCCATGACACCCTCAAGATTCGTTAGCCAACTGCTCTGCGAAATACGTAATGATTAAATCGGCTCCGGCGCGCTGAATCGCGCCGAAAATTTCAAAAACCGCGGCACGAAGGTCAAGCCATCCGTTCGCCGCCGCCGCGTGCAGCATAGCGTATTCCCCGCTGACGTGATACGCCGCCAGCGGCGCGTCGAAACGGCGACGCAATTCCGCGATCACGTCCAGATACACGCCCGCCGGCTTGACCATCAGGATGTCGGCCCCCTCGTCGAGGTCGGCAGTCGCCTCCTGGACCGCCTGGCGCGGTGATCGCGGGTCCATCTGATACGTGCGGCGATCGCCGAAGTTCGGCGCGCTGTTGGCTGCGTCGCGGAACGGGCCATACAGCGCCGATGCGTACTTCACCGAATAGGCCATGATCGCCGTGCTCGTCAGTCCCTCCCCGTCCAGCGTCTGGCGGATGGCGCCGACTTGCCCGTCCATCATCGCCGAGGGAGCGACAACATCCGCGCCGGCCCGCGCGTGCGACAGGGCCGTCGTCGCCAGTGCCTCCAGCGTCGCGTCGTTGTCCACGTCCCGCGTCTCGTCAGGGCGCTCGGTCAGTATGCCGCAGTGGCCGTGATCCGTGTAAGCGCAGAGACAGACGTCCGTGAACACGCAGAGCTCCGGCGTGGCGCGTTTGAGCTCGCCAATGAGGCGCTGGACGGGTCCGTTGTCGCTCCAGGCCTGCGAGCCGGTGGGGTCCTTCTGGTCGCATACGCCGAATAGCAACACGCCGCGGAGCCCCGCATCCGCCCAGCGGCGCGCTGTGTCCACGGCCGTGTCCACGGACTGATGATACTGTTCGGGCATCGATGCGATTTTGCGCCGAATCCCCTCGCCGGGGCAGACGAACAGCGGCGCCACAAGATTTTCACGGCGCACACGGACCGTCGCCAGCAACTCGCGCAACGCCGCATTGTGTCTCAGCCGCCGAAGACGCGTTCTCGGGAACCTTGCCATGACGTGATGGTATCGCAGGCGGAGCAATTTGGGAATACTCTGCCCGCCCACGTATGGCCCCTTCGTCGCGTGAAATGCGAGCGGCGTGCGCCGCGCGTCGCCGCGTGCCCTGCGGGGGCCTAGAGGGATTCATGCAGCGAGCCGGAGCGATAGCCCTCGACGTCGAGCGTCACGTAGGTGTACCCGACGGCCTTGAGCGCGTCGCGGACCCGCTCGCGCTGCTTGACGGCGGCCGCAAGCTGTTGCGGCGGCAACTCGATGCGGGCTATCGGAGCGTGGTCGCGGACGCGGCAACGGTCGAAGCCCATCTCCGCGAGCGCTGCCTCGGCCCGCTCGACGCGACGCAGCTTATGGTGCGTGATTTCCTGGCCGAAAGGGATGCGAGTGGCCAGACAGGCATTCGGCGGGCGGTCCCAACCGGGCACGTCCAACCGCCGGCTGAGCATGCGGATATCGTCCTTTGTCAGGCCGGCCGCCAGCAACGGACGTTGCACGCCACATTGGCGTTCCGCGCGAAGCCCGGGGCGGTTCTCGTCGAGATCCGAGGCGTTTGTGCCCGTGGCGACGGTCGCCAGCCCGCGTTGTTGCGCCACGTCACGTAGGCGGCTGAGCAACTGGCTCTTGCAGTAATAGCACCGGTCGGCGGGGTTCGCCGTGAAATTCGGGTCGGTCAGTTGGGGGGTTTCCACCTCGACCAGCTCGACGCCGAGTTGGTCGCACGCGACCTGTCCGGATCGACGCTCGCTCTGCGGGAAGATCGTGCTGACGGCCATCACAGCTACGACACGCTCGCGCCCGAGTGTCTCCGCCGCGAGCGCCAGCAGCAGCGTGCTGTCCACCCCGCCGGAGAACGCTACGGCGACGCTGCCGGCGTCGCGCAGCGCCTGACGACACGCCTCGGCTTTGCGTGCGAGGTCGTCTCGGGCGACGGTTTGGCTTGCAGTGTGTGCCATGTCAGGTCATTATAGGGGCGTTCGCATCTTAACGCGCGTTGCTTTGAGCGGCGGTTCGTGGTAGCGTCTGTCCTGTCGGCCGATCGCTGTCAGCGCATGGGCGCACGGGCGATCCATGGGACGCATCCGGCGACGCGGCGCATTCGAGGATGAACGGTATATGCCTAAAGGCGACCTGATCGAAGTCGAAGGCACGGTGAAGCAATCGCTGCCGAATGCGATGTTCCGTGTCGAGATCGAGATGGGGGAGACACAGCACGAGATCGTCGCGCACATCTCGGGCAAGATGCGCCGACACTACATTCGCATCACGCCCGGCGATACGGTAACGGTGGAACTGAGCCCCTATGACCTGAACAAGGGGCGCATCGTCTACCGCAAGCGCTAACGCATGCGGATAATCGCCTTGACCACCCCGTCGCGATAGTCCGCCACCGTCTCGAACGCCTGTTGCGTTGCGCTCAAGGCGTATTCGTGCGTCACCATCTTCCGCAGGTCGGCGTCCCGAGCGACAAGCTCGACCGCCTGTGGGATGCAGTTGTTCTGGCGCCGGACCGGCCGGATCGTGATCTCCTCGCGACGCAGCGTCGACGCGTCAAATGCAACGCGATCGGCCGCCGGAATGCCCACCATCAGGACCTGTCCGCCAGGCCGGACCACAGCCAACGCCTCGTCCAGCGTGCTCTGCTCGCCGGCGCATTCGAAGACGGCTGCGACGCCGTCCGGCTCGCGTTCGCGGATGGCGCCCACAATGTCCTCACGGTGCGGACCGCCCGTCCATGTCGCGCCCAGGTCGGCCGCCAGCGATGCTCGCCACTCGCGAATCTCCGTGACGTAAGCCGTGTCAAGCCCCGCGGCCTGACAGGCCCGCAGCACGGACAGGCCGATCGGCCCGGCGCCGAGGATCGCCACCGGCTCGCCGGCCGGCAC
The DNA here is from genome assembly GCA_018335035.1 of Phycisphaerae bacterium. Taxonomy (GTDB): domain Bacteria; phylum Planctomycetota; class Phycisphaerae; order SM23-33; family SM23-33; genus JAGXKT01. Next base: position 119,393 of record JAGXKT010000006.1, read on the forward strand.
GGCCGAGAGCGCCCGGGCGTAAACGCCGACCGACGCCGGTTCAACCAACGCCGCACCCAAGGCGTCCACGGAGTCCGGGACGGGAAAGCAGCAGTCGGCCGGCATCACGATGCGTTCGGCCAGGCAACCCGGCGCCTGCCCCGGACAACCCAGGAAACGCTGGTTGCGACAGGTGTGCCGCCGACCGGAGCGGCATTGGTCGCATTGCCCGCACGGGATCAATGGGTCGACGGCGACCCGCTGCCCGGCCGACAAGTGGGTCACGTCCGGCGCGGTCTCCAGCACAGTCGCGCCCATCTCGTGACCGATGAGCCAAGGGAACTTGACGACCTGATCGCCGATACGGCCCGTGCGGTAGTAGTGCATGTCGCTGCCGCAGACGCCGACGGCCTCGACGCCCAGCAATACCTCGCCCGGCGCCGTAAGCGACGGGGCGGGCTCGTCGCGAATCTCCACCGTTCGAATGTCGCTCAGGTAGGCGGCCTTCATTGACGCGGCTCCACGGGTATCGTACGGCGCCAGTGCAGTCTATCGCCGTCGCATCGGCAATGGAATCGTCCGCACGGGACTGATTGCTGGTGGTCCCGGTGCGCCTCGTAGGGTGTTGGCGGCCCGAAGCGGCTGCGGTTCTCCACGGCCAAGATGGCCGTGATACACACGGGCAAGATGCCCGTGCCACGCCAATGGAATCGTCCGCACGGGCCGGGAAAGTGATGCTTGTCATGCCCGGATTCGGGTGCTACGCTTCTGTAGGTATCCGAGGCCGCGGTGAAGTCGGCCGGCCGCGACGGCGGCATCTGCGCAGCAGGAAAGGGCGGCACAATGCACAGACTGCGAATCGGCTCATTTCTGTCGCTTCCGATGGGCATCCTGCTTCTGGTCCTGTTTTTCTTCCCGTGGGTGCGGGTCTCCTGCGGCGTGCCGGACGCTAACGCCACGGTCGCCACGGCCAGCGGGTGGCAACTGACGCTTGGGCGCTACAGCGAGCCGGATTATGAGCAGGAAGGCGGCGCGAAGCTCGCCAACGAGTTGCGTGTGCCGGCGGGCACGAGCGTGGACTCCCGGCCGAAGTTCATCCTGGGGCTCGTCGCGGCATTGGGGACCCTGGCGGTCGCGGGGCTGGGGCTGTGGGGCAAGCTGCCGGCTGACGGCGCGGGGCATCTGCTGACGCTGTTGGGCGTCCTCGGCGTGATCACAATGATTCTGGCGGTGTTCGTTGACTTTGAGCAGGAGATCAACCGCGGGTTGGAGCAACGTCCCGGCGTGGAGGCGTCCGTTGCGGCGGCGACGACTCGCCCCGCCGGCGGCGAAGCGATATCGGACGATCGCACGCGCGTGGCGCGCGCCGTGGCGGAATTATGGGCGAACAAGGGGCGAAAATCGCTCGTGCGTAAGGAAACGACGCCCTACCTGTGGTTGTCGCTGGTGGTGTACATGCTGGTGGGGGGGAC
>JAGXKT010000049.1 GCA_018335035.1 Phycisphaerae bacterium
CTTCGGCTGCTTCGTTGCCTCCACAACCGCTCCGATTGCTACCGACTGGAGCGACAGTTGCCGGGCGGGTATCATCTCCCGCTGAAGACCAACGCCTTTTTCACGGCGTACTGAATAATGCGGGCTATCACACCCCGGAGCAACCAGCAGCAGCGCAACAAGCAAGGTTTTCACGGGCGTAGTCTTTCCTTTCTTCAGTATCTGACGCCCAACCGTGGAGAAGGTTCCCACTGATGGCAAGCACCCAGGGCATCCGAGCCGGTCGGGCGTTCGTCGAGCTGTTCGCCGACTCTCGGCAGCTCGTGCGCGGCCTGCGCCGGGCGGAGAAGCGCATGTTCCGGCGCGCGTAGTCTACGCGCGTCGCATGCATGCCCATGCAAGAAATGAGACGAAAATCCCGGAATCCCCTTGCGTTCCGACCGCAATCTTACCCCCTTGTGGCCAACGGGTTACGTTTTCGTCGCCGCCAGCTTGCGACGAGCGCCGCCGGTGCGTTCGAACTTACGACTGCGCGTGCTCATAACCCGGAGGTCGGAGGGGGCGCGGATCGTCCCTGAACCTTCACTCGTCTGCCGGTTCGGCCGGCGGCGTGCCGACGATGACGCGGACCTTGCTGCTTTTTCGCACCGTAAAGGGCTCGCTCTTGGCGTAGTACCGTCCGACGCGCGGCCCGGCGCAGATGCGGTATCTCCCGGGCGGAATCGGCGGGCTGCCCATGCCCTTGCGGAACCGGAAGTGCGTCTCGACCACGTTGCCGAAATCGTCCTTCTTCTCCGAGAGGATCTCATACGCGTTCCGCAGCACGAACCGCTCTTGGGCATCCACGATCCACATCATCAGGCCCGACCGCCGCGTGTTGGTTTGCAGTTCGCCGTAATACACGCCTGTGATCACGTTGTCCGTAGAGGCCGGGGTGGCCTCGCCAGCGTCCTCTTCGTCGGCCGGCTCGGGTTCGGCCAGCGCAAAGCGCAGTTCGTATCGCGCCGTGACGCGGTCGGTCGAGGCCGGAACGTTGCCAGCCCAAATGCCCACCGCCGCCAATCGCACGACCACCTCCGGCCGGTCGTCCGGCACCGGCAGGCGGAGGGTCTGCGTGGGAGACTCCCTCGTGAGAAGCGCCCCGACCCGGCTGCCGGCCGGCGCCAGCGCCCGGCCGCCCATTTTCGGTGGCGTGCCGATGGGACGGGCGACGACGGCGAACGGCGCGTCGTCCGGCAGCGTCTGCGTGATCGTGCAGACGACCTCGGCGCCCCGTTCCGGCTGGTCCGACAACTGCACGCGGACCCCCGAGACCAGCGCCGACAGCGGGGCGAGCGTCATGTCGAGTTGCACCTCTTTCGGTTCGTCGCCCACCGGCACGACGCGCGGCTGATTCCTCGCGGCTACGGTCTTCCGGCGGTCGATCCGCCGATCGAAGCGTTTGGCGTCCTCCAGCAGCAGGTTCGTGGCGAAGTCGCGCCAAAGCGGATCGAACGTCGCAAGCTCCGGGTCCTGCTTGAGGACGGCCACCTTCAGGGCGGCCTCCTTGACCGCGGCCAGGGCGTTGCGCTCGCGCCCCTGGCGCTGGACCGCGCGGAGCAACTCGCGGATGAACTCCCGGCCGCTCCGTCGGACCATGTAGTCGATGAACACGGCCCCGCCGTAGCCGTTGTCTGTCTTGAGCCCCCCGAGCCCGCCGGTCAGGAAATCCTGTGCGTTGCCGTACAGCGGATCGTCCGGCGAGGGCGTCCACTCGGCGTCGAAATCGAGCTGGAACCAGGTCGACAGCGCCTCGTTGAGCCAACCGAGCGGATAATCGTACTTCGGCTGCGGGTAGATGGCGTCTACCAGCTTGCCCGGCGGATTCAGCCAGGATGTCGAGAGCCGCTGTGCGCCCGGCAGCCACACGTCCTGGAACGTCGAGATGTTCTCGTAGCGATACTGCAGTTCGTGGAACAACTCGTGCGCGACCGTGACCCGCAGCTCCCGCCGGCTGAAGTTCGGGATGTTCGACGGCAGATTCACCATGATGCAGCGCCCGCCCGACTTGCCGACCCGGTGCTCGGCGTACACCACGCCGCGATTGCCCGCCGGAATCGGGTCCAGGTACACATCCAGACGCTCGTCCTTCTCCCAGCCGAAAGACAGCCCCATCCCCTCCAGCCGCTTGCGCGCCTGCACCAGCGCCTGGTTCACCGTCACGACAAAGTCCGTCCCTGTCAGATGCGGCCAGTAGTGGATGCGGAAGCGGTCGCTCGCGACGCTCTCGCGCTTCACCTTCGGATCGACGCAGACCCACACCGAGGCGTGCCCCACCCGTGCCGTCACCGTCCGGGTCTCCGGGTCGTAATCGGCCGCATGCACGTGCCACGTCGCGGCGGCACGCTTCTGGCTCTGGGAGAAGCTCAATGCGTTGAAGGCCAACGCCACGCGAGACGGCTCGGCCGGCTGGGCGTCGTCCGGCAGCGTGAAGCGAATGCCCCGCGGCGGGTCCCCGCCATCCGTCGGCTCGATCAACACCAGCGGCGACAGCGCCGTCACGCCCTCGCCCAGGCCGGGCGCCACGGACAGGACCTCGCACCTCACCCGCCCCGGTTCGTCGGCCGCGATGGACACGCCCGGCACATCCGTCGCGTGGAACGCCAGCGGCTCCGGCGGCGCGTCGTCCCCGCCGGTGCCTCGCGAAGGTTCGTCCTTCGTTCCATCACAGCCGCCCGACACGACGGCCAGCGACAGGCATATCAGCATTGTCACGGCCGGGAAACATCGATTGGGGAACATGGTCGTCCTCCGGGAACGGTCTGCTGCGTCCGCCGGCGGTCGGGCGCGGCCGGCCACAGCGTGCCTTGGAATCTCCGAAACAGTTTATGAACTGCGGCGCCGACACGAACGACGCGTCCAACGAGTGTATCTTCGGACCGCTCGCCTGCATACGCCGCATCCCTCGAAGCTCTATCGGCATATCATGGGCCCGCTTGAGCCTGGCCGGCCAGCTACTATCACGGTACGGTGACGCTGCCGCCCCTCGCCACAGGCGAGATCTGACTCGGCACGTACGAGCGACACTACCGGGGCACGCGAAAGCATGGGCGGGTCAAGAGAATGTAAAGGGCTGAGTAAAACCGTGGCGCGTGGCGGAGCAAAACCGCAGCGCCCAGCCGTATGTCTACCCCGGAGAAGCCCGGGGCATCAATCGTCAACTACTCGTTTTCTTTTGCCGTCGCCTCATCCGCCGCTGGCTGTCCCGAAGCCGGTAGCTCTCGCCGTTGATCGCCCATCGCTGGTCACAGTTCGAGGCCGGCACGATCGGCGACGACCGCTTCCCGAAGTACACGCTCTGCCGATCGACCGGACGGGCGCTGTCTTGGTGGCGGCATCGGGTTGTTGAGAATAACGTCAGAGAACAGTGAGCCCGGGCTCACATCCTGCGCTTGCCTGCGGCAAACAGACACGGTACGGTCTGGATGCTGGGCCGCCCCCGGCGGAAGGAGTCCTGTGAGATGTGCACCTGGCAGCGAATTACGGCAGGCTTGGTAGTACTCTTGATGGCGTCGACGTGTATCCAGGCGGAGGGGCGGCTATCCATTGCAGCTGACGATGCACCGGTCGATGGCCCCGCCACCGTGAGGCTCACGCTCGAGGGAGCTTCGGAGACCGGAGCCCTGGACGTGGATATCTCGTTCCCACCAGACGCCCTGCAATTCGTTAGTGCGGAGGTGGGCACCAGCGCCGCCAATGGTCAGCTCCAGGTCAATGCTGCCTCGCCGGGCCGCCTGAAGCTGGCGCTGATCGATATGGATGGCTTGAATGGCGACGGGGACTTGGCGGTTTTGACGTTCAAGGTCCTTGCCCCAGAGGGCCAGACCGTGTCCATCGATATCCCCTCGGCGACGGCGCACCACTACGAAGCGATGGTCGAAATCCCCCTCGCACTCAAGGGCGGACAACTTCGCATCGTGGCCTCCCCGGACCGCCTGTCGGCCCTGTCGCCGGCGATGCTGAAACTCCTGATCGGTATCGGCGGGGTGATCGTAGCCATTTTGATCATCGTCGTCGTCATGCGAGCCAGGAAGAAATCATAGACGCCCGTGGTTTGGGGCGACTCCATCGCGCGCGCTGCTGTCGCGAGGAAGGATGAGCGTTATGGGCTCTCGACTCATGCACTGTGTGTTGGCCCTGGCAATACTCTCGGTGGCCTCGGTCTGCCTGGCTCAGCCCGAGAAGGAATCATCGCCGATCGTCAAGTGGCCCGTAGCCTCGCCGGCAACTGCGACGACACCGGCGACCACGCCCCTGCCGGCGGCCGCCGTTCGGCCCAGGGCAACGGTCATCGTGGTGGGCTCAGCGGCGAAAGTGAAGGGCGATGTCGTGGCCCTGCCGATCACCGTCTACAACGTTGACCGTCTCGGCGATCTGAATGTGACGCTTCGCTACCCGACCGGCCAATTGCAACTGGTCGGGTTCACGAAGGGCGCGATCCCGCCGGGGACCATGTTCGACGCGAACACAAGCAAGCCCGGCGAGACCCACATTGGCTTCGTGCATGCCCAAGGCGTCACGGGTTCGTTCGCCTTGGGGCGGCTGGATCTGAAGTTGCTCGGCCAGCCGGGCAGCAAAGCCACCGTCTCGGCGACGGTGACGACGGCGACACAGGTGGGCACGGAAGCGGCTATTCGCTTCGGTGTCAGAAATGGTGTGGTGACGGTCCTGGCCAAACAAATCCTCGGCGACTGGAACGGCGACGGGAAGGTCACCAGCCTCGATGCACTGGCCGCCTTGAAGATGTCCGTCGGCAAGCTGAAGGAAGACCTGATTCTCGACGTCGACAACGACGGGAAGGTAACCGCCAAGGACGCCCGCCTTCTGCTCGGCTCGGCCGTCGGGATCGGCACGACACCCGGCGGGACAACCAGCACCGGAACGCCCGGCGGGACGGCCAATACCGGAACACCCGGCGGGACGACCAGCACCGGAACGCCCGGCGGGACGGCCAGCACCGGAACGCCCGGCGGGACGGCCAATACCGGAACGCCCGGCGGGGCGACAACGGGTACTGCAGGAGCCGGCGTGGGGTTGGGGGCTGGCAATGGCACGACAGCGGACAGCACCTGGGCGTTCGCCGAGGTCTACGCCGGATCGGACAACAATCTGGATATCACCGAACGCCCCGCCTGGAGCGGCGACAGTCGGCATGTCATCTTCCCGGGGGCTAACCCGTGGCGGTACGACCTTGCCGACGGCAAGCCAACAAGATTTATCACATCGCCTCCGGACCCCGTCTTGGGCGTGACGTTTCATGCCCCGAGCGCCGGTCGGCTGTACATCGTCGGCCGGCAGGTCGTCTTCTATGCCGCCGCTCCCACGCAGGAAGGCAAAGGAAGTTGCTACGTCTATATGACCGTCCCAATAACGGGGGGCAAACCCACGCCGTTCCTCGTCACACCGTTCGATTCTCTGCTGAGTCTCATGGCGCTTCGCAAGACGCCGGCCGAGGCGCTGATCATCGACATACAGGGCAATGAGTGGGACATCGCCCCAGGCCTGCCGCCGGACCTGAAGGCCTCCAAGCCGTACTTCAAGCTGCCCCTGAATCCACAGGATCGCCTGGGCATGCCGATAGCGCTGTCGAACGACTGGAAGCGCCTCGTGGCCGTGCCCAACTCCAACGGTCCGCCGCCGTACGATACGGTTCTGTGGGAGTTGCCCTCGAAGAAGCGATTGCTGGCGTTCCCCAAGGCCCGCGGCCTACGGTCATTCGGTTTCAGCCCGGACGGCACGCATCTCGCCGCCATCCAGCACCCGCAAAGGAAGACCCCAAAGGTCGTAATCATTCCACTGGCGTCACCAGACAAGACGGTCGTCGCCGTTGCGGGGCAGGGAGCGGCCAGCTACTCGCCACCGGCATGGTCACCGGACGGGAAGTATCTTGCATTCGTCTCCGAGAGCAACGGCCCGATCCAATTCGGTCGCCAGAAAACCATTCGCAAGATGCATGTCGTTCGTATCCTTTCGCCCCAGATTGCCGCCCCATGGAATGCCCTGCAGGCGAAGATCGCCAAGGCGAAGGCGGACCTGGACGAGGCCCGCAAGCAGGTGGCCGCCCTTGGCCACGGCGGCGACCCGGACAAGGTCACCGCCGCCGACAAGCGTCTTCAAAGCGCGATACGAATCCACAACGACCTGAAGAAGCAGGCCAAGCAGTTCCTCATGCGGGAGACGACCGCCCCATCGGGCGGCGGGGCCGCGGCCAGCGCCAATTACGTCGGAACGTTCGGCAAGCCCGCCGCTTCGCCTCGCACGTTTGCGATCTACCTATATCGCTGTGTGCTGCATCGCGACCCGACCGATCAGGAAATCTACCACTGCCTCAAGGTGCTGAAGGTCGGCAAGTCACGGGACCGCGAGACGGCCGACCTGCTGACGTCGCAGGAATACAAAGCCCGCAAGACGACCGACCGCGAATTCGTTCGCGACGTGTACCAGGCCCTGCTTGGGCGGAACCCCGGCCTCTCGGAGTACGCGCCGCTGCTGGCTGAACTCAAGGCCAACCCCGACCGACTGACGTTCATCCGCAAGATCGCTGCCAGCCCGGAGTACGCGAAAATCAAGGCCGGGATCTAACCACCGCAAGCCCCGCCGACATCTCATACAGCAGAGCGCGACAAGGGATACCAATGTGTGTCGGCGGAGCAGGAAAGATGCTTTGCGGTGCCCCTACGCGTTTCCTATTTCGTACGCGTCCGGGGCGTCGATCAGGTCGTTCACATGCGATTCGTGCGAATCGGCCGGAAGATGTTCACCACCGCCGACTGGGTCGAGGAGTTCGTCCACCGGCTGACAGCGACCACGATGGCTCAGTACGAGGAATGGATGAACCGCCACAAGCCCGGCAGTCGCAG
>JAGXKT010000050.1 GCA_018335035.1 Phycisphaerae bacterium
GACGTCCCCTCTCAGGTCATGTTTCGCTCACCTCCTCGCTGGGCGCGCGGACCCTTCGCAGGCGGCACACAGGCCGTTCGAGAAGAAGCCCTCTACGCTCCGTTGTCACGCCGGCGGCCGAATCCCGGAACATCCGGTTGCAAGGCGGGCTCAACGCCTCGATCCGGTCGCGGCAAATTAGACGTACGCTGTTGGGGCAGGTAGAGCAGGACGCCTCAGACCGGCACGTCCTGCCGATCCAGTTCGTGGAAAGGCGTCCACTGGGCTTGCGCGAGGCCGATGCTCCGGCCTTGGCGAAGGGCGCGACGCAATCCGACCGTCAAAAACCCTCGCGTCGTCGAGCCCCCGGCTCAGGGGGCTGCCTCTCCATCCGGACCCGCGAACCCGCTCGCAAGGCGCGCGCTCCGCGGAGTCATCCGGTGAATCGCTTATACCGCGCATTGGGGATATGTCAAGCAAATAGGCAAAATTCTGAACACTTTTTTTCGATCACCGCCCCACCACAACAGAAACGGCTCAGGCAATGATCCTGCGCGATGACAGCGGCACTGCTCGCCAGCCGAAGCGCAGCGTGATGTGACGACGTGTCTGCCCCCTGGTCCCGCGTGACGTCCGGGTGCCGGCGCGCTGACGAACATTCCAGCGGCGTCACGTGGCACGTGGAAACGGACGCCGCCCCGAAAGCAACAGCCCGCCGAAGGGATTACGCGCGTTGTCGAGACGCATTGTGGTATGTCGCGCTACCGCCCTTACGTCCTGCGACGCCGACGCCGCAGCAGCGCCACGCCGCCGATCGCCGGAAGCGACGTCGCCGCCAAGCGGGACGTCGAACGCGACACTCCCGCGTGATCCTCTCGGGCCTCGTTGTGTCTGGGGGCGTGCTGCTGCCGCTGTAGCCCGCGGGCCGGGGTGGCGTGCCGGGGCCTCAAAGCAGCTTTTCAGCTCCCGAGTAGGCCTCTTCGACGCGCAACGCGGCCGCGGCGTGCCCGGGGTGCTCCGGCGGGTTCCAACGCTTCATCTCATCGAATATCTCGCCGTCCGTGTGGTATTCGAGCGTCCCTTTGATCTGGTAGGCCTTGCCGTCGCCGTTTCGAAACAGCAACGCGCCCTTCCCGCCGTGGCGCAGGTTCTTGCGGGTCTTGTCGAAGTAGTTATCGGCCACGACGAGCCGGTCATCGCCGAATGCGCCCACGCAACCGGCGTAGATAATGTTGGGCACGCCCTCGGGGCTGATGGTAGCCAGGACCACCGGCCCGTCGCGGTCTTCCCATGCCTGGCGGACGGTTTCGGGTAATGCGGCCATGAATCGTTCCTTTCCTGCTCTGTGTCGGCGCGCCGTTCACCGCCACCGTGGCGGCGCGGGCGCCAACACGTTGATCTCGTTTTGTACGGGTCACACGCGTCGCCGTGAAGCATTTCCCATGCGTTTTTGCAAGGGAGTGCCGCACGGACGGTCGCACAAGCCCGGCGGCACGCTCACGGCACCTGGTGTTCGTTGATCTCCACCACGGTGCCGACCGGACAGGCCGCACAACGGTTCGGGAATTCGTGCCGCAACCGCGCCATCGCCGCGAAGCCCGTGCAGTGGCACGGTAACAGCCGCTGAATATCGAGCCGGCGCAGCGCGGCCACCGTTTTGTCCAGGCGATCCGGGCCGGCGTTGACCAGGTGCATGCCGCCGATAACCGTGTGAATCGCCCGGCCGTCCGTCAGCGTCTGGACATGCCGCACCGTGTTGATCACGCCCGCGTGGGCGCAACCGAGGATCACAACCGTCCCGTCCGGCGTTTGCACAAAGGCCGCCTGGTCGTCCGGCATCATGTCGGGTTCGGTGCATTCGGCATCGGTGAAGAACGCCCCGCCGGTGTCCTCGAAGTCGGTGGTGCGGGGGATGGGTCCGGTCAGCGTCAGCCCGCCGCAAATCTCGGTAGGTTCTTCAACCCGGACCCACTCCGCCTGATCGCGCACCGCCTGGGCGTTGAGCGTCGAGATGCCGACGTCCCGGGCGCTGCGATCGGCGTTTCGCGCGTACTTGGGCTCGAAGGCCGCGGGATGGGCGTACACGGCGGGTCGCCGCCCCGCGTGCAGCGCGTCGCTGAGCCCGCCGGTGTGGTCGTAGTGGCCGTGGCTGAGCACGATCGCGTCGGCGGTCTCCAGGCGAATCCCCAGCCGACGGGCGTTTGGTGCGAGCACGTTGCCCTGGCCGGTGTCGAAGAGAATGCGCTTGCCGGCGATCTCGATCCACAGCGCCAACCCGTGCTCGCCGAGCAGGCCGCTCGCGCCGGCGGTGTTCTCGACCAATACTGTAATGCGTCCATCAGACTCAGGCATTGAGCGTCACCTTTCGCCGGCGTCCGCGGCGGTTTGCCCGGCCGGGGCGGGGTCGTTGGTGGGGCAGGCATTGGACGCCTTCAGCACGAGGACGATGTCGGCAGCATCGGCGGCGCGTGCGAAGGCGTCGCCCACGGCCGCGAAGACATCGCCGACCTCGCCCGACAGCGCCGTGCTCATCTCGCCGACACGTACGGTAACGTTTTTGCGCCGCAACTCCTCCGTGAAACGGTTGATGCTCGGACCGAGTCGCGTCGTGCGAAGCGGGTACACGCTGACGTCCGCCTGAATGGTCATCTTCTGACCTCCGCGACGATGAAGGGCCCGCGGAGTCGCGATGCGGTCAGCCCCAGCCGCGCGGCAATCCGTCGCGGCAGCGACGCCTCCGCCGGGATGCTCCGGCACGTCGAGGCAACCATCCGGACGTGTCCCCACGGTCCCAGCAGGTCCCGCAATTCCTTTGGTGACAATAACTTCGCGGACGCATAGGGCTCCTTTCGGCGCGTCAAGCGATGCTGGTTCAGCGGCGCCAGGCGGTTGAGCGTGCCGATCACGAGGCGTCCGCGCGGCTTGGCGCAGCGGGCCATCTCCCGCACGGCCGCGGCGGCGTCGGGCAGGAACTCCAGCACCGCCATCGTCGCGACGACGTCGAACGACGCGTCGGCAAAGGGCAACGCGTAAGCATCCGCGATCTGAAAGGATGCGTCCGGAACGTTCGAAGCCGCCACCGCTATCATCGCCGCAGCGATGTCGATTCCCACAACCGTGTAGCCCATCTCGGTGAAGAACGCGCTCCAATGCCCCGTCCCGCAGCCGACGTCGAGCAGGCGTTTGTCGCCCTCGGCCCGCGGCAGCAGGCGTTGGACGTCCTGCTTCTGGATTCGGTCGTGAGCCCGCCCGGCCGGGGTGTCATACCACCGGTCGTACCGGCGCGCGATCGCTCCGAAATCGAACCGACTTGTTGCCGTGTGCGTCATCCTCTCGCCCTCCAACGTGGCGGCGCAAACGATGTTCCGGCCTACGAGCCGGATGCCTCACCGCCGGAGCGCGTCAGGTCGGCAATGGCCGCCTCAAGCGCCGCGTCCGGGTTCGTTTCGGCCTCGGCGATGACGGCGAGCGTCTTCTCGTTGACCTTGCGTTCTTTTGTGAAGAACCGTCGCATGCGATCGATGAAGGCCGCCTGGTCATCCGGCTGGTCGAAGTGCTTCAACAGCCCGCGCACCCAACGCAGGTTGTCGGCGACTTCCTGCGGAATCCGTTCGCTGTCGTGTCGGACGGCCTGCCGCGGGCAGGCGTCGTGGCAGATGCCGCAACGGATGCATTCGGCCTCCTCGATCACCGCAGCGCCGTCGGTCAACGCGATGGCGTCGACGGGACACTGCGAAACGCACAGGCCGCAGCCCGTGCACAATTCCTGGCTTACCCATGGCATGATTCCGGTTCCTTTTGCTTCATACTTTTCGTCGAAGCGGGCCTGTATCCTCGTGCCCACATCACGTGCCCGCGCTCGATGACGCGAAGCTGCACCTGCTGAAATCCGGCACGGCGGATCAGTTGCTTAAGCGCCGCCGGCCGGTAGTAGTCCTCATTCCACAACCGCTGCGCCAGCGAACCGCGGGGAAAGTCCATTACGAACAGCTCGCCGCCGGCGCGCAGCACGCGACGCACTTCACGAAGGGCCGCGGCGGGGTCGTCCATCTCGTGCAATGCCCACATGGACACCGCAGCGTCAAACGCGCCGTCCTCGGCGAAGCGCATGCCGGCCGCGTCGCGTCTCAGACAGCGGAAGCGGCCGCCGTCCGCCGTCCGCCGCCGTCGCGGGAAGGACCCGGAGGCCACGTCCACCCCCGTGACCTGCTGGCCGTACGTCTCCGCCAGGTAGCGCACCAGATCGCAGGACCCGCACCCGAGGTCCAGCACGCGGCGCGCCAGACGCACCTCGCGCCCGATCCGCCGATGCAGGCGCGGCTTGATGCGGTCGTAGAAATCATCCGGAAGGCGCGTCGTCATCTCAGGAAAGCGGGCACGTGCCCGTCGGGCAGCTCGCCCCGGACGAACCGGCCGACCCGCCGGCCTTTGCCGAGAACGTGGAGAAAACCTTCTCCGTTCGCCCCGAACCGCACTTCTCGCATGCGTGTTTCTTCTTGCTGCCGGCCTTTTCCAGAAACGACGTCACGTGTCCGCACGCGTTGCATCGGTACTCGAAGATCGGCATGGTGCTTCCCTTTCAGGTCATGGCCTCGGTTGATTCGCTCAGGGTGTTGCGGTCAGCGGGTTCGATGGCCTCAAGTGCCCGCAAGGCGGTCACGGCCGCCAGCGCCCCACAACCGGAGCAGCCGACGACGACAAGCTGTTGAATGGGGTCCATCGATCGCTTTCTCTGTCCGTGTTCTCAGCCGTTCCCGTCGGTACGGGGCGTGTTGCGTTCGAAGAAACGATCCCGCCACCAACACCAGTACCCCCAGGGGTTGTCCAGGCGATAGGGACCGTCCGGGCCCGGCGGCGGGCTGACTACCGCGTCCAGTTCCTCGCAGGACCGGCCTTGCGTCAAACACCTGTAGGCACAGCAGACCCGATGGAACCGCCGCGCCGTTCCGTGGTCGCCGCGATCCGGATGACAGGCCAGACTCGACCGGCGAAACGCGCGGCGAATGTCCGCTTGCCCCGCCTCGTGCGACACACCGAGCACCGCGCGGGCCGTCCGTTCGCGCTGTTGGGCACGCCGAATGTCGTCCTGCCAATCGTTGTCCGGCATCCGCGGCGTCCCTTTCTCGCGCGGTCACCCATAGGCCAACCTCACTGAGCCGCGTTGACGCAACGCTCTGGCCTTCGCCACAAAATAGCGTCAAACGCCATGCCAGACGCGACGCTTTCGCATAACCTCATTCAAAAGAAAGCGTTAGGTTGCATACACTCCTGAAAGAAACACCACGGTCGTGCAACGTGCGCATACAAGACCCCACAATATGACGCAGAATGCGCGATTCGAGCGCCAGCATCGCGGTCATACGACGCATTCGATGTGGCATGAGAACGTGGCGACTGCCGGACGGTGCGCGTGTGGTGCTGCTTACGCCAGCACCTCGGGGGCATGCTCTACCCCACGGCGGCGGCCGCGCTTGCGACAAGCCAGGCGTTCGCCCAGCGGCGTGTGGTCAGATGGTCCCTTCGCCATGTCCCGCAGAGCGCTTAGGGGCTGGCTCAGGCGGCCGCGATGGATTCGGTCGCTGTGCCGCACCATTGGCCGGCCGAAGTGGAGTCGAACTCCAGACCGACGCGATAGCTTCCCTCGTCGGTGGGCCGACAGCGAACGATGGTGGCGTAGATGCTGCGGCGTCCGCCCGTCTCCGACAGCGGCAGGCAGAGAACCATACGCTGGCCCGGATAGAATCCGCGTTCTCCCTTGGCGCCTAGGCCGCTGCGGGAGATATCGGTCATTTCCAGCATATCGACGACGTCGCCGCCGTCAGGGTCCAGACGGATGCCACGCAGCCGCATCTCAAGCCGCGTTCGCCCATGGCGTCTGCGTTCGGGCACGAAACTCAGTTCGCTTCCCATACTCGTTTCTCCGACCCTGTCCCTGAAGCGCAATCGGCGTACGAAAGCGGCACCATGAATAATGGAAATCAATTTTCTCCCATTCCGGGCGGTGCTTTCTACAATGCCGCCGTGGATACCGCCTCCCCCAACGTAGGACGTGTCGTGCTCTGCGGGGCCGGGGCGGGCGATGCCGGGCTGCTGGGCGCCCGGGCCGCCCGCTGGCTGGCCCGCGCCGACGTGGTCGTCCACGACCGCCTGGTGAGCGCCGACGTGCTGGCGCTCGTACCGGAGCAGGCCGAGCTTATCGACGTCGGCAAGCGACCCGGCGCCCCGCGCCGCGCCCAGCAGGACATCCACGCGCTGCTGATCGATCGCGCCCGCGCCGGCAAGCTCGTGGTGCGCCTCAAGGGCGGCGATCCGTTCGTCTTCGGGCGCGGTGGCGAGGAGGCCGAGGCGTTGCGCGCCGCCGGCGTGCCGTATCGCGTCGTGCCGGGCGTGACGGCGGCGTTGGCGGCCGCGGCGGATGCCGACGTCCCGCTGACGGACCGGCGGCGGGCGGCGTCGGTGACGCTGCTGACCGCGCGGGAAACGCCGGACAAGCCGTCGCCCACGCTCGACTGGTCCGCCCTCGCGCGGCTCGATACGCTGGTGATCTACATGTCCGTCGGCGCGCTGGAGACGGTCGTGCGGCGTTTGATCGACGCCGGACGCAGCGCGGCGACGCCCGCGGCCGCCGTCGAACGCGCCGGCACCAGCCGGAGCCGGACAATCCGCGCGACACTTGCGGCGCTGCCCGCCCGCGCGCGGGCCGCGCGGCTCGCCGCACCGGCCGTGCTGATCGTCGGGCCGACCGCGGCGCAGCCCCAGCCGGCCGCCGCGGCGTCGCCGCTGGCCGGGCAGACCGTGCTCGTGA
>JAGXKT010000051.1 GCA_018335035.1 Phycisphaerae bacterium
ATACGACCGGCCGTATGGCCGCGTCAGCGGCTGGCGCGGGCCGGTCGCGGTGGACCTGGCCGGGCTGACGATCCCGCGGCAGAACGCCCCCATCCGCCTGTCGCACGGCACGCGTGTCGGCCATGCCAACCGCGTCAGCATCGAGGGCCCTTCGACCGGTTCGGTGGGCTCACCGCAAGCGGGCTCAGGGCAAGCGCGGCGGGTCGCGCGTTGCTCGCCCGGCCAGGTTGTCGTACCTTCTACGGCCTGCCGGCTTATCGGACCGGCCTGCCGGCTGCCGGCGCCGGTCTGTCGGCTTATCGCGCCGGTCGGTCGGCTTATCCGGCGGGCAGTTGGCTTATCGCGCCGGTCTTTCGGTTCTTACGGCCGGGTTCCGGGTGTGCAATGTGCGGTTTCGCGGGAGAATACGTGTTCGCCGGCGGGCGGGCGGACGGCGAGGTCGTCGCGCGAATGGCGGCGCGGCTGGCCCATCGCGGGCCCGACGAGGACGGGACGTACGTCTCGCCCGACGGGCGCTGCGCGATCGGCTTCCGCCGCCTGTGCGTGATCGATCCGCCCAGATCGCACCAGCCGATGGTCGCGGCGGACGGGTCGCGCGTCGTGGCGTTCAACGGGGAGATCTACAACGTCCGCGCGCTGCGCGGCGACCTCGCCGCCGACGGGGCGCGGTTCGCCACGGACGGCGACACCGAGGTGCTTGTCCACCTCGCGGCCCGGGCGGGCGACGACGACGCGGCGATGCTCGAGCCGCTGCGGGGCATGTTCGCCCTGGCGGTCTACGCTCCCGGCGACGGGCGGTTGGTACTGGCCCGCGACCGGCTCGGGCAAAAGCCGCTGTGGTATGCCCGGCTCCCCGGCCGGGTGGTCTTCGCCTCCGAGGCCAAGGCGCTGCTCGCCCATCCGCAGGTGCCGCGGCAGCGGGACGCCGAATCGCTAATATATTATCTCACAATGGGTTACATCCCCGCCCCGCGGACGGCGTGGCGCGGCGTCGCCAAGCTGCCGCCCGGCTCGCGGCTGGCGATCGACGCGCACGGTGGCGGTGAGGTCGCGCGATGGTGGTCGCCGCGGCGGGTGGCGCTGCCGGCCGGGCGGGGCGATCGCGTGGCGCTGGTCCGCGAGCGGGTCACGCAAGCCGTCACGGCGCGGATGGCCGCGGACGTCCCGCTGGGAGCGTTGCTCAGCGGCGGCGTGGATTCGTCGATCGTCACGGCGGTGATGGCGCAACAGGCGGGCCGCGCGGGCGGCGTGCGGACCTTCACGGCCGGGTTCGACGACGGCGATTTCGACGAGCGCCCGGCGGCGCGGGCGGTGGCGGCGCACTGCCGCACGGAGCACACGGAGGTGACGATCCGCCCGGCGCCGGCGGCGATGCTGGACGAACTGGTCCGCCTGTACGACGAGCCGTTCGGCGATTCCAGCGCCCTGCCGACATGGCTGATCTGCCGCGAGGCGCGGCGGCACGTGACGGTCGCCCTGGCCGGCGACGGCGGCGACGAGGTCTTCGGCGGCTACGACCGCTATCGGGCGATGCATCTGGCCGAGCGGCTTGGCGGTGCGGGCTACCTGGCCGCACGGATGGCCGGGGCTGTGGCGGGCTTCGTGGCGCCGCACGACGAGCGGAGCGGGCTGCGACGGGCGGCGCGGTTTGCGCGCGGGCTGCATCAAGTTCCTGCACAGCAATACTTTATGTATCGGCGTTTGTTTGGCGCGGACGACCTGCGGCGGTTGCTGACGGCGGAGTTCCTCGCGGGGGTGGATGCGGACGCGCCGGCCGATTGGTTTGCGGAGCTGTACGCCGACGCGCCGGGCGACGACGAGGCCGGGCGGGCGCAGTGGCACGACGTGATGACGTATCTGCCGGACGATTTGCTGGTCAAGACGGACATGGCGTCGATGGCGGCGTCCCTGGAGCTGCGGGCGCCGCTGCTGGATCATGACGTCGTCGCGGCCGGGCTGTCGCTGCCGACGTCGGACAAGCTGGATCGGCGGCGGGGGAAGTGCGCGCTGCGGGCTGCGTTTGCGCATCTACTTCCTGCACAAGCACTTACAGGTCCAAAGCGCGGCTTCGCCGTGCCGCTGGACGCCTGGCTGCGCGGGCCGCTGCGGGACGTGCTGCGGGAGACGCTGCTGGATGCGGGGCTGCAGCGGGAGGGGATCTTCCGGCGCGATGCGCTGGTCGGGCTGGCGAATGAGCATCTCTCCGGCCGAGGGGATCACCGCCACCGGCTCTGGGCGCTGCTCGTGCTGGCCCGCTGGCTGGCCGGGCAACGCTGAGCTGCGGCGAGCGATCGCACGCTGCGGCAGGCAGGACGAAACACCGGCGACGCGCACCGCGAAGCATGGCCGACGCGAGCGTCCGCACGCGACCCGCAAGGCGGGGTGGGCGTCGGTGGAAACGCGGGCGACGGCGCGTACGTGCGCACAAGTGCGTAACGTGATTGTTCCACGTGGAACATTTGCGCCCGCGCGGCCACCGCGACGCCAAGGCGCGCCCCTCCAACCCCGCCGCAGCCGCCCGGAAATTGAGCAAGTGGCGGCGGCCGCGGCCTGGCTAGAGCATTTTGTAGACATTTTGGCGTCCGGTTCGTGGGTGAGGACAAGCCCGGCAAGGACGGCGAAGCAGGCAACGCCGACGCATTGTCGATGGAACCGGACGCCGCCAGGCGAAGCCGCAACCAGAAGAGGGCGACAAGATTTCTGCACATTCTCTAGATTGGGCAGATTGGGCTGTTTGAGCGGACCTGCGGGATTGGGGAAGCCGAGTCGCGGCGGCCGTCGGGCACATGTTGATGGCCGTGAGAAACTTTACGAGAATTCCGGAATTTGTTCCACGTGGAACAATCGCCCCTCGCTGGCGTTTCGTGAAAATTCCCCCCCGAGCGTTCCACGTGGAACACGCACCGCGGCGCGCAGCATCGTGTCACGCCCGCCAGGCGGAAGCAGGTCGGCGGCATCGCTGGTCCGCCGTCCGGCGCGCGTGATCCTGCGTAGCATCGCGGGCCCATACCACGCACGCGCGTCGGGTCACCGCCGCGCGCTCGCACCGCGCACCGACGCGACACGTCGTGCGGGCGCGTCGCCCCGGCCGCAACGCAAAAAGCTGTTGCATTTCGGCCGGCCAGCGGTATGCTGCACACCGATGGAGCGCGATGTTCCACGTGGAACAATTACGGGAAAGGATATCCCATGAGTGACGCATCGAAATCGAAGGCCCGCCGGCCGCGCCTCGGGCGGGGGCTCAGCAGTCTCATCGTCAACTCCTCCGCCGACGCCGGGGCCTACGAGCCGGCCGCCGAACCGCACCCCGCCGACCAACCGCCCGACGTTGAACGCGACCCGGCCGCGCGCGACGCAAACGCGCGCAGCGATACGTCGCCAGACGCGTCGCGCGACGCCACCGACGCCGACCCGGACGCGCGTCCCGATACGTCGCAGCCGGACGCGCGCGACGCCACCGACGCCGACCCGGCCGCGCGCGAGCAGTTCGCCGCCATCGCGCTCGACGACATCGCCGCCAACCCGTACCAGCCGCGACAGGACTTCGACGCCGACGCGCTGGCGACGCTGACCGAGAGCATCCGCCGCCAGGGGCTGCTTCAGCCGCTGGTGGTCGCCCGCGCCGGCGACGCCGCCGACCGCCCGTATCGCCTCATCGCCGGCGAGCGACGCCTGCGCGCCGCGCGACAGGCCGGGCTCGACCGCGCGCCGTGCATCGTCCGCGACGC
The DNA here is from genome assembly GCA_018335035.1 of Phycisphaerae bacterium. Lineage (GTDB taxonomy): Bacteria > Planctomycetota > Phycisphaerae > SM23-33 > SM23-33 > JAGXKT01. The sequence continues at coordinate 3,729 of JAGXKT010000051.1, forward strand.
CACCGACGAGCAGCTGCTCGAATGGGCGTTGATCGAGAACATCCACCGCGCCGAGCTGAACCCCATCGAGCGGGCCGAGGCCTACCGCCGCTACATCGACCGCTTCGCCCTGACGCAATCCGAGGTCGCCGAGCGACTCGCCCAGCCACGCGCGACGGTCGCTAACTACTTGCGGATGCTAGACTTAGAAGAATCCGTCCGCGCGGCGATCGCCGCCGGACAGCTCTCGTTCGGGCACGCCAAGGTCCTGGCGAGCTTGGCCGCACCGCCCGAGCGCCAGCGCGCCCTGGCTCGCCGGGCGATCCGCCAGCAGCTCTCCGTCCGTCGGCTCGAAGCCATCGCCGCCGGCGACGACGACGCCCAAGGCCAGCCCCGCCGCGCGACCAAGGCCGCCTACCTCCGCGACCTCGAGGAGCAACTCACCCACGCCGTCGGCACGCGCGTCGCCATCCAGCCCGGGCGAAAGAAAAACACCGGCCGCGTCATCGTCGAGTTCTACGGCCTCGACGACTTCGACCGCATCTGCGAAGCCCTCGGCGCCAAACTCCAAAGCTGACGACAACGACGCTCACCACAGAGAACACGAAGCACACCGAGTGGTGAAAGCCCGAGCCGGTGGGCAGGTGCCAGTGGCCCGCCCCCGGCCGCGCAGCCGATGCACGCCGACCTGAGCCCTGCCGTTCGGACCCGGAAGCTGTCTTCTCCGACGTGCCGCGCCGGAGCCCGTCGAACGTCGAACGCGCCGGCAGCGCGTAGGGCGAGAAACGCGTTGCTCGCGCGAGCGGAGCGCGCATAAGGGCGCCTAGGCAATTGACGCTGGCGTATAGGGGGGGTACGCTCTTCACATGCCGGACGAGGAAGCGATCCACGCCGCGTTGCGGTCTTTCGCTCAGGCCGTGACGGCCAAGAGCAATCAACTGACCGTCGGGGACGCCGAAGACCAGCTCCGGGGCCCGTTCGATACCTTCATGCAGGAGGTCGGGCGGGCGCTGTCTCTGAAGGTGGTCTGTACGGGTGAAACCACGCTGGCCGACCGATTGGGCAAGCCCGACTACGCGGTTCACGCGGCCGATCTGCTCGCCGGATACGCCGAATTGAAGGCCCCCGGCACAGGCGCGAATCCCAAGCACTTCAAGGGCCACAACCGCAAGCAGTGGAAACGCTTTGAGAACGTTCCCAATCTCCTCTACACCGACGGCAACGAGTGGGGACTCTTCCAGTCCGGCAAGCGCGCTCGGCCCCTTGTTCGCTTTTCCGGCGACGTCGCGGCTGACGGCGCCAAGGCCGTCACGCCCGAAGACGCTAAAGCCCTGACAGGGCTGCTGACGGACTTCCTCCAGTGGGATCCGACCATTCCCACCAAGGGCAAGGACGGGAAAATCGACCTGAAGGCCTTCGCCGCTATGCTCGCCCCGCTGTGCCGGATGCTGCGGGCAGACGTGGGCGAAGCGCTGAAGGACCCCGAATCCTCTCTGGTGGATTTGGCCGCAGAGTGGCGCCAACTGCTGTTCCCGGACGCGGACGACGAGCAGTTCGCGGATGCCTATGCACAGACCGTCACCTTTGCCCTGCTCCTGGCCCGCGGTGAAGGCGCGGAGCCGCTCGACCTGGCAACGGCTGAACGAGCGCTTGCCATCGAGCACAGCTTGCTCTCGAGGACCCTGCAACTGCTGACCGAAGTCAACGCAAAGCCGGAGATTGAGGCATCCCTGGATTTGCTTCTGCGGGTCATCGGGAAGGTACCCGTTGCCGCCTTGCGCACGCCACGGGAATCCTGGCTGTTCCGCTACGAGGATACGCTACCCGTCTCCGTGCCGGAGGACCCCTGGCTTTATTTCTACGAGGACTTTTTGGCCGCCTACGACCCGGATCTTCGCCGGGATGCCGGGGCATATTACACCCCCGTTGAGGTGGTCCTTGCACAAGTGCGGCTTGTCGACGACCTGCTCAAGAACCGCCTCAGTAAGCAAGCCGGCTTCGCCGATCCCGAGGTGATCACACTTGACCCGGCCACGGGGACAGGCACGTACCTTCTAGGTGTAATCGACCACGCGTTGGGGACGGTGCGTAAGAGCGAAGGGCCCGGCGCCGTGGCCGGGCGGGCCAAGGCGCTGGCGAAGAACATCTACGGCTTTGAGCGTATGGTTGGGCCGTTCGCCGTCTCGGAATTACGCATAACCCGGGCACTGCATGACTGGGGCGCTCGCCTCCCAAAGGACGGAACCAACGTCTACCTGACCGACACGCTGGAAAGCCCATTTGGCGAAGCCCCACGCCTTGGTACGTGGTACAGGGAGATTACCGAACAGCACGCCAAGGCCCTCAAGGTCAAAGCCGAAGTTCCCGTGATCGTCTGTCTTGGCAATCCGCCGTACGACCGTCACCCGGCCGTGGACCCGACGGATGAGGACTTATCCAAGTACGGAGGTTGGGTTCGCTTTGGCGACCCGGCAGTAGAGGAAACCGTAGGCAGGAAACGGGAAAAGCGTGCCAAGAAGCAACCAACACGCCTTAAGAAAACATCGCCTGCGCAACGCCTCGCTCGGCGTGAGCAGCAATCGATTCTCTACAAGGCCTTCATTCAACCGACGAAAGACGCGGGTCACGGCGGGCACCTCAAGAACGCCTACAACCTGTACGTGTACTTCTGGCGGTGGGCGCTGTGGAAGGTCTTCGAGGCCGACATGTCCGCCGGGCCGGGCGTGGTGAGCTTCATCTCCGCATCGAGCTATCTCGACGGCGACGCCTTCTGCGGCATGCGGGAGCACATGCGCCGCGTCTGCGACGACATCTGGATCATCGCCCTCGGCGGCGAGGGGCGCGGCACGCGACAGGATGAAAACGTCTTCGCCATCCGCACGCCCGTCGCCATCGCGGTCGCCTTCCGACAGGACGAACCGGACGCCGACACCCCCGCAAAGGTCCACTACGCACGCATCGAGGGCACACGCAAGGAAAAGCTCAGCGCCCTGAACGATGTAGCCGGTTTCTCCGCCCTGACGTGGCAGGACTGCCCCG
>JAGXKT010000052.1 GCA_018335035.1 Phycisphaerae bacterium
TGCTCTTCCGATCTGGGTACGGATCATCGCCGAAGCGCCCGACGCCGCGCGCGCCGATGCGCTCGTCGCGGAGATGCGCCGCCTGGGTGAAACGCACGCCGCCACCTGAGCCGCACGTGGCGGACATCGCACGAGCCGGGCGCCGGGTGTCAGGCGCCGCTGGCGCGGCGAAGAAAAGGTTCATGACCCAACACCGGGGAAGGCCTGCCGTATCTTGGGGGGAAAAGGGGTCAGGAACCTTTGTGAGCATGATGCTTGATGCCTCCGGCGTCGGGAGTAGGATTGTGCCATGCCCAGAGCGGCGCGAGCGGCCGTCGGCGGGATCGTGTATCATGTGCTCAACCGGGGCAACGCGCGTCTGCCCCTGTTCGAGTCGCCGGATGAATACGCGCTGTTCCTCTCGATCCTCGCGCAGGCCCACGACCGCGTCGCGATGCGGACGATCGGCTACTGCCTGATGCCGAACCACTGGCACTTGGTCCTCCGGCCGCGCGAGGACGGCGACCTCTCGGAGTTCATGCGATGGCTGACGGTGACGCACACGCAGCGTTGGCACGCGGCGCGCGGCACGCCCGGCAGCGGGCACCTGTATCAGGGGCGGTTCAAGAGCTTCCCCGTGCAGGCCGGGCGCCTGTCGCGGGCGCAGCGTGCGGCCGGCGTGATCGAGGGCGGCGACCCGGTGCTGTCGGTGCTGCGGTACGTGGAGCGGAACCCGCTGCGCGCCGGGCTGGCGACGCGAGTGGAGGCGTGGCCGTGGAGCAGCCTGCATCAGCGGACGGCCGGGCTGGTCATGTTCGTCGACGATCTGACCGTCATCCCCGACGCCGACGCCGACGGCAGCTTCACGGACGAGACGGCCGACATCGTCGAGGACTTCGAAACCGACGCCACCGGCGATTACGGCGCCGATCAACTGTTCCACGACGCGGCCGGGAATCTGACCTACGACGGGCAGTACGCCTACGCGTACGACGCATGGAACCGTCTCGTCGCGGTCAATCGCGCCTATCGAGATTGCAGCGGAACCTTGCAGACGACCTCGCGGGTCGCTAGCATGCGGTACGATGCCCTCGGCCGGCGGATCAGCAAGGTCGTGGACAACTCGGCCGACTGGGACGGCGCATATCACTACTACTACGACGGGCAGCGGATGATCGAGACGCGAGACGATCACGACGGCGACGGCGACCCGGACCGCGTGCTCAAGCAGTACGTCTGGGGCGGCGGGTACGTCGACGAGCTGGTGCAGATCGGGATCAACGACGACCCGGCCGACCGGCGGCAGACCGAGACCTTCGACAACGGGCGGGAGTTCGCCGCCCATGAGCGCATCGCGGCGCTGTTGGAGATGGATGTGTACTTCGCGCATCCGTATTCGAGCTGGGAGCGGGGCACCAACGAGAACACCAACGGCCTGCTGCGGCAGTACCTGCCCAAGGGCGAACGCTTTGACCAGTTGACAGATTGGCAACTCGAGAGCATGCTACGGCAACTGAACGACCGTCCAAGAAAGTGCCTCAACTACCGGACGCCCGCCGAAGTCTTCTGGCGACGCACCGTTGCACTTGAGATGTGAATTCGCCTATTATTTGCCGTGATCCGGGGACACCATACGGTTTTTTCTCTCGCGTACGTACGTTGATCCGGGGACACCGTTGATCCGGAAACACCATACGGTTTTTTCTCTCGCGTACGAGGCCGACCGAGTCGGCCGGGCAGGAGGGGGCGGCCCAGCAGCCTACCGCTATTACATCTCCACGCCACGCAAGCAAAAACCGTATGGTGTCCCCAGATTCCGTATGGTGTCCCCAGATTCTGCGCTCCCTATCGGGCGCTGCGGCCACACTCCGGAACTCATCGCTCCGTGCAACGCGCTCGCTGAGCGATGACAACTGACCAGCTAGACCCCAAGTCGGTTTCGCCGGAGCAGGTCCTCCCGTGAACAGTCGCGCTGGGGGGTGTAGCCCTTCAGCGGGTGGATGTGCTCGTGGATCGTGTCGAGGAAGTCCGGAACGTACGGGAAGAACGCGTCCTCCACCTCGTCGGCGGGCGTGATCCAGTTTCGGGCGCCGGGTTATCCTGGGACACCATACGGTTTTTTCTCTCGCTTACGAGGCCGACCGCGTTACATCTCCACGCAAGCAAAAACCGTATGATGTCCCCAGATTCATCTACTTGGACGAATCGATTGCGCCGGCGTAGTTGAACGCGCCCGGTTGTGTCCCGGGCGGCTCGCCTGGGTGACGGGCGCCGGGTGCCATGGCCGGCCCTCCGGGCATGTGCGTCAACTCTGCCGCAGAAGACCGCATGACTGCGGAGCCGGCATGGCACCCAAGCGGGGTCATCAACCACGCCACCCGCCCCTACCTCGAGCGCGGAGCCCCATTGGGGCGATGGCACGCCGCACATGCGGCCAAGGCGACCGATAGCAGTTTGGCGCTATTCATCAACCTTGTAGTCCCTCAATCGTTTGCGCTTAGCCCATTGCTTATCACCGACAGTTGGGAGGTTCACTCGCTTGGCAGCCTCGCCAGCGACGATCACCACACGTTTGAGCGGGAAAGCTTTATTGGATTTGGCCGTCGTCAGATATCCGTCGTACATCCCCGGCTGGAGGTAGGCCGTGTAGGCGCCATCCTTTACCCGTCCCACGCCTGCCACCACTCTTGGCGTATCCGCCCTGACCCACAAAACGAGCCATTGACGCTCAGGCCCATCGTCTGTTTCGCTCAACTCCACCGGGGCACGGCCGGCAAGTTCGCACGGCCGACGGAAAGCGATCATCTGCGGCGCGGGGCGGCCGACCTTCTCGGGCGTCGCGACGACGCAGCCGAGGGCAATGTCTCTGGCAATGAGTACCGGGCCCGCTCTGTCATCGACAGGACCGCGGGCCACACCTTTAGCGTCCATCCGCCATTCATGCGACGGCAGAAATGCCTTACCTGGATATCTGAGCTCGATATGAACCTCGGCGGGCGGTTTGCCGTCCGGGCCTGTAACCCGGATGCGATGCATCTGCGCCTTTGTCATATCCAGCGATAACTCCTGCGAGGCCCGATCCGATATGTGGAGCGGCGCCTCGGCCAGACGATAGCCCTCGCGCCACGCGTAGACCCGATACGTGCCGAACGGCAAGACGGCGGCGCGGCCGCTCTGTCCCCGGTAGAGCTTCTCATTATCCGAGACTACATACACCCGGGCCGGCCCGGCGTCCTCCGCAAGCCCTCTGCAGTTGACCATCACGGCGGCTTGCTTCTTGGGCCTCAGTACCAGCCGCACGACCTGGTGGTCACTGTCGTCAAGCTTCACGACACCTCCGCCCACAAGCTCATAGTCCGCCACGTGACTGCCTCGCGGCTTCACGGTCAATCGCTCGGCACCGGCGAGAAGGCCGACGTCCTTGCTCAGGCACACTTTGCCTTCGTCCAGCTTCATCCCCAGGCGTCTGGTCTCAGTTCCGACATTGGCCTCAATGCCGACCCCCGCGATTACTTCCGCAGGCGCGGGCACATCCTCTGACCCGAGGCAGAAGACAAGCTCGACCTCCTTGCCATGGCTTAGCCGCCAGGTTACGTCGGCCTTCGCATCATCAGTCGTCAGCAGCGCTGATCTGTACTCATACAGATGCTTGCCATATGTCACAAGCACGTATGTGTGCTCGGGGAACGCCCGCAGCACGTACCGTCCCGCTTCGTCCGTTCTGGCCTTCCTCTCAAGCAGACACGTACCGCCGGTAATATCCCTCACCAGAATCGGCTTCTCCGCATAAACCTCACCATCCAGGCCAACTGTCGTTATGGAAACCGGGCTGGACTCGATGCGCCGCAGCGGGACTCGCGCGGTTGTCATCTCTCCTGCGACCACCTCCGCCATCGCCTCCCCGGAGAAGCCGGCCGCTACCTCGCCCGGTATCGGGACCACTTCGACGCGCAGCTCTCCTGAGGGCAAGCCACGGAAGATCATCGGTTCCCGGAAACGTGTCGTCTTCGACGCGATCGAGTCCCCAGCCTGGAACAAAACGACCTTCGAAGCGGAGAGGGCAGCGCCTCTCGCCCCTGCGCCATCGAAGACAAGCCTCAAGGCGCCAACATCCTCAGTCACAGATCCTTCAGGACTAGCGGGCGGGGCAGCGGGCGCGTACGCCACCCACACCATCAGCGCCGCCGCACACACTATTTGTATCCCATGCCTTCTGCTCATTTCACGTCTCGCTATCGGGGGAGACACAAGCTGTTTCTCCTTCTTCGGCTTCCGCCCGGGCTTCTTGGGCACAAGGTTCCGGCCCAGCAGCCGCCCCACGTGCTGCAGGAATGAGAGCTCGCCAAGGGGCCTCCCGTACTCGTGGCGACGAAGCGATGCTGTAAGGTCCGCTTCGTGCTCAGCCCGCAGATACTCGCGCGACGTACACACCCACCCGGCCGTGACGCCTGTCCGGCCGGAGCCGCCAGGCGAAGGCGGATACTGCTTCAGCGGGTCGGCGTCGCCGTTCGTGCGGACCTCGAGCGTCCGGGTCGGCCGCGCGCGGAGTCCTCGGCGTGGCGTGAGGCCCCGAAATGACGCGTGCCCCATCATGGCTCGGCATTATCCCGCGCGGGCGGGGACGCGGCAAGGGGAAATGCGGACGAGCCGGCAAATGCCGCGTCAGCGGCGGAGACAACGAAGCCCCGCCCGCCAGGGCGGGGGCCGGCCCGACATTCAAGACGTTCGAACCGCGGCGGCGACGGAAGAATGCCGGCGCGGGCGAGACGCCCGCGGTACACGAAGGCGAGACTGTCGAAGATCCGTATGGACCTTCGCTACGGGCCGCGACGCGATCGTGCGCACGGACGCTTCCGATTCATGAATATCGACGCGATTGTGCGCACAAACGTGTGCGCAAGCGATGTTCCACGTGGAACAACGGCGTTGGCGGCCCGAGTTATTGGTTCTCGGCCGTCAGCCATCAGCAGTCAGACGTCAGCTATCAGTTCTCGGCTATCGGTCATCCGCAATCAGTCGTCGGTCGGTTATCAGCGTGCGGTGGTGTCCGGCTTGCGGTGCGGCCGGACGTGTGTAGAATCTCGCAATCGTTCCATCGGGGATCCGGGGGCGGCTTGGCCGCCCGAGCTTCCGCCCCAGACGAGGCAGCATGCTCGATAAGCACGATGAATCCGAACAAGCCGGCGCTGGCGCGGCCGGGCCGTCGCATGAGGAAGATATGTTCCTGTCGGTCGTGGTGCCGGCCCACAACGAGGAGGACCGCCTGCCGGATTCGTTGCGGCGGATCGATGCGTTCCTCGGCGAGCAGCCGTATCGCAGCGAGATCGTGGTGGTGGAGAACGGCAGCGTCGACGGCACGTGGGATCTGCTGGAGGACCTGGGCGGGGTCTACCCGAGCTTGCGGGCGTTGCGGGAGCCGCAGCGCGGCAAGGGCCTGGCCGTGCGGCGCGGCATGCTGGAGGCGCGTGGGGCGTACCGCTTCCTGTGCGACGCGGACCTGTCGATGCCCATCGAGCAGGTGGTCCGCTTCCTGCCGCCGCGGCTGGAAGGGGTGGACGTGGCGGTCGGCTCGCGGGAGCATCCGGATTCCGAGGTGACGGACGGGCGAATGCGGCGGCTGACGGGTCGCGTATTCAACGGCCTCGTGCGTGCGGTTGCGGTTCGCGGCCTGCGCGACACGCAGTGCAGGTTCAAGTGCTTCCGCGGCCCGGTCGCCGAAGACGTGTTCGCCCTGCAGCGGCTCAACAGCATGGCCTTCGACGTGGAGATTCTCTACCTTGCGCGCCGGCGGGGGTATCGCATCTCGGAAGTGCCCATCACCTGGCGTGCGGCCGGGGACTCGAAGGTGCGTCTGTTCCAGGACTCGGTCGGCATGGCGGCGGACCTGTTTCGCATCCGGCGCTGGCACCGCGGCACGCACCCGGACGAGCCGTAACAGTCCACGCGGGGGGGGCGACGCTCCTCGCCTACCACGCCCGCAGCTCGCCGACGATCTCCTCGACGAGGTCCTTGACGGTGGCGATGCCGACGGGCCTTTCGTTTCGGGCGACGACGGCCAGCCGGGTGCGGGTCCGTTGCATCCGCCACAGCGCCTCGGTGACGATCATGGAGGCCGGCAGCACCAGCGGCAGCGTGGCGTGCGCTTCGGGCGGAGCGTCGCTCTCGTCGATCAGCGCCTCGTACACGTCCAGGATGCCGACGACGGCCCCGCCCTCGTCCATCACGGGCACGCGGGAGTAGTTATGCTGGCGAATCAGCCGCCGCAGCTCGTCCCGCGTCACGCCGGCCGGGGCAGACATGACCCGAGACATCGGCACCATCACGTCCGCGAGCGTCACCTCGTTGATGTTCGCGATGCGGTCGGCCATGATCGACTGGAACTGGGTCAGCGCGCCGCTCGCCCTGCCCTCGGCCACGACGGCCGACAGCCCCGGCGGCGCGAGCAGATCGCCGGGCGTCTGCGCTATCTCCGTCCGGACCGGCCGCAATGCTGGGTCAGCCATACGTGCATCTACGAGTGGCTCGCCCGTCGCGAGGCCTGCGGCGAGCGATGGCGGGGCTTCCTCCGCCAGGGCCATCGCAAGCGTCGCAAGG
>JAGXKT010000024.1 GCA_018335035.1 Phycisphaerae bacterium
AAGGTAACACTTCAGCCGTATGCAACTTGGGGGCGGAAAAGTTTCTCACGATTTTCCAGGGTTTTGCCTTGCGCCAAGGAAGAATATGCTTTATGCGCAGGTCATGGACGCAGGAATCAGCACGGATGCTCGGATCGCCAAGCTCATCACGGCCGCCCTGGACGGCGCCCTGACCGACGCCCAGGCCGAGCAGCTCGCCCAGGTGGATCGTGATCTGCTCAAGCTGGCCTGGCTGGCCGCGGCGCGACGCATCGCAGAGCAGCACCAACGCATCGGCGAGCTTCAGGCGAAGCTTGCCGGCCCGCCCGGGATCGACCCCGTCACGCCCTCGGCTCAGCGGCCGATCTACACCAAGCCGCCGGCCCGGAAGCGCAAAGCCAAGCCGGGGGCCCGGAAGGGCCACCCCGGCAAACGTCGTCCGACGCCGAAGCGCATCGACGAGCACGAGGCCCATCGCCTCGACCGTTGCCCCGGCTGCGGCGGCGCGCTGCAGCGCTGCACGCGTAAGCGAACCCGGACCATCGAGGACATCCTCGAAGACCTGCGAACCGTCGTCACCGAACACACGGTCCACCGCGACTATTGCCCGAACTGCAAGAAGCACGTCGAGCCGGTCGTCCCCGACGCGCTGCCCAACGCGAAGATCGGCCACCGGGCGGTGGCGCTGAGCAGTTGGCTGCACTACGGCCTCGGCGTGAGCATCTCCCAGGTCCGGGAACTTCTCGGCGTGCCGTTCCAGACGCACTTGTCGGCCGGGGGGCTGGTGGCCGCCTGGCAGCGGCTGGCGGAGGTGCTCGAGCCGTGGTACGTGCAAATCGGCGACGAGGCCCGCGCATCGGCCCATCTTCACGCCGACGAGACCGGCTGGCGGATGAACGGGCGGACGTGGTGGCTGTGGTGCTTCGCCAACCGGCTGTCGTGCTACTATCTGCTGGATCCCAGCCGGGGAAGCCCTGCCCTGGAGAAGTTCTTCGCCGAGGCGTTCGACGGGGTGCTGATCACGGACTTCTGGTCGGCGTACAACGCCTTCGCCACCGAGCGGCAGTGCTGCCTGGTCCACCTGCTGCGGGAGTTGGAGAAGGCCGACGAGTACAACGCATCGGCCGAGTGGCAGGCGTTCGCCAAGAAGCTTCGCCGGCTTTTGCGGGACGGGATCCGGCTGCGAAAGCGGCCGGACTTCTCGCCGCGGAGGTATGCGTCTCGGATCGAGCGGATCGACCGTCGGCTGGTGGCGCTGGCCGAGGCGTCCTATGCCGACGCCGACGCGACCCGGCTGGCGAAGCGGCTTCGAAAGCATACCGATGCGCTGTTCACGTTCCTGGACTATCCCGACGTGCCGTTCGACAACAACCTCGCTGAGCGGATGATCCGCCCGGCCGTGATCCTGCGGAAGATCAGCCAGTCCAACCGCAGCGAGAAGGGCGCGGCCGTCCAAGCCGTGCTGATGAGCGTCTACCGGACACTGAAACTGCGCGGCCATGATCCCCTCGCCACCATCGACTCAGCCCTGCGAACTACCCTGACAGCTGGCCAACTCCCACCGCTGCCCGTAGAATCCGTTGCAGACGGGTGAAATGTTACACACGAAGTATGCCAAGTGTTGAAAAAGACCACAAGAACTGAATGGTGAAGCATGCCCACGTCGCTGACCGAAAAACACGACAGCCGTAAAATCACCACCGGCGAGGACGGCGACGCCCAGTCGGCCGAGTTCGTCTACACGCTCACCGGTGTGGCCGACGTGCTGGTCGCCACGGCGAACAACTCCGCCCAGACCCTCGAGGACCTCGGCGAGCCGGCCCGTACCCCCGCCCGGTGCCCTGCGGCCGCGTGCCGTCACCCTGGCTGCGGAGCGTCGGCGACTTGCGGACGCCGGCGGCGTTTTTCGGTAAGATAATGCGGCAGCGACCCGCCGGGCGGGCGGGAACGTTGCAGACCGTATCGCGACACCGCGCGGCCGGGGGGCGGGAACGTTGCAGACCGTATCGCGACACCGCGCGGCCGGGGGGCGGGAACGTGGCGGACCGGATCGCGACACCGCGCGGCCGGGGCGGGCGGGCACAGGCAGCGAGGCGACGCATGGCCAAACGGCAACTGGTGACGCTATTGACGGATTTCTCGACGCGCGACCCGTACGTCGCGGCGATGAAGGGCGTGTTGCTGCGTCACTGTCCGCGGGCGGAGATCATCGACATCACCCACGAGATCGCCCCGCAGGACGTGCTGTCGGCGGCGTTCGTGCTGGCCGAGGCGACGCGGTCGTTCCCCGACGGCACGCTGCACGTGGTGGTCGTGGACCCCGGCGTGGGGACGGACCGCCGCATTCTCGCCGGCGACATCGGCGGGCAGCGGTTCCTCTGTCCGGACAACGGCGTGATCACCTTCGTCGCCGAGTCGCGCGAGCAGCGGGAGCTGGTCGTGGTCTCCAACAGCCGCTACGTCCCCGCCGCCACCAGCCGGACGTTCCACGGGCGGGACATTTTCGCCCCCGTCGCGGCGCACATTCTCAACGGCGTGGACCTGGCGCGGCTGGGCCCGCGGCCGAAGGCGTTCACCATGCTGGACGTGCCCCGCCCGGTCGTCGCCGGGGAGGTGCTGGCCGGGCAGATCGTCTACGTGGACCGCTTCGGCAATCTGGTCAGTAACATCCCGATCGCGGCTGTCGAACCGTGGTGCGCGGCCCTCGACGCGGTCCGCGTCTCCTGCGACGGGCGTGAGGTGGGCGCGCTGCAGGGGACATATGATTTCGTGGAGCGCGGCGCGGCATTGGCGCTGGTCAACTCGATGGGGCTGATCGAGGTCGCCGTCAACGGCGGCAGCGCCGCGGCCGTTCTGGACGCCGGCGTCGGCGCGACGGTACGTCTGCGGCGCGAGGCGCGGGGCGCCGAGGCATAGGGCGTGCTCGCGCGCCGGGCGCGGTGCGGCGAGCATTGCAGGGAAGGAGCCGGCATGAGCCGAGACGGATCGCACGGGTTGAACCGCCCGCTGGGGCTGGCGGGCGTGTTCGCCATCGCCACCGGCGCGATGATCAGTTCCGGACTGTTCGTGCTGCCCGGTCCGGCGTTCGAGCAGGTCGGCCCGGCCGTGATCGTCTCGTACGGGCTGGCGGGGCTGTTGGCGCTGACGGGGCTGTTGAGCACGGCCGAGCTGGCGACCGCCATGCCCAAGGCCGGCAGCGACTACTACTTCATCACGCGGGCGATGGGTCCGGCCGTCGGGACCGTCGCGGGCCTGTTCGATTGGCTGGCGTTCTCGCTGAAGGCGGCGTTCGCGCTGGTCGGCCTGGGCGCGCTGGTGGCGCTGTTCGCGCCGATCGACCTGCGCATCACCGGCGCGGTGCTGGGCGCGGGGTTCATCGCGCTGAACATCGTCGGCGTCAAGCAGGCCGCCCGCGTGCAGATGGTGCTGGTGGGGTTGCTGCTGGCGCTGACGGGCGTGTACGTGTTCCGCGGGCTGCCGGCCGTGCGGGTCGAGCGGTTCGCGGACTTCGCACCGAGCGGCACGCTGAGCGTGTTCGCCACGGCGGGGTTCGTGTTCGTCGCCTACGGGGGGCTACTGAAGATCGCCAGCGTCGCCGAGGAGGTGCGCCATCCGGGGCGGACGATCCCGCGCGGGCTGATCCTCTCGCTGGTGGTGACGATGGCGCTGTACGCGCTGATGGTCACCGTTACCGTGGGCGTCCTGCCGGGCGAGGACCTGTCCGGCTCGCTGACGCCCATCGCCGACGCGGCGCTGGCGTTTCTCGGGCGCGGCGGGCAGATCGCCCTCGGCGCCGCCGGGGCGATGGCGTTCTTGACCACCGCCAACGCCGGCATCCTGACCGGCTCGCGCTACCTGCTGGCGATGAGCCGCGACCGCACGCTGCCCGGCGCAGTCGGCCGCGTCAACGCGCGGTTCGCCACACCGCACATGGCCGTGCTCGCAACCGGCGGGATGGCGGTCGTGGGGCTGCTGGTGAACCTGAAGATTCTCGTCGAGGCCGCGTCCGTCGGGCTGATTCTGACCAACATCTTCGCGAACCTGTCGGTGATCGTGCTGCGCGAGGGGCGCGTGGGCAACTACCGCCCCACCTTCCGAGCGCCGCTGTATCCGTGGGTGCAGGTGGTCGGGATCGTCGGGTTCGGGTTCGTCCTTTTCGAGATGGGGCTGGAGGCGTTCGCCATGACGGCCGTGCTGGCACTGGCCGGCTTCTGCCTGTACTGGTTCTACGGACGGGCGCGCGGGCGGCAGGAATCGGCGTTGCTGCACTTGGTCGAGCGAATCACGGACCACAAGCTGGTGACGGGCACGCTGGAGGCCGATCTCAAGGCCGTCATCCGCCAGCGCGACCAGATCGTGCTCGATCGGTTCGATCACCTGATCGAGGGCTGCGCGGTGATCGACACGCCGGAGCCCATGGCGTCCGACGCGCTGTTCGCCGCCGCGGCGGATCGGGTGGCGCCGCGCGTGGGCGTCGATGCCGAGTCGCTGCTGGCGTCGCTACGGCAGCGCGAGGCGGAGAGCAGCACGGTGATCGGCCCGCACCTGGCGGTCCCGCACGTGGTCATCGAGGGCCACCACGCCTTCGACGTGCTGCTGGCGCGGTCGCGCGCGGGGTTCGCCTTCCCGGACGCCGAGGAGGGCATCCACGCCGTGTTCGTCCTCGTCGGCACGCGCGACGAACGGAACTTTCACCTCCAGGCGCTGTCGGCCATCGCGCAAGTCGTCCAACAAAGCGACTTCGAGAAGCGCTGGCTGGCCGCACAGACAGACCAGCAGTTGCGCGACGTGGTCCTCCTCGGGCAACGGACGCGCCGTGGACGGTAGCCGCGTGGTGGCTCGGCTGCGCCTCGCAGCCCACGACACCCCCGGATGCAGGGCGGGCATGCATGCCCGCGGAATGCTGACTGGTGGGCAAACATGCCCACCCTTCTACTGAGGACTACGGCTGAGCAGTTCGTCCAGCACCCAGCGGTACTCACGGGCGATGCCCTCGGCCGGGTCGGCGACGGCGAGTCCGTCCGGCAGCACGTCGAAGGTGTAGGTCTCGATCTCGAGTTGGTCGGTCGCCCCGGCGCGCAGCGCGTCGGCGAACGCGCTGCGCAGCAGCGAGCGCGTCGAGCCGATCGCCTCGTCGCCGCCGAAAAACAGCGGCACGTGAAAGTGCACGCGCCATTCGTCCGCGTCCGCGGCGTCGGCATCGGTCAGAGCGGCCGGCAGGTCCGCGTAGCGAACGACCGTTCCGTCCCCGCGGCGAACGGCGACCTGATGAAGATACACCGCGTCGTTGAACGCCGCCAACCGGCGTAAGGCCTCGGCGCCGGGCGTCACGCGCAGCGCGGCGCTGAGCTGCACCTTGCAAACGCGAATGCCCGCGGCGCCCAGGCGTTGCAGCACGTCGTGCGGTGGCTCGAATGCCACGGCCGCGTGCGCGGTGTCCAGGCACACGCCGACGTGCTCGGCGATCGCCACCCGCGCCGCGTCGGCGTCCAAGCCGAACTCGCCCAGCACGTCGGCGCCCTGCCGCACCAGCGGGCCGGTGAAGAAGTCGATTACCTCGTCGGTCGTCTCGAGCAGGCAGTCCGGCTCGGGCTCCAGCGCCAGGCGGATCGTCCGTCCCGTCCGGCACCGCAGATCGGCGAAGTGCGCGACGACCTCGCACAGCCGCCGCACCATCGCCGCGGCGTCCTCGTCGCCGGTACCCCACGGCTTGTAGGACAGCGGCACGGTGGAGATGCTCCCGGCGAGCCCGTCGGGCAACAGCCGCGCGAGAATCTCACCCAGGCGGACCGTGTAATCCCGCCGCTCGCCCGTGCGCCAGTCGGGGCGGTAGACGTCCTGCTTGACCGGCGCCTTGTGGAACCGCCCGTAAGGAAAGCCGTTGATCGTGAAGACGTAGCAATCCTCCGCCGCCAGAAACGCGGCGAAGCGATCCAGCGCATCGCCGCCCGCCAGGTCCGCCGCCGCGGCGGCGCTGAGCCGCAGGCCCAGCGCGAACGGTCCGTCCGGTTGCACGCGGTCGCGCACGGCGAGGGCGTAGCGGCGGATCGCGGCGAGGGTATCGCTCCAGCTTTCGCCGGCGTGGACGTTGAGGCAGTAGGTCAGATGCAGCGGCGGGTCCGCCTGGAGTTTCATTGGGCGGCCTTCGCGGCCGGGCGGCGACCGGCCCTGTCGTGCAGCTCACCGATGCACTCGGCGATCAGGTCGGCGTCCATCTCGTGCAGCTCGACCTTCCGCCCGATGCCGTCGGGCAACGTGACGCACAGCCGCCCGCCGAGGTGCTCGCGGAATTGCGCCAACCCGTCGAGCACCGCCAGGCGCCCCCGCTCGTCGCGGACGGTCAGCTCGTCGCACCAGATCGGCAACCCGCAGGCGGTCAGCCCGTCGAGAATCCGCTCCAGCTCCGCATCGCTCAGCAGCCCTTTGCGTGCGGCGTAGACCGCGTCGAGGGCGATGCCGACGGCGACGGCCTGCCCGTGACCTAGGCGGTAGCGCGAGAGCGTCTCGAGCCGGTGGGCGGACCAATGACCGAAATCCAGCGGGCGGGCCGAGCCGAACTCGAACGGATCGCCCGCATCGCGGATGTGCTCAAGGTGCAGGATCGCGCAGCGGCGGACGCAGGCGGCCATGGCTTCCAGGTCGCGCCGGCGCAGGGCGTCCGCCCGCTCGCAGAGGACGTCGAAGAACGCGGCATCCTCGATCAGGGCGACCTTGAACGCCTCAGCCACCCCGCCGATCCAGTCGCGGTCGCTAAGCGTGGGCAGGAAGGTCGCATCGTTGAGCACGGCGAACGGCGGCGCGAAGGTGCCGACGAAGTTCTTCCGCCCGTGCTCGTCCATGGCGTTCTTCACGCCGATGCCGGCGTCGTTCTGTGCGAGCGTGGTGGTCGGCACGCGGACGAGGCGCAGCCCGCGGTGGACGATGCTCGCTGCAAAGCCGACCATGTCCAGCAGCGCCCCGCCGCCGACGGCGATCACGAAGCTTTGTCGATCGAGATGGGTCTGCCCGATCGTCCACATCACGTCGCGGACGCTCTGCCAGCCGTTCTTGGCGCCCTCGCCGCCGCTGACGACCTCGCAGGCGCACAGCTCCAGGCGCGGCGCGCGAGCGGCGAAATACGCCTTCACGCGCCGCGGCAGGCCCGGATGGGCACCGACGCAGCCGGCGTCGAGATAGGCCACCGCGCGGTGGCGGCGCTCGCCGCGACGGTCGAGCACGTCGGCCAGCAGCGGGTTGTCCGCGTCGAACAGCCCGCGCGTGAAGTGGACGGGATAGTCGAAGTCCACGGCGATCCGCTGATGATACGCCGGCTCGCTCGCTCCCCTGCCGTTGTGCGGGTGTGAAGCGCCCATAGTTCTATAACCACCAATCGCCCGTCGCGCGTCGCACGGATTCGGCCAGGTCGATCACGTCGTCGACCGGCCCGGGAAGCGGACACGTGCAGGCCCAGACGATCTCGCGCCCGTCGCCGGTCCGCCCGTGGGAGCCGGCGACTGCGCCCGCGTCCTGGCGAACGCTCAGCGGCGGCCACCACGCCATGCGAAGCTCGCACGGGTCGAAGCCCGGCTTGTTGTGAATGTCCACGTGCGTCGCGAAGTCCGGCGCGCGGGACCGATCCGTCCACCACGGGTAGGACAGCCAGGCGCCCTGCTCGGCAATGACGACCAGTTCGCCGCTGTTGGGGTGGTCCACCCCCCGGGCGTGTTGCGCGTCGCGGTCGAGCACCTCGGCAACGCCGGCCAGCGACCGCAATACTTCCGCGGCCGCGGCGGTCTCGGACTGCCCTTGAGTATATACGTGCGCCACCTCGTGGTCAACGAGTGCAAACGCCGGCGACGCCCACAGATCGGCGTAGGTCATGCCGGCCACGTCGCGCGTTCGCAGCAGGTTCGCCGCGGCGAGGGCGCGGTTCGGGTACACCGCCCGCTCGCATCGGGCGATGGCGTAATCGCCGAAAACGAGCACGTCGTAATCGTTGTCCCGGGCGGCCGCCAGGAGCGTCTCGAGCTGGCGCCGCAACGCGTTGCGTGCCTCGCCCGTGCCCTTGCCGCCAGGCCCGAAGCGCTGCAGGTCGTAATCCAGCGTGGGCAGGTAGGTCAGCAACAAATCCGGCGGCGGCGAGCCGAGCAGGCCCGCGTCGGCGATGACCGCGGCCGTGGCATCGGCGATCCAGTCGCCCGCGCGCGGCGAGGCCAGCGGTCCCCAGTAGTCCCGCAGGCGGAAGCGTTGCCCCATCCGCGTGCGCAGGCGATCGTAGAGCCCGCGCGGGCAATCGTAGCAGGACTCGATCATCCCGCCGTGGTGCTTGTGGATCGGTTGGGGCGAGAGGATCACGTCGGCCGACTCGCCGAGCGACTGCTGCCAGAACAGGATGCCGACGCGGCGACCGGCGGCGCGGACGGCGTCCCAGATGCGCGGGCCTTCGACCAGCCCGGACGACTGCTCCCAGAACATCGCGCGGCGCAGCGGGCGAACGAACAGCCCGTTGGCGATCATGCCGTGCGCGCTCGGCGGCGCGGCGGTGCGGAAGCTGGCCTGGATGGTGCACGTCACAGCCGGGAAGACGCTGTCCGCCCGCGCGAAGGTCAGTCCGGGCAGATCGAGCGGCTCGGACAGCGCGGCACATTGCACGATCAGCAGCTTCTTGTCAGCCATTGTGACGGTCCTCTAGGCGTTTTCGGCGCGCCGGCGAACTCAACTCGACGCGAACCGCCGCGACAGAACGCCGGCGACCACGAACAGCGCCACCGCGGAGCCACCGAGAATCAAGCCCACGTCGTCGCCCGCAGCGAACAACAACCACGCCTGGAGCAGCATCACGCCGCGAACAAGCCGCCCGACGTTGCGCTGCACGTCGTCCGGACGGCGCGCCAGCGCCAGCCCCGCCGCGCACCGCCCCGCCCAGAGCACCGCCGCCAGCAACGCCGCCAGCGACGCCCAGTAGTGCCAGGTTTCGGCGGACAGCGGCACATCGATGGTGCCGATAACGACCCACGTCGCCACGACGGCCAGCATGCCCGCCGGCAGGTCCCGCACCCACCCCACGCGGGCGGTGCGCCCCTCGTGCTGCGCCACGGCCGTCAGCGCCGTTACGTATGCGCCGATCAGCCCGGCCGGGGCGTACTGCATCAGCGACAGGCCGGGCCAGGAATCGCCGGGCCAGCCCGCGGCGACGTGCTCGGCTCCGGCGGCCAGCCCGATCCCCACGCTCAAGGCCCGACACACCCCCATCGTCAACGGCCCGATGACGGGCAGGCGCTTCGCCAGCAGGTTGTAGCAGGTAATCGCGGCGACAAGCCCGCACGCCGTCGCCAGCGTCCAAGGCCCGCAGAAACGCGCCGCCGCCAGGCCGGCGACAAGCAGCACGACGGACGTCACCAACGCCGTGCGCGCCGCGACCCGCCCGCTGGGGAGCGGCCGGTCCGGGCGGTCCCGCGCGTCGCGGCGGCGGTCCGCCCAGTCGTTTTGCACCAGCCCGGCCGCGTACAGAAACACGCTCGCAGCCGGCGCGGCGAGCCACATCCGCAGCGGCGCAGAGGACGTCGCCACGACTAAACCGACCAGCGGATCGCCCGGGACGGTCAGCAGATTGGGCAGGCGCAACAGCTCCAGCCACGCGGCCGCGCGGCCGCGCGCGGCGCCGCGGGACCGGGACGCGCTTGA
Organism: Phycisphaerae bacterium; assembly: GCA_018335035.1. Lineage (GTDB taxonomy): Bacteria > Planctomycetota > Phycisphaerae > SM23-33 > SM23-33 > JAGXKT01. The sequence goes on from JAGXKT010000024.1 coordinate 9,643, forward strand.
GTCGGCATCGGCCACGGGCGGCTCTCCTACCGCTGGAACTCGTGCGGATCGAGCGGGGCGATGTTCAGTTGCGGCTTCCAGCGCGGCGACTGGCCGTAAAAACGGTTGGCGTTGGCGAACACGAGCTTGTCGATGGTCGCCGCCTCATGCTCGTCGCGGCGCATGGTCTCGACGACCTTGACCAGCGCCAGCGGGTCCGAGACGCCCCAGTCGGCCGAGCCGCTGACAATGATGCGATCCGCGCCGTGCTCGCGGATGATCGCGCTGACCCGCTCGGGCGTGAGCTTGCTGATCGGATAAACCGTCAACCCGCACATGCAGTCCGTCTCGTGGAGCGCCCGACCGATCGTCTCCTCCGTATTGTGGTCCAGATACAGCTTCCGCTGGTCGATGCCGACCGCGTCGAGGTCGCGAAGCATCCGCTCGAGGCATTTGGGCTTCTCGTAATGCGACAGGTGAATCACCACGGGCATGTCGCGGTCTTTGGCGATTTCGAGCTGCCGGCGGAAGGCGTACTGCTCGGCGTCGTTGATGTTGTTGTAGCCGATCTCGCCGATCGCCACGCAGCGCTCGTGGTCGAGATACGCGTCGATCCCGGCGAGCACCTCGTCGACCAGCGGGGTGTTCTCGGCCTCCTTGGGGTTGAACGACACGGCCGCGTAATGGTCGATGCCGAACCGCCGCGCCCGGACGGTCTCGAACTCCAGGATGAGTTTGAAGTAATCGAAGAACGTCCCCGCGTAGCGGCGGTTAGCGCCCAACCAGAACGACGGCTCGACGCAGGCGCGGATTCCGGCGGCGTACATCGCCTCGTAGTCGTCCGTCGTACGCGAGTACATGTGGATGTGCGGCTCGATGATGGTCATGGCGGCATCCCTTACAAGGCGGGCGGGCGCCGTCCATCATTCATCTTCGGCGGCGGGCTTGTCAAGCGCCGCGCGCGGTGCGAGCCGCCGCCGACAGCAGGGAGGCCGGCCGCGATGCCGGCGCGGATAGGACGAACCGTCGCGCACGGACACCCCCGTCCGCCGTCAGGCGGCCTCGCCGCCATGACGGTGCGCGTTACAACCCCTGCTCGCGGACGCACTCGTCGACGAGGTCCAGCAGCTCGGTCATGTCCAACGGTTTGCTGAGGCACGCCCGCGCGCCGCAGCCGAGAATGCGCTGCTGGTTCTCCGGCGACGCATACGCGGTCACCGCGATAACGTCCGCGTGGCACGTGCTGTCCTGGGACTTGATCAGGCGACAGACCTCGTAGCCGTCCATGCCGGGCATGCGAAGGTCGAGAATAACCACATTCGGCCGAAGTGTCGCCAGGACCGTCCCGGCACGGAAGCCGTCGTGCGCCTCGGTGATCTCGTAGTCATCGTGGCTGGTCTCGATGGCGCGGTGAATCAACTGCGTCACGCCGGGCTCGTCGTCAACCACCAAAACGCGGACCGGCCCGGGACTCAACTCACGCGGGATCGGCATGCGATGTTCGTGCAGGAACGCGACAAGGTCATCCACCGCCACGCGCCGATGCCCCCCCGGCGTGCGATAGGCCTTCAGCAAATCCTGATCGATCCAATTGGCTACAGAGCCCGGATCAACATGCAGCATCTGGGCAATCGCGAATGTTGATAAGTTCTTTGCCATAGCCCTCTCCCGGCTACGAAGTGCCGAATTTTATCGGACGCATATGTTCCTTGCAACGGCCTTTTGTCTATCGGATTGCGCATTTTGACTCTGAAGTATTAAAGCTTTTTCAGGCCTTTCGTGTTTCATGACGTGGAGACGTTGCGGTGTTCGCCTGAGCCGGCGTGTCAAATAGCTCAAATAGAACCCGATCTACCATTGACGATCGTCGAGCCCGAAGTTTTTTTCCGAAGCAGGTTTCTCCTTCTCTGCCTACAGGTCATCCGATCGCGGTGTCCGCCATGCCGCGACGGCGTCATGTATCACGTCGGCGTTGCGCGCTAACGCCCGATCTTAGGCGCGACCCCACCGCCCGGTTGGGATACGCGTTGTAACGCTTCGCGCCGCGTACCGGCGGGAGTTGGCGAATGCCGCCGTGTGGCGTCCAAGCAACCCCCGCCGCCCTCGATGAGCGCGTCCGACATGACCGACGCTGCGTCCGGCCCGGCCGGGCCGGATGGGAGCGGGTGGATTCGAACCACCGAAGGCAATCGCCGGCAGATTTACAGTCTGCTCCCTTTGTCCACTCGGGCACACTCCCGTAGACACGTTACGGTACGCGAACGTCCCGTGCGGGTCAAGGCCCATCGTGCCCCGCGGAAGCGTTACCGAGGCCCGCCCGCTGACGGGCCCCTCGGTGATCGACGGTCGCACCGCGGCGTGGTTCTCGCTACAATACGTTGCGGATCGCACCACGGGGTCGAGGCGCAGCGCCGCGAACCGTTGAGACCTGACGAACGCGCGAACCGAAGGACACCATGAAAAAGATTACGGATATCTTCGACGAAAAGCCTTGGACGTTGTCGTTCGAGTTCTTCCCGCCCAAGACCGATAAAGGCCGCCAGCGACTCTGGGAATCGGCCGAGGCGCTGGCCGGGCTGGGGGCGGATTTCTTCTCGGTCACGTACGGCGCCGGCGGCAGCGAGAGTCACGCCACGCTCGACGTGGTGCTCGGGCTACTCTATCGCCACGACGTGGCCGTCATGCACCACCTGACGTGCATCAAGCACACGTATCGCGAGATTCGCGAGCAGTTGGCGGCGATGAGCCGTGTGGGCGTGCGGAACATCATGGCCTTGCGGGGCGATCCGCGAAAGGACGAGCCGGACTTCGTCCCCGGGCCGGATCAGCCCAAGTACGCCTATCAACTCGTCGAGATCATCCACGAGTTGCGGGGCGATTGGTTCTGCACGGGCGTGGCGGCGTTTCCGGAAGGCCATCCCATGGCCGGGACGGTCCAACTCGACAGCCAGTACCTGCGGATCAAGCAGGATCGCGGCGCGGACTTCGCGGTGACGCAGTTGTTCTTCAACAACGACGTGTACCTGCGATTTGTCGATCGCGTGCGCGACGCGGGGGTTTCGATGCGGCTGATTCCGGGTCTGCTGCCCGTGGTCAACTACGAGAAGCTCGTGCAGTTCTGCAACACGTGCGGCGCGACCATCCCCAAGGAGGTCCACGAGATCTTCGAGCCGATCAAGAACGACCCGGAAGAGACGAGAAAGCGCGGCATCGACTTCGCCGTCCGCCAATGCCAGGACCTCATCAACCGCGGGGCGCCGGGCCTGCACCTGTACTGCCTCAACCGCGCCGAACCGGCCCGGACCATCGTCGACGCCGTCGATTTCTAGAGGGCCTCGGGCGCTGCGCGACGGTTGGCGGCGTCGCGCCGAAGCCGTTAGAATGGCGCTATGGCCAAGCGGGACTACTACGACATCCTCGGCGTTCAACGCGACGCCACGCAGGACAAGATCAAATCGGCCTATCGCGCCCTGGCGCGGAAGTACCATCCGGACGTCAACAAGGCCTCCGACGCGACCGAGAAGTTCCGCGAGGCGACGGAGGCCTACGAGGTCCTCTCTGATCCGGACAAGCGCAAGGCGTATGACCAGTTCGGGCATGCGGGGGTCTCGGGCGGCGCCCCGCGCGCCGGCGCGCCCGGCGGTGGGCGAACCTGGGGTTACAGCCCCGGGGGACGCGGCGTACGGTTCGAGGACGTCTTCGGCGGCGGCGAGAGTGCGTTCATGGGCATGGGGCTGGACGAAATCCTCGAACAGCTCGGCGGCATGGGGCGCCGGCGCCGCTCCGGCGGACGCGCGGCGACGCGACGCGGTGCCGACCTGCAATACGACCTGACGCTGGACTTCATGGCCGCGGTTCGCGGAACGACAACCTCCGTCCGCCTGCGGCACAACGGACAGAGCCAGACCGTCAGCGTCAAGATCCCCCCCGGCGTGCGCGAGGGATCGAAGATTCGCCTCCGCGGCAAAGGGCGCAGCGGCCCCGGCGGCAGCGGCGACCTGTACATCGTCACGCACATTCGCCCGCACCCGTACTTCCGGCGCGACGCCAACGACATCATCGTCGAAGTGCCCATCAGCATCACCGAAGCGGCACTGGGCGCGAAGGTCGACGTGCCCACGATCGACGGGATGACGCAGGTGACCGTGCCGCCGGGCAGCGCCAGCTCGCGCAAGTTGCGTCTTCGCGGGCGCGGCGTCGCGCCGGTCGGCGGCGGCAAACGCGGCGACCAGTACGTCGTGCTCAAAATCGTCCCGCCCGAAACGGTCTCCGACGAGGGACGCGCGCTGCTCGAACAGTTCGACGACGTTGAGACGTTCGAGCCGCGCGCCAACGTGCCATGGACGTGACCGGCCCACATGACGACCGCGCGCCCGACGGCGACCTGCTCGGCAGGCGGCGACGCGTCTTCCGCACCGTCAACTTCGCCCTCGCCGTCATCGGGCTGCTGGTCATCGCCGGCGCCATGGCGGCCATGATCGCCATCGCCGCCCGCGCCGCCGCCCAGGCCGAGCCGGACGCCAGGAAGTACTTCTATCACCTCGCGTGGATCGCCGCCGCCATGCTCGGCGTGGCGCTGGTGATGCTGGCCTGGACGTGTGTGCGGCACCTGCGCCGCGGGCGGGCGTACCGCACGCGCCCCACCCGCTACGTGGACGCCTGGGGCGAGGCGGGCAGGCGCTTCCAGCCGCCGGGTAACTAGGGACAGTCACCATTTTTCGGAAATAACAACTCCCCCGAAAATTGGTGACTGTCCCTATTCACGCCGGAACAGGCGCACCTGTCCGGCCGATATCTCGGCACGAACGCCCCGCCGCGGATGGATCACCGTCGCATCCGTCGCCAGGACCTCCGGGGTCGGGTAGAGCGGCGCCACGTCCGCCGTGGGGCGCGTCCAGATGGTCGTCCGCAAGGCCGTCACCGCCAGCAGGTCCGGGCCCGGATCGGCCGGGCGCATCGCAGCGGTTCCGTCGCGATCGAACGGCCTCTCGCGGACGAGTTTGCCCCGGAGCCCCCAGCCGACGGCAACGGTTCCGACGACGAGAGCCCCCACGAACAGCGCCGCCCGCCACCTCGCCCGCCGGCTCAGCAGCGTTGCCGCCATCGCCACGGCCGCGACCAACACCATCGCCAGCATCCGCAGGCGCCGCGCCGCGGGCCAACTCGGCGGGGCGTTGCGTTTCCGCCATTGGCGATAGGCCTCGGCATCCACGAGCGTCCCGGCCGCGGCGGCGACCTCGGCGCCCCAATGAACGACCCGCCGCCGCTCCAGCAGCACGTCGGCGTCGGCGCGATCTGCGGCGAGCAAACGCACCTGGTAGGTTTGCCGCAAGCGTCCGGCCGGCAGCAGGATAGCGGTTTCCTGGCGCGCGCCGGGCGCGACGGTTATCGGTTGGACGTGCGTCGGTCCGCCGGCGACCCATCGCACGGCCGCAGCGACGACCACGCGGCGCAGCTCGCGGTCCGCATCGTCAACGCGCAACCGGGCGCGGGCGTAGCCGCCGCCGGGGCGCGGCGGCTCAGCGGGAACAAGCCGGAGGCGTACCTCGGCCCCGGCCGGTGCGGCCGCCGCAAACGCTGTCAGTACGGCCACAGCCAGTCTTACACGATCAGGTCGCATCACTCGGCTCGCAGCGCGCCAGAAGCCGCCGCGCCCGCAGCACCTCGCCGACGGACCACGCCTGGGCGATGCAGCCGCGCGGCGTGTGCGGTGCTTCGGCGTCGAATATCTCGCTGATAAACCCCAGCCCCGCCTGCGTCAACTGCCCGTCGAACGGCGCCAGCACGGCGCGGGCCCGCTCCAGCGCGAACGGCGGCACGCGCCGCGGCGCGACCGGGTCGCCGTCATCGGCGGCCGACTTCAGCAGCGCCTCGACGAACGGGCCGATCAGCCACGCCCAGACCGTGCCCTGATGGTACGACCGGTCGCGCGACTCCCACGATCCGCCGTAGCGACGCCGGTACCGGGAATCCGACGCTGCAAGCGTCCGCAACCCCGCCGGCGTCAGCAGATGCCGCTCGACGGCCGAGACGACGCCGCGTTGCTGCTCGCGCGTCAGGGGACTGTACGGTAGCGAGACGGCAAGGATCTGGTTCGGCCGCAGCGAAGCATCCGCCTGCCCATCAGTCAGACAGTCGTACAAACAGCCGGCGTCGGCGTTCCAGAACGCCTTCCCGAAGGCGCGGGCGATCAGCGCCGCCTGTTCGGCGAAGCGGTCGGCCAGGGCGTCGTCCGCGCCCTTGGCGCGGGCGGCGACGATGCGGTTGGCGCTGTGCCACAGGGCGTTGACCTCGACGGCCTTGCCGTGCCGCGGGGTGACGACCTCGTCGCCGAGTTTCGCATCCATCCACGTCAGTTGCGTGTGCCGCGAGCCGCCCGTCAGCAGCATGTCCGCGTCGGCGCGGATGTCAAACCGCGTCCCCCCCGCGTAGCTCGTCAGAATCGCCTGCGCCGCCGGAAGCAGCACCTGCCGCCAGAAGGCGTCGTCGCCGGTGGCGCGGCAGAAGCGCTCGGCCGCAACGATGAACCACAACGACGCGTCGATGCTGTTGTAGTGCGCCGCATCGCCGTAGTCGTCGAACCGGTTGGGCACCAGTCCGTCGGCGATGCGATCGGCAAACGTGGTGAACACACCGCGGGCCTCCTCGAACCGTCCGGTCTCGAGCAGAAGACCGGGCAGCGCGATGAACGCGTCCCGTCCCCAGTCGGCGAACCAGGGGTAGCCGGCCAGGAGGGTCGGCGACGGCGCGCGGTTGGCGAAGTGCCGTGCGGCCACGAACGCCTCGCTCGCCACGGCCAGGCGGCGATCCGTCTGATCGGCGGAATCGCCCAACCCCGCGACCACGCCGGACAGCCGCCGCCGACGCCGATCCAGGTCCGTGGCGAAGTCCATCGGATGCGGATCGTCCAGCGAGGCCGTGAACTGGGAACTCGCCCCCTCGTCCAGCTCGATGACGAACCGCCCGGGCGTGTACAAGTCTTCGAAGGCGTCCTGGCCCCGCGCAACCTCCGCACGGTAGTAGAAGCGATACCACCAGTCCGGCGCCGGCTCGAACCGCGCGCCCTCGGCCCGCAGGTGCAGCGCCCGCGTCGCGATGTCGCGCTGCTCGACGCAGACGGCTTCATCCGCCACGCGGTACGTCATCTGCGTGGCGGGGTCGTGGCGGCGCAACGCGTGAAAGTCACGCAGCGCCACCAGCGGCTGCAGGTGCAGCGTGCCCGCCGCGCCGCGCAGGGTATAGCGCACGGCCGCGGCATTGGCGTTGTCGGCCAGCAGAACCTCCTTAGTCAATTCGACCGGGCCGTCGGGCCCGTCGAACCGGAACACGAAGCTCACAGCCACCTCCTGGCGAAACGTCGCCAGGCGCCGCCAGCCGTCCGGGGAGATCGCGCCGGGGAATTCGTGCGTCGCCAGCTCCGTGCTCCGCCCCGCGAGGACGACGCGTTCCATGACGCTCGACAAGGCCACCACCCGCCCCATCGGCGGTGCGGTCGCCGCGACCAACAGGCCGTGATAGCGTCGCGTGTTGCAGCCGACGACCGTGGACGATGCGTAAGCGCCGCGGCGATTGGTCAGCAGCCACTCGGTCGCCAGCAGCTCGTCGAGTTCCCGTCTGTCGGGGACGACGGTCAGCGGCTCGGGCAGCGTTGCAGCGGCGGTCTGGCCCATAGCGGATTCCTTCATGATCTCGGGCTCAATTCTAGCGTTGCGCGACGCGAGGTGGAGGCAAAAGCCCGCAGAACGCCTCGCTGAGGCGCCCTGCGGGCCGGTGTGCTCGGGCGGGTCCCTCCTTCGCCTTGCGCCCGCGCCATGTCCTCGGGGTGCAATGTCCCGTGCAAAGCCGCATCGGCCCCTGAGCCGCCCGTCGCGCTACTTCGTCATGATCTTCGAGACGTTGAATATCGGCAGCAGCAACGCCAGGGCGATGCTTCCGATCAATCCGCCCATGATGATAATCATGATCGGCTCGATGATGCTGGAGATTGCGCGGACGGCGGATCGGAGGTCGTCCTCGCAGAACTCCGCCACGCGGTTCATCACGTCGCCGAGCCGTCCCGTGCGTTCGCCGGCGGAGACCATCTGCGCGACCGTGCCGGGGATCAGGTCGCATTCCCTCAGCGGCTCGGCCAGTCCCGAGCCCTCCTTGACGCGCTCGCCCAGATCGAGCCAGACGCGGCGATAGAAGAGGTTTCCGGCCACCATGCCCGTAATCTCCAGCCCTTCGAGCATGCTGACGCCGGAGTTGACCATGGTCGCCATGGTCCGCAGCGACCGGGCCAGGTAGCTCTTGCGATACATGCCGCCGATCAGCGGAGTATCGATCCGCACCCGATCGAGCAGCCGCCGGCCGGACTCGCTGCGAAGGTAGACGTAGAGCCCGACGCCGATGGCGACCGCCGCCAGCAGCACGAACGGCCAGTTCGAGACCAGCCCGTTGCTGATGCCCAGCAGCGCGCGTGTCGGGGCGGGCAGCGCGGCGCCCTTGCCGGCGTAGATTTTCTCGAAGCGCGGCAGCACGAAGATCAGCAGCCCGACGACGACCAGAATGCTGAACACGAGCATGCACAGCGGGTAGACCATCGCGCCCTTGATCTGCTTGCGGATGTCGCGTTCGTCCTTCATGTAGTGGCTGACGCGCATGAGCATTGCGCCCATCGAGCCGGTCGCCTCGCTGGCGCGTACCATGGAGACGAACAGGCGATTGAAGACCTTCGGGTGGGCCTCAAGCGCCGCGGAGAACTCCGCGCCGCCCTTGACCCTGTTCGAGACGTCCCGGATGACCTCCTTGAGCCCGGTGTGCTCGGTCTCCTGGGCGATCGAGTCCAGCGCGTCACTCAGTGGAACGCCCGTATCGACCATGACCGCCAACTCATTGGCGAAGAATATCACGTCGTCGCGCTTGATCCGCTTGGGACGGGGCTGATACTCGCCGGCCGGGTTGTGCTCGTTGATCGAGATGATCGTGTTGCCGTCTTTGCGCAGCTTGTCGGCGGCGGCGAGCGGCGACTCGGCCGCCAGCATGCCCGTCGAACCGACGCCGGCGGCGTTTCGAATTTCGTATTGGAACGAAGGCAACGGGTTGGTTCTCCTCGCCTAGCCGATGGCGGTGGCGTGCAGGACTTCCTCGACGGTCGTGATGCCGGCCTTGACCTTGCGCATGCCGTCGGCACGCAGGGTCACCATCCCGGACTCGCGCGCCAGGGCGCGCAGCTCGTTGACGGACTTCGTGGCGATCATCTTGTCGCGCATTTCGTCGTCCGGCATGAGCAGCTCGTAGATGCCGATGCGCCCCTTGAAACCGGTCTCGCGGCACTTGGAACAGCCGGCGCCGCGGTAGAACGTCTCGACCTCCCCGACGCTTCGCTCGACCGCGTGGCGGATGTTCACCGGCGGATCGTAGGGCTCCTTGCAGTTCGTGCAGATCTTCCGCACGAGCCGCTGGGCGAGCGCGCCGACCAGCGACGCCGAGACCAGATACGGCTCGACGCCGATGTTCAGCAATCGCGTGACCGCTCCCGGCGCGTCGTTCGTGTGCAGCGTGGAGAACACCAGGTGCCCCGTCAACGCCGCCTGAACAGCGATGCGGGCAGTCTCCTCATCGCGAATCTCGCCGACCATGACGATGTCCGGGTCCTGGCGCAACAGGGCGCGCAACGCGCCGGCGAAGGTGAAGCCGATATCCGTGTGCACCTGGAACTGGTTGACCCAGGGCAGGTTGAACTCGACGGGATCCTCGACGGTGCAGAGGTTCACGTCGTCGCTGTTGAGCTCGCGCAGGGAGCTGTAGAGCGTCGTGCTCTTGCCGCTTCCGGTCGGACCGGTCACCAGCACGATGCCGTTGGGCGTGCTGATCGCCTGGCGCCAGCGCTTGAGCATGTCGTAGTCGAACCCCAGCTTCTCGAGGTTCACCAGGACGTTGCGGTTGTCGATCACGCGGATGACGATCTTCTCGCCGTGCTGACCGCTGAGCGTGCTGACGCGGAGGTCGATGGGCCGACCCTGCATCAGCACGTGAATGCCGCCGTCCTGCGGCAGACGCCGCTCGGCGATGTCCAGCCCCGCCATGATCTTCACCCGGCTGACGATGGCAGGAAGCATCTTGTAGGGCGGGCGGAGCTTCTCGTGCAGGCGCCCGTCGATGCGGTACCGCACGCGCAGCGACTTCTCGTCCGGCTCGACGTGAATGTCGCTGGCGCCTTCCTGGACCGCGCTGGAGATCAGGTGGTTGACCAGCTTGATCACCGGCGAGCCCTCGGCCGCGGACTCGACATCCGCAACGTCGTCGTTCTTTTCCTCGACCAGCGCCAACTCCGACTCCGCGTCGTCGATGATGTCGTCGATCACGAAGACATTGGCCGACGGCAGATGGGTCTCCAGGGTGGACTTGATGTCCTTGGCCGTGGCGCAGACCACGAGAATCTCGCAGCCGGTCAGGCGACCGACCTCCTCCATCAGGAAGACGTTGGCCGGTTCGTTGACCGCGAGCGTCAGGCGATCGCGGACCTTGAACAGCGGCAGCACGTGATGCTTCTCGATGAACTCCCGCGGCATCTCGTCGATGACCTGCGGGTCGGCGATGCGGGGCGAGACCCGCGCAAACGGAACGCCGTAGCCGTGAGCCAGCGCCTCCATGATCTGCTCTTCGGTGCACATCTCCAACTGCTGAAGCACCTCGCCGAGCAGCAGCGCGTCGGTACTCTCGCGCTGGTATTGCAGCGCCTCGGCCAATTGCTGCTCGGTGAGATGACCGAGCTGAATCAGCAACTGACCCAACTGAAGCTTGTTTGTCCCCGTATCCAGTATCATGCGTTAATGCCCTCGCTTCGTACGCCTACGGTTCGATGGCCTTGATGGCTTCGGACGCGTCGCGGCAGGTCTCGAACGTCGCGTTCAGCCGGGTGATCTCCAGGATCTTCGCGAGGTTCTCGTTGACTTTCAGCAAGCGAACCTGTCCGAAACGCTCGGCCAGAGCGTCCTGCAGGTTCAGCATGTACTCCAGCGCCTCGCTGTCCATGAACGTGACGCGCTCGACGTTGAACACCAGGTCGATCACACCCTCGGAGTTCAACTGGTGCTCCACGGCCGTGCGCAGCGCCTGAAGCGTGTCCTCGGTCACGTCGCCCTCGATGTCTAGAATCACGGCGTGCCCGTAGCTTTCGGCCGTTACCTTCATGAGTTCCGCTCCTCGTACAGATTCACCGGAAAGACCGTCTCGGCCGCTTCCCGGACCTCCTGTAACAGCGCGGCCAGATCAATCTTCAGGAATGCGGCAGTCGCTTCCGGATCGAACTGCGTCCCCGCATTGCGGCGGAGTTCCTCGACCACCTTCTCCAGCGGCAGCGCCGCGCGATACGTCCGGTCGGACGTCATCGCGTCTAACGCGTCGGCCAGACCGATGATGCGTCCCTCGATCGGTACGGCGTCGCCGGCCAGACCGCCGGGGTAGCCGCGTCCGTCCGCACGCTCGTGGTGCGTGAGCACACCCGAGATGATGGTATCGAGCTGACGAATGCCGCCGAGAATCCGCGCCCCGATGCTCGGGTGCCGTCGGATGTGGCCGAACTCGTCATCGGTGAGCTTACCGGGCTTGGCCAAGACGGCTTCGGGAACGCCGATTTTGCCGATGTCGTGCAGCAGTCCGGCAAGGTAGATTTGCTCGATCTTGGTCTCGTCGAGCCCCATCTCCTCGGCAATGCGTTGCGAGAACAGCGCCACGCGCTGCGAGTGGCCGGAGGTATAGGGGTCCTTGGCGTCAATGGTCGCCGTCAGGGCGTGCAACACCCCCATCAACAGATCCTGCATATCCGCGTACAGGCGGTTATTCGCCAGAAAGACCGACGCCTGGTTGCTGATCGAGCCCAGAAGCTTCAGGTCCACGCTGTCGAAATCGTCGGCGATCTTGTTGAACCCGACCAGGATGCCGATGCGTTTGTCCTCGTTGACCAGCGGGACGGCGATGAAGTTATGAACGCTCCGGCCGCCCGGGGTGCGGGTCCCGACGCCTTCGTTTGAGAGGATCGGCTGGTTGCTCTCCCTGAAACGCGGCGCGATGACCCGCTTGAGCAGGTAGCGCAGGTCGTCCACCTCGAGATCCAGCTCGCCGGCGATGACCAGCGTGTCGTGGTCGCTGCCGACGAGATGGGCGTACTCGATCGCGGCGGCGGCCTCGATGTGAACCACGTCCAGCAGTTCCTCGCAGACGGTGTGCAGGAAGTCGGCCGGCTCACGCGTCACGCGCATGGACCGGCTGATGCGGTACAGCAAAGACAGCTCCTCGTACGTCGCCGACAGATTCGCCGAGAGGTACTGCAGCTCCTGCCGCGCCGTCTGATGGGCCTGCTCCTCCTGCAGAAGCCATTCAAGCATGCCGGCCAGCTCCTCGGCGTCCGTCGCGGCGCGGCGGCCGTCGCGGCGGACCATGACCTCCACCGCCTGACGGTCGAGCTTCAGTCGGTCGCACAGGCGCGCCAGCGATTCCTCCTCCAGCATCGGCTGCGCCGGGAAGCACGCCGTAGCGGCGCCGATGATGCGCCGGCGCCGGTACAACGGCGCCCCTATCACACAGCAGCCGGACGGCAAGAGCGTCCAGGCGCGCTGGCGCGTCCGTACAACCTGCTCGGCGACGGCGCGGCCCTCGCCGCAGCAGGGATGACCGGCGTCGTACAGCGTCCGGCACAGCGCGCAGCGCGGGCTGAGCATGCTCTCGGCCGCCGGCTGACCGTTCCAGAGCATCAGGTTCAGCCCCAACCGCGAGAGGCGCTCGCGGATCATCGCGAAGCTCGCGGTGAGCTGCTCATCGATCTCTGTGATCGCATTCGTCACCGTCACCTCATAACTCCCGCCCCGCGTGCATCGTGTCCGTTGTTGAGCAGGTCATCGACCGCACGGCGCATCTCGCGCGGGGAAAACGGCTTGCTCAACACCACGGTGATACCGGCCTGACGCGTCTCTTCCGCATCGATGTCGAACCCGCGCGCCGTGAGCATGATCGCGGGGATGTCTCGCGTCTGTTCGTTGCGCCGCAGGGCCTTGCACAACTCCACCCCGCTCAGCAGCGGCATCTGATAGTCCGTGATGAGCAGGTCCGGCGGCTCGGCACGGCAGAGCTCCAGCGCTTCTTCCCCATCCATCGCCGTGGTGACGGCGTAGCCCGCGTTGCGCAGCTTCATCGAGACCACGTGGAGAATGTGCGCCTCGTCATCAACAACCAGAACGTTCTTGCTCATCGCCTCATCCCTCGGGCATGCGGCCGGGGCCGCACTATCGCAATACGGGCAACTCCACCGTAAACGTGCTGCCCTTGCCCTCGTCGCTCGTTACCGTCAGCCGTCCGTCGTGAACCGTCTCGACCATGTGCTTGACCAGCGTCAGCCCGAGGCCGGTGCCCTTGGCCAACTCGTTATTGGCCCTGACGCGATAGAACTTGTCGAAGATGTGCGGCAGGTCTTCGGCGGGAATGCCCGCTCCCGTGTCGCGCACTTCACAGATCGCCACGCCGCGGGCCTCGTCGACGTCGGTGTTGACCGCGACCGTCCCGCTCCGCGCAGTGTACTTGATCGCGTTGGACACCAGGTTCATCACCACTTGGTAGAGCATGTCCGAATCGGCATCGACCTGGTAATACACCGGCGCCAGCTTCCGCTTGAGCGTGACGCCCTTGGCGTCGGCCTGAACCGTCGCGACGTCCAGGACCTGCTTAGCGACGGCCGTCAAGCTCAACGGCTCCTTGACCACCTTGATAACGCCGGATTCGATCCGCGAGATGCTCAGAATGTTTTCAATGAGCCGGTGGAGGCGCTCGCTTTCCTTGGCGATGATGCCGTAGAATTCCCCGGCGGTTTCCTCGTCGTCCACCTCCCCGTCCTGAAGCATCTCAACGTAGGCCTTGATGGACGCCAGCGGCGTCTTCAATTCGTGGGAGACGTTCGAGACGAAGTCCGTCTTCATCTTCGCGATTTCCTTCTCGCGCGTGACGTCGTGCAGAACCGCCACGACGCCCGAGACCTGATTGCCGGAACCGACCACGCAACTGAGCGTCACGGCGAACGTGCGCCGCACGCCCTTGTACTCGATCTCGTGCTCGACCACCTTGCGAGACTGCTCCCGCCCGTGACTGCGCGTCTCGCGAATCAGTCGTACCATCCGCGCGTCGCCCAGGGCCTTGTCGATGTTGCGCCGCACGCTCGTCCGCAACTGGAAGCCCAACAGATCCTCGGCGGCGGGATTGGCCAGAACCACCTCGTCAAACTGGTTGGTCACCAGGACCGCGTCGGAAATCGAGAAGATGATCGCCTCGGTGTGATGCTTCTCGGCCGCCGCGATGCGCGACTGAATCTGCAGTTCGCGGTTCTCCGACCGCAACTGCTCGATCTGCGACCGCACGTTCGTGAAAAACTCGTTCAGGGGGCGCGTCACGCCCGCCAGCTCGTGGCGCCCCTGCGTCATCACCAGCCCGATCTCGCCGGTGCGGGTCATGTTCTCAAGTTGCGAGCCGATGCAGCGCACTGAGCCGTGGACGCCGCGCCAGAACACCAAGAGCATCAGCACGCACACCCCGGCGACGAGCATGAGAAGGGCGTCCCGCATGCTGACGCCGGCGGCCAGCCGCCCTTGCAGCGCCATCGCCGTCGCGTAATACGCGGCAGCGAACCCGAGAAGGATCACTGCCAGCGACGCGATTCCAAATCTGCGCGCGGTCGTCATGACTGCCTCTGCTTGTTGACCTCACTTCGTCCTGCTAACGGCACCGGACGCCCCGCAACCGACGCCAGAGCTACGGCGCCGCCCGGGAGACCTCCTCGATACGCGCCGCATCGAGCAAGGCCCGCGCCAGCGCGTTATCGGGCTTTCGCCGCAAGGCCTCGGTGTAGCAGCGAACGGCCTCGGCCTCGTCGCCGCAGGCGGCCTGGGCCCGCCCCAGCAGACACCACACCGTGCTGTCGTCGCTGTGGGCGCCGCCGGCCGCGTCTCGCAGCAGGTCGCGGGCGCGGTGCGGCTGACCGTCCGCGACCAGCGCGTACCCCAACACCAGGATCGCCTCCCCGCAGTCCCTCTTGGCGCTCAGCGCCGTCTGCGCCAGGTGAATCGCCCGGCCGCGCCGTCCCGCCGCCAGCGACGCCTTGGCCAGCTTGGCCGTCAACGCCGGCGAGTCGTCCGCCTCGCGGGCCCGCTCGTAGGCATCGAACGCGTCGTCCGGACGGTTCAACGCCAGATAACAGTCACCCAACCGCGCGGAGACCCACACCGGCTGTGGACCCGACGCGACAAGATCGGACAGCGTCTCGACGGCCTGCTCGTACCGTCCCGCACGGAACTGCGCACGGCCCAGCGCACGTCGGTAGTCGTCGTTCTCGCTGTCGAGAGCCAATGCCTGGCGAAATGCATCGGCGGCGCGGGCGTCATCGCCGCACATCGCGGCGATCCGCCCGGCGACCTCGAACATGGCCGGGTCGTTGCCTGCCTGCGGCAGGTAGCTGTCGATGTACACCTGCGCGCGGCGTATCTGACCCATCTGGACGAGAACCTCCGCCGCCGCACGCACCGGCGCCAGATCCGTCTTGTCCAGCGCATACGCCTGGCGATACGCCTCCAGCGCCGCCGCCAGCCGGCCGCCCTTCTCCAACGCCACACCCAGCAGGTACTGGGCCTGCGGGTTGCGAGGCGAGGCCTCCATCGCACGATGCAGCTCGCGCAACGCCGCGGCGGGCTTGCCACGCTCAATATGGACCTTGCCCAGCAACAAGCGTGCGTCGACGCACTCCGCCGACAGCTCTAACGCCTTGGTGAGCTTCTCCTGGCATGCGTCGAGTTGACCGACCTTGAAATGCTCCTTCGCCACGCCGTAGAGCATCTGGGCGCGGGTGGCATTCCATCGCGTATTGGCCTCAATCCTCGCCTTACTCACCGGCGGCATGAGATTCTCACAGCCGCTGGTGATCAGGACGACGATGCCGGCAATGATGAGCTTCTTCACGGTCCACCTCCCGGGCGGTCGTTTATCCATGCTTCGCAGAACTCGCAGCTTCACACACAGTGTCAAAAAAAATCCTACTCCTCGCCCGCGGCCTCGTTTGGCTCGGCCGGGCCTTCCGCGGGCCCAGCCACAGCGGCGTCGGGCGCCTCGGCCCGATCGGCTGCCTTCGCCTCGGGCTGATCAGATCCCGCAGCGTCGGCCTCGTCGGCGGCGCCGTGATCGGCCTCGCCGGCCGTGTCGGGCTTATCGGACGGCTTGCCCGTGTCGGCGGCTTCCTCAGCCAGTACGTCCGCCAACGGGACGGGACGGTAGGCCTCGGGGATCGGGTCCTCGGTCGGCGTGGAGATCCCCAGCGCCTTGCGAACGTCCTCGCTGAGCACGCGGTCCGGGTCCGTCGGCTTGCGACGCCCGATGACCCGACTGGCCGGTTGGCCCAGTTTTTCCATCATCATCCGCTGGATGATGTAGCGGGCGCTGGAGTACTGCGTCTGCTGGGCCCAGTAGGCCTGCTGGGTCAGACGCTCCTTCATCCGGATGGCCTCGATCATGCGGGGCTGGAGGGACAACGCCGTATCGAGGTACCACATGGCCGAGCCGCGCTGGCCGGCGTCGAGCTTCTCGCGCGCTTTGCGCATCGCCGATTGGGCGAGTCGTCCGCGGCCCCACCAGTGCATGCCCTTGCGGACGCCCATGCGCAGGCGTCGGACGTCGGCGGCGATCTGCTCGCTGACGATTTCGTCCGTGGCGTGCTCGACGATGTGCGGCGTAATCAGGATGATGACCTCTTCGCGTTCGGTCCGATCGTTGGTGGTGCGAAACAGCGTTCCCAGATGCGGCACGTTGCCGAGCAGCGGCACCTGCGTCCGTCCGCGGTCCTGCCGCTCGCGGAACAGCCCGCCGATGACGATCGTATGCCCGTCGCGCACCAGAACGTTGGAGGTCACCTCGGTGGTCGTCTCGCTCGGCAGGACGCTCTCGCCGACCTGCTCGACGCTGCCGGAGGAATCCTCCGGGTGCAGTTCCATCCGGATGTGCCCGTCCCGCCCGATGTAGGGGCGGACCAGGAGCCGCGTGCCGGTCTCGAGAAACTCGACCGTCTGCGTGGCTGTCGTCTCGGTAACGGTGGTGGTCAGGTAGCCGTCGCGGCTTCCGACCATGACCTCGCCGCGCTGCTTGTTGATCACCAGCAGCTTGGGATTCGCCAGCACCGTCACGTCGGTCACGGTTTCCAGGGCGCGGATGAAGAACCCGACGTTGTTGCTGACGAAGCCGATGGTCATGCCGCCGGGGTCGATCGCGGAGTTGAAGTCCGTCCGGAATGTCGCGCGGTTGCGGTTGAGGTTCGTGCCGGCGACTTCGCCTGTTTCCACCGACTGCAACCCGTTGCTGGTCGCGTCGAGCGTCTCGAAGTCCACGCCGGACAGGGCGTTGAAGTCCACGCCCAGCGCATTGGTCTCCGTCAGCGTCGCCCGGAGCATCGTCGCCTCGATCAGCACCTGCTGCGGCTTGCTGTCGATGTCGGCGACGATCGTGCGGACCTGCTCGAGCGTCTCGGGATAGTCGCGGACGACCAGCACGTCCTCGGCGGCGTAATTGTTGCCGCCGGTGTCGACAGCGCTTTGGCCGATGCCCACGTCCGCCGCCGGCGTAATCACCACCTCGCCGTCTTCGGACAGAACCGGTTCGACCAGCGCCTTGGCGTCCGTCGCCGTGACGTAGTACAGCCGAAACGTCTCGACCGCCAGGTTACGCTTGGCCTCGATGCGCTCCTGAAGCTGCTTGGGCGTGCAGACGTATATCGCGCCGCCTTCCTCATAGTACGTGTATCCGGCGGCGCGCAGCACGGCCTGGAGGGCCTCTTCGAACCTCACGTCGTAGAGATCCACCGCCGCGACAGTCCCCTTTACGTCCTTGGTCGCGACGATGTTGACCCGCTGCTGACGCGAAAACATCTCCAACGCGCGGCGAATATCCGTGTCGCGCATGTGCAGTTCTTCGACAATGCCCGGCCGCTGCGTGGTGACCAGCTTCTTCCTGGCCGAGATGCCTTCGAGGTTTTCCGGTGCGCCCGGGGGCGCCGCCGCGTCATCCGGAGCGGGTTGGGTTGCCGGCGGCTCGGCCCACGCCGCCGCGCAGACCAAGAGAACGCCCGCCGCCGCAACCATCCGGGCCATTCGATCCACCTGTCGCAAAAGGTTCATTTCCAGGTACTCCTTGTGCCGGCAACCACCTCTCAATGCGGCGCCGGTCGCTACGCGATGTTTTCCGGGCTCCCGCCCGGCCACTAGGGTCTGAGCCGCAACTCCGCCTCAATGTCTTCTCGTTTGACCACGCAGGACTGCGAGGTGATCTTGACCACCTCGAAGCCGTTGATCTGATCGCCCAGCCCGAGCACCTTGCCGTCGATCATCGCCGTCGGCGACGCCGAAACGAACGTCGACTGCAACTCGAGCCGCCGCGCCTCCTGGCGGATCTGCTGACGGCGTATCTGCTCGGGATTCGGCGTCGGCGTCACCGGCTCGGGCGCGGTGGCCGGCTCGGGTTCCGCCTCGCCCGGGTCCTTCGGAACCGGGAAGAAGGCGGTGTCCGGCTCGAACAGATCGCGCGTGATGCTCGCATCGAAGTTCTCGATGTACCGCTGGCGTTGATCTTCCCGCTCGCGGCGTACCCGATGCGCGCCGTGCGACCGCTGGAGGGCCTTGGCGACGTCGGACATCGTCGTGTTGCTCTGGGCCGTGGCGGCCTGCGGCGACTCGCCACTGCCCGACATCAACAGCCGCACGCCGAGCAGCACCGCCACGACGGTCAAGACCGCCAGCACGCCGGCCTTGCGCTTGTTGGCCCGCAGCTCACCGATGAACTGGTTTTTCAGGGCTGCCACATTCACGTCGATTCCTCGTCCGTCAGATCTCCGCATGGCGGTGATAGATGCTCATCCGCAGCATCACGTCGACCTGCGTCGGCGTCTGGTCCGTGTCGGCCTCGATGGTCATCTCCTCGATCCGGACCAGGCGGTCCATTGCCTCCAGCCGGTAGAGGAAGCGCGCCAGCGAGGCGAATGAGCCGTGCACGTTCACCACGATGGGCAGGGCGTTGTAAAGCGCCGTCTGTTCCGGGCTTCCCGGCTCGATCCGACTGCCCGAGAGCCCCTCGATATCGCGGAAGTGGGCGACCTTGCCCACGAAATCGCCGAGATTCGTCTGGTCGGGAAGCTTCCGCTCCCAGTTCCGGTCGTACAGCTGCCGCATCTGCTCGACGCGCTGCATCATCGCCGGGACGACCACGGCCAGCTCCGCGTTCTTGCGCAGCGCGTTGCGGGCCGCGCGGACCTTGGCGTGCGCGGCGTCGATCTTCCGCTGTTGCGGCATGTAGACGAACAGCGCCACAATGAGCACGAGCGCCGCCAGGATGCCGAGCATCACGGCCGTGTCTTTCGTCATGTACTTTCGGATATCCATGTCTTGTCGCCCCTTCTTCCGCGGGGCTACTGCGTCAGCACGGAGAAACTCGCTTCGAACTCACGCGCTTCGCGATTCCGGAACTCCACCGTGCGCGTGTAGCCCATCTGCACCTCGGTAAACAGCGGACAGGCCGACAGGCGTCCGATGAAGTTCGCCACGTCCACGTCGTTCGGCGCCAGCCCGCGAATCACAAGCCGCAGGGAGGCGCGGAGCGCCTCGCCGTCGCCCCCGTTGCGCGGGGTCCGACCCGCGTGCCGCCGCGTTTCCCGCTGAGCGTCGATCTGCTCGAACTCCAGCGCGGTCAGGGACATCGTCGGCGGCAGCAACCGGCTCAGTTCGGCCAGCAGGTCCCGGGCACCGATGCGCGTGCCGAGTTGCTCGTGAATCTTCTTCTTCAACGCGAGTTCGGCCTGCTCGCGTTCGAGGTCGCGTCGTAGGGCGACCTGCTGTCGGACGTTCTCGCTGCGTTCGGTCCAGATCTCTTTCTCGGCGCGGGCCTGGCGCACCCGCCCCTGGCGGACGAACGCCAGCCCCGTCAGCGCCACGAGGCACACGCAGAGCAGGAAGCCCTGGCGGACCAGCCGGGCGCGACGGGCGCGCTGCAACAGGACGCGTTTAGGCAGAAAGTCGACGTTCGCCATGGCGGACCTCACTGCCTGCGTTCTCGAAGGTAACGTCTCGGGTTGCCAGACCGGCACATACCGCCCAGTCGGACAGCGATCCACGCCGATTCCCGGCGTTGGGGTCGATGTTCCGCACGTCCACGCCGCGCAACGGTTCGCCCACGACACATTCGACGCCCAGGTTCTCGCTGAGCAACGCCACCAGCGCCGGGTCGTACGACTCCCCGCCGGTCAGCACGAGCTTCTTGGGCCTCAGGCCGCGAAAAGTCACCGAGCAGTACCTCAGGCACAGCGAGATCTCTCGTGCCAGCGCCTCGGCAGGGGCGCGAATCGCGTCGCGCAACGTCCAGTCCTTCACCTCGGGCCGGTGCGACGCGTCCGCGTCGTCCTCCTCGCGACGTCCCAGCGCCGCCTCGGCGTCCGCATCATGCATCACGCGCAGGCGCAGCTCGGCCGCTTCGGCCGGCGTGAGGTTGAGGTGCTTGGCGACGGCCTGGGTCAATTGCTTTCCACTGATGTCGATGGCCTTGACGAACACGATCTGCCGCCCGCGCGCGACGGTCACGCGCGTGCCGCTGTGACCGATATCGGCCACAACGCTGACCACCTTTTCATCGTCCTCGCGCCGCAGGAAGTGCGTGAACACGCGGAACAGCGCCAGGGGTTCGGCGTCGATGTGCGCGGCGACCAGACCGGCCTCTTCGAGCAGGGCGAGGTGGTTCTCCACTGCATCCGGCGCCGCGGCCAGCATGATGACCTCTTCCCGGACGTCTGTGCCCTTGCGAATCTGTCCCGCGCGGACCCAACGGAGCTGATCGCCGCTTGGCTTGAAGGGCAAGCGTTCGCCGGCTTCCCACCGGACGGCGTCGGCAAGCTCACGATCGGACATCACCGGCATGCGCACGTTCTTGACGTGCATCTCGTTGCACGACAGGGCGCTGACGACCTGCCGCCCGCGAAACCGCCCGTTGCGCAAGATCTTGCTGACGGCCTCGGCGATGGCTTTTCGGCGTCCCGGTCCGGTCTCGTTGCCCGGCGGCAACTCGCGTTTGCCCGCCGAGACCACGCTGATCTGCCCCCCCGTCCGCTGCAGTTGCAACATGCGGACGACCGACGTGCCGATATCCAGTCCGATCGGCCAACGTCCCATGCCAAGAAGCCCGTTGAGCATGTCAGTCAATCCTCAGGGTTGCTCGGTGACGGTGACGCGCCCCGTCGCGGACGCCACCGACACGTCGTATGCGTACGACCCGACCTGCACGGTCACCGTCCCGCCGCTGACCGGAGCGCCTAGCTCGTCGAATTCGACAAACGCCGCGCCGCCGAAATCCGCCGAGGCGATGTCCACGTCGCCCAGGCCGTCCTCCGAGCCGAACTCGACCCGGTAGGCCTCTTGTGTCATCGGATGGATCAAGGTCGCACTTGTGTTAGCCCTGAGAAGCTCAAAAGACTCCGCAGACGTGTCGAAACTGACCTGAATCGGCTCCTGGGCGGTAATCGCCTCGCTCTGGGCGTACTCCATCGCCGCCGCGATTTTGCGTGCCGCAGAGACCGCCGCCATGTCGCTCGTGCCGACGGCATAGGGGACCGCGGCGACCGCGACAATGGCCAGAATGACGATGACCGCCAGAATCTCCACCAGCGTGAAACCGACCCGAACGTCGCGACCGCTTCTAGGGTGCCTGTGCATCATGACCGTCTCTCTCTCCGTCGGGCTTACCAGCCAGACGAACCTTGACCTCGCCGCTGCGCAGCAGCCCCATCAGCGCGTCGAGCTTGGCATTGGTCTTCTGTTGTGCCTCGATCATCGCCTTTCGCTGCTTGGCGGCGTTGCCGAACCCCTCCGCTGCAGCGCCTGCCGGACGTGCCGCCGGCACACCGTCGGCCCATAGCCCCACAATCAGCACCGTCAGCAGCACGGCGATGATCGTCAGGCACGTCCGCGTATACGTATCCACCTTCGCCCGATCCGTTGTGTGCGAGTTCATGATTGACTCCCTGGTCATTCGTCGTCGCCGTAGGAGAGCACCTCGACGTCCGCCACGCGCGCCAACCACAGGGCGCTGATCTGATCGGCCGTCAAGGCCTCCCGGATAATCGCCACCTCATCGATGCATCCGTCCCAAGGGCGCGTCCGGGCACCGGCGGGGTTGCCGCCGATCCACGCGTCGACGTCCTCGCCCTCGTCGATCTCGCCGCGATGGCGGCGCGAGCCGACCTGCACGCCGTCCTTGTACAGCCGCATCCGCTCGCCGTCGTAGACGGCCGCGGCGAAGACCCATTCGTCCGCCGGGCAGTCGCCGCTGGCGGCCACCAGCTCGCGCGTCACCCCGCCGGCGCGCAATGTGAACCGCAAGCGAATCTCGCCGCCGCGCCCCTCGGTCCCCAACGCCCAGTGGTACCGCCGTCTTGCCGTGCCGCTGGCCTTGCAGAGCACCTCGGCGTCGTCGCGATCCCAGTCGTCGGCTTTGAACCACGCCAGCAGCGTCAGCGCCTCGTCGTCCAGCTCGATCTCGCGGAGGTTGACATAGTCATTCGTTCCGTCGAACTCGGCCGAGTAGTCGCCGTCGTGCGCAACGGCCGAGTCGCGCTGCCGACTGACGCCCCGGTACCTGCCGTGATTGCTCCCGGCCGAGTCTCGCGCCACGCCCCCCCACCGCTCGTTGAGGCGCCAGTAGCTCTCCGGGTTGAGGCGCTGCAGGCCGTCGTACCACGCGCTGTCGAACACGACGGTCATGTTCACGCGGCGCGTCAGCTCGCCGCATTGTCCGAGCGCATGGATCGTGTACGTCCCGCCGCCGGCGCCAACGGCGTAGAACTTGTAGCGGTCGTCCGACGCGCCTTGCTGGAACCAGCCCAGCGCCTCGTCCTCCGTGTCCGGCACGTCCTCCGGGGCGCTTCGGAGCATCCACAGCCCGTGCGCCAGGCCCGATTCGCCCGCGTACGTCGCTTGCGAAGCACGCGAGAGGTTCTCCGAACCGGTCTGGCGAACCGTGCTGGTCGCCAGAGCTGCCAGTCCCAGCACGGTCGCGACCGCGACCAGCAACAGCACGAGAACCAGCGCCACGCCATGCCGCGCGCTGCGGCGACCGGACGTCAAAGGGGTGTCGCTCCTGGACGCCATGGCATCACTCCCCTTCCAGGCGGTAGACGCCGCCGCCGTAGGTCACGTCATCGGTACGGTCGGCCCGCAACGTCGCCGCCGCGGCGGTCTCGCTCGAGGCGTCGCCCACGGAGACGACCATCCCCACCCGCGCAAAGCGCGTCAGCGGCGGAGCCGGGTCCATCGTGAACGTGACGGAGTCAATATCGGCGGCGACGACTTCGCTTTGACCCAGCCAGCCGCCGACCAGTTCGTTCTCCACGTACACAGTGTTGGTCACGTCGTTCAGCGCGTAGCTGCGATTGAAGATGTCCTTGAGAAACTGCGGGACCCAATCGGGAAATGCCTTCCAGTAGCGATGCAGTTCGCCGCTGTCGGGCTGGTAACTCAGCACGGTCAACTCATCGAGGTTAATCTGCCCGTTGTCATTGGTGTCGCCCATCCACAGCGCCACGCGGCGGGCGTCGATGGCGATGATCAGCGAGGCCCTGTGAAGCCGTCGGCTGACACGCAAGCGCGCCACCCGCGCCGTCTGCACGCACGAATGACTGTCATCGGCATCGTTCTGAGCGCTGGAGACGGCCAGGGCGACGGCGGCGGCGGCGGCGGCAATCACCGTCGTGATGCTGATGGCGATCAGCAACTCGGGAAACGTCAGTCCCTTCGCGGGAGATCGGAATGCACCGGATCGTGCCGGCATGATGCTATCTCCACGGCCTGGCCGGTGGCGGGCCACCCCACGGGGGACCGCCATCGCCGTCGTCGTCTTCGTCGTCCTCGTCTTCGTCGTCGTCTTCTTCGTCGTCCTCGTCTTCGTCGTCGTCATCGCCGGGGCCGGCGCCGTCATCGCCATCGGCGTTGTAGCCCCCCTCCAGCGAGTGCACCAGGCGCGTCAGCGTCACGGTCGTTTCGTCGCGCCAGTCCACCGAAACCGTCACGCGAATGAAGGTCGGGTCCTGCCCCATGTCCTGGCCGGTGACGTAGACGTACTCGGCCGCGACGGTCCGCGACAGCCCGTCGGCGGCGTCATCGGTCACGGCATCACCGGTGGACCAGACGACGTCGCCGTCGCTCTCAGCGTAGCCGTGGTAGTCGTCGATGTTGTCGAAGTCCTCCCGGCCGGCCTCACCGGCGTCGGGTCCGGGGGCGCCCGGCTCGTCGGGGTCCAGGAAGGGCTTGGCGAGCACCTCTTCCATGAGTTCCTCGGCCAGCGCGGTCGCCAACGAGCGCCGCGCCTGCACGCGTCCGTTGCGTGCCGCAGCGCTGAACGGCAGGGTCACCGCCCCGACCGTGATCGCCAGCACGGCGGCGGCCAGGAGGGCCTCAGCCAGCGTGAATCCTCGCGTGCGGTTCGGCCTTTGCCGGAGCATGGCTAGTACTCGAAGTAGCTCTTGCCGGCGTCGTCGGTGCCGGGGCTGTCGGCGCGGAACTCGAGCGTAGCGGGCTGGTATATCCACCCGTGGGAGTCGTCCGGCGCGTCGGGAAAGTCCGCGTCGTCGGCGAGCACGTCGATGCTGGCCTTGTCGTTAAAGGGGTTGGGGACCATCTCCAGCAGATACGGGCCGAAGTCGAACCCGTCGGTACCGGGTGGTGCGGTGGCGCCGGCGGCGGTGGAAGACATCGTCATCTGATCGATGAACGCGCCTTCGGTGGGCGCCTGGGAGGTGTCGCAGTCCGGGTAGCCGGGGGGGATGCCGAGGTGATGTCCCTTGAACACCTCCAACTGTGAGCGAATCACGCGCAGGTCGTCGGCCAGCATGCTGGCCCGCGCCTGCTGCGAGGCGTTGGAGAACCGCGGGAGCACGATCGCCGCGATGATCGCTAGCATGACGACCACGATCAGCAGCTCAACGAGTGTAAACGCGTCTCGTCGCATTGTTGTGCCCTTTCTCCGGGCGAGCGGCGGGCCTCTGCGTGGCCCGTCGGGCGGCGGTCCGGTCGGACTGCCAGCCGCCTGAGGCGGCCCGACAAGCAGGCCGCCCCGACCGGCGACCCCTGTAGGTCGCCGGCCGGGACCTGCTTGTCCGTCCCAGGTCGCCCGCGGCGACCCGGTCCCTCCGCCGCCCGGATGGGCGGCACGGTTGTCGAACTTACAGATCGCTGTGATCCGAGTCGCCCGGCGAGACCTTGCCGTTGTCGGTGTTGAAGTACCAACCGGTTGCGCAGTCAGCCGGCACGTCACCCGAGCCGACCGTTACCTGCGAGCCGGCATCGCCGTCCACGAACGGGTTGTCCGGGAAGGCCTGAAGATACGGGCCGTAGTTCAGCGCACCGTCGCCGGCCGCGGTCGTGCCGGCCGAGTTGGTCACGCTCGTCAGGTCCGTGACGAACTCGCCGCCGTCCATGTCCCCGACGGCCTCGCCGGAGTCCTGGGACGGGTAGCGGTCGTTGTGCTGGACCTTGTACAGCTCGATCTGGCTGCGCAGCGTCTGCAAATCACTGGCCAGTGCCGATTCCCGTGCATCTTCGGACGCCTCGGTAAACTGCGGAATCACGATCGCCGCCAGAATACCGAGAATGATCACCACGATCAGAATCTCGACCAACGTAAAGCCCTTGCTTCCCATCATTGTTTCGACCTCCATCGTGTGCAACACGCCTGCGTGTCCGCAGGCAGGTTCGTCCGCCCTCCGGCCGGCCTGAGTCCGGCCGCGACGGGCGGCTCCGTGTGCCTCCATGCGTTCTGTGCCGGCGGGCGCCGTCCTGCCGGTCGTTGTTGTCGCCGTCGTTCGCAGGAAGCCGGCCCGCACCCGCACGCGTTGGCGTTGCAGGAAAAGGCGGTTGCCGGCCCCGGCTCTGCGTTCGCTCGGCACGACGGCCCCGACACGCCGGCTAGCGAGCGGTCCGCGTGGTAACCTCACCTCCCTTCTGGCGGACAGTTTGTACCGGTGCTCGGCGTTGCCGTAGGCGCGCCGCAATCTCCTCTGTCCAAACCGGCTACGCGCCGGTCCACACGAGAGATATCGGCGTTGCGGTATGGGGCCTTAATTAGTGCCGAAAAAGCCGTAACCAGATTCCAAGGCGGATGCTGCGGGGGCTGCAGAAGGGAGCGTCCGACGCCCTTCCGGCGGGCATCGGCGCCGTGTGAGGTTCCCTTCGGCAGCCCGGCCGTTGCGACGGAATCCCAAGCGGACTCCGCCGCAACCCGCGGCTTTGCGCTCCGTCCCGCTCGACATCGCTGCACCGCATGGCACAGCACACATCGGGACGGATTGCCCTTTCGGGGAACGATCGCTCCCGGGGATGTCGGGACCCGGCAGGCGCACAGGTGCGCTGTCCGCCGGGACCCGCCCCGGAAGCTCCGATTGGACAGATGCAAGGTACGATTCGCACCCCGCCGCGGCAAATCGGACCGCCGCTTTCGCCGGGAACGCCGCCGCTGCCGCCCGCGCCCGCTTGGTATGCCCCCGCCAAAGAGCTATAATGCCCCGCGAAAGGGCATGCCATGATCCGACGGGTCCATTGGCCGGTTCTGCTGCTCATCCTCGCTCTGCTGGGCGGATGCACGCAGCACTATCTTGACAAGGCGGAAAAGTACATGTCCGAGCGTCGCTACGTCGATGCGCGGAAGTACTACCAGAAGGCCCTGGATTCCAAGAGTTCCCTCGCCGAGCAGCCCTGGTTCGCCGAGGCGTTCCACCGGGCGAAATACCTGGCCGCGTTCGAGCAGGGCAAACAACTCGCCGCCCGCGGCGCCCACGAGGCGGCGATCGACAAGTTCCGCACGTGCCTGGAACTGCATCCACAGCACGCCCCGGCGCAGACGGCGTTGGCCGACGCCAAGCGCCAGGCCGCGGCGTCGCGCGTGCGCCAGGCCCGTAGCGAGGCGGACGCCGGCCGGCTGGACGCCGCCGCGGCGCACGCCCGGCGCGCCGCCGAGCTGGACCCGGACAACGCCGCCGCCGCCCAGGCCGTCGCCTCCGCGGAAGGCCGCATCCGCCCGGCG
>JAGXKT010000007.1 GCA_018335035.1 Phycisphaerae bacterium
CCGCCGGCGGCGCAGGCGCGCCAAGGCGCCTAGGATGCGTCGTCCGCGTCGTCATCGTCTTCGGCCGGGGGGTCGACCTGTGCGTCGATTACCGTCTTGGCCGTGACGGTCACCTTCTCGTCGCCCATGGCGACGGTCTTCTTGCCGGCCAGCTCAATGTGATGGGCCGCCAGATCGCCGGTATCGAGGTTGTATGCGACGTGTCCGGTCTTGGTCAGCGTCGCCGGGTCGGTGGCCGTGGCGCCGGACAGCAGCTTCGTCGCCCCGTCGATCGTGACGCGGGCGATCCGCCCGGTGTCGGTCCGGGTGACCGATTCGAGCGTGCAGGTCAGCGTCTCGGCGTGGACCTTCTGGGCGCCCATGATCGGCAGGCCGTAGACCTTCCGCTCGACCGTCCATGTGTCGCCGGCAGCGACGCGCCCGGCGGGCAGGTAGACCATCGGCTCGGCCAGGAGCTGCTGAAGCCCGCTGGAAACGCCGGTGACGGCTTCGGCGCGGGCGTCCGGGTCGTCGCCGCCCATCTCGGCCTTCTCGACGAAGGCCTCGACGCCTGTGAACTCGGCGATTTCGCCGTTGGCCGCGATCTTCGCCTCGAATGTCGCCTCGCAGAGCACGTCCAGCGGCAGCCCGGGCATGAGCGTATCGGGCCTGTCGCTGTCGACGATGCGTTCCATGTCGTCGGCGACGAGCGTGGCGGTGATGCGCCGGACGGTCATCGTTACGTCGCGGGCGTCGGAGCCGCCCCCCGCGGCGATCGTCAGCGGAATGTCCATCCGCGTGGTGATGGTCATGTCGCCCGAGCCGGCCGCGCCCGTCGAGTTGCTCTGAACAATGTCGTATCGCAACAGGTGCTCGCCGGTGGGGTAGGCGTAATCGAGCGCGTGGGTAGGGTTGTCTTCGCCAAGCGCCGGGGCTGCGACGAGCGCGGCCGACAACGCGGCGAGGCAAACGGCGGGACGCAAAGGCATGGAATGCTCCTGGAGTTTCGGGGTTGTCTCGGCAGGCATAGCGCCCGACAGACGATCCAATACGCTACACAGGAATTATCGGCATTCCGCCACCGGCGAGTCAAGGCGAGCTGCACACTGATCAACGTGCCGACGGGATGCGTGGCTTTGACGCGACGCGGGCGAGACGCCCGCGATACACACGGGCGAGACGCGCGTGCCACGCACTCCGTACGGACGGCATGTGCAGCTTGGACGCGACGCGGGCGAGACGCCCGCGATACACACGGGCGAGACGCCCGTGCCACGCACTCCGTACGGACGGCATATGCAGCTTGGACACGACGCGGGCGAGACGCCCGCGATACACACGGGCGAGACGCCCGTGCCACGCGCTCCGTACGGACGGCATATGCAGCTTGGACACGACGCGGGCGAGACGCCCGCGATACACACGGGCGAGACGCCCGTGCCACGCGCTCTGTACGGACGGCATGTGCAGCTTGGACGCGACGCGGGCGAGACGCCCGCGATACACACGGGCGAGACGCCCGTGCCACGCACTCCGTACGGACGGCATGTGCAGCTTGGACGCGACGCGGGCGAGACGCCCGCGATACACACGGGCGAGACGCCCGTGCCACGGGCGGCAGGTGAGCGAGGGCCTCGCCTTGTCGCGCGGCGTGGCGGGCGGTACAGTGCCCGGCCATGGACGGGCCTTCTCGACTGATTACGTGGCGTTGGCGGGTGCGGCGGGCGTTGCCGCGGCCGCAGACGCTGGGGCTGGTGCTGGTCGCGCTGGGGCTGGCGTGGCGGGGCGTGCGCTACGGGCTGGGGTTTCCGATCTGGGGTGACGAGGCGTTCCTCGTCGTCAGCATCATGACGCGGGACTTCGCCGGCTTGGTCCGCCCGCTGGAATACCAGCAGATCGCGCCGCTGGGGTTCATGGGGGCCGAGCGGGCCGTGGTCGCCGTCGCCGGGCTGTCGGAATACGCCCTGCGGCTGGTGCCGGTCGCGTGCGGCGTGGTGGCGGTTTTGTGGCTGTGGCGCGTGGCGCGGCGGGAGTTCCCCCGCTACACGGCGCTGCTGATCGTGGCGCTCTTCGCGGTGTCGTACTACCCGGTGCGTCACGCGGCCGAGGCCAAGCCCTACGCCACCGACCTGCTGGTGGCGCTGGCGGTGATCGCGCTGGCGCTGTCCGTGCGGCGCCGGCCCGAGCGCCCCTGGCGCTGGGTCGCGCTGATCGCGTTCGGCGCCGCGAGCGTGTGGCTGAGCTACCCCGCCGTGTTTGTGGTCGGCGCGGCCGGGGTGTTTCTGGCGGTGGTGGCGTGGCGGCGCCGGTCGCCCGGCGCGTGGTCCGCCGCGGTCGCGTTCGCCCTGGTCGCCGGCGCGAGCTTCGTGGCGATGTACCTGCTCTACGGCGCTCCGCACGCCGCCGCGGCCGCCGAAATGCGGCAGATCACCACGTGGCAGGACGCCTGGCCGCCGCTGGCGCGTCCGTGGCGCTTGCCCTGGTGGTTCCTGCGCGTCCACACCGGCAACATGATGGCCTATCCGGTCGGCGGGAAGAACTTCGGCTCGACGGCGACGTTTCTGCTGGTGGTCGCCGGCGCGGTCTCACTGTGGCGCGGGCGCGGCCAGCGGGGCGGGCGTGAGTTGCTGGTCTTGCTGTTGGGTCCGCTGCCGCTGATGTTCCTGGCCGCGGCGGTGCGGCTGTATCCGTACGGCACCAGCGCCCGCGTGGCCCAGCATCTGGCGCCGGGCATCTGCATTCTCGCCGGCGTGGGGCTTACCAGCGCACTGAAGGCCGTCTCGCTGCCGCGCGACGCGCCGAACGTGGTGCGAATCGCCGCGCTGGTCCTTGGCGGATTTGCCGTCGTCGGCATCGCCGCCGATGTGGCCAAGCCCTACAAGAAGCTGCCGACCGAGCGCTGCCGCAGCGCGCTGCGCGACCTCGCGCAGCGGACCGAGCCGGGCGACCGCTGGATCGTGTTCCTCTCGCTGGCCGGCGAAGATCGTGCCGAGCACGCACCGGCGATCGAGACGTTTCAGGGCTCGGCCGCGACGTTGCGATACTACGTGCGGCGGAATCTGCCGCCCGGGCGGGTCCGGTGGGCCCCACCGCCGGAGCAGATTGTGGCACCGCGCAGCGGACGGCTGCGCCTGCTGGTCTACCGGGACAACGACGCGCCGTTCCCACAGGACATGCTCGACGCGTACCTGGAGGCGCTGGAGCGGCGTTTCGGGCCGGGCGAACGCGGCAAGTCCTTTCGGCTGAGCCCGACGGAGTTGGACGAGAACGACTACGTCGAGCGGATCACGGTCTACGGCTGGTCGGCGTATGCCGCGTCCTGAGGCAGCGGGTCCGTTTCGGCGTCGCTGCGTAGGTTGTCGGATCATCGGTTCGTGGTATAATGCGAGCAGACGCTTCTCGGGCCTGCAGGGCCCTTGGCGACAGATGCCGTCGGTCGTGTCGGCGGGCGGCGTTTCTCGCGAGGGGCCCGTGGAACGGACATGCCGGTGGACGAGTCCACGCTGACGCATTTTCAGGAGTTGGTCGGGTACGGCTTTTCGCGCCCGGAATTACTGGAATTGGCGTTGACGCATGCGTCCGTGGCGCCTAGCCGGGTTCAGAGCAACGAGCGGCTGGAATTCCTCGGCGATGCCGTGCTGGAGCTGGTCGTGTGCGAAGAACTCTACGCGACGTATCCGGACCTGCTCGAAGGGGACATGACGAAGGCCAAGTCGGTCGTCGTCTCACGCGAGACGTGCGCGGAGATCGCCCGCGCGATCGGCATCTGCGAGCTTCTGGAGACAGGCAAGGGCATGGCGCGGGAGGAGCGGCTGCCGATGTCGGTTGCGGCGGCCGTCTTCGAGGCCATTGTCGGCGCGATGTACCTTGACGGCGGCGCGGCGCCGGTACGGGCATTCATTCTGTCGCACGTCCGACCGCGGATCGAGCGAGCGCTGGCCTCCCAGCATCAGCGGAACTTCAAATCGCTGCTTCAGCAGCACGCCCAGCGGCGGCTCGGCGGAACGCCGGAGTACTGTCTGCTGGACGAGAAGGGCCCCGATCACAGCAAGTGCTTCGAAGTGGCCGTGCGGGTCAACGGGCGGAGTTTTCCCAGCGCGTGGGGCAACAACAAGAAGGAGGCCGAGCAGAAGGCCGCTCGCCGCGCCCTGACCGAACTCGACGTGCTGTAGCACGCCGGACGGCAGGTTTCCAACGCCTTTACGGCGGCGTCCGGGACGCCGGTCGGCGAAAAACCCGCCGGGAAAGGCCAGAATCGGTAAGTAAAAACGTTGCAGTTGTCCGATAGCGTCTGTAGAGTAGGGATATTCTGCGGGGCGGAGAGCCCCGCCATTGGATCAGGTCGCAATGGCCAGCTCACGGACGGTAAAGACGCTGACGGCGCTCATCATCTCCATGACCGTCGGTACGTTTGTGCTTCTCGTACTTCAGACGGGCCCGATCATTCCGCATCGTCCTGAACTCGCCGCGCGGACCGCCGGGCAGGACCTCCCGGCCGTTTTGGCGACCGAGGTCGACCTTCAGGCGGACCGGTGGCAGCGCATCGTCATCCACACGGCCGCCGAGAGCCGAGGAATCGCAAGCCGGTGCCATTTCGTGGTGGACCACGGACGGATCGTTGCGCGCCCGGCGTGGCGGCGACAGCAGCAGCCCGCGCACGTGGCGCCGCGCGGCACGTACGACTATAACGCCGAGAGTATCGGCATTTGTCTGGCAGCCGACTACACCCGACGCGGCGCGGTCGGCGATGCCGATCGCGACGCGCTGGTGCGCCTCGTGCAGGGCCTCCAGCGCCGTTGCGGCATCGACCGCAGCTTGGTCTACTTCCACAACAGCTTCACGGGCACCGTCGCACCGACCGCGTCGTTCGCCGATGCCGTCGAGAGCCGCTGGCTCGCCCTGGGCGGCTGAGCCATCAGGTAATCAGCATCGCATCCCCGTAGGAATAGAAGCGATACGCTTTGCGATGCGCCTCGGCGTAGGCGTCGAGGATCATGTCGAGGCCTTGCGTGCCCCCCGGGTCGCAGAACGCCGCCACCAGCATCAGAAGCGTGCTGCGCGGCAGGTGGAAGTTCGTAATCAACGCGTCCACAACGCGGAAGTCGACCGGCGGGTACAGAAACAGGTCCGTCCAGCCGCTGGCCGGACGAATCGCGCCGTGGCGCGCGGCGACGCTCTCCAGGACGCGGACGGACGTGGTGCCCACGGCCACAACGCGTCGACCGTCGCGGCGTGCTGCGGCGACCGCCTCGGCGGCCTTGTCCGGCAGTTCGTACCACTCCGCGTGCATCGGATGCTCGGCGAGGCGCTCGGTCTTGACCGGGGCGAACGTCCCGAGCCCCACGTGAAGGGTCAAACGGGTCGTGTGCACGCCGGCCTCTTGCAGGCCCGCCAGCACGCGGTCAGTGAAGTGCAGTCCCGCCGTCGGCGCCGCCACCGCGCCGGGCCGGTCGGCGTAGACGGTTTGGTACTGCCGGCGATCACGCGCCTCGCGGGCGCGATCGTCGCGCCGAATGTACGGCGGCAGGGGGGTGGTGCCGACGCGGTGGAGCAGCGCGCCGACCGGCGCGGGCGGAGCGACCTCCACGAGGTACTGCCCGGCCTCGCCCGGCTCCACGAGCCGAAGGCCGACGTCCGGATCGGCGTCAAATCGCAGCGTCTCGCCGGGGCGGCATCGTCCGGCGCCGCGCAGCAGCACCTGCCAGCGCCCGGCCGACTGTTCCCGCAGGAACAGCCCGTCAACACGCCCGCCCGTGGCGCGATGCAGGGCGAACTTGGCCGGGACCACGCGCGTGTCGTTGAGCACCAGCAGATCGCCGGCGTGCAGCAGGGCGGGCAACTCGGCGAACACGCGGTGTGCGATGCGCCCGTCCGCGCGATCCAGACACATCAACCGAGCCGCATCCCGGTTCTCCAGGGGCTCGTGGGCGATTCGGCCGGCGTCAAACGTATAGTCGAAATCCGACGTTCTCAGCGTCATAGGCAGCGGCGACGCCTGCGAGGGCGCCCGGGCGTCTACTCACAATCCAGCCCACCACGTTTGCGTGTCTAAGTGTATCTCATCGGAGGGCTTACGGTCTTGGTTCACCGGTTATCCACGGGTTATCAACATGCGAGTGGCCGCAAATCTCCTGCCAGAAGCCCCTTGTCGGGGCGACAAGCCCGGTGGCGGCGCGTTGACGTCACGATGGTGACGCTGCCGGCGGCAGGTCCCGCTTGCCGACGACGGCGATCTTGAGCCGGTCGGCCAGGGCGAGCGTTGCGGGCTTGTCGACGATGAGCGTTCGCCCGGCCTCGAGAACGAGGCAGACGCACTTGGCGTCCTTGAGGTTGGCCAGCGTGCCCGGGCCCACGGTCGGCACGTCGAAGCGCATGTCCTGTTTGGGGCGGGCGACCTTCACGAGGGTCCAGCCGCCGACGCGGCACACCCGCCCGGCGCGGCGGATCATGGCGTCGGTGCCTTCCATCGCCTCGACGGCGACGATGTCACGCTCCTTGACGGCGATGGACTGCCCGATGTCCAGGTCCGCGCTGGACCGGGCGATGCGCCAGCCGAATTCCACGTCGCTTTCGGCGCCGCGGGGGATGGGCGTCTGCGTCATGAGCCCTTCGTCGGCGAGATGCTCTTCGCAGTATTTCACGCTTGAGACCAATTCGATGCCCTCCCGGCGGAGTTCGTCGGCCACCGCCATGAGAATCGCGTTGTCGCGCTTGTCCTTTCGCACGCGGAAGTACCACAGGCGCGCGGTTCGCAGGTCCGGAATGTACCGCACGAGGCGCAGCGGGGAGTAGATTTCTTTTTTCCGAACGCCGCCGATCATGACGGCCTCGTGGACGTCGCGCTTGCGCAGCGCGCGCATCCAGGCGCCGATCCGCGTGATGCTGCTCCACTTCAACTCCGTCGCCAGATCGCCCAGGCGGACCGACGCCAGCCCGCGCAGCGCCACGACGAACAGCGGGCGCCCGGCCTTGCGTACCCCGCGGGCGACCAGAAACGGCAGCCGTCCCGAGCCGGCGATCAGCCCGACGGGGTGGGCGGACGTGCGCCCCACGGTCACGAGCCCCCGCCGCCGGCGTCCAGGCGGCTCTTGAGCTCGGACACCTCGTCCGTCAGGCGTTTGACCTGCCGCCGCAACTCGGGCAGCCGGGCGAAGGCGACCATCGAGCGGCGCGCGTTGGCCAGCGGAATCGCCGGACTGGCCAGCATCTCCTGTCCGGCGGGCACGTCGTTGGTCACGCCCGCTTGGGCGCCGATCCGCGCTCCGTCTCCGATGCGAATATGCCCCACGACCCCGCACTGTCCGGCGAAAACGCAATAGTCCCCCACCTGGACGGACCCGGCGAGCCCCGCCTGGGCGACCAGAAGACAGTGCCGCCCCAGCTTGGTCCCGTGACCGATCGTCACAAGGTTGGAGAACTTCGTGCCCGCGCCGATGACCGTCGGGCCCATCGTCGCTCGGTCGATCGCGCAGCCGGCGCCGATTTCGACGTCGTCTTCCAGTTCGACCCACCCGGTTTGGGGGATCTTCTCGTGGCGGACGGTCCCGTCGGCGTCGCCGTGTGTGGCGTAGCCGAACCCGTCCTGCCCCACCGACGAACCGGCGTGGACCGTCACGCGATCGCCCAGGACCGTCCGCTCGTACAGCACGACGTTGGCGTGCAGCGTGCAGTCCCGTCCGATCCGGCAGTCGGCGCCCACGTACACGCCGGGGTACAGGATGCAGCCGGGTCCGATCGTCGCGCCCGGCTCGACGGTCACGAACGGCCCGCAGGCGACGTCGTCGCCCACGTCCGCCTCGTCGGAGACCGCCGCGCGGGCGTCAATGCCCGCAAACCGCGGGCGGCGGAACCCGTAGAAGGCCACCATCGCCTCGCGGAAGGCGAAGTACGGGTCCTCGCAGCGGATCAGGGCCGTCCCGTCGGCTACGGGCGCGTCAAAA
This sequence comes from Phycisphaerae bacterium, assembly GCA_018335035.1. Lineage (GTDB taxonomy): Bacteria > Planctomycetota > Phycisphaerae > SM23-33 > SM23-33 > JAGXKT01. Next base: position 7,920 of record JAGXKT010000007.1, read on the forward strand.
TCCTCGCCCACAAGCAGGACGGCAGCGGACGTTTTCGCCGCGTGGCGGTGATACTTCTCGTTGGCCAGGAAGCTCAGTTCGTCGCGGTCGGCCGTCTCGACCGGTGCCACCCCGCGAACGACGCGGTCGGCGTCGCCTTCGAGGCGTCCGTTGAGACGTTCGGCGAGGTCGGCGAGCGTCACGTCGGTTGTCGAGGGGGTCTGTCTCATCGGTGGCTTGGACTTCCGGCGTTCTGGTACCGGCTAAGGGGCCATTATCGGCGACGCGGCGCGGCGAGAAAAGGACTACTTCGTCTTGAGTTGTCCGTCGTGGAGGTGCAGGATTCGCTCCGCGCGCCCCGCCAGAGCAGCATCGTGCGTGACCATCAGCAACGTCTGTCCCTGGCGGTGGAACTCGCTGAGAACTTCCATGATTTGCTCGCCGGTTCTGCTGTCGAGGTTTCCTGTGGGCTCGTCGGCCAGAACAACTTTGGGGCGGTTGATCAGCGCCCGCGCGATGGCGACGCGCTGACGTTCCCCGCCGGAAAGCTCCTGGGGGCGGTGCTTGATGCGGTCGGACAGGCCCAGCCGCTCCAGCAGTTCCATGGCCTCGCGCCTGCGGCTCTTGCGCCGCATCAGCCATCCGAGCGTCGAGCGGCTCATCTGGGCGGGCAGCATGACGTTCTCCAGCACGTTGAACTCGCCGAGCAGGTGGTAGAACTGGAAGACGAACCCGATGTCCCGGCAACGGACGGCGTTGCGCTTGGCGGCGGACATCGCGGCGACCTCCTCGCCGTCCAGGACGATCTGCCCCTTGTCGGGACGGTCCAACAGGCCGATCTGATGCAGCAACGTGCTCTTGCCGCTTCCCGACGCGCCGACGACGGCGACGAATTCGCCGCGGTGCACCTGGAAGCTCACGCCGCGCAGCACGCGCAGCACGGACCGCCCCATGCGATAGGCCCGGTGCAGCTTGCGGACCACCACGGCCATGTTGCCGCCGCCGTTACTCATAGCGCAACGCCTCCACCGGCTGCATCCGCGCGGCGCGAATGGATGGGATCAACGCCCCCAGCAGCCCGGCGACGATGGCGCCGACGATGATCGCCGCCGCGGCCGGCGGGTTGACCTCGTTGGGGATCCGCTCGAAGAGGAACACGTCGCGGTCCCACACGCGATAGCCGAACCAGCGATCGATCGCGTCTTGAATCTCGTTGATGTAGCGGACGAAGAAATACCCGCCGACGCTGCCCAGGATCGAGCCGATCAGTCCGATCGCCGCCCCGTAGCCAAGGAAGATGCCCGCCACGCCGGTGTCCGACCCGCCGACGGCCTTGATCACGCCGATGTCGCGGGTCTTCTGGACCACCATCATGTAGAAGATCACAAAGATCAGCACGACCGAAACCAGCGAGATGATCCCGAACATGGTCACGGCCAGCGTCCGCTGCTTCTCGATGGTGCCGATGATCTGCGCGTGGTGCTGACGCCAGGTTTCGGCGACGGCCCGGTCCTCGAGTCCGAACTCGCCCATCAGGCGGCGCACCTTCGACGCCACGCCGGCCAGGGCGGCCCTGTCCGCGGCGTCCGTGCGGACCTTGATGAAGATGCTGCTGCAGCGTTTGGGACGGACGGTGACGCCCTCGGGCGTCTTTTCGGCGCCCATCTGGTTGAGTTTCTGGAGCGTCTCGAACGGCATGTAGACGAACGTCTGGTCGATCTCCGAGACGTCCGTACGGGCGTCATCCACCACGGTGAACCAAGCCGAGACGGGGGTGACGCTCGTGTCCGAGACGTACTTGCGCCCCAGCGGCAGGAGCGACAGGCCGATCGTGTTTCCCGGCACGATCATGCGGATCACGCGCCCGTCGGGCGCCCGCACGCTGAGCCCGGGAATGCCCAGACCGAGAATCACGCGCCGATCGGCCGAGCGGTAACGCTTCGTCCGTAGCGTACGGATTATGTCTCGCAACAAGCTTCGCAGTTTCTCGATACGCGCCGGTTCGGTCAGGTCGCTCGGCTCCCGTTTCCATTCCGGGCTTTGCATCCGGTTCTCGAACGGCCTGAAATCCTCACCGAAGCCGCCTTGCTCGATCAGCGCCTTGAGGTGGTCGAACACGGCGTTCTCCAACCACGAAAGTTCATCGTCCGTACCGTCGCTCTGTTCGGCCTGGCGCAGCAGCTCCTCGAGCTGCGCGAGCTGCTGCGAGACGAATTCCTGTTGCCGGAGCACCTGTCTGGCGCCGCGGTGGAAAACGGAGGCCGCCTGCACCGCAGACTGAACCGTCGGGTCGTCGGGATAGTCGGCGCTGATCGCCCCGATGCGCTTCATATCCCGCTCTATGTGTGTCAAAATCAACTCCGGCGGCGGGTCGAAGCCGGGTTGCTTCCGTTGCGACTGGGCGAAAAGCCCCTCGGCGAACGTCGAGACGTCTGTGTAATAGTCCATCGCGCGTGCACCGTCGCTCTCCGGCGAGCCGGGCAGACGGACGCCCACGATGTGCACCGTTCGCCGGTAGTCCTGGTCGGGAACGCGCAGCAACCCGTACGTCTGAATGTACGGCGTGGCCGCCTCAACCTCCGGAACCTCCTGCTTGAGACGGGCGATGAACGCCTCGTAGTGTTCGATCCCGCCGTGGCTGGGCGAATAGACAATGATGTCCCCGCGCAACCCCTTGGCCGCTTCCTCGATCTTGTCGAGGAAGCCGTTCATCACGCTGATGACGATCAGCACCATCGCCACGCACAGCGCCACGCCGAGGATCGCGAAATACGCGATCAACCGGCTGCGGAGGTATCTCAGGCAAAGGATCAGCTTGTACATGGCTGTGAATTCGTTGACTCGTTGACTCGTTGACTCGTTGATTCGTTACCGCCGCGGTCGCGGATCGGTCGGGTACCCTTGGCGAATTCAGGAGTTAACGAGTTCACGAGTCAACGGGTCTGTCGGGCCTTAGCGTCGGAAACAGCACCGCGTCGCGGATGCTGGAGACGTTCGTCAGCAGCATGACCACGCGGTCGATGCCGATGCCCAATCCGCCGGCCGGCGGCATCCCGTGCCGCAACGCCCGGATGAAATCCGCGTCCATCACGCGCATCGTCTCGTCATCCGCCTCGCCGCGGACCTGGCGGCGGAAGTTCTCTTCCTGAACGGCCGGGTCGTTGAGCTCCGTGTAGGCGTTGGCGATCTCCATGCCCGCGACGTACAGCTCGAAACGCTCGGCGATTTCGGGATCGTCCGCCTTGCGCCGCGTCAGCGGGCACAGAGCGGCCGGGTAGTCCATCACGAACACCGGCGTCTTGGCCTCGGCCAGTGCCGGCTCGACTGTCTCTTCAAACACTTCATTGACGACGACGGCGTCGTCCTTATTGGATTCTTCTATGCCCAGCTCGCGCGCCTTTGCGCGAACGGCAGCCGAATCCCGCATGTCCACGCCGGCGTGTTCGTGGAGCAGATCCGCATACGTCTCCCGCGGCCAGGGGGGCGTGTAGTCAATCTCCAGCTCGCCGAAGGGCAGAATGGTGTGGCCGGCCGCCAGCGCTTTGTCGGTATCGCCCGCATCCAACGCCTGTTGCATCAGCCGGTTCTGTTCTTGCTCTAACGCAGCAACTTGCTTCAGGATCGCGCGCGCCGGTGTTGCGTAGTCGCCCCGAGAACGCGCGTGCAGCAAGTTGTATGTGGCATTAGAAATCTGCCGTATCTCTGGGAGCATGCGCCTTGCATCTGAATATGCGCGCTGCGCGGTCTCGAGCGCCGCTTCACCGATCAGCGCTTCGGTCAGTTTCATCATGGCGTGGTAGTCGCCGTAGGCCTGGTAGCACTCGAACAGCGTGTACTCGGGGCTGTGGGTCGTGTCGATGCCTTCGTTGCGGAAGCTGCGGGCGAACTCGTAGACCCGCTCCATGCCGCCGACCAGCAGGCGCTTGAGGTACAGCTCGGGGCTGATCCGCAGGTAAAAGTCCGCGTCCAGGGCGTTGTAGTGCGTGGTGAACGGCCGGGCCGCCCCGCCGCCGTAGATCGGCTGGAGCACGGGTGTGTCGACCTCCATGAAGCCCCGCTCGGCCAGCACGCGGCGGAAGCTCTCGATCACCGCCGAGCGCTGCTCGAAGCGCCGCAGCGCGTCGGGATTCGTCATCAAATCCAGGTACCGCCGGCGGTAGCGCTGCTCGGTGTCGGTCAGCCCGTGGTACTTTTCCGGCATCGGGTTCAGCGACTTGCACAGCAGCTCCAGCCGCTCGGCCCAGACGGTCACCTCGCCGGTTTTGGTCCGCTGGACCCGCCCGGCGACGGCGATGATGTCGCCGAGGTCCAGCAGGTCCTTCGCCAGCTCCCAGACGCGCTCGTCGAAGGCGTTTTTCCGCAGGGCGATCTGCATCTGCCCGCTGCGGTCGCGGACGTGGGCGAAGATCAGCTTGCCCATCTTGCGGATCAGCACCAGCCGCCCGGCCGCGTCGCCGGTCGGGTGGTCCTCGATCGCGACGTCCTTGGCCTGCTCGGCGCCGCCCCGGTCGCGCTCCCAGTGCTCGTAGCGCGCGACGATCGCCGCGATCGGCTCGGCCGAGCCGTACGCCTGCCCGTACGGGTCGATGCCCAACTCGCGCAGGCGCTGAAGCTTCTGTTGGCGGTCTTGCTGTACCTTCTCCAGCACGGTTCACCTCGATTGGGGGGTCAAGCGTTGCATTGTCGCCAGCGGGAGCGGCAAGTCAAGGCGACGCCGCGATCAACACCCGCCGTCTGCGGAAAGGACGGCGTTCGTGCGATGCTCAAGACGCGTTTGGAGGCGAGTTCGGAGACCGGAGGTCGCAGTTCGAAGAGCAACGGGCCGCGCCGTTCGTCGATCTTCGACCTTCGACCTCTGCATGCCCCTGTGTCGCTTGTCTTTGTCACGCGACGGAGGGCAGATCGGTCAGCCGGGCGGCGAGGGGCGTCTGGCCGACGGTGATGATCAGCTCCGCGGCGGGCTCCAGCGTGCGGGCGACGTGGGCCAGGGCGATCGGCCGGTCCAGCGCCGGTGAATACGTCCCGCTGGTGACGGTGCCGACCTCCCGCCCGGTCGCGTCCCGCACGGGCGAGCCGTGGCGGGGGATGGTTTGCGCCGCGTCGGGCTCGCACAGGAGCCCGCCCAGGCGGCGGGGCGGCGGCTTGCGGCGATGTTCTTCCAGCGCCGCCCGCCCGATGAAGCCGTCGCGGTCCCAGTCGATGCGATCGTCGAGCCCGGCGGTCATGGGGTCGATCGTCTCGTTGATTTCGTGCCCGTAGCGGCAGCGCCCGGCCTCGATGCGCAACACGTCCAGCGCCGCCAGGCCGACCGGCGCCATGGCGTTGTCGCCGGCCTTGGCGGTCACGTACCGCCAGGCGCGTCCGGCCAGCATGCCCGGAACCTGCACGCACGCGCTCCACAGGCCGACGCCGTCGTCGCGGTCGGCGATGTAGCGGGCGACCATCAGCGAGCCGAACAGCACGTCGCCCGGTGTCAGCCCGCTGACGCGGAACGGCAGGACGGCGTCGAGCCGGCGGGGCGCGTCCGAGCCGGCGACGCGGACCATCGCCGTCTTGGCGGTCTGGTCGTCCACCTTCGCACCGTGCTCGTCGCACAGCGCCTGCAGGTGGGCCAGGACCTTCTCGCGGCACAGCGGGCTGGTCAGCAGCACCCAGAACCGCTCCAGGCGGATCAGCCGGGCCGCGTCCAGAATGCCCGCCTGCTCGGTCAGCAGGAGGGTATCGGCGGCGGTGTTGTCCTCCATGTGCGCCACGTCGTGCGTGCAGACCCGCTCCAGCAACCCCAGCGCCCCGTCGCCGCGGATGCGAATCCGCCCGACGTGCGAGCAGTCCGCCACGCCGGCCGAGCCGCGCACGCGCGAGGCCTCGCCCACCGCGTCGCCGTAGCTGATCGGCATCAGCCGACCCGCCTCGTCGGCGAGCTTCGCCTCGGCCGCGACGTGCGCGTCGTGCAACGGGGTGTGTGTCGGTTCGGTCATGGGCTCTACCGGCCTCGTTGCGTGCGTTTGCGCTTTCGGGAGCCGCCCTTGGCCTTTGACTTTCCTGCGGGTTTGCTCTCTCGCGCGCCCTTCTTCGAACGGCTATTTGCAGGTCTTGGCTTGCCTTTTCGCGAGCCGCGCTTCGCGCCGCCCTTGGATTGCTCTTTTCTCTTGCCTTTGCGCGAGCTTCTCTTCGAACCGCCTCTTTTTCCTTTGGGCTTTCCCTTGGGCGTGCCGTTCGGTGTCGTTGGCTTCTTCTTCGCGCCTTTCTGCTCCGGTGCGGGGTTGAGGTCCAGCTCCCGGCGCGAGACGTCGACGTTGGCGATGACCACGCGCATCGCGTCGCCGATGCGGTGGGTCCTCCCGGTGCGCTCGCCGCGGATGCGCCCGTAGCGGGCGTCGACCTCCCACCAGTCGTCGCCGAGGTGCTCCAGGCGGATCAGCCCCTCGATGCCGTACGGCTCGACGCGCACGAACACGCCGAAGTTCGTCACGCCCGTCAGCGCCCCGTCGTAGACCTCGCCGACCTTGTCGGCAAGGTACCGCAGGATCAGCACTTCCTTGACCTCGTTCTCGGCGTGCTCGGCGCGGTTCTCGGCCGCGGTGCAGTCCTCGCCCAGCCGGACCAGGGCGGGCACGTCCTCCGGCGGGCGCTCGTCCAGCCGCCCGCGGCAGTACGCGCTGAGCATGCGGTGGACGGTCAGGTCCGGGTAGCGGCGGATGGGGCTGGTGAAGTGGCAGTAGCAGTCGCTGGCCAGGGCGTAATGCCCGATCCGCATGGGGGAGTACTCGGCCTGCTGGAACAGCCGCAGCACGGCGAGGTTGACGGGGAAGCTCTCGGGCTTTCCCTGGACGGATTCGAGCAGTTGCTGGATGTCCTTTCGGCCCATGTCGCGGGGCAGTTTGTGCCCCGCCGCCCGGACGAACGAGCGGAGCTGCCCCTCGCCGGACGGGTCCGGCGCCGGGTGCACGCGCCGCAGGATGGGCCGGTCCAGGCGCTCGAACAGCCGGGCGACGGCCTCGTTGGCCTCGACCATGAACATCTCGATGATCGTGTGCGTGTAGGCCGTGTCGGCCGGCTCGACGCCCGCGATGCGGTGCTGGTCATCGAGGACCAGCTCGACCTCGGGCAGGTCGAGGTGGATCATCCCGGCCTGGCGGCGGCGGGCCTCGATCCGCCGGGCCAGGGCGTCCATCCGCTTGACCAGCGCGACGACCGCGTCGTCAAACCCGCCGGTCTTGCCGTCACAGATGCCCTGGGCCTCGGCGTAGGTGAGGCGCTTGTTCGATTGGATCACGCTTTCGCAGAAGCGGCTTTCGACGGGCTCGGCCTTATCGTTGTATGTGATGAACACGCTCTTGGCGAAGCGCTTGACGCCTTCCTGGAGCGAGCAGACGCCGTTGGACAGCACCTCCGGAAGCATCGGCAGCACGCGCGTGGGGAAGTAGACGCTCGTGCCGCGCTGCTTGGCCTCGTCGTCCAGCGCCCCGCCGGGGCGGACGAAGTGCGCCACGTCGGCGATGTGTACGCCCAGCGTGACGCGCCCGTCGGGTTCCTGCGTGACGCTGATCGCGTCGTCGAAATCGCGGGCGCTCGGCGGGTCGATCGTCGCGATCGTCAGGTCGGTCAGGTCCTCGCGCCCCTCGTCCGCGTCCGCGTCGAACGCCTCCACGCTCGCACGGGCTTCCTGCAGCGCGGCTTCGCGGTAGTCCTCGGCCAGGCCGTAGGCGCGGATCACGCCGCGGGTCTCGACCTCGGCCGGACCGGACGGACCGAGCACCTCGACGACCGCGCCGGCGGGCAGTTGCCCGGGCTCGGGATACTGGGTGATCTCGACGACGACCTTGCTGCCGGCGCCCGGGGTGGGGCTGGGCAGGTCGCGGACGATGATCGGCGTGGTGAAGCCGCTGCCGTCGGGCAGGACGAACCATTTGTCCTCGGTCTGCTGCAGTTCGCCGACGAAGCGGCTGCTGCCGCGCTGGAGGACCTTGACGATCTGTCCGGCGCAGCTCGGCCCGCCGGATCGCCCCCGGCGCCCGCGCTGGCGAACGCGCGCCAGCACGCGGTCGCCCGTCATCGCGCCGCCGGCGGCGTCGGCCGGGATGAACAGGTCCCCGTGGGCGGTGGGGCGCTCCGGCACGACGAAGCCGAAGCCCTTGGGCTTTCGGCGGAACGTGCCAATGACCCGCTTGCCCATCTCCGGAAGCGTCAGGGCGTTCTTCTCACCGAGGACGACGTGCCCGCTGTCGCGCAGCTCCTTGACGGCCTGGCGGAACGTGCCGTAGTCGGCCTCGGCGATGCCGAGGATGCGGGCCAGGCGCTTCGGCTTCACCGGCTGGGTGTTCCGGTCGCCCAGGTACTTCAAAATGGCTTCAACATAGCGTTCGGGCATCTCTCACCTCGTCAGAAGGGTAGCACCTTGGGCGGGACATGGATACGCCCGGGACGGAATCGGTCGGTGGGCTACCGGCCGGCATTGCGGTCGCTGAGGCGCCGGTAGTACTGTTGCAGCGCGTCGCGGTAGGCGGCGGGCAGCTCGCCGCCGGACGCGTCGGAGATGTCGGCTTGCACGCGCTTGGGCATGCCGCCGGCCGTGTCGACGGTCACGTCCGCCTGCCCCGACAGGGCCGTCTGCGTCTGCCGAAGCACGCGGATTGTCCTATCGTGCGTTCGCAGCGCATTGCGGTAGCGGCGGTGAGCCAGGTCGTCTCGAACGCGGTTCATGAGCGTGATCGCCTCGAGGAACTTGAAGCCGGCGTAGTCCCCGACCTGAAACCTCGCCTGGATGCGCTCGGCACGGTTGACGATGACCGCCTGCTTGCCTGCCAGGCGTTCGAGTTGCTCGGCCTGCGGCGGCGGGACCGGGCCTTCCAGCCCTTCGGCGCCGGCGCCGGAGAGCTTGCCGCCGCCGGTCGCCCCGCCCGGCGGGTCGGTAGAGCTATCGTCGACCTGCCCGGCCTGGTACGGATCGCCCGTCAGCCGCGTCGGCGTTCGCCGCCCGCCCTTGCCGACGGCCTCGTCCTGGACGAACTCGCCGCTGCTTTTGCCCGTGCGGCCCTCGCCGCTCCGTCCGGACAGCTCGCTGGTGTTCGGCAACTGGTTGCCGGTGACGCCCTGGGCGTTCATGTTGCTGATGGGCCCGTCCAGCGCGTCCCAGCCGATGGCCTCATCGCCGCTGATCATGTACGTGCTTGTGATGTCCTGCATTTCATCGAACAGCGCTTCTTCCTGCTCAAGCAGATCGCCGACGAGGTCCTCCAGCTCGGTCGGAAGTTCCGGCTGCTCGATGGCCTCTTCGCCGTCCGGCGGGGCTTCCATCACCCATTGCTCGCGGTCGGGCGTGTCCGGCAGCCACTTTTCGATGTTGGCCGTCAGCGTCTCGGCGTTCTCGATGCCGTTGTTCTCGAAGGCCGTGGCGATCTCGACGGCCTTCTGCTCCAGCGCGTCGGCCGCCATCGTCACGTCGTGGCGGATGCTCATCAACTCGGCCAGCATCGCCGGGTTGGCAAAGTCCTGCTCGGCGAGCTTGGACAGGTCGGCCACCTGCTCATCGAGGAATGTTTCCCATTTGTCCTGGACGGCTTTGAGCGCGTCCAGCAACTCGGCCTGGGCGTCGGTGAAGTCGTCGACCGGCGTCTTGGCGAGTTTGCGCTGCGCCTCGACGACCTTTCGCTGCTCGTCGATGAAGCGTTCGAGTTCGGCCTTGAGCTCGGCGAGCGTGTCGTGCACGTCGGCCGGCAGGTCGTCGCCGGGCGTCTCGGGCGCCTTGCGGCCGGCCAGCGAGGGCATGATCGCCAGCATCCGCTCCAGCGCGTCGATTACGTCCTCCTGCGTCTCGCCCAGAGGCCCGCAGGCCTCGCCGCGACCGGGGAGGGCATCGAGCCCCTCGACGACGCGGGCCTGGGCGATCGCCAGGTGCGCTTCGTCGGCGGCGAGATCGCCAATCGCCCCGCGCAGGGCGACCATCTCGCTATCGAAGTCGAACGTGTCGGCCAGCTCTGACAGGCCCATTTTGATCCGCTGTTGTCCTCGGACGATTTGTCCGCCGAACGACCGGACGGCGTCCAGCGCCTCGGCCTGCCGCGCCAGAGCGGTGTTCAGCCGCTGGGCCTGCTGCTGGGCGAGAATCGCCAGCAGCCGCCGGCGCAGGGCGTCGTAGCGGCGGGCCTTCTCGGCCGCCAGGCGGGTCGCATCCTGCACGCGAATCTCGTAGCGTCGCGACTGCGCGGTTTGCGGGCCACCGACGCCGGGAAGATGACGGTTGTCGGTGGCCGTGGCGTAATAGACGAACGTATCACCCTCAGCGGCGTCGGCGGGCAGGGCGAACGTGTAGCTCAACCGCTGTGCTCCGGGCCCCTCCAGCGGGACGCTGTGCACGCGCTGCGGCTCGGCGCCCTTGCGTCCGGTGTAGAATGCCGCCTCCGTGAGTCCGTGGTCGTCCGAGACGGCGATGCGCGTCTCCAGCGACGCTCCGACGGCGACGGGCACGTCTTGGGCGGGATGCTGGAACGTCACGCGCGGCGGGGCGTCCGGGACGGCGCGGATCGGATACGCCGATCCGTCGGCCGGTGCCTCCAGGCGGATGTCCCCGTCGGCGTCATGGACCTCCACGCGATATCCGCCATCGGCGCGGACAACGAACCCGGCGTGCAGCGCGGTGCTGCGCGAGCCGGCACGAAGCACAACGGACTGGCCGTTCAGCCGCAGTACGGCCGCGGGCACCGGCGCCGTCAGGCGCACCGTCAGCGTTACCTTCGTGCCGATCGGCACGCGAAGCCCGCGGTCGCCTTCGGCGACGTCGTAGAGCGCTTCGTCGGTCCGGCCGAGGTAGTCCGGGTAGTCCAGCGCCAGGTCGATGCCCTCGAAATCCACCACGCGCAGCATAAAGAAGTCGTCGGCATCGGTCGGCCGCCGTCGGCCGCCGGCCAGGACCGCGTACGGCAGGGCATCCTGCGCCGCCGACGTCAAGACGCCGGTCAATTTCAGCGCGCCCTCGCGCAGGCGGGCGTCGCCGAGGGGCAGCGTTCGCCCGTTCCGCAGAGCGATGCGCGGCTCGAGCCGCGCCACGAGCGCGGCGAGGCGCGTGCTGGCGTCGTCCGGCGATTCGGCGGGCGCCGGCGAGGACAGGGCGGCCACCTCGGCGCCGCCGACCAACGCGGAAACCTTCACGCGGTCGCCGGGGAACACGACGGCATTCCCGGGCCCGACGCCGAGCAGGTCGATGTCCGCGCCGGAGCGCGCCGATGCTCCCGGCGCGTCCGCCCCGAGCAGAACGGCTCCGAGGCCGCGCCCGAGCGGGCCCGGCTGAAACGCGGCAAACGCCAGCAGCGCTGCGACGGCAAGCCCGGCCGCCAGAATCGCCTTGCGGCAGCGGGCGGCGCTGACGCTGGCCGACAGGTCGGTCGCCTCGGCGCGGCGGCTGGCTTCGGACAGGGCGCCGCCGACCAGTTCGGGGCTGGGCTGGTCGCGATCGTCGACCAGCAGCACGGCGTTGATCAGGTCGTTGCGCAGCGAGGGGATGCGCTGCTCGACGAATCGGGCCGTTTGCGCCGTGTTCTGCCGCCACAGAACGGCTCGCAGCACGAACCACGCCAACGCCGCGCCCACCGCGCCGCCGCCGGCCGCGCGAAGCCACCACAACAGCGTGCCCGCGTTGCCGACGTAACCAGCGATTGCGCCGGTCGCCAGGAGGCAGGTCAGCACGACGGTGACGGTGACGGCGGCGCCGGTCAGGACGCGGAACGTCCACCGGCGGGCCTGAACGGCGGCGAGCTTCCGCAGGAGCGTCTCGACGGCAGGAAGACGGCGTTGTGGTTGCAGCGTGGTCATGCCCGAATCCTCGGTCCGCGCCTATGATATCGCCGTGTGCTGCGACCTCCTCCATGAAAACCGCCGTGCCCGGCGAGGTGTCGGGTCAATCCGCGCGATACAAAGCCCACGCAATACAGAGCGCGGGCTTTGATTGAAGCGCATCGTTTTGAAGTCCGGGCAATCGCGCCGCCTCATTGCTCTCCGAACGCCTCTGCGTAGCGGGCGTGCATTTCCTCGTCGCTGATGGCCGTGGTCCGCCCGCTTTCGTACTCGGCGTCGACCCATTCGCGGATTTTCGCCAGCCGCGGGTCGTCCTTGGCGACGTTGCCGCCGTAGTACCGTTCGATCCAGTGCTTGATGCCGGCCGCGCCCGATTTGTCCGTGATCGCCACGCCCATCGGGCGGTTGAGCACCTTCTGCGTGTTGAACGGGCTGTAGATTTCCTCGCTCTTGAGCAGCCCGTCGGCATGGATGCCGGCGCGCGTGGTGTTGAAGTCCCGTCCGACCAGTGGATAGCCGTGGGGGATGTTCACGCCGAGTTTGTCGCGGTAGTAGCTGGCGATCTCGGTAATCACAGGGTAGTTGACGCGCTCGTCTTGTCCGCGGAACTGGGCCGCCTCGACGACCATCGCGCCGATCGGGCTGTTGCCGGTCCGCTCGCCGAGTCCCAGCAGCGTGCCGTTGCACGCCGCACAGCCGTACAGCCACGCGGTGGCGGGGTTGATCAGCACCTTGTGGAAGTCGTTGTGTCCGTGCCAGCTCAACAACTCGCCCGGCACGCCGGCGTCGTGGGTCATGGCGTGGACGATCTTCGGCACGGAGCGCGGTAGCTTGGCGTGGTCCCACGGCACGCCAAAGCCCATCGTGTCGCACAGGCGGATCTTGACGTCCCGACCGTACTCGTCGCGCAGTTTCATCAGCTCGATCGCGAACGGCACTACGAACCCGTAGATGTCCGCTCGCGTGAGGTCCTCAAAATGGCACCGCGGCACGATGCCGGCGTCCAGCGCCGCCCGGGCGATGTCCAGGTACAGCTCCATCGCCTGGCGGCGGGTCTTCTTGAGCTTCAGGAAGATGTGATAATCGCTGCAACTGGTCAAGATGCCCGTCTCGGGCAGGTCCATCTCCTTGACCAGCTTGAAGTCGTTCTTGACCGCGCGAATCCAGCCGGTGACCCGCGGATACTCGAACCCCAGCGACCGGCAGCGATCCACCGCGTCGCGGTCCTTCTTGGAATACAGGAAGAACTCGCTCTGACGGATCAGCCCGCTTCCGCCGTCGAGTTTGTGCTCCAGCGTGAACAGGTCCACGATCTCCTCGACGGTATACGGCGGTCGCGCCTGCTGACCGTCGCGGAAGGTCGTGTCCGTAATGCAGAGGTCCTTCGCCGGCGCCATCGCGACGCCCGCATCCTCAAACAGCACCCGCGGAAGCGTCTCGTAGGGAAACTGCTCGCGGAACAGGTTCGGTTCCTCAATATCGGCCAGCTCGTAGCGTGTCTCAGTCTGCGTCACGGGGTTGATCCCTTTCAGCTCCGGGCAAGACGCCCCGGCACCGGCGATTCAAAAAATGGCGCCGCTCGGCCGGCGCCTACCAAAACCCCCGCCGATTCAGCACGATTCATTGTACTGCCGCCGCAGGGCGTTTTCAAATCGATTCGTTCGGCGCCGGGGGCGCTTGCGGCGCCAGAGTGGGCGTCAAGTGATTGTTTTATGTGGGGATACAGCTCGTGTCACGTCACGCTGCCGCAGCCGTCACGGCGAGGCCCACAGCGCCTGGATGCCGGTGAAGATCATCTTGACGGCGATCGCGCCGATCAGCAGCCCGTTGAGCCGCGCCAGCAGGTTCACGTAGCGTCTGAAAACGTGCTCCCGCTTGCGGCGGAGCAGCTCGCGGATCACGTAGAAGGTCGTGACGATGACAAAGCAGATCGCCACGGCCGCGAGGATCATCCCCAGCGTCACGAGCCAGTGGTGGTTGCGTCCGATGATGATGGCCTGCGTGATGGTGCCGGCGCCGATCATGTAGGGCAACGCGATCGCCGAGGGCAGTTCGTCGAGCGAGCCGCGGAACGCCTCGGCCGCGTGATAGCCGTGCAGGGTGTACTTGTAGGCGATGACCAGGAAGATCAGCCCGCCGAATGCCCGCAGGGCGGGCATGCTGACGCCGAAGCCGTGACGCAGGATCGGCTCGCCGCCCAGCGCGCAGAGCCAGAACGCCGCCAGCGACATGACCGACGCGCGGGCCAGGACGCGGAAGAACTGCCGCCGCTCCAAGTCGTCCATCACGCCCAGAAGATACAACGACAGCGCGAAGGGGTTCAGGATGGCCGTGAAGGCGAGAATCGATTCCAGGTAGCCGTTCATCGCGGGCTCCCGGGGCGCTCGGTCGAGCTCAGAGCCGCTTGGACCAGACGTTCATACTCTCATATCGGCCGGCGATGTGCGTGTTGTTCACCAATCGTCCGCCGTATTCATAATTCATTCGTGCGAAGGTGACGTTCATTCCGAACGACACCGCCCGCGCGATTGTATACGCCGTCGCCAGCCCGCGAGCGCGCATTTTGTCCTCCATGAACGATAAAATTTGCGCTGCCAGCCCGCCGCCTCGATCCCCTGGTTGCGTGGCGAAATCCGTCATTTCCACGTTGCCCGCCTCGGTGTTCATCTCGGCCGAGCCCAGCGCCGCCAGCCGCCTGCCGCGCCAGACGCCGAAATACGCCACGTGCGACGCCATCGTCTCGGCCAGATAGGCCGGATCGTCGATGGGGAAGGGGTAGCTGTCGAACACGTCGGCATACAGCGCGGCCATGTCGGCGATGTCGTCGGGCCCGCAGAGGCGGAGCGTGACGCCGGCCGGCAGGACGCCCGCACCGGCGCCGCGCTTGGCGCGGGCGGCGGCAAGGACCGCCTCGTGGCGGTCGGGGTCGGTCTCGTCGCGGCGGACGAGGTCGACGAAGCGGCTGACGAACAACCCGTCTTCGCGCCCGTTGAAGAGCCCGGCCGCGCGGGCCTCGACTTCGTACCCGGCGGCCTCGAAGGCCTCGCCTGCCGAGGCGGGCACCTTGGCGAAGATCTTGGAGTAGCCCCGCTCGCCGGCCAGGTCGTCCAACTGCGCGAGGATTGCGGGCAGATCGCGCGGATCGAGCTTCATCACGTAGATGCGGTCGTTCTGCGGGCCGTGCTGGATGAGCGACCCGCCCAGTGTGGTGACCACGTCGGGCATCGCTATCCGTCCACCTCGACCAGGCGCCCCGAGCGGACGTGCTGGATGATCGTGTCGATGGTGCCGGTATCGAGCACCTGCCCGTCGGAGAGGTAGACGCCCTGGTGGGCGGCCTTGTCGGCGAAGAGCACGTCGTGGGTGACGATGATGAAGTTCGTCTGATCGGACAGCTCGCGCAGCCAGGCGGCGAACTCGTCTGTCGTGTTGGCGTCCAGGGCGCTGGTCGGCTCGTCGAGCAGCATGTACTCCGGCTGGAGCATCAGCCCGCGGGCGATGGCGGCACGCTGCCCCTGCCCGCCGGAAATCTGCGACGGGTAGCTGTCGGCGATCTCGCCGATGCCCAGGCGGTCCAGCATCGCCCGGGCGTCGTCTTCCGTGCCGACTTTGTCGGCGCCGAGGACCTTGACCGGCGCCAGCGTCATGTTCTCCAACACCGTCATGTGCGGAAACAGGTAGAGGTTTTGGAAGACGATCCCCAGCGCCCGGCGATACTCCGGCTCGGGAATCTCGTAGATGTCGCGGTTGTCGAGGGTGATCCGACCGGCGTCGGGGCGGAGGAACTGCCCCAGCAGCATCAGCAGCGTCGTCTTGCCGGAGCCGCTCTCGCCCAGCACGGCCGAGATCGTCCCCCGCGGGAACGCCACGCTGACGTCCCGCAGGGCCTCGGTGCCCGTGTGGTAGGCGTATTGGACGTTCTCGACCTTAATCATGAGCGTAGCCCTTCTGGCGGATGCGTTCTTCCAGCCGACCGGCCAGCTTCATCAACGGGAAGGTGACCACGAAGAACATCAGCGCCACGATGAAGTAGTACTTCATGGGCTCGTAGGTGATGCTGACCAGCGATTTTGCCGTATGGACCACCTCGACAACCGAGATGATCGAGATCAGCGCGGTGTCCTTGATCAGCGCGACGACGGAATTCATCAACGGCGGGATGGCGATGCGGAACGCCTGCGGCCAGACGATCCGTCGGAACACGTCCCATCGCGACAAACCCAGCGCTCGCCCGGCGAGCATCTGCCCGCGGTCGACGCTCATCAGCCCGCTGCGGACCACTTCGGCCATGTAGGCCATCGCGTTGATCGACAGCGTCGCAATCGCCGAGGTGATCGGCGCGAGGTGCAGCCCGATGACGGGCGACCCGAAGTAAACGAAGTAAAGCTGTACGAGCACCGGTGTACCACGGATGAAGTCCACAAAGCTGCGGGTGATGTAGTAGGCGATCCCGCGGTTTCGGTTGAGCACCACCCCGACCGGGACGGACAGAAAAAAGCCGATGGTCAGCGACGCCGCGGCGACCAGCAGCGTGATGGCGAAGCCCTTGCCGAGTTTACGGGCGACAACGGCCGGCGAAATGCCACCGTCGCCGTTGCCGACCGATTCACGGGCAACGGCCCCGTCGGCCGGCTGGGTTGCGGCCCCATTCGGTTGCGTTGTGGCACGCGTAGCGGGCCGCGTGGCGCCGGGCGGCGCGCCTTGCGGCGGTCCGCCGTCGGCGCCGACCGGTTGGGTGGTCAGCACGGCGGCAGCCAGCGCAACGCCCGCTGCGACGGTGGCGAGCCAGCCGCACGTCCGCCACAGCCGGCGTCGCGATGAGGGCGGCGATGCGTGGTTCTCCGAGGCCATCTCAGGTGGCAAAAAGGGCTCTCCTTGCCGGCGCCTCGCCGGCGATGGGATCGTTCCAGAGCCCTGCCCGGCGGGGGCGCCACGTCTCGACGGACGAATGGTTCGTCGGCGCTAGTCGCTTTCGGTCGGCGGGCGTCCGAACCACTTCTCGTGGATCTCCGCCAGTTCGCCGCTGTCCTTGACCGCGCGGAGTGCCTCATTGATCTGACGCAACAACTCGCCGCGATCCTTGCGGATGGGGATCGCCATGCGCTCGGTGTACAGCAGCTCACCGACGGGGACGAACGGCTCGCCGGCCTGCTCGATCTGGTAACTGCCGACCAGCCGGTCGGTGACGAAGCCCACGATACGCTCGTTGCCGATCTCTTGGAAGATTTCCGGCGTTCCGCCGTATGTGCGGACGTCGACGTCGGGATGCTTGTCTTCCAGGTGATGATGATACGTCTCGCCGAGAACGACGCCCACCGGCTTGCCTTCGCAATCCTCGATACCGTCGATCTCGTCGGCGTGGCGCTTGTGGACGAACAACTGCGCCCCGGAGCGGTAGTACGGTTCGGAAAAGTTGACCGCCTTCTCGCGCTGGGGCGTGATCGCCATCGAGCCGATGATGGCATCGAACTTGCGTGCCTGAAGCCCGGCAAGAATGCCGTCCCACTCGGTGGCAACGAATTCAACCTCCCGGCCCATCTGTTTTGCGATGGCGCGGGCCACGTCCACGTCGAAACCGATTAGATTGCCGTCCTCGTCGTACGTGCTGAAGGGCGGATACTGCCCGGTCAACGCGACGGTCAGCGTCCCGTCGTCGCTGTCCTCGCAGCCGGCCAGAAGTCCTGCCGATAAGAGCGTTGCTAGGGCTGCCGCTATGCAGCAGATAACATCAAGACGCATGGGAAGTCCTTTCAGTCGCTCTCGCCGTTGCGTCGCCCGAGGCGCTCGGTGCCTTCGGGCACCAGGGCAATGGTCTCGTCGTAGCTGTCCAGAAGCTTGGTAATGCCGACCGGGTCCTGCTCGGGCGCGTCCTCGGTCTTGAGCGTCAGCGTGCACTCGGCGCAGTTGCGGTCGCAATCAATGGCGGGGTAGCTGTCCGGCTCCTGGTAGGCCGTGATGACGCCCTCGTAGTTCCGCAACACCACGCGGTCGGTGGCCCAACTGAGCACGTAGTTGGGCATGACGGGGATCTTACCGCCGCCGCCCGGGGCGTCGATGACGTATGTCGGCACGGCGAAACCCGTGGTGTGTCCGATCAGCGACTCGACGATCTCCAGGCCCTTGCCCACTGGCGTTCGGAAGTGGCTGAGCCCCTCCGACAGGTCGCACTGGTAGAGATAATACGGCCGGACGCGGTTGGCGACGAGCTTGTGGACCAGGCGCTTCATGATCCGCGGGCAGTCGTTGACCCCGGCCAGCAGGACCGACTGATTGCCCAGCGGAAAACCCGCATCGGCGAGTTTCGCCAGCGCCGCTCGCGATGCGGCCGTGATCTCGCGCGGATGGTTGAAGTGCGTGTTGATCCACAAGGGCTGATGCTTTTTGAGCATTGTGACGAGGTCGTCCGTAATGCGATAGGGCAGCACGACCGGCGTCCGCGTGCCGATGCGGAGGATCTCGACGTGCTCGATGGCGGTCAGTTCGCTGAGAATCCAGTCGAGCTGAGCATCATCCAGCAGGAACGGGTCGCCGCCGCTGAGCAGCACGTCCCGCACGGCGGGGGTGTTGCGGATGTACTCGATGCCCGCGGCGATCTGCTCGCGGTCGGGGATCGAGTCCACGTCGCCGACCTTCCGCTTGCGGGTGCAGTGGCGGCAGTACATCGAGCAGACGTTGGAGACGTGGAACAGCACGCGGTCCGGGTAGCGGTGCGTCAGCCCCGGCGCCGGCGCGTCGGCGTCTTCATGCAGTGGATCGGCCATGTCCGCTCGCGAGACGTTCAGCTCGGCCGGGGAGGGGAACGCCTGCTTGTAGACCGGGTCATTGCGGAAGTCGCTCCGGTCGATCAACGACAGGTAGTACGGCGTGATCGACAGGGGGAACTTCTCGATCGTCTTCTCCAGCGTCTGGCGCTCCTCGTCGCCGAATTGGATGCCCAAGAGTTTTTCGAACGTGTCGATGTCGCGAATGCGATGCCGGGCCTGCCAGCGCCAGTCCCGCCAGTGCGAGATCAACGTGTCCGGACTGATCCGTTCAGCGATTTGCTGCTGTATTTCTGTGAATTTTGGCATTGTTTGTGCCTTTTATTTATTGACGCCTTGCTGACGCTAACGCGTGTTCTCGAACAGGGCTATGAGGCACAAGGCGAACCCCCGCCAGTGAAACGGCCGCCTCGATCGGCGATCAAACCATACCATACCGGCACCGCTCTTTCAAGTGCCTACGGGAGGGGCATTTTCGACAGACCGCTGCCGAAGCGCCACCCCCGCGAGGAATTTTACTCCCCGCCAGCGGGATTTGCTTGACGGAACATCCAAAGGATGGATAATGAGCCGCGTTGGAGGAGAGGCCCGTGAGCGGACGGCACTTGTCCGATGTGGGAGGGGCAGATCGCGGGGTTGCATGCTCATGCTCGTTGGAATGGAATCTGTATGTGCCGGCACGGGGCCGGCACGGACGCGAAACGCGAGCACGAGGAGCGGGACATGAAACGGAGCACCTATTGGATGGCAGGGGTAGCGGTCGTAGGGCTGTTGGCCGGACCGGCGGCGTTCGCTGATACGTACACCGGGATTCAAAACGGAGACTTCAGCAGCACGGACCTGTCGGAATATTGGGATGTCCAGGTGCAGCCGGGCAAGGGGGAGAACGACAGCGCCTCAGCGACCGTGACGGACGCGGAACTGCACCTTAGCGCCACGACCGTGTTCACATGGAGCGGGACGGTTTGGCAGGCTGGCGGCTACAGCGTGGCTGCGGTGGGCCAACCGATCGAGGAGACGCATGTCATGTGCGCCCCGGCCGGAACGGACGCCCTGACATTTGTGACCGACACGATCGAGGTCATCAAGACTGATGGCTGGAACGAGTACGCGGCGGTCGGCGTGGCGGTGGACTACACGAAGAACGACGGAAGCGGCGAGGAGTCGGCTCGCGTGGAGGCGACATGGTCCACGACGGACACGGAACGTACTACGCGGACGCTTGCGATGCCGCATCTGGTTGTGAGCGAGCCGGTCACAGTCTCTGCCTGGGCGCAGGCGGATGTCGCGACTGACCCCAGCGGCGGCGAGAATATAGGCGATACGCGGACGATCGGCGTGACGGGCGAGTTGGACGATTTCGCTTTCATTCCCGAGCCGGCGTCGATGACGTTGCTGGCTCTGGGGGGCGTGGGACTTCTGCGACGCCGCCGGCGGTAGGGCGACGCACGCTTTGACAGCACAGGTCGCACCGCGTGGACAGTGCGACGCACGTTGGGATCAAGCCCTCGGATTTCTATCCGGGGGCTTTCTCATGCGCCCGCCGGCGTGCGGCCACGGCAGTCGCCAGGGCGTCGCGCCCGTTGCGTTCGGTGATGCGGCGTTGGTGCGACGCGTCGCGGATACAGGCGACCTGATCGGCCAGGAGGGCTCGAAGCGATTGGGCGTACACGGCGGCCTTGTCGGCGTTCGGCTCGTACGTCAGCCGCAGGCGCTGCGTGACGTGACGCGGCATGCCCCGGCCCCTGTGCACCGCCTGCCGATCGTAGCGATCGACGGCCTCCTCAGCGGTCCACGGGCAACATGCCCGCAGCCGCTCGGCGCCGGCGTCGTCGACGGCCGCGTCCACCGTCAGGCGCAACGGCACCCAACCGGCGACGCGCACGTCGCCCATCTCGCAGACGATGCGATGCTCCGCGCGGTCCATCGGCTCGATCTGGTCGAAGCCGTGGTAGTGGCTGACGAGCACGGGCGGGGCGTCCGGCGGCGCATGGCGGACGGTGCAGGCGACGCGGTCGACGAGGCCGCCGTCGCGCGCCAGCGTGTGGGCGCCGATGACCTCGCCCGCACCGAGCCACGTCGCGTACATGTCGAAGAAATGCACGCCGTGCTCCACGAAGATGCCGCCGGAGACCGCCTCGTCCCAGAACCAGTGCCCCGGCGGCATGTAGGTATCGAAGGCGCAGTTGGTCAGCCGCCCGGCCAGCGGGGCCCCGAGCGGTCCGGCGTCCAGCACGCGTGCGACGGCCTCGGTGACCGGGTTATGTCGCAGGACGAAGTTGACCGGACAGAGGCGCCCGGCGCGGTCGGCCGCGGCGAGGATTGCGTCGGCGTCGGCGATGGTCACCGCCAGGGGCTTCTCGCACAGGACGTGCTTGCCGGCCGTCAGCGCGGCGATCGCCAGACCCCGGTGTGCCGCCGGCGGTGCGGCGATGTGGACGATGTCGACATCGTCGCGGGCCAGCAGGGCCTTGTCGCTCTCGGCCGCGACGACGTCGAACGCCTCACCCAGGGCACGCGCCGCGTCCGGGCGGATGTCCGCGACGGCGGCGATCCGCACCTGATCCATCGTTGCAAACGTCTCCAGGCAGAAGCGCCCGAAGGCGCCGCACCCGAGCAGTCCAAGTCCCAGCGGCTCGTTCGAACTCATGCGGTGGTGTCCTCTTGCCGAAACGCTCGTCACTCCGCGGCGCCTGCCACGCCGAACAGCAGTATAGGGCACCACGCGGAGCACGCCCACGGCTTGCTATGCGCCGGCCGCCTCCCGTGCGGCGACGGCACACGCCATCGCCGCCGGGCCGTTGTGCTCCGTGACCGTGCGCTCGTGCGAGGAGCCGCGCGCCCAGGCGAGTTGGTCTCGCAGCAGCGCCCGCAGGGCCTCGGCGTAGAGGGCTTCCTTCGCGTCGGACGGTGCCCAGTGCAGGCGGATGCGTCGCGTCACGTGCCGCATCACGCCGCGGCCGCGGATGTCGAGCCCGCCGGCGTGCGCTGCAAGCCCAGGCGCGCCGTCAACGGTTTCGATCGTCGCGTCGGGGCATGCGGCCGCCAGTGTCTCGGCACCGGCGTCGTCCACGGCCGCGTCGACCGTCACCGCCGCCGGTAGCCAGCCGGCGACGCGCACGTCGCCCATCTCGCAGACGATGCGATGCTCCGTGCGGTCCATCGGTCCGATCTGGTCGAAGCCGTGATAGTGCTCGACCAGGACGGGCGGGGCCTCGGGCGGCGCGTGGCGGACGGTGCAGGCGACGCGGTCGGCGAGCTCGCCGTTCCGTGTCAGTTCGTGGGCTTCGACGATCTCGCCCGGTCCCAGCCAGGCGGCGTACAGGTCGAAGAAGTGCACGCCATGCTCGATGAAGATGCCGCCCGAGGCGTCGGGGTTCCAGAACCAGTGGTCCGCCCCGAGTCCGCTGTCGGAGCCGAGGTTCGTCACGCGCGCCGCCAGGGGCGCGCCGAGCGGTCCGGCCGCCAGGAGGCGCCGCACGGCTTCCGTCACGGGACTGTATCGCAGCACGAAGTTGACCGCACAGAATCGCTGCGCCTTCGCGGCGGCGTCGACGAGTTCCTCGGCTTGCTCGATCGTCAGGGCGGGGGGCTTCTCCAGCAGGACGTGCTTTCCGGCGCGCAACGCCGCCAGCGCCAGATCGTGATGACGATCCGGGGGCGTAGCGACGTGGACGACGTGCACCTCGGCCCGGTCGATGACGGCCTGGTAGTCGTCGTGCACGGCCAGGCCCATCTCGTCGCAGAGTTGTCGGGCCGCGTCGCTTCGCGCGCGGGCGGCGGCGACAGGGCGGACGCCGTCCAGGCGTGTATATGCCCGCAGGCAGAACCGCCCGAATGCGCCGGCTCCCAGAAGCCCCAGCCCGAATGGCTTGTCGTCGGTCATCGACAGATTCCGTCACCTGGAAGGAAGCGGGCCGCAGATTGCATCCCCATACGGATGCCCGTTCGGGTGTGAACCCTGCGGCGCGGCGTATGCGGGGCGGTCAATTCTCGTCGCTGCTGCCCAGCAGGTCCATGCGCATCCCGCCGAGGCGTACTTCCGGGATGCCTTCCGGCCGGAGCGTTACGGTCAGGCCGAATGTGTCTTCCCGCGCCGTCTGGTCGAACTTGAACGCGAAGCGGGCATACCACCGGGGGAACTTGCGCGTGATCGCCAGGCGCGTGGCGAGGTTGCGTTTCCCGCGGAAATCGAAGTCGTACTGCTGAAACGCCGAGACGCTGTACTTGCGGTTGATCTTGTATCGCGCCCCGACGGTTCCCACGGCTGATTCGATGTCGGGGATGATCCGCGTGCCGACGTAGTACGCCATGCGCGGGTTGCGGATGACCGAGACGCCGGCGGCGGCGCGGCCGATCTGCCCGCTGTCGACGTCGTAGTTCATGTCCGCCAGAACGGTCGTGCCGTCGGAGATGTGCCACGTGTAATCGAGGTTGATGTGGTTTCGGCCCTGGCTGTACTCCGGTCGGTAGAGGAAGAACCGCCCGTCGGCGGGGGACAGGTCACGCCCGTTGTCGTAGACGCCGGCGACCACGCTGAGGCGCATCCAGTCCACGAGACGCCGGTTGCCTGCGGGTCCGCGCTTCGTTTGCAGGCGCGTGTGTACGCCGGCGGACATGCCGTTTTGCCGCCGCAGGTGCTCCTCGATGTCCGGGCTCAGCGGGAACAGCTCGTTCGGGGAGGTCCCGCCCGTGTCGCCGCCGAAAACCGCCACCTCCGGGGTAATCACGTGCCGCAGCCCATGGAGGTCCCACAGTCGGCTTTGGACGTTCGGCCAGAGCTTCCAGAACGTCGTGGACGCCCGCACGCCGACCTGCCCGTAAGCGCGAAAGCCCTCGCCGTCGCGATCGTAACCGCGGGCGATGTCCGGCTCGTCGCCCCAGCACGTCAGACGCCCTACAACGTAGGGCACGACGTGGACGGGACCGAATTGCAGCGGCCAGTTCACCTCCTGCCGCGTGTCGACGCGCAGGAAGACGTCGCTGCGCTCCATTGTCGAATCGTTCGCCGGGCGATAGCGCACCAGCCCCGCCCGCGATTCGCTGAAGAAACTCAGAAGATTCTCCAGCAGGGGCTGGCCGATCAGATGGAATGCGACGTCCGGATAGGCCTCGTTCTGCGCCTCGAAGCGGTTCAGCCGGTACTTGGCCAGGGCGGTAAACGCCCAATTGTCCACCTGCTTCTTGGTGTACAGAAGCGTTTCCTGGTCCTTGGCGGCGTAAAACTCGTCGCGCCAGTACTGCTCGAGGAAGTTGCGGTCGCAGATGTAGCTGACCTCGGCCTGAACCTCCCAGTCCTTGGGCAGGAACTCTTTGTGCCGCCACAGAATCCGGCCGCGCTGCTTCGGGGCGTCGATGTCCTCTCGTTCGTCACCGAAGTCGTCCTCGCCGCGCCCGTCGGTCAGGCCGTAGATGCGCCCGAATCCGCTATAGCGTCGCTGCCCGCTCTGGCGATCGTAGTGCCACCGCAGGCCGCCGATCAGGCCGTTTTCGTACCAGTCGAGATCCAGGTACGCCCGGACGCCGTCTGGGCGGACCAGCCCCATCAGACGGAACAGGTGCCACTCAGTCTCGACGCCGGCGCCGAAGCGTCCGTGCATGCCGGCGCTGGCGGTTCGCAGCGCGGTGTGGCCTTCGGTGATTTCGCCCCGCCACCAGGGCGACCAGGCGACGGGCACGCCGCGGACGTTGAACGTGGTGCTCCACATCCGCGCGAACCAACTGCGCTCGCCGAGACGCTCGCCCTGCTTGCCGTAGGGCGCACGGTCCATCATGTAGGCGCGGTCGGCGTGGACGGACCAGGTGGGGCTGGCGAAGTCGCTCGTCGTGACCTCGGCATCGCGGAAGTACATCTCGCGCGACGACAGCGCACGCATTTCGGCGGCCCGCACGTAAATCGGGATGTCGCGCTGCTCCTGAACGGTCCGAAGCACGGCGTTGGGCACGTAAGCGCGATCGGTCATCAGGTCGTAATACAACTGCTCGGCGCGGATATACCGTTCGCCGCGACTCATGACGACGTCGCCGTACAGGTAGACCCCCGTGAGGTTCTCGCCGGAAAAGCCCTCGATCTCGGGCACGTACGGGCTGCGCGTGTGCTCGCTCTTGGTCCGTTTGGCGCTGAAGATGACGGCCGCCTGCCCGCGAAGCTCCAGAAACAACTCGCCCTCGGGATGGCCTTGGCTGACGTAGACGTTTCCGCGGGCGATGGTGACGCGCTCGTCGCCCAGCCGCCGGCTGTTGACCGTATCGGCGCGGAACTGGACCGGCAGCACAGGTCGCGGCGGCGGCAGGACGGCCGCGTCGGTCTCGGGCGTGGTGTCGGGCTGCGTCGTCGGCGCGCCCTCGGTCTCGTCCGGCCGGGTGGGCGGCGCGGGGCGCGTCGGGACGGACGCGGCATCGCCGGCCGCCCGCTGCCGCGCCGCGGCCGCACGTTCGTAGAGCGGGAAATCTGACAGCGGGCGCTGCCGCAACGGGCCGACGGCGCTGAGACGCCCTTCGTGCAGCACGTGCACGATCATGGCGTTGTCGCCGACGGGGACGCCCTCGGGCCCGGCGGCCTCAGCGGCGCCTTCCACATAGACGGTCATCTCGTGCCGTTCGGCGCCGCGGGCGTGCCGCGTGTTGACCCACAATACGGCGTCGCGCCCCGACAGGCGGTGCTTGCCCATCCGAAGCTCGAAACCGCCCAGAACGATCGTCACGGCCCGATTGTCACCGCCCGTGAAGGTGTAAATCGCCCGCCCGTGGATTTGCGCGTCCTCGTAAATGCACTGAGGCGGCTCGGCGGCCGGCGTTGCCGGCACGACCGCGAACACTGCCGCAAGCGCCGCGATGACACGGATTGTCGCCTTCATGGAGCTCCTTGGAGACGTGGCCGCGTGCTCAACGCGCGCAACGCCTTTCGGCGGGCGATTATAGATGCCCCCGGGGGCAAGTCAAACGTTCTCTACGACGGTTGGCGGCAGTCGGTTGTCCGTAGCCGGTGCCCGCTTACGCTACGGGCGGCGGCGTACCGGCTGCTTGACCACAGCCCACCGGCTACGGGCCACTGTCGTCACCGGTAGAAGCTGGTCCGCACGCCGTCGGTCAGCGTCGGCCCGCGACGGTTGAGCCGGGCACGCTCCACCAGCAACCAGATCAGGAACGTCACCCACAGCAGTACCGCGATGGCCACCACCACCGGAAGCGAGATGGCGCGGATCTGCTCCCATGTCGTCGGGGCCTGGTCGATGACGTCAGGGGGAACGACATGTGGCTGATAAGCGGCCCACCCAACCAGCACGGCGCCGAGGGCCGCGACGATGACCTGGCAGACGGCCGAGACCCACGCCCACGAGATGCGGGCCCGCTGGCGGCTGCTGCGGACAACCAGGAACAGCGACAGCGCCAGCCACGCCAGCCCGACCAGGTCGATCAGAATCCCGCCGTTGACGAAGACGAGTTTGACCCAGCGTGCATCGGCCGGCAGAGAGAATCCCTCCTCAATGGCGGCGATCTTGAACAGCTCCTGAACCAGCCGCCGGCTGACACCGGCGACCAGCGCCCAGACAAGATAGGCGATGCCCGCGAAGGACAGCGCCAAGCCCACGTCGAGCCGTGTTGTGCGTTTGAGCCGTCCGAGCATGGCATCATTACACCACTCGCCGCCGGGCGATACAAGCCCTTCGCCGGCGCGCGGGCGCTTGCCAAGCCGCCCGCGGCGTGGTAGGCAAGCGGTCCAAGCTACACAGGAGCGCACCATGGAAAAAGATGATCTGGCCCGACGCATCCGCGAGGCGGCCTACCTGGAGGGCGACTTCGTGCTCCGCAGCGGGCGGCGCAGCAAGTACTACCTGGACAAGTACCTGTTCGCCGCCCGCCCGGACATCCTCGCCGAACTGGCCCGCCGCTTTGCCGAGCGCCTTGGCGACGCCGAACTGATCGCCGGGGCCGAACTGGGCGCCGTGTCGCTGGCGGCCGCGACGTCCCTGGCGGCGGGCACGCCGTTTGTGATCGTCCGCAAGGCCGCCAAGGGCTACGGCACGGACAAGCAGATCGAGGGCCCGGACGTCGCCGGGCGGCGCGTGATGCTTGTCGAGGACATCGGCACCACGGCCGGTGCGGCACTCGAGGCGGCACGGGTACTTGAGGACGCCGGTGCTACGGTTACGCAGATCGTCTTCGCCGTGGACCGCCGGGAAGGCGCCGGCGAGAACGTCGAGGCGGCCGGCTACGCGTTTGACGCGATGCTGACGCGCGACGACATCGAGCGCGCGGGCTAATTGTCGCAACGGCCGCGCCGCCGCGGCGCGCGTCATGGCGATCCGGTCAATACCACACCATCACCAGCAGGTTCGGCTCGGGGCGTTTGCCTTCCATCGTGCCGATGACATGCCCGACGTGCTTGACCTCGATCTGCTCGTCGTCGAGCCAGTCGTTGATGCTGTCCTGCAGGTGCTCCAGGGGCGTCTCGGCGATCTTGCTATGGAAGAGGCGGCAGCGCGTCGCGCCCTGTCCGGTGACGTTGAGGGGGCGCTTGTACTGCTTGCTCTGTTTGGCGTGGCCGCCGGCCGCGGCGCCAAACGCCCGCACCTGCCCCTCGGACGACCCCGGCTCGCCCCCTTCGACCAGGCGGATGGGCTCGTCGTCATTGGGCGTCTCGTCCGGAGGGGGCGCCTCGTCGCCGCCTTCGAGTGTAATGGGTTCATCCTGATCGTCGCCGACGGAGGTGTCGGCCCGCCCCCCCTGGCTGAACGGTTCGTCCTTTGCCATGATTGGACTCCCGAGTTTGATCTGCAATTTATGTGAGAAACTGAGACGCGGTCGGCTATTATAGGCGGCCCGGCCCGCGTGGGTCAACGAGCACGAACCGTCAACAGGGCGGGGCGTCGTGAAGCGAAGCATGCCCGACGCCACGGACGACGCCGTGACATCGCAACCTGCATGCCTATGAGTCTTCTCGCTCGACAGAAGGACAAGCTGCTGATTCTGGGGGCATTCCTCCTCGCCGTCGGCGGCGTGGTCGCCTTGCAGTTGCTCGGTGGCAGCGGCGGCGAACCCGCCGGCACGCAGCGCCCGCCGGTGATTGCCTCCCAGCCACGGGAGTTTCTGGGGGTGTCGCTTCAGATGCATCACCCCGAGCACACCCACCCGTATGAGAAAATCGTCCGGGAGATCGCCCGGCGCACCAGAGCCAACACGCTGGCACTGGTCGTGCACGGTCATCAGGAGGACGCCACCGCCACCAGCATCATGATCGACTTGCGCAAGAACCCTTCGGATCACCGGCTCCGCGAGGTGATCCGCTACGCGCGGTCGGACGATTCCGCCAACGGCAAGCCGCCGATGAAGGTCGTGCTCATGCCCATCGTGTTGCTGGAGAACCCCAAGCACAACGAGTGGCGCGGCGAAATCGCGCCGTCCGACTGGGACGCGTGGTGGGCGGACTACAATGCGCTGGTTCTCCATTACGCGAAGATCGCCCAGCAGACCGGCGTGGAGGTGCTGATGATCGGCTCGGAGTTGATCTCCACGGAGAAGCCGCAGGCCGCACGCTGGCGCAAGCTCGCCGAAAAGGTTCGCGCCGTCTACAAAGGCCGGCTCGGCTACTCGGCCAACTGGGACCATTACCAGGCGATCGGCTGGTGGGACGCACTGGACGTGATCGGCATGACCACCTACCACGATCTGACGGGGGGCAAGGAGCCCACCGTCGAACGGATGGTCAAGGCGTGGAAGCCGATCAAGGCCGAAATTCTCCGCTGGCGCGAGAAGCATCATCCGCATCACCCGATTCTCTTCACGGAAGTCGGCTGGCCGAACCAGGAGACCTGCGGGCAGTATCCGTGGGACTACTACCGGGCGCAGGACAAGCCGGCTCCCGAGGCCCAGGCCAATTGCTTCCAGGCCTTCTTTGAGACGTGGAAGGACACGCCGCACGTTGCGGGGTATCTCGTCTGGGAATGGCGCACCGCCCCGTGGCACGGGA
Organism: Phycisphaerae bacterium; assembly: GCA_018335035.1. Lineage (GTDB taxonomy): Bacteria > Planctomycetota > Phycisphaerae > SM23-33 > SM23-33 > JAGXKT01. The sequence continues at coordinate 36,420 of JAGXKT010000007.1, forward strand.
CGGACCCCGAGACCGATACCGGGTACGTCCCCATGGACAAGCCCGCCGAGACGGTCATCCGAGAGCATTTCCGCGCGGCGCGCCGCAAGGCGGCGCGCACCCGGCCGGGCAGTCGCCCCGCGACTCGCCCGGTCGACCGATAGGCCCGCTGCGGGCGTTGGCCCGCGCCCCCCGCGTGCCGTACAATGAGGGACTGCTCCGCGCCGGCGCGGGGCGGAAAGGCATCCATGGGCGAGTTTCAGGTAGTCTCGGAGTTGACGCCGCGGGGGGACCAGCCGGCCGCCATCGACCGGCTCGCGGGCAACATCGCACGCGGGCAGTCGCGCAACGTCCTGCTCGGCGTGACCGGCTCAGGCAAGACGTTCACGATGGCCCACGTCATCGAGCGCGTCCGCAAGCCCACGCTGGTCATCAGCCACAACAAGACGCTCGCCGCCCAGCTCTACGAGGAGTTCAAGGAGCTGTTCCCCGAAAACGCGGTCGAGTACTTCGTCAGCTACTACGACTACTACCAGCCCGAGGCATACATCCCGCAGCGGGACATCTACATCGAGAAGGACGCCTCGCGCAACGACGATCTGGACCGGCTGCGGCTGTCGGCGACGACCTCGCTGACGACACGGCGGGACGTGGTGATCGTCGCCAGCGTCTCGTGCATCTTCGGGCTCGGTTCGCCCGAGCAATACGCCGAAAGCGTCGTGGCGATGCGCGTCGGGCAGACCATCGAGCGCGACGAGTTGTTGCGGCGGTTCGTCGCCCTCCAGTACAACCGCAACGACGTGGACTTCCGCCGCGGCACGTTCCGCGTCCGCGGCGATACGGTCGACGTCTACCCCGCCTACGAGCAGTTCGGCTACCAGGTGCAGATGTTCGGCGACGAGATCGAGGCCGTCCGACTGATCCACCCGACCAGCGGCGAGGTCCTCGCCGAGACGGACCAGGCGTTCCTGTACCCGGCCGTGCATTACGTCGCGCCGGAAGACGCCATCGAGCGGGCGACGGCGTCGATCAACGCCGAACTGGAGCAGCGTTTGATCGAGCTGAAAAACGCCGGCAAGCTGCTGGAGGCCCAGCGCCTGGCCGCGCGAACCCGCTATGACGTGGAGATGCTTCAGGAGGTCGGCTACTGCCCCGGCATCGAGAACTACTCACGCCACCTCGACGGTCGGGCGCCGGGCGATCGGCCGTACACGCTGATCGACTACTTCCCGGACGATTACCTGTTGATCATCGACGAATCGCACGTCACGCTGCCGCAGCTCCGCGCGATGTACAACGGCGATCGTGCGCGGAAGCAGGTGCTGGTCGATCACGGCTTTCGCCTGCCGTCGGCGATGGACAACCGCCCGCTGACGTTCGAGGAGTTCGAGCGACTGTGGACGCAGGTGACGTTCGTCTCGGCCACGCCGGGCGACTGGGAAATCGAGCAGGCCGGCGGCGAGGTCGTCGAGCAGGTCATCCGTCCGACCGGGCTGATCGACCCGAAGGTGGAGGTCCGCCCGGCGACGGGGCAGGTCGCCGACTTGCTGGAGGAGGTCAAGCGCCGCAGCACCGCCGGCGAGCGGACGCTGATCACCACGCTGACTAAGCGCCTGGCCGAGGATCTCAGCGAGTACATTCGCAAGGAGGGCTGCCAGTGCAAGTACCTCCACAGCGAGATCGACACGCTGGAACGCGTGGAGATTCTGCGCGACCTCCGCGAGGGCACATTCGACGTGCTGGTGGGCGTCAACCTGCTCCGCGAAGGGCTGGACCTGCCGGAGGTCTCGCTGGTGTGCATTCTCGACGCCGACAAGGAGGGCTTCCTGCGGTCGGCGACGTCGCTGATTCAGACCATCGGACGCTGCGCGCGGAACGTCAACGCGCAGGTGTACCTCTACGCCGACCGCGTCACCGACGCGATGCAGACCGCCATCGACGAAACCGACCGCCGGCGCGAAAAGCAGCTGGCGTTCAACGCCGAGCATGGTATCGAGCCGGCCACGATCCGCAAGGCGATCCGCTCCGGGCTGGTCGACCAGCTCCGCGCGCGGAAGGTCGCCCGCGAAGCGATCGGCGCCGGCGAGCAGGAATTCGACCGCGCCGAACGCATCGCCGAGCTGGAGAAGCGGATGTACGAGGCGGCCGAGCAACTCGAATTCGAGCAGGCCGCGCGCCTCCGCGACCAGGTCGAGCAGTTGAAGGGCAAGCGCGAGGTGTCCCGCGGCTGACGCCGTGGGTTGAGGTATGTGACACGGTTGGCCGGCGTCCGGGCGGTTCAGCAACAGTGACGGACAAACCTGATGCCATTGAAGGCCGACAAGACGGCGTACATTCACGGCATTCGCGACCGCGAGTTCGGCGCGATTTTCGGCCGGTGCGCGGCGGGCACTTTCGCACGGGCGCTGGAGCTCGGCGCCGGCGACGGGTACGTCAGCACGCTGCTGGCGCCGCTGTGCGGGCGGCTGGTCTGCACGGACATCAACGACCACCGCCTCCGGCGGCGCGACGTGCCCAACGCCGAGTACCGCGTCTGCGACGCCGAGCAGGTCGGCGAGGCGTTCGATGGTGAGCAATTTGACCTGATCTTCTCGTCCAATCTGCTCGAGCATCTGCCGGACCCGGATCGCGCCCTGGACGGCATGCAGCGGCTGCTGTGCGACGACGGCGTGGCCGTCCACGTGTTGCCCAACCGCTGGTGGAAGCTCGTGACCGTCGCGCTGCACGCGCCCAACAAGATCGCCAAGACGCTCGACCGTTGGCTGTTCGCGCGATCGACCCGTCGCGATAAGACCCCCAGGCCTTATACGGGCAACAACCCGAAGAAGCGCGCCCGGCGTCAGTTCTTCCTGGCCAAGCCGTTTGTCCCGCGTGTTCACGGCGCGTCGCGCACGACGGTAGGGGAGTTCGTCGCGTTCGGTGTGCGCCGTTGGCGGCGCCGGTTCGAAAGGGCGGGGTTGGAGGTGCTGGCCATCCGCCCGGCGTGCTTCAGCAGCGGCTACGGGTTCGACCGCCCGGGCCTGCGGCGGGCGATGGAGCGCCTGGGGATTCATACGTGCACGGCCTTCGTGCTGGCCCATCGCGGTCGGCGCCCGCCTGCGGCCGAGATGCTGTTGCGCCAAGGGCGACGCTACAGGTCCGCCAGCGCGGCGGCGATAAAGTCCTCGAACGTTCGCCGGTAGGCGTCGCGCAGGCGGAAGTACTCGACCAGCGGTTCGCGGTCGCCGCGATGGCTCTTGGCCATGGCGTCAGCGACATCGGAGCGCACCGTGCGTCCTGTGGCGTCGATCATGACGTCGGCGGCGTTGTAGGTCTCGGCGAATGCCCAGGCCCGCATGTCGAACGCCAGCGGCACGAACGGCGTGCCCAGCCCAAGGCAGATCACGCACGCGTGCAGGCGAAAGCCCAACACCCGGTCCGCCCGCTCGTACAGGTCGTAATAGTCGTCCGCCTTGTCCGAGCAAAACGTCTCGGCGCCGTCGCCGGCCAGTGCCTCGGCCGCGGGTCGGTCGCGGGCGTCGTGGCAGGCCAGCACGACACGCTCACCCCGTCTGCGACCCTCGACGATCACGTCGCGGATCGTCGACAGAAGGCGCCGTCGCAGCAGGACGCCTTTCTTGAGCTTGTCGCGCGACGGCATGGCCACGACCGTCAGGCCGTTCGAACGGAACGCCAGCGGCCTGTCGAACAGGAACGTCGCCGGGCAGCCCGTCAGCACGGCGTCGTCGACGCCGATTTCTTTCAGGAATCGCAGCGACAGGCCGTCCCGCACGGATGACGCACGGGCCTTGGCGTTCAGGCGGCGGATTTCGTCGGCCGTCCGGTGCGAGGGGGCGTGACGCCGTCGTCGATGGCTCGACCCGGCGCCCAGTCCGATCATCACCACCGGCACGTCGATCCGGTCGATGCTGTCGCTATCCGTAAACACGCCCCAGCGCCCGCTGCTTCGGCACTCATACAGGTTTGAGCCGCCGACGATCACCAAATCCGCCTCGCGCAGACTGCGCTGGAGGTTGGCGTCGCACAGGCCGATCGGGTAGGCGGCGTCCTTGGGCCCGTTGACGGCCAGGTCGCAGAACCCAGCGTCGGGCCGCACCTGCCGAACCGCGCGGCGGATGCCGTCACGCACGAACCAGTCGCCGATGTTGGTGCTCGTCGGGAAGTAGTGGTGTATGTTCACGGTCGCATGCAAGCCCGGACACTCGGCCGCGCGGGCCTATCTTCTAGTCGGTCACCGGCGACGAATCAACCGCCGGGCGCGCTTGCCGACGAGCTTGACACGGTCGAGTTCGCCTATGCCTTGCGCCAGAGGCGGTAGTCCCTGCTGCACGGGGCGTCGGAGACGCCCGTGGCACGCAACGTTGGCGTCGTCTCGGGAACCCCGTCGGCTGGGCGCCAGTCGTGCGCCAGAAGTTGCAGGGCAGGCGTCTCGCCTGTCGGCAACGCGCGCAGTCTCGCCAGTCACTTCACTGTCCGGTACGATGGCGGCATGACCACACGGCGGGCGTGTTGCTATTGCGGGGCGGAAGGCGAGGCGGCGGAGCATGCGGCCGTGGCGTCTAACGTCCGCCGGTGGGGCGGGCGGCGGTTCGGCGTCTGGCGGTGCGGCGCGTGCGGGTCGATTCACGCGGCCGAGGAGGCCGACCTCGACGACATCTATTGCGGCTACCCGTTCCAGAATCAGAAGCTCGGCTACGCCCTGCGGCGGTGCTACGGCGTATTGCTGCGGCGTCTGCGACGCGCGGGGCTGGACCGCGACGACAGCGTGCTGGACTACGGCTGCGGCAGCGGGCACCTGGTAAGACATCTGCGGCAGAGTGGCTACGCCCGCGCGGCCGGGTACGACGCCTACACGCCCGGCTGGGATGCCCCCGACGCGCTGGCGGGCCGGTACGCTTGGGTGCTCGCCCAGGACCTCATCGAGCACGCCGAGGCGCCGGTCGACATGCTCCGGACACTCGGCGAACTGGCTCAGCCCGGCGGGCGCGTCGTGATCGGCGCGCCCAACGCCGCCGGCATCGACCTGCGCCGCCCGGGGCGCGATCGCCACTCGCTCCATCAGCCGTACCACCGGCACATCCCCTCGCGGAGGGCGCTTGTTGCCGCGTCGGAGCGGCTGGGCTGGCGCCTCGAGCGGTTCTGGCGCACCCCGTATACCAATACGCCGCATCCGTTTCTTAACACGCGCTTCTTACTGCACTACTTCCGCTGTTTTGATGACACGGTGGACGTGGCCTTCGAGGCCTCGGCCCCGTTGACCGGCCGACTGGCCACGCCGGCGACGCTGATCCTGGGCTTTCTGGGCGCCCTGGGGTGTCCGCCGACGGAGATGCAGGCGATTTTCCGCACGCCGGAAGCCGGTGAGGCATCATGAACGACTTGGGCGACACCGATGCACCGGGCCCGGACGAGATCGACGCCGACCTGCTCGATAACGAGGCAGCGAGCGAGACGCTGCGCTGCCCGTCCTGTGGCGCCGAGATCTACGCCGACAGCGAACGCTGTCCGTATTGCGGCTGCTACCTGACCGTCGACGCCCGCACACGCTCGGGCGCGACGGGCTGGCTGTGGGCGCTTTTTGCCGTCGCCGCCATGGTGGCGCTGATCCTGCTGGCGACGCGTTGACAGACGCCGCGATGTCCGTAATGCGTTGATTCCATGGACTTACCCCGCGCGGGACGTAGAATGGACTTTTCGCGGGGGTATTGCCGAAAAGGATCGTAGTGGCCAAGCTGACCGACTATCTGACCGCCGAGACGCTCGGCGAGCTGCAGGAGGCCTTCACGCGCGTTGCCGCCATGCCGGTTCAGGTCTGCGATGCGACGGGCCGACCGTTGGCAGCCGACTGCTCGCAGCGGGCCGACGAGTCTGCGTGCATCCAGGCCCCCATCCGCGTCGACGGCGAGGACGTCGGCCGCGTCATCGCCTGTCCGCCGGCGGACGGCGGCGACGGCGTCAAGCAGTCCAGCGAACAGTTGCTGGCGTTGATGGCGGACGTGATCGGTCGGCTATGCGACCGGGAGGGCCAGCTCCGCACGCGCGTCGACCAGTTGGCGACGCTGTATCACGTTACGGCCGAGTTCGCCGGCGCGGGTGACCTTCAGGGCGTTTTGGACCGCGTGACGGCGTCGGTTGTGGAAGTCCTCGGCGCCAAGTCCTGCGCGATCCGCCTGCTGAACGAGGACCGTACGGAGCTGGTGGTCAAGTCCGTCGCGAACCTTTCGCCGGAGTATCTGGACAAGGGGCCGATTCTCCTGTCCGAGAGCCGCATCGATCAGGAGGTGCTGACGACGGGCACGCCGGTTTGCATCGCCGACGAGCGGACGGATCCGCGCGTGCTCTATCCGGCCGAGGCACGTCGCGAGGGCATCGTCAGCGCGTTGTGCGTTCCGCTGACCTACAAGGACGACACGCTCGGCGTGATTCGCGTCTACACGGGCACCCCGCACGAGTTCGACTGGTTCGAGGTGTCGTTGCTGGAGGCGATCGCGGCGCAGGCGGCGGCGGCGATCGTCAACGCGCGCCTGCACAGCGAGGCGGTCAGCGGTGCGCAGGTGCGCCGGCAATTGCGCATCGCCGGCGAAGTTCAGCGGCGGATGATCCCGGCCGAGCCGCCGCAGCCGCCGGGGTTCGAGATCGGCGCGGTGTACGTACCGTGCTACGAACTGGGCGGGGACTTCTACGACTTCATCGACCTGCCGCCGGACAACGTCGGCGTCGCCGTCTGCGACGTCGTGGGCAAGGGCGTGCGCGCCTCGTTGCTGATGGCGTCGCTGCGCGCCTCCCTACGCGCACACGCAAGCAACGTCTACTCGATGAGCGAGGTGCTCGGTTGGGTCAATCGCGATCTCTGCGACGACACACTGACCAGCGACTTCGCCACGTTGTTCTACGGCGTGCTGGATTCGAAGACGAAACGCTTCACCTACGCCAACGCCGGGCACCTCCCGCCGCTGCTGTATCGCGATGGGCAGTTCTGCCATCTGTCCACCGGCGGCGGCGTGCTGGGTATCGACCCGGACGCGCACTGGGGGTACGAGTCGTTCGTACTCCGTAGCGGCGACGTGGTCGTGGCGTACACCGACGGCCTGGTCGAAGCGATGAACTTTCAGAGCGAATCCTTCGGGCGCGTCCGCGCTGAAGTCGCCGCCCAGGCGGCGATCGAGTCCGGACGCAGCGCCGACGGAATCGTCAAGCACATCTTGTGGGAGATGCGCCGCTTCGCCGGGCTGACGGCACGCGGCGACGACCTGACGATCGTCGCATTCCGCGTGTTGTAGGACCGGGGGATGCGTCGGTGCGTGATCTCGTCAGCGCGTTGATGCGCCGCGTCGATTGACCGATCGACCCCATCAGCGAGTCAACGAGTTGGCGGATCAACGCGTCAGCGACTCGCGGAGCGATAGACGCTCTCGGCGTTGTAGCTGCTGCGGACGAAAGGCCCGGCCGCGACGGCGGCAAAGCCCATCGCCTCGGCGCGGGCCTTCAGGGCGTCGAACTCCGCCGGGGGTACGTACCGCGCCACCGGCACGTGGGCGTCCGATGGGGCGAGGTACTGCCCGACGGTCAAAATGCCGCAGCCGGCCGCTCGCAGATCGCCCAGCACGGCGTCCACTTCGGTCATCGTCTCGCCGAGCCCCGCCATCAGCCCGCTCTTGACGGTCGCCCCGGCGCGGGCGGCGACGGCGAGCACGTCGATACTCCGCGCGTACTCGGCCTGGGGGCGGACCTGCGGGTAGAGCCGCGGGACGGTCTCGACGTTGTGGTTGAACACGTCCGGCTCGGCGGCCAGCACCGTCGCGATCGCGTCGCGGTCGCCCTGGAAGTCCGGCACGAGCACTTCCACGGCCGCGTCCGGCAGGCGCTCGCGAACGGCCGCGACGGTTCGGGCGAAGTGAGCGGCGCCGCCGTCGGGCAGATCGTCGCGCGTCACGGAGGTGATCACCACGTGCCTCAGCCCCATGCGTGCCGCGGCGGTGGCGACGGCGTCCGGCTCGTCGTCCCGCAGGGGCTCAGGGGCTCCGTCCGAGACGGCGCAGAAGCGACAGCGCCGCGTGCACGAGCGCCCGAGGATCATGAACGTCGCCGTGCCGCGACAGAAGCACTCGTGGCGGTTGGGGCAGCGGGCCTCGTCACAGACCGTCGCCAGGTTCAAATCGCGCAGCAACGCCGCGACGTCGTCGGCGCGCCGCCCGGCCGTGATCCGCCGCGTCAACCATGGCGGCAACCGGCGACGTTTCTGTTTGGAAGGCGTGTTCATGCTCCGTCCCATGTCAACAGCGTTCGACGTGCGACGTTCCATGCTCGACGTTCGATGTACGACGCGTTGCGCTGACCGTCGAATTCCGACCATCGAACGCTGAGCCGCGACCGTCGAACTCCGAACGTCGACCGTGTTGTTCGCGTGTCGTACGCCGTAGGCCTCAACTTTGCTCGACCTGCTCGAAGCCGAACACGGCGCACGTGCAGTCTATCACGTCGGGCTTGAGCTGCCCGACACTGACGTCGCGCCCGCACAGCCGCGAGACGCTCGTCACGTTGTAATCGCGGATGCCGCAGGGGACGATCTGCTCGAAGCCCGACAGATCGCGCGCCGCGTTCAGCGCGAAGCCGTGATACGTCACCCAGCGTCGCAGCGCGACACCCACGGCCGCGACTTTCTCCTCGCCGACCCACGCGCCGGTCATGCCGTCACGTCGTCGCCCTCTCAGCCCGTAGCGCCCCAGGACGTCGATGACGACCTGCTCGAGGTCGCGCAGGTAGCGCCGCACGTCGCCGCCGTGGTCCTTGAGGCGCAGGATCAGGTAGCCGACGAGTTGCCCCGGCCCGTGCCAGGTCACGTCGCCGCCGCGGGAGGATTCGTGAACCTCCACGCCGCGTCGGGCCAGCTCGTCCGGGCCTGCCAGCAGGTGTTCGCCCTTCGCCGAGCGTCCCAGCGTGATCGCCGGCGGATCGTGCTCGACTAACAGCAGGTGTGCGCCGCCGTCGGCGCGGACCTGCTCGACAAGCCGCTCCTGCCGCGTTAACGCTTCGGCGTACCCCATCCGCCCAAGATCATGTAACGTCAGCGTGGGCATCGGGACGGCATGCAACGCAGGCGCGGCTGAGGCCGCGGAGATGTTTGCTTTCGAGGGCACCATTGTGGATCAGCCGCGGAGCAGCTCTTTGTGATCAACTCCATTCTCTGCGCTCTTTGCGTTGGAAACAATCACGTCGCCGCGCGGAGCAGTTCGTCCTCGGCCGCGCGGGTCCATCGCCCGTCGTCGAGCTTTGCCGCGACGGACGGCAGCGCCGCGCCCAGCGCGCTGAGCGGCGTGAGGGGCAGGTCGCTCAAGGCGGGGTAGACGATGATCTTGCCCGCCAGCGTACGATTCTCGACGGCGTGGATGCCGTCGATTGCCCCGGCCATGCCGCTGACAGCATCCACCGACGCGTTTGTGTCCAGCCGCCCGGCGTTGAGCTTGTCCAGCACGATGTGCATGTCGCGAACGACCGACCCGCTCGTGCCGAACAGGTACACGCCGCGGGCGACGATCGCGTCGAAGTCCAACTCGTTCGGCTCGGTCGGCGGGATGCCGGCGAAGACGTTGATCCGCGCCCCGTCGGCGGCGCGGCGGACGGCGTCGGCGACCAGCGCCGGGACCGGCGCCATGATCGCGTAATAGCTGTGCCGCGTCTCATCCGGTGTCGATTGCGGATTGAGCAGTTTCAACTCCGCCCCGGCCGCGCGGGCCAGCGGCTCGGCCTTAGCCCCGAGTGACGCCAGGCGGGCGTCGTCCAGGTCCGATGCCGTCACCGACAGGTTCGCCTTGCCGCTGCACAGGTTGCGCAGCACGTGCATCTGGCCCATGGGCCCGCCGGCACCGACGACGCAGATGCTGTCGTCATCGCGAATCTCGCCGGTCTCGGGGATCATCGCGTATGCGGCGGCCGCGTCCTCACCCGTCGTGCCGATCCAGCGTGTCGCGCCGTAGTGCGCCCGCCCGACGTTCAGCGCGACCGGCTCGCCGACCGCCCGGCCGCCCGTGACGACATTCAGAAGGCCGCCGTCTGCGAGGCGGGCGTCCAGGCGTTCGATCGTCGCCTTGTCGGCGCCGAAGTAGATGATGTCGTCAAACGTCGCGTCGCCGAGCGCATCGATGCTGTCAGCGCGTGTCACGCCGACGTCAAGCGCCGTGACCGGATCGAGCTGCGCCGCGTCCGCGACGACGGCGGTGACCGACGCCTGCCGACCGTCGCATGCCGCCGCGGCAAGCCCGCGCACCTCGCGACCGGCGGCGGCGACGACCAGCAGTGTGCCGCCGGGGGCAAGCGCTTGCCGTTCGGCCGTGACGTATGAATCCTCCACGCACGCCCACGGCTCAATGAGGCAGATCGCCGAGGCGCTGTGCGCGTCGTCGACGGGAATCAGCAACGGCTCGCCGCTGTCCGGGTCCACGATCACCCGTTCGTCCATCAGCACGTACTGCTGCAACGCCCCCTCGAAGTTGTACCCGAACGCCGCGTTCGACCCGTGCGTACGGAGCCAGCGGTAGTCCGTCTGGATCAGGTACCGCCCGCCGACGGCCGCGCACGTGACGCCCTCGCCGACGGCGACGACGCGGCAGACGGCCTCGTGCCCGGACACGGTCGGTTGCTCGTCCGGCACGTAGCTGGGAATCGCCGACAGCACGTCGGCGTCCAGCCCGGAGGCCACCGCCCCCTTGCGCCCGTGGGCCGAGAACTGCTTGAGCAGCTTCAGGTCGGAGAAGCACAACCCCACCGCCTCGATTCGCGCCAGTACCTGTCGCGGGCCCGGGCGACGGACCGGCTTGTCCGGGGTGAGCGTCAGCTCGCCCGGACCGACCAGTTGCACGGCATGTTGCGATTGGGGGATCGTGGGTTGTTCGGGCATGTCGATGTCCTGTAGGGCGGCATCCGGTCAGCCGGGATGGGCCTGAAAATAGCGCTTCGCGATCGCGCGCCCCAGCGAGGCGAATGCGGCGATACGCTGCTGGTCGTTTTCGTAGTCGGCGTTGAGCCGGCCCGCGTCGTCCACATAGCCCGGCTCGCCGTGAGCGCGGCAGAACTGATGCGCCGCGACGACGCAGGCGCCCTCGTAGAATATCTCGGCGATCTCCTCGGGCACCGGTGCGCCGCCGGCGCACGTCGGGACCAGCGGCAGCAGCGTCTGCGTGTTGTGCTCGGTGCCGGCCACGACGATCAAGCCCGCCTCGCGGAACGCGCGGACGTAGCGCGTGAGCACCTCCGGCGCGTTGCGGACGGGGATCAGCTCGGCCGCGTGAATACGCCGCTCGCGCAGGTGCGCAATCAGCTCCTGCGGCGTCCGCTCGAAGGGGCACGCCTCGCCCGCCCCGTCGGCGAGCGTGGGATAGCACGGAATGCCGCCGAGGGCGCAGATCAGCTCGTAGGCCTGCGGGGTTTCCAGGAACGTCTCGGGCGCGAAGGCGGGCTTGCCGGCCTTGAGAAGCTGCGCGCGAAGCTGTCCCTGCACGGTGACCGGATCGTCCGCATCGCCGGCGGGCAGGCCGGCCGGCAGCAGGGCGCTCAGTGCGGCCGGTCGGTCGCTGGCGGGCACCCGGGCCCACAACGCCTCCTGGAAGGCCTGGGCCACGTGCCGTTCCTGGAGGACGACGGCGTCGCGCGGGCTCCCGTGCCGCGCCACGATGGTGCCGATGACGGCCTCGGCGTCCAGGCCGGTGACGTAACCGGCGTCGGCGAAGTGGGCTTCCAGTTTGGCGGTCATCTCGGCCAGGCGCGCCGCGTCGTTGCGGCGGATGATGCCGACCAGTTCGGCGGCCCGGCCGGTCAGCTCCGGCGCGAAGCCCGTGATGCCCTTGCCGCAGATGTACATCCGTCCCGGGTTGTTCGGGTCGTTGACGCGGATGCCGTCGCCCGCGAGCCGCGGATCGGTCGAGATGATCTCCAGCGCGAACAGCGGCAGCACGCCGTGGCGCCGGGCGGCGTCGGCGAAGTCCGCATACACGCGGTAGTCGTAGTAGTTGCTGGCCGCGAGAATCCGCACGCCTTGCTCGGCGGCCAGCTCGACGGCCTGCGTGACGCTGGCAAACGCCGAGAAGTTCGGCGGCAGGTGAATGTGCAGGTTCACGCCGGGTTGGCGGTCCGGCGCGGCGCCGTCGGCGGCGTCGGCGCGCAGATCGTCCGGCGAGCCGAGTTCGGCGAGCGTGTCGACGGCCTGTTGCAGTGAGGCGCTCATGCGCCGGCGTCCTTCCCGGAGACGTTGTGACGGTAGGTGATAATGTCGACGTCTTCCAGTGTGACCAAGCCCTCGACGATCATCTCGTCGAGCCGGGGCAGGAAGGCCTGGATCCGCTCGGGTTTGTCGACGATCTCCACGACGACGGGCAAGTCTTCCGACAGACGCAGGATTTTGGCGGTGTGGATGCGGCTGGCGGCGCCGTAGCCCTCCAACCCGTGCAGAACGGTTGCTCCAGCCAGGCCCGCATCGCGCGCCGCGGTGACGATCGCGTGATGCAGCGGCTTGCCGTCGCGCGTGTCGCTGTCTCCGATGAAGACGCGCAGTAGCTTTCCCTTGCCTTCAATTCGCATTGTCGCCTTACCCGAGAATTGCTCGCGTCGCGGTCCGACCGACGGCAACGGCTGTCAGCCCCAGCACCACGTTCAGAAGCACGTTCGCCAATGCCAAATAGCGGTTGCCCGACCGCAGGAGCTCCAGGGTCTCGTAGCCGAACGTCGAAAACGTCGTCATCGCGCCGAGAAAGCCGACGGTCCAGAATACCCGGGCGCGCGGTCCCAGAATTTCGCCCTGCTCGATCAGCACCATCGCCACGCCGATCAGAAGGCAGCCCGCGACGTTGATGACCAGCGTCCCCGCCGGAAACGCCTCGCTCCAACGTCGCTGAAGCCAGCCGCCGGCGAGGTACCGCGCCGTGGCGCCCAAGAAGCCGCCGAACCCGACCATGAGCACTTTCATCATCGCTCAGTCCTCACCGCCGACGGTCGCCGTGAGCGTTTCGCGCGGCGGCGAATGCAGCGCGCGGCTGAAGGAGTCCTCCGCCGCTTCCTTCAGGCACTCGCTGATCGTCGGGTGGGCGATGGTCATGTTCGCCAGGTCCTCGGCCGAGGCGCGGGTGCCGATCAGCGCCGCGGCCGCGTGAATGACCTCCGTCGCGTTGTGCCCGAGCACGTGGACACCGACGAGCCGTCCGTCGTCGCGGGCGCGGAGGACCTTGCAGAAGCCCTCGTCGTGTGCGACGGCTTTGGCCTTGCCCAGGTTCCGCAGCGGAAACGTGCCGACGGAAATCGCCAGCCCCTGCTGCCGCGCCTCCGTGGTCGTCAGCCCGACCGAGGCGATTTCGGGGAACGTATATTCCCCCGTAGGGACGGGCTTGTCGTCTAGGCGGTCGCCGCCCAGGGCGTTCTCCGCCGCGACGATCCCCTGCGCGCTGGCCGCGTGGGCGAGCTGCCACCGCCCGTTCGCGTCGCCGATGCAGTAGACGCCGTCGGCCGAGGTCTCCATGCGGTCGTTGACCGGAATCACGCCGCGGTCCGTCTCGATACCGACGGTTTCGAGGCCCAGGTCGGCGGTGTTGGGCTTGCGCCCGACCGCGACAAGGCATTTGTCGGCCTCGACGGTCTGCCCGTTGGACAGGTCGGCCGCGATGCCGCCGTCGCGGGCGGTCATCCGCTCGACCTTCGTTCCGGTCAGGCAGGTGATGTCGCGCTTGGCGAAGATGTCGCCCATCGCGTCGCCGAGTTGGTCCTCCAGCACGGGCATCAACCGCGGGAGCATCTCGACGACGGTGACCGCCACGCCGTAGGCGTTCATCATGCAGGCGAACTCGCAGCCGATGACTCCGCCGCCGACGATCAGCAGCCGCTGCGGCGGGGCGTCCCAGAACAGCGCCTCCTGGCTGGTGCAGACGAGGTTCGGATCATCCGGCCAGCCGGGGATGCGGACCGGCACCGAGCCGGTGGCGAGGATGATCTTCCCGGCGGTGATTTCCTGCGTGCCGTCCTCGGTTTCGACGGCGACGGTCCCGCCGCCCGCAAGCCGGCCGCGACCTTCGTACAGCGTCACGCCGCGGCTTTTGAAGAGCATGCCCACGCCGCCCCGGAGCGTACGGACGGTCTTGGTCAGGTGCTTCTGAATCTTCTTCCAGTCGAACCGCGGCTCGCCGTCGACGGTCACGCCGAGTGCGCCGCCGGTGCGAATGGCGTGCAGCAACTGCGCCGGCGCCAGCAGCGCCTTGGACGGAATGCACCCGACGTTGAGGCACGTGCCGCCGAGGTGGCCCATCTCGACGACGGCGACGTTCGCGCCCTTCTGCGCCGCGTGCAGCGCGGCGATGTACCCGCCGGGTCCGGAACCGATTACAACGATGTCGTGTTTCTTGCTCATCTAGGCGGCCTCATTTCAACCAAAGAGAACACGCAAGGCACCATGATCGGAAGGACAGGGCCTTGGGTCTTCGCAACGTCGTGTTCCTCGTGGTTCGCTATGCTAGTCTCCGCGTGTGCGCCAGCGCATCATTCCGAAATCCGCATTCGGCTCTCCGAACTTCGAACTTCGAACTCCGACCTAGTCTGTCAGTTCATCCGGCGCTTCGAGCAATTCCTTGATCCGCGCGAGGGTCTGTGCGGCCGCGACGCCGTCGACGATGCGATGATCGCAACTGAGCGTCAGGCCCATGACGCGCCCCGGGCGGATCGTCCCGTCGCGGACGACCGCGTCCTCGCGCAGCGCTCCGACGGCCAGGATCGCCGACTCCGGCGGGTTGATGATCGCGCCGAAGGTCTCGACGCCGAACATGCCGAGGTTGGTGACCGTCATCAGCCCATCGCCGACGCCTTCGAGCTTGCCGCCGCGTGCCGCCTCGACGACGCGTCGCGTCTCGCCGGCCAGTTGCTCTAAGCTCATCGTATCGGCCGAGCGGACCACCGGCACCAAAAGCCCCTCGTCCGTGCCGACGGCAATGCCGATATTCGCCGACGGATACTCGACCAGGGCGTCGCCCTCAAGTCGGCTGCGCAACTGGGGAAACTCCTGCATACATCGCACGGCCGCGCGGACGACGAAGTCATTGATCGTGCATTTGAACGCGCCGTCCGCCTTGATTTGCATATACGCCGCATACAGCGCGTCGGCGTCTACCGTGATCGTGGCGTAGAAGTGGGGGATCGTCTGCTTGCTCTTGAGCAGGGCGCCGCCGATTGCCTTGCGCATCTTGGTCAACTCGTGGCGGACGGGTTCGCCGCCCGCGACGGTCGTGCCGCTCGCGGCGGCCGCGGCGACGTCGTCGGTGACGATCCGCCCGCCGGGCCCGCTTCCGGTCCCCACGGACGCGAGGTCCACGCCGCGCTCGCGCGCCAGATTCCGCGCCGCCGGTGACGCCTTGACGCGTCCCCCGGCCGTCGTCTGCGCCGGTTGACCGCGCCTCGCGGTGGGCTTCGGCGCCGCGTGCGGCTGCGTCGCCGGGGCGGCAGGGGGCGCCTCGGGCTTGTGGGCTTCGAGATACGCCGCCACGGCCGCGTCGTCATCGGCGAGATAGGCCACGGGCTGCTTGACGGGAATCACGTCCCCTTCGGCCGCGACGATCTTCGCCAGGCGTCCGGCGTCGGTGGCTTCGACCTCGACGGTCGCCTTGTCCGTCTCGACGTCAAAGATGATCTGCCCGGTGGTGATTGTGTCGCCCTCGGCGACGCGCCAAGCAACGATCGTGCCTTCCTCCATCGTGTTGCCCACTTGTGGCATCAGCACGGGCGTGACGTCGCCCGCGTCCGGCTCGCTCGCCCCCCCGGCGTCCGTCTGCGGCCCGGCGGGCGCGTCCTGCGCAGGTTCGGCGCCTTGCGCCTGCAGATACGCCGCCACGTCCGCATCGTCGTCGGCGAGATAGGCCACGGGCTGCTTGACGGGGATCAGGTCGCCCTCGGCCGCGACGATCTTCGCGAGGCGTCCGGCATCGGTCGCTTCGACCTCGACGGTCGCCTTGTCCGTCTCGACGTCAAAGATGATCTGCCCGGCGGCTACCGTGTCGCCCTCGGCGACGCGCCAGGCGACGATCGTGCCTTCTTCCATCGTGTTGCCCACCTGGGGCATCAGCACGGGCGTGACGTTGGCGGCGTTGCCGCCCGACGCGTCGGCAGGCGAACCGCCGGAGGGGGGCGTTGCGTCGCTCGCCGGCTGCGAGGTCTGCTTCGGCGGATCGGCCTTGTCTTCGACGTTGGCCGCCTGCGGCTCTGCTGCCTCCGCGCCGGCGGGCGTGTCCGTCTTCGGCGCCGCCGGCGGGGTATTGCCGGCCAGTTCGTCGCGCAGCGCGGCGACGGCGTCGTCGATGTCGTCCTTTGCGCCGGCCACCACGGCCAGCGGTGCGCCGACCGGCAGGGCGGTGCCCTCAGGCGCGAGGATCGCGCGGAGCACACCCTTGCAGCCGGCCTGGAGGGTCACCTCGGCGTCGGCGGCGCGGAGCTCGGCGATCTGTTGGCTCTTCTCGAGCTTGTCGCCTTCCGCGACGTGCCACGTTTCGACGGTGACCTCGGTCATCGTCTTGTTGGCCTGGGGGACTCGCAGCGTATTCATGGGCTCATGGACCTCCGGGGCTGGTTCGTTCCGGGGTGTATGTACCGCATGCCGACGGCGGGGGCAAGACGCCGAGCGCGGCGGACCGGGGCGGCGTCCGGGCAAGGCACGACGGGATCGGTGCCGGGGGCACGAGCCCCATTATTGCACAAAAAGAGTATAAAACAATCAAAAAATGAACAACCAGACACCCGATTGTGTTTATAATCATCATAATAGTACGCAGAGCAACGCTGTTGGCGCCTTTTTGATGAAAAAGCGACAATTTTCTTGAACTGGAGTACCGACCGTGTTCTACTGCAACCTGGCAGGATAGGCGAGATGACCCCCCAAGCCCGACAGCGACGTGAGGCGATCCTTGCGCACGTACAGGAACGTGGGCATGCGACCGTTCGCGCCCTCGCCGAGGAATGCGGGGTCTCGGCGGCGACAATTCGCCGCGATTTGCGCGCCCTGGCCGAGGAGGGCTTGCTGGAGGTCACCCACGGCGGCGCGCGAATCCGCCGGTCGACGGATTACTCGTTCTACTCGAAGAATCTGCGCAACCCGGAGGCGAAGGAGACCATCGCGCGTCTGGCGGCCGGGTGCGTCGCCGATGGCGACCAGGTATTCCTGGGCTCGGGCACCACGAGCTATCGTCTCGGCGCGCGGCTCAAGGGGCGGCGTGACGTGTCGGTGATCGTCAACTCGGTGCGCGTTGCCGGCGAGTTGGACGCCCCGGGCGTGTCGGTGCTGATGCTCGGCGGGCAGTATCGTTGTGGGCGGATGGACATGGTCGGACCGCTGGCGCTGACGGCGATGGAGCAGTTTCGCGGCTACATCGCGTTCGTCGGCACCGACGGGCTGGGGCGCGACTTCGGCGTCACGGCCAGCGACGTGGAAAGCGCGCACCTGTATCGTCAGGCGGTCAAGAACGCGCGTGAGTCCATCGTCATCGCCGACAGCAGCAAGTTTGCCGCGCCGTCGCTGTATCGCATTGTCGAGTGGGACGCGATCAGCCGGGTCGTCACCGATCAGGAGCCCGACGCGCAGTGGCGGGAGATCTTCCAGCGGCATGACATCGAGGTCATTTGTCCGGAAACGGTATCAGGCGAGGGAGCCAGCGGGCGGCAGGAGGAGGCAGGCGTATCAACATGACCTGACGGGAGGCGGCGGACGGCGCCTCCAACAGAGCGACAACGATGAGCTTTCGAGAACTGCGACGGGCCGTAAGGGACAGCGTGGAGCGAATCCTCCGCGTGATTGACGGCACCGGTTGCCGGTTCACCTCGAACGCTCGGCGCGAAATTGGACGCCAGATCCGGAGGTACGTCATGGGCGCGATCCGCGAGAGTCAGAAGCAAGGCCGCGACGGGGTCGTGACCGTCGACGACGTGCAGTACGCCCTGATGGGCATGCAGCGCGGAACAAGACGCCGCCGCAGCTTGCTGTGGACGCTGGTCGGCCAGGTCGGCAGCGCGCTGCTGGCCGTGGCGGTGACGTGTACCGTGACGATGTTGACAACGAGCTATTTTAGAGCTGCGCACGCGGCGCTGTCCGTGGCGATGGGCGTTGTGGGCGTGGCGATGATTGCCATCAGTTGGAGCAGGAGCTAACCGATGCCGAAGTCGCAGACGATCGTTCCGGAAGAGGTTCGCAAGCCGAGCGAGATCACGTTCAAGCCGATTCCGGTCAACCAGTACGACCGCCCGCTGTCCGACGAGCTCGAGCGCCACGGCGCTGAGGCCCTCGTCCGCATGCAGCGGGACATGCTGGTCATCCGCACGTTCGAGACCATGCTCAACGAGATCAAGCTCCGCGGGGCCTACGCGGGCATCGAGTACGTCCACAAGGGCCCGGCTCACCTGTCGATCGGGCAGGAGGCCGCCGCCGTCGGGCAGGCCTTTCACCTCGGCGTCGAGGATCACATCTTCGGCAGCCACCGCAGCCACGGCGAAATCCTCGCCAAGGGGCTCTCGGCCATCGAGAAGCTCGACGAGGAGGCGCTGCGCGGCCTCATGGAAAGCTACTTCGAGGGGGCGACGCTGCGGATCGTCGAGCCGGACGCCGACGGGTCGATCAAGGACCTGGCGATGGACTTCCTGCTGTACGGTGCCCTGGCGGAAATCTTCGGCCGGGAGCCGGGTTTCAACAAGGGCCTCGGCGGGTCGATGCACGCGTTCTTCCCGCCGTTCGGCGTTTTTCCAAATAACGCCATCGTCGGCGGCTCGGGTGACATCTCCGTCGGCGCGGCGCTATTCAAGCAGGTCAATCACAAGCCCGGCATCGTCATCGGCAACATCGGCGACGCCTCCAGCTCCTGCGGGCCGGTGTGGGAGGGCATCTGCCTGGCCGCGATGGACCAGTATAAGAAGCTCTGGGACGATGAGCACGGCGGCGGGCTGCCGCTGATTCTCAATTTCGTCAACAACTTCTACGGCATGGGCGGACAGCCCTGCGGCGAGACGATGGGTTTCGGCGTCCTCGCCCGCCTCGGCGCCGGCATCAACCCGGAGCAGATGCACGCCGAGCGCGTCGACGGGTACAACCCGCTGGCCGTCGCCGACGCCATCGAACGCAAGAAGCAGACCATCGCCGAAGGCGGCGGGCCGATCCTGCTGGACACGATCACCTACCGTTACAGCGGTCATTCGCCGTCGGACGCCTCGGCCTACCGCGAGAAGGACGAGATCGACGCCTGGCAGCAACACGACCCGACCCGCGCGTTCGCCGACGCGCTGGTCGAGGCCGGGGCGTGCTCGGCCGGCGACATCGAGCAGATGACCGCCGAGGCCGAGGCACTGGTCGCCAAGGCGCTGAAAAAGGCGGCCGATGCGTCTGTCTCGCCGCGCGCGGCGTTGAAGTCCGCCGGCTGTCTGATCGAGCAGGTGATGTATTCCGACGAGCAGGTCGAGTCGTTCGATCCGCAGCGCGAGCCCGAGGTGCTGATGCCGAAGGAAGACAACCCGCGCCTCAAGATGCTGGCCAAGCGCAGCCGGGGCGGCTATGACGCTGACGGGCAACCGTTGAAGAAAACCCAGTGCATCGGAATCCGCGACGCGCTGTTCGAAGCGATCCTCGACCGCTTCTACGAGGATTCCACGCTGGTGGCCTACGGCGAGGAGAACCGCGACTGGGGCGGGGCGTTTGCCGTCTATCGCGGGCTGACCGAGGCGCTGCCGTATCATCGGCTGTTCAACGCGCCGATCGCCGAGGGCGCGATCGCCGGATCGGCGGTCGGATACGCCCTGGAGGGCGGCCGGGCGCTGGTCGAGCTGATGTACTGCGACTTCCTCGGCCGGGCGGGCGACGAAGTGTTCAACCAGATGAGCAAGTGGCAGTCGATGTCCGGCGGGCTGTTGAAGATGCCCGTAACGCTGCGTGTGTCCGTCGGCAACAAGTACGGCGCCCAGCACAGCCAGGATTGGACGTCACTGTGCGCCCACGTTCCGGGGCTGAAGGTGGCCTTCCCCGCCACGCCCTACGACGCCAAGGGGCTGATGTACGCCTCGCTTCTGGGGACCGACCCGGTGGTGTTCTTCGAGAGCCAGCGGATTTACGACCAGCCGGAGCTGTTTGTCGACGGCGGCGTGCCCGAAGGCCGCTATACCGTGGACTTCGGGGAGCCGGCGCGGCGCACCGAAGGGGCGGACCTGACCATCCTGACCGTCGGCGCGACACTGTACCGCGCGCTGGATGCCGCGCAGCAGTTGCAGGAGATGTACGGCGTTTCCTGCGAGATATGGGACGCCCGCAGCATCGTCCCGTTCAACTACGAACCGATTCTCGAGTCCGTCGCCAAGACGCACAAGATTCTGCTGGCTTCGGACGCCTGCGCGCGGGGCAGCTTCCTCCAGACGGCCGCGGCGACGATCACGCAACTCGGCTTCGACGAGCTGGACGCCCCGCCCGTCGTGCTCGGCGCCCGCAACTGGATCACGCCCGCCGACGAGGTCGAAGACGCATTCTTCCCCTACCCCGGCGACTTCCTGGACACCGTCCACGAGCACCTCGTGCCGCTGGACGGCTACTCCGTGCAGCGCCCGTGCTCGCGCGACGAGCTGCTGCGGCGAAACCGACTGGGGATATAGTCGCCGGTGGTTGCCTGCGTTGTGGCACGGGCGTCTCGCCCATGGCGCCCGGCGGAGCGGGCCTGCAGACGGATGATGCTCGTAGCGGGACCTTCGAATGTCCTACGACAGGATGCCGTGGTCGAGGCCGTGGACGAGGGCGGTCTTGACGCCGATCGCGATCAGGACGAGGCCGCCGAGGACCTCTGCCGTCCGTCCGAAGCGTCTGCCCAGGCGGCTGCCGAACTTGGTGCCCACGAAGCTCATGCCCCCGGCGACCAGCCCGATGATGAACGCCGGCAGCCAGATGGATACGCCCATGATGGCCATGCTCAGCCCGGCGGCCAGCGCATCGATGCTCGTAGCCAGGGCGAGGGTGAGCAACACCAGGCCGCGCGTGGGGTCGCACTGGTCCTCGGCCAGTTCGTTTTCCCTGCTTGTTGGGCGCAGGGCCTCGTAGACCATCTTCCCGCCGATGTAGCCCAGCAGGCCCAGCACGAGCCAGTGGTCGAATGCGGCGATGGCTCCGGCGACGGCCAGCCCGGCCAACCAGCCCACGATTGGCATGAGACACTGGAAGAGCCCGAAGTGCCACGCGATGCGGAAGACGTGCCGGCCGGTCACGTGCTCAACGGCTAGACCCGTCGCGATGGCGACGGCGAAGGCGTCCATCGCCAGGCCGAACGCGACCCCAACGATCTCGGCGAAGTTCATAGTTTGCGAAGGCGGCTGCTGACGTGCGGCGCAGAGGCAACTCCCCGCGTTGCTCCTGCGTCGCTCGTGGGCGCACAACGCCTTATGCAACGGCTTCGTCGGACAATGTCAAGCGAAAGCCGCTTCCGTCGTCTGGGCGAATGCGGCGGCGCGCTTACGCCCCGAGTGTGGCGATTCGGCGCGACGCGGCGACGGCACCGGCCGCGTCGAGCGGCTCGGTCGTGGCGAATTCCACGATCCGGCCGTTGGGATGCTCGCTCGTCAGCGTCACGCCGCGCTCGCCGATCGGCTCGATGCCGGAGGTCACGTGCAGGTGCCCGAAGAGGATGAGCTTGGCGCCGAGGGCGTCGGCGAGGGCTTCGATGCTTTCGGGTGTCTGCCCGCGGCCCCAGGTCCAGTTGTAGACTGCGCCGCCGCGTGCGAAGTCGACCGGGCGGTAAGGGCGTTGCAGCACGTCGGTGTCGGGTTCCTCGCCGGTTGAGATCTTCGGCAGCGAGTGGGTGATCCAGACGTCGTTGTCGCACCGGACGGCTAGGGGCAGCGAGCGAAGCAGCAGATGGACCGCGTCGAGCACGTCGCCGGCGTCGTCACCGAAGGCATGCCGCACCCCGGCTTCAAAGGCCGCGCACAGCCGCCCGCCGAACTTGACCAGCTCGTTGCCGGTGACCTGCGCGACATCGTGGTTGCCGAGGAGGCAGACGACCTGTTCCGGACGGGTGGCCAGGAGGCGCGCGGCGCGCAGCAGCGCGTCGATGCTGTTCTCCCGGCCGGTTCGGGGGTCGACTTTGCCGTGGAGGACTTCCTGCAGGATCAGGCGCCGGTCGGGTCGTGCGGCGAGATCGGCGTGGGCGAGGATCGCCGCGAGGTGCCGCAGGTTGCCGTGGATGTCGCCGGCGACGACGACGTTCAGTTTGCCGGTCAGGTGTACGACATTGCCCTCGCGCCGTGGGTCGTCGCGGCAGGCGCGGGCGGCGGCGCGGAATGTCTCGGCCGCGGCGTTCACGTGGCGGCGGCGCCGTTGCGGGCGTCGCGGCGGAGCTTGTGGCCGATCAGTCCGAGGCGCGAGGCGACGTCCTTCATGGAAGCGATCCTCTGGGCCGGCTCGAAGGCGATGCAATCGTCGACAAGCTTGCTCAGCGCGTGCGGCACGTCGGGGTTGAGCTGGTCGGCCGGCGTGGCGGCGAGGTCGTCCTTGAACTGCAGGGCGCCGTCTTTGGGCAGCGTGGTGGGGATGGGCCTGCCGGTGAGCGTCCAGTACAGTGCGGCGCCGAAGTTGAACACGTCGGTGCGTCCGTCGAGCGGGCGGCGGGCGACCTGCTCAGGGGCGATGTAGTCGGGCGTGCCTTGGACGCGCTGCTTGACCGTGCCCAGCGAACAGCTCTGCCCGAAGTCGATGATCTTGGCCGTGCCGTCGGGCGCAACGAGGATGTTGTTGGGCTTGGTGTCCGCGTGAACGAAGCCGGCGGCGTTCATGTGCGCCAGCCCGGCGGCGACCTGCTCGAAGATCGCCACGACCGCCTCCACGCGCTCGGGGCGGTTGTCCTGAACGGTCAGCCCCGGGCAGAATTCCATAATCATGTGGACTTCGCGCAGGCGTAGCGAGCGGCGTATGCGACGCAGTTCATGGACGGCGCGCAAGTGGGGGTGCCCCAACCGACCGGCGATTTCGTACTCGTTCAGCGCCTGCGTGATGAACCGGTCATCGGCGTTGTGACGCTTGACGACGCGCTTGAGGGCGCGCAACTCGCCCGAATCGCGCTGACGAATCTTCCAGATGGTGCTGCGGGCGCCGCTACCGAGATACTCCAGTATCTCGTAACCACGCACTGCGAGCCGCTTTCCCATGGTACCTCTCCGCCCGTTTGCGCCCGACACGGACCACAGCATGGCGATTTCGCCGCATTTGGCAAGAACTAAGAGACTCTCAAGGTCTCGCATGGTCCGTCCATGCGAGCGATCGACGGCGCATCGCGTCACGAGTCGATCTCAGGCCGCCGTGATTAACGGTCGCGTCGGCCGCTATGCCGGTCTCCTCGTAATCTGTATCGGTCGGCGGGCGGCGGGGCTTCGGCTTGCCGGGGACGGCGCCCCCGTTACCCCGTCATGATCAGCGTTGACAAGCCCGCCATCGGGCGATACCATGGGCGCGCCGGTGCAAGGGGCAGGAGCGCGACCGTGACCAGGAAAAAAGACTCGGTCTCCCTGTTTGAGGTCATCGCCAAGGGCCGTTCGAACCGCCCACAGGCCGGAATGGACGTCCCGGCGTGGATGGACCAGCAGGACACCGCGCCCCCTGCGGGGGGCGAACCGGCGGGCGAGGACAGCTTCGCGGACGTCCCGGACGAACGCGAAACGCCGCCTCCGCCGTCGGCGCAATATGCGTCTGATGGCGGCGCGCCCGCGCGGGCGTCCGGCAGTGTTTCGCCGTATGCTCCGGTGTGGAACGAGCCGACCATCGCCCGCGACGGCAACCGCATCCGCGTGGCCGTGACGGACGCGACGGCCGTGCTGGTCGCTCTGGGCCTGGTGGGCGTTATTGTGCTGGCGTTTCTGGTCGGCCGCTGGACCAAGGGCTCGCACGACGGGCCCGCCGAGGCGGGCATGACAGTCACAACGGGCGATGAGCAAACGTCGGACAAGCGGCAAGGTGCCGGCGGCGGTACGCGGGGCGCGCACCGCATTGTCGGCAAGTACTACTTGGTAGTGCAGGACTTGCGCGAGTACCGTCCCGACAGTGCCAATGCACGCGAGCAAAGCGAGGCCGAGGAGAAGCTGGATGCAGCGAGTGACATTCAGGACTGGCTTGCAGAACGTGGGATCCGCACGACGCTGAATACGACCGGGCCGGACGGGCAGAAGCGCTTGGTCGTCTGGTCGACGCAGGCGTTCGATTCGCCCCGTAGCGAGGCCGCAAAACGCTTCGCCCGGACCATCGAGGACTTGGGCAGACGGTATATGGCTTCCAATCCGGAGCGGCGGTACGATTTCCGTCAGCGGCGCGACGGACAGTTCGACCCGATGTTCATCAAGAAGACCGGTGGGTCTCGCTGACGGAAGCCAACGGAGATGATGCGATGACGATGGATAGAACGTTGAAGATTCACGGCGGTCTGGGCGGACGGCGCAGCGTGATGACCCGCGCCGAGCGGATCGCGCACCTGACCGAAGAAGGCAAGTTCGACCCCGAGTCCGACAGCCCGCTGGGGTTGCCCAAGACGCGGATTCGCCAGTCGCGCGCCGGCAAGAAGGCCAAGAAGGCCGAAGAGCCCGAAGCCGCCGAGACGCTCGAAGGCGCCGAAGCGACCGAGGGTGCCGCCGAGACGCAGACGACGGAAGGCGACTAGACGAGCCCTGTTGATGGGTGAACAGGCCGCGGTGTGGTCAACGCGCCGCGGCCTGCGTGTTCAGATGGAGCGGTCCTATGCGCCCCAGCCACGCCATCGCCGAACGGATGCGCCACATCGACGCGTCGGGGATTCGCAAGGTCTTCGACCTGGCGGCCCGGATGGACGACCCGATCAACCTGTCCATCGGTCAACCGGATTTCGAGGTGCCCGAGCCGGTCAAGGACGAAGCGGTCGCCGCGATCGCCCGCGGGGAAAACAAATACACGCAGACGCAAGGCACGGCCGCGCTGCGCCGCAAGCTGGCTGCGGCGTGTCGCGACGAGTTCGGCTGGGCCGACGAGCCGCCCGTGCTCGTGACCTCCGGGACCAGCGGGGCGCTGGTCCTGGCGATGCTGACGCTGGTCAACCCCGGTGATGAGGTCGTCTTTTTCGACCCGTACTTCGTGATGTACCGCCACCTGGTGCACCTGGCCGGCGGGGTGCCGGTCTGTGTCGAGACGTACCCGGACTTCCGCCCGGACCTCGATGCGTTTGCCGAGGCGATCACGGAGCGCACCCGCCTGCTGATCCTCAACTCGCCGGCGAATCCCACCGGGGCGGTCTACACGGCCGACGAGCTTCGCGCCATTGCCGAGATTGCCGCCGAGCGAGGCCTGCTGGTGATCTCCGACGAGATCTATAATGCGTTTTGCTACGATGCGCCGTTCGCCTCAATGGCCGCGGTTTACGACAACACGCTGCTGCTGCGGGGGTTTTCCAAGTCGCACGCGATGACGGGCTGGCGCGTCGGCTGGTGCACCGGCCCGACGGGCATCCTGGAGAAGATGACGATGCTTCAGCAGTACAGCTTCGTCTGCTCGCCCAGCATGGCTCAGGCGGGAGCAGTTGCGGCGCTGGACGCGGACATCTCGGCCCACGTTGCCGCCTACCGCCGCAAGCGCGATAAGGTCCACGCCGCGCTGGGCGAGACGTTCGGGCTGGTTCGGCCGGGCGGGGCGTTCTACGCCTTCGTACCGGCTCCCGGCGGCGACGCTACGGGATTCGTGACCCGCGCGATCGAGCACAACGTCCTGGTCATCCCCGGCAGTGTCTTCTCCCAGCGCGACACGCACTTCCGCATCTCCTACGCCACGAGCGACGACCAACTCGATCGCGGGCTGGACATCCTCCGGTCGCTGGCTTGATATGCCGTTTGGTGCATGAAGCATTTGTCCGACTTCATTCCGGTAAGCTGTTTGTTAGGAGGAATATCGTCGCCAAATGGCGCGTCGCGCCGTATAATGCCGATGTAGAGGGGAAGCGAGTCCAATGTTTTCGTTCAACCTATACAAGACGATTCAAGCGACAACGTATCTCCTACGCCAGCCGGGCACGGATCACTGCGCTTATCTCAAGGTGCTGAAGTTGCTGTATGTGGCCGAGCGGGAGAGTCTGGCTGAGACGGGCCATCCGATAACGGGTGACCAGACGTATGCGATGCCGCACGGCCCGGCGTTGAGTGCCACGCTGAATCTGATGAATGGCACCGAGACCCATGACCTGTGGGTGCGGCATATTCAGGATGCGGGCAACTACGAGTTGAAGGTCAGCGAGGATCCCGGCACAGACCTGCTCTGCCCCTACGAGTTGGAGAAGCTGCGAGATGTTGCGCGGCGGTACGCGGACCAGACTCGGTGGCAGGTGCGGGACGCGACGCACGAGTTACCGGAATGGAAATCCAACGACCCGGGGCAGCAGTCGTCTAAGCCCATTCCTGTCCGCGATATCCTAGTGGCCCAGCGTTGCGAGTCTCGGCTGGGCGCCATTGAGAGGGATTCCGAGGCACAAGAGGCACTGAGCAGCGCGTTGGGGGACTGACTCGATGGGGTTGACGTTGGGGGCCGTGTTTTGGGCACGCCTGGGTGGCAGCCCCGTTGAGCATATGTATGTGGTGATCTCGCGCCCGGAGGAGGATCAGATTGCCGTTGTGCCGCTGACCACATGGGAAGAGTGGAAGGACGATAGCTGCTACATTGAAGCGGGGGAGTATGAGGAACTGCATCACGACTCCTGTGTGGACTATCGCCATGCGCCCATCGTCCAAGTTGTCAAGATTGAGATGGCGATAACCAAGGGGGTTCTTCGTCAGTCCGAGCCGGTTTCAAAGTCGTTGCTTATGAGAATCTGGGAGGGTGCGGCAGATACCCGCTTCCTTCCACGTCAGTGCGAGGACATCCTTTCTCGCCAAGGACTGATCGCATAGTGACGCCTCGCTGCTGGGGGTAAAGTGCGGTTGTAGCTCTATTTATTGCGTTTTTCGGAGTACCTGAACGGCAAGTTGTGAATACATATTCATAAAATGAATAATCGATTTGACAAGTGAGCAAAGAATATATAGCGTAAAAACAGGCTCGAACAGTCACGAAAGGCGTTTCGCATGCCTTCCCAGACGCGCAAACAACGCGAGCGCGAGGCGCACCGGCGGGAGATTCTCGCCGCGGCCGAGCGCGTGTTCGTCCGCAAGGGCTACTACGCCGCGACGGTCGAGGAGATCGCCGCCGAGGCGGAGTTCGCCGTCGGGACGCTATACAACTTCTTCGACGGCAAGAAGGCGTTGTATCATGCGGCCGTGAGTGAGATTATCGGACAGCTCTACGCCGACGCGCGCCGCCGGGCGCTGGGTTTGGATGATCCGGAGCAGGCCGTCGGGGCGCTGATCGAGCTGGAACTGGAGTATGCCGAGCGCCATCGCGGTTTCCTGCGTGTGACGTTGGAGATGGCGCCCGGCGGCGAGCTTGATCCGGCCGAGGGGCTTCCCGACGAGGCGCAGCGCGTCATTGACCAGTATCGCCAAGACGTGATCGAGGTCTTCCGCCGCGGGGTCGAGCGCGGCGTGTTTGACGCGCTGGATCCGTTCTACCTCGCCCTGTGTCTGGAGGGGATCGTCAAGGCGTTCATCACGTACTGGTCCCGTCATGAGCCGGACGAACCGCTGGCGGTGCGATGCGAGAAGCTCAAGCAGACCTTCATCGGGCGGATCAAGCTGCGCCAGACGGGACCGGCCGCCGAGGCCGAGCCCCGCGTGGACCGTGGACAGGGGGGGCAATCATGACCCGCCTGTCCGCGTTGTGCCCGCTGTTTTTGGTGGCGGTTTGCTTGGCGGGCGTATGCGGCTGCGTGCGGCGCGCGGCGCTGTACGACGAGATCGCCGCCAGCCGGCGCGTGGCCTACG
Source organism: Phycisphaerae bacterium (assembly GCA_018335035.1). Classification (GTDB taxonomy): domain Bacteria; phylum Planctomycetota; class Phycisphaerae; order SM23-33; family SM23-33; genus JAGXKT01. The sequence continues at coordinate 64,281 of JAGXKT010000007.1, forward strand.
AGCGATGGGCCGGCGGTCAGCAGCGTGACGCCGTCGAGATTGCCGGTGCGTTGAGCTTGCCGGACGCGGTGAAGCTGGCGTTGCAGTACAACAAGCCGCTTCAGGCGGCTTTGCACGATCGCGAGATCGCACGCGGGCAGTTGCTGGCCTCGTATTCCGAGGCGCTGCCGACCGTCGATGCTACCGTCAGCTACACGCGCCTGGACGAGCTGGCCGGCTTCGACGTCGGCGGCACGACCGTCACGACGGGGGAGCTGGACAATTACTCGGCCGACGTGACCGTGCGCCAGCCGCTGTTTCGCGGCGGGGCGGTGCGCGCGGCGATCCGCGCCGCGAAGCTGTATGTCGTGCTGACCGACGAGCAGCTCCGCGTGCGGGCGCAGGAGACGATTTACGCCGTTGGACGCGGGTACTTCGAGACGCTGCTGGCGCGGCGGCTGGAGGAGGTCAACCGTCAGGCGGTCGTCTCGGCCGAGGCGCATCTTGAGGACGTCCGTGCCAAGTTCGAGCGGGGCGCCGCCAGCCGCTACGACGTGCTGCGGGCTCAGGTGGACCTGTCGAACTTCCGTGCCCAGCGGATCGAGCAGAGCCATCGCGTCCACCTGGCGCGGACGGAGTTGCTCAAGACCCTCGGCGTCTCGCAGGATTCGGACGTGCGGCTGTCGGACGAGCTGACCTATCGTCCGGCACGTCCCGTGCTGGACCGCGCCGTGGAGATCGCCTATCAGAACCGTCCGGACCTGCACGCCGCGGAGCTGGGCATCCGCACGCAGCGCGAAGCGGTCCGAATGGCGTACAGCCGGTACTGGCCCGAGGTGTATGCCACGTTCACGCAGGCTTGGACGCGTCCCGATCCGCACACGGACGATCAGAGCTGGGGCAGGCGGTGGACGGGCGGGGTGGAGCTGATCTGGCCGATCTTTGACGGGCTTCAGCGGGAGGGTGATGTCATCGAGCAGCGCGCCCGCCTGCGGAAGCGGACCCTCGAGCTGGCCGATGCCGAGGAGCAGACCGTCCTCGACGTCCGCCAGGCCGTGCTGTCGCTGGCCGACGCCGAGGAGTTCGTCGCATCGCAGCGGATGAACCTTGATCGCGCGGCCGAGGGGCTGCGCCTGGCGCAGGTGGGGTATCGCGAGGGCGTCAATACCGAGGTGGAAGTCGTCGACGCCCGCGCCGCGGTGACCAAGGCGCGCGGGCTGTACTACCGTGCCGTCTATAACCACACCGTCGCGCGGCTGGACCTTCAGCGTGCGATGGGGATTCTGGGGCCCCCGCCGGCGTCTCGGGACGTGACGTCTCGCCCGCGATCCGTGCCGGGCAAACTGGAGATCTTCCAGCCCGAAGGCGACGCCGCGACCCGGCCGGCCGGCGGATCGACCGGCGAGGATGCTTCGCCTGCGGAGGCGGGTCGTCGCCGGTCCGCCGCCCGTGAAGGAGCCGACAGCGAATGAAACGCGCATTGAAGATACTCGTGGGGGTCCTCGTCGCGGCGGGCATCATGGCCGGGGCGTTCTACGGCTTCCGGTCCATGCAGCGCGCGGAGGAACCGCCCGCCCAGCCCGAGGCGACGGGTCCGGTCACGGTGGAGGTCGCGACGGTGGCAACCGGCGACGTGGCGGACGTTGTCTGGGTGACGGGGACCGTGGAGGCGCTGGCCGCCGTGGACGTGACGCCGGAGATCAGCGGGCGGCTGGAGCGTCTGGCGCTGCCGGGCCCGGACGGGTCCGCTCGGGACGGCGCGCCGCTCGAGGCCGGCGTGGAAATCGCCGCCGACGCCGACGGGAAGCTGCCCGTGGTCGTCGTGATCGAGCACGCGAAGCTCGATGCCGCGGTGGCAGCGGCCGAGGCCGCCGTCGGCGTCGCCGCTGCGGCCGTCGAATCCGCGAAGGCGGGCGTGGGACACGCCGAAAGCCGCGTTGAGGTCGCCCGGGGCGGGCGAGACCTCGCCGAGGTGGACCTGGCCGACGCGCGGCGCGAGCACGAGCGGTTCCGCGAGCTTTACGAGCAAGGCGCCGCCACCGAGAGACAGTTCGACCAACGGCAGACCGCCCTTGATCGTGCCCTGGTCGCCGTCGCCCGCGCCGAGGCGCAGGAGGCCGAGGCCCGCGCCGCCCTCGTCCAGGCGCGACAGCAGGTCAGCCGCGCCCAGGCCGACCTCACCCAGGCCCGCGCCCGAGCCCACGAGGCCCGCTTGCGCCGCGACGATGCGACGGTGCGCGCGCCGTTCGCCGGCGTGGTCGCCCGGCGGTTCGTCGACGAAGGCGCGCTCGTTGGCAACACGACGCCGCTTTTCCGCCTGCTCGACATCCGCCGGGTGGAGATCACCGGGGACGTATCCGGGCGCCACTACGCCCGGCTCCGGGTCGGTAAGACCGCCGCGACCATCGAGGTGGACGCCTATCCCGGCGCGACGTTTTCCGGCGTGATCTCGCGTCTCAGCCCGGAGCTGAATCGCGCCAGCCGGACCGTCGCGACCACGATCACTGTGCCCAACGGCGACGGACGGCTCAAGCCCGGCATGTACGCCCGCGTGCAGGTGGTCCTCCGGCGCCACGCGGACGTGCCGGTCGTGGACGACCGGGCGCTGGTCGTCACGGAGGACGCCACGCGCGTTTACGTCGTCCGCGACGGCAGGATCGACGTCCGCGAGGTGAAGATCGGTCTGGAGCAGGAGACCGTCAACGAGGTGATCGAAGGTCTCGAAGCGGGCGAGAAGGTCGTCGTCCGGGGGCATCGGCTGTTGAGCGACGGCATGGCCGTGGAGGTCGTCGGGGAGGACGCGTCTCCATGAACCTTTCCGGCGTATCCGTTCGTCGGCCGGTCATGACGCTGATGGTGTTTCTCGGCGTCATCCTGGTGGGCGTGTTCTGCTTGGTGCAGATGCCCATCGACCTATTTCCCGAGATGGACATCCCCTCGATCACCGTGCTGACGCCGTACGAGGGCGCCGGGCCGGAGGAGATCGAGGAAAAGATCACCCAGCCGCTGGAGGAGCGTCTGGCGACGGTCGAGGACATCAAGCACATCATGTCCACGTCGCGGGAGGGGCTCTCAACGATTCGCCTTCAGTTCGACTGGGAGACGGACCTGGACACCCGGGCCAACGACGTGCGCGACGCGATCGACCTGGCCCGACAGGACGTGCCGGACGAGGCCGACGACTCGCGCGTCTACAAGCTCGACGTCAGCCAGTTTCCCATCCTGGTCTACGGCGTGATGGCGCAGGAGTCGTACGAGAATCTCGAGGACATTCTCGACGACGAGGTCGCCAATCCGCTGGAGAGCATCCCGGGCGTCGGGGCGGTGCAGGTCATCACGCCGTTGAAGCGGCAGGTCAACGTGAACCTGGACCGCGAGCGCCTCGCCTCCTGCGACCTGACGCCCGACGACATCGTCCGCGCCATCGCCGCCGAGAACCGCGAGACGTCGGCCGGCAGCATAAAAATGGGCGAGACCGACTATCTCCCGCGCGTGCCCATGGAGTTCGACGCCGTCGAGCCCATGAATGACATCGTGGTCCGCGCCGACGAAAACGGGACCGTCCGCATCCGCGACCTCGGACGGGCCCGCGACGGCTTCAAGGACGTGGAACTGAGCGTCCGTATCGACAACGACCCCGGCGCCATTCTGCTCGTCCAGAAGCAGTCCGAGGCCAACACCGTCGAGGTGGCCCGCGCCGTGGAGGAACGGCTGGCGGAAATCACCGCCGGTCGCCGCCTGCCGCCGGACGTGCGCATCGTCAACGTGATGGACTCGTCCGAGGACATCGAGATGATGGTCGCCGACCTGGTGCAGACGCTGATCATCGGCGGCGCGCTGGCGATGCTGGCGGTGTTCGTCTTCCTGCGCCAGTCGACGGGCACGCTGGTGATCGGGCTGACGATCCCCTTCGCCCTGATCGCCTCGGGCACGGTCATGTACGTGCTCGATTACTCGATCAACATGATGACGCTGTTCGCCCTGATCGTCTCGCTGGGCATGGTGGTCGACAACGCCATCGTGGTGCTGGAGAACATCGCGCGCCACCGCGAGGTCGGAGAAACCGCCGCCGAGGGCGCCACGTTCGGGGCCTCCGAGGTGGGCCTGGCGATCATCGCTTCGACGCTGACGACGCTGTGCATCTTCTTTCCGCTGTTGTTCGTCAAGGGCGTCAGCAAGATCCTCTTCAGGCCGTTCGCGATCGTCGCGGCCGTCGTGCTCCTGGCCTCCCTGTTTACCGCGTTGACGATGACGCCGATGTTGGCGTCGCGGTTGCTGAAGCGCGGCTACGGGCAGCAACGCCGGCGCGGGCGGTTCTTCCGCGTCACCGAGGCGGGGTTCAACCGGCTGGCCGACGCCTACTCGCGCCTGCTTGGCTGGTGTTTGGGGCATCGGGCGGTGGTGATTCTGATCGTGGTGGGCCTGTTCGCCGGCAGTCTCGCTCTGGTACCGGCCATCGGCTTCGAGTTCATGCCCAAGGAGGACCGCGCGCTGGTTCGCGGCACGGTCGAGCTTCCGGTGGGCACGCGCGTCGAACGCACGAGCGAAGCGCTGGAGGTGATCTACAACGAGATCCGCCAAGAGATCCCCGACGATCAGATCCGCGCGGTCTTCACGCGTTGCGGCGTCAGCGAGTCCGGTTTTCAGAGCAACGAGGGAACCCACATCGGGACCTTCGGCGTGAAGCTCGTTCCGAAAGGACAGCGCGACAGGCACGTCGTCGCGATCGCCGACGCCCTGCGACGGCGCCTCGAGCGCCTCGCCGCCCGCGAGTCCCTCGTCAAGTACAGCTTGGACCTGAACGACCCCATGGGCGACATGATCATGGGCGGCGAGCAGCCTTTGAGCGTGAACATCCTCGGCGACAATCTGGAGGTCACCGACGCCTACGCGGCGCGGCTCAAGGAAAAGATCGAGAATGCCCCCGGAACGGTGGACATCAGCGTCTCGCGCGAAAAAGGCGCACCGGAACTCTGGGTGAACGTCGATCGCGCCAAGGCCTCGTCGCTGGGACTGAACGCCTCGGACGTGACCAAGACCGTCCGCACCAGCGTCTACGGAACGGTCGCCGGCAAATATCGCGTCGCCGGCGACGAGTACGATATCCGCGTACGCCTGCGCGAGGCGGATCGGGCGCGGCTGGAGGATCTCGGCCATCTGCCGCTGCGCCTGCCGACCGGCGCGTTGACACGGGTGGACAATGTGGGCGAGTGCGCGCGCCGGCGTGGTCCGGTCGAGATCGAGCGCAAGGACCAGCGGCGCATCGTGCGCGTGGGTGGCGACGTGCACGGCCGATCGCTCGGCGACGTTATGACGGACGTTCAGGAGGTCATCGACGACAGCGACATTCCGCCCGGGGTGGACGTGGTCCTCGGCGGTCAGAGCGAGGACATTCGGGAGTCCTACTTCTGGCTAACGCTGGCGCTGGGGGTGGGCGCGGTCCTGGTCTACATGGTAATGGCCTCGCAGTTCGAGTCGCTTGTCGACCCGTTCGTGGTGGCGTTCGCGGTTCCGTTCGCCTTCATGGGCGCCATCTGGGGGCTGTACCTGGGCGGGTATACGCTGAACATCATCGTCTTTTTGGGCTTGCTGTTGCTGATCGGCGTCGTGGTCAATAACGCCATCGTCCTGGTGGACTACATCAATATCCTCCGTGCCCGCGGGCAGGGGATGATGGAGGCCGTTCAGGAAGCCGGCCGCACGCGCCTCCGCCCGGTGCTGATGACCGCCATGACGACCCTCGTGGCGCTGACGCCGATGGCGTTCAAGCAAGGTCAGGGCTCGGAGATCTGGAACCCGCTGGGCGTGACGATCCTGGGCGGGCTGCTGGTCTCGACGGCCGTGACCCTGGTGCTGGTGCCGACGATCTACAGCATCTTCGAAGGCCGAGTTCGGGGACGTGCCAAACGTTAGGAGCGATGGATGAAGCTCGTCTGGATCGCATACAACGAGGCCGTCGACGAGGAAGTCGCCGAGAAGCTCACGTCCCTGGGCATCGCAAGCTACACCAAATGGACCGGCGTGCTCGGCGCCGGGCGCACCAGCGGGCCCCACCTGCTTAGCCACGTCTGGCCGAAGGGCAACTACGTGCTCGCGGCTGTCGTCAGCGACGAGGTTGCCGCTACGCTGATGGATGCCCTTCGGGATTTGCGAAAAAAATCCGGGCACGAAGGTGTCAAAGCATTTTTGATGAAGGTGGAGGATCAGACCTAACCGTCGCCGTCCGGGCAGGGCTCCGGAGAAAAGAGAGTCCGTAACCTATTGTTAATAGTGCGCTTATGGGCTCTTGGAGGGCGCCGGAATCGTGGTGGCGGGGCGGTGCGGTATCGGGCGGGTCCCTGTGGGCGGATGAGCGCCGGAAACCGGCGCGAAAATTGGAATTCTCGGGCAGAACCCAGCTTCAGAGGGGGCACCGGCGTGCCGATGGTACTGTTGGAAGAAGCTGAGGATATGGCACATCGACACTCTCCACAACCTGACGCCGGCGCCTACTCGCGTGGCATCGCCCTGTACAAGCAAGGCGATTACGCCGGCGCTCTCGACGCCTTGGATCAGGCCGGTGATGGCGAGTTGATCGGGCAGATGTCACGCTACTATCGCGGGATGTGCCATCGCGCCATGGGTGTGGACGCCCTGCAGGCCGGCGAACTGGACGCCGCCGAGACCCACCTGCGAGACGCGGCCGGTGCTTTGGGACGCAGTGCCGATCTGGCCTCCTATCTGGCGGCCGTGTATGCTCGTTGCGGACAAGCCGGCCGTTGTGCCGGGGCCGCCGAGCAGGCCGCGGAACTCAACCCCGACGACCCCGACGCCTGGCGCCGGTTGGCGCAAAGCCAGTGGCAGGACGGGCGGCGTGCCGAGGCCATGATGACGCTCACGTCGGCCCAACGGCGCCTTGGCGAGTGTGCATCGCTGTTGCTTCAGGAGGGGCTGTTCGCCGCTGCGACCGAGCGGTTTGACGCGGCGGAGGAGTTGCTATCGCGTGCGGCCAAGTTGGCGCCCGACTGGACCGAGACCCATTACTATGGCGGCTTGGTTGCCGCGGCCGCGGGTGATCCGGTCCACGCAGCGGGATATTTCCAGCGGGCGTTGGCATTGCGTCCCGGGGACATGGTCCTGGCCCATCATCTGACGGTCGCGGCGTCGGCGGCGCGTCAACAGGGGCGGGAGATTCAGATTCGTCTTCCGGACTCGTCGCCAAGCCAAAACCGTTGCGAGGCGCAGCAGTTGGCTCAGTACGTGACGAAGGTGCCGGAGTTCCTCGATGCGTGCCTGGCGATGCCGCCGTCGGAGGCCGATGCGGAGCTTCTCGGGATGCTTTCGGCCGTGATGCGCGTGGCGCTGGGCGAGCATCCGGGCTTTGCCGACCTGCACCATCGCTTCTCTCGGATTCTGGCGCGTCAGGGACAGTTGGGCGAGGCCATCGAGCATGCCGAGCATGCCGTGGGCATCAACGGCAGTTACGTGGCGGGTCTACTGCATCTGGGTGAGTTGTACGAGCGGACCGGCCGGGCGTCTGAGGCCGTCGAGATGCTGGAACGGGCGATCGCATGCGGAGGCGACTGGGCAGACGTGCACTGCCGCGCGGGCGAGCTTCACGTGCGTTGCGGTCGCGGCGAGGCCGCCAGCGAGCATTTTCACCGTGCGTTGGCGCTGAAAAAGGATTATCGGCGGGCCGTCGAGAATCTCGACGCGCTGGCTGCATGAGTGGAGGGTCGTCGTGAGTTACCTGCTGGAAGTTCTCGGACGCGGTCTGAACTACGAGATCGGCGAGGTGCTGGATCGCTACTACTGGTCCCCGCCGACGCAGTCGCAGGAGCAGTTGGAAAAGACCGCCGCCGAGCACCCCGACTGGCCGGACGCTCAGCTTCAACTGGCGCTGCTGCATCTGCGATCCGCACGAACGGACGAGGCACTGAGGCACCTCAAGCAGGCCTGCCATCACAAGCCGGACTACTTGCCCGCACGCGTGGCGCTGGCGGCGGCATATGCGGACACCGACCAGGCCGACAAGGCACTGGAGCAGTTGCGCATGGCGGCTCAGGTTCACGCGCCCGAGGCGCCGCTGCTGTTGGCGATGGGGTTCTGCTGTGAGCGTCTGCAGCGAGGCGAAGACGCCGCGTCGTATTACCGCGATGCGGTCGAGCGCGATGGCGGGCTGGTAACGGCACGCGAGCGGCTGGCAGCCATGTGCGTCCACCTGGACCGCGTGGAGGAGGCCATCGCGCACTATCAGCAGCTTCGCCACTTAAAGCCGGAAGATGCCACGGTCCGCTCGGCGTTGGCGCATCTGTACCACCGCGCGGGCCGCTATGACGACGCTATCTCGGAGTTCGAGTGCGCCATCGCAATGGAGCCGGAGAACTGGGCGCTGGTGGACGACGAGGTGGAGTCCCTGGTGGCCGAGGGGCACATTCGCGAGGCGATCGAGCGGCTGCATATGTTGATCGAGAACCAGGGTCCATTCGCCGACTTGCACGTGCGCCTGGCGGACCTGTACGGGCAACTGGGCGACGACGAGGCGGCGATGGCTCACTATCGCCAGGCGCTGGAGCTTCAGCCCAGGTACCTTGAAGCGACGGTCAAGATGGGCACGCAGCATCTGGTCAGCGGCCGGTGGGACGAAGCGGCCGAGGCGTTCGGAAACGCCTGCGAACTGAACGATCGCGTCTTGAGCCATTATGTCGGGCGCGGCGTGGCGCTGCTGGCGTCCGGCCGCCGCGCCGAGGCGATGGAGAGCTTCGATCTGGCCAACGCCGTCGAGCCGAACAGCACGCTTCTTCTGGCCGAGATGGCGCGACTGCAGCTCAAGGCCGCCCTGTCCGACGAGTACAGCCGGGCCTTCGTCAGTGGCGACGAGGTTCCCATCGCCGACGTGGAGTTGGACAACGACGACCTTCTGGCCCGTCAGATCGACGCACATGCCGAGCAGGTCGCCCTGCACAGCGACTACGCGGACGTCCGGTATCGCTACGGCGTGCTGCTCCGGGCGCAGGGACGGCTCGTCGAGGCCGAGCAGCAGTTTGCCGCGGCCGTTGAGATCAATCCCACGTACGTTCAGGCGCAGATCAAGTTGGCTTTGACGCGCCAGGATCTCGGGCGCGTGGAGGAGGCCATCGCCGACTTCGAGCGAGCGGTGGAGTTGCGCCCGGACTATGTGGACCTGCACTATCGCCTGGGAGTGCTTTACAGCGAGGGCGGCGACCTGGCCGAAGCGCTGTCTCACGCCGAGCGCGCCGTTGCTGGCGCGCCGAACAACGAGCGTATGCGCGCCTTTCTGGCCGTGTGCCTGCAGAATCTTGGGCTTCAAGACCGTGCCGCCGCGACATGGCGGAGCTTGTGGAAGATCCACCGCACGTGCGCCTGACGGGCCGGACCGGGCCGCGGCGCGATTTGCCTGTCACCTCAGCAGCTTCTCCAGCCGGTCCAGGCCCTTGTCGATGTTCTCGGTGCTCGTGGCGAAGTTCAGCCGCACGTGGGCGTCGGCCCCGAAAGCCACGCCGGGTACCAGCGCGACCTGCACGGCCTCCAGGGCGGCCCGCGTGAACGACAGCGAGTCCGTCACCTCGATGCCGCCCAGCGTTCGCCCATAGTGAGCGCTGACGTCGGGGAAGCAGTAGAAGGCGCCGGTCGGCGCGAGGCATCGGACGCCGTCGATCGCATTGAGCCGCTCGGCCATGTGCCGCCCACGGCGCTCGAATTCCTGTCGCATCTGCTCGCACGTCTCAGCGCCGCGCGGGTCGGTGTAGGCGGCCAGCGCCGCGGCCTGCGCGAAACTGACCGGGTTGGTCGTGGACTGGCTCATCAGTTTGCGAACGGCGGCGGCAACGGGCTCGGGTCCGGCCAGCCAGCCCAGCCGCCAGCCCGTCATGGCGTACGTCTTGGACAGCGTGTTGAAAGTCACCGTTCGCTCAGGAAGCCGCGAGTCGAGCGCGGCGAACGAGACGAATTCCGCGTCGCCGTAGACGAGCTTCTCGTAGACCTCGTCGGAGAAGACCAGTAGATCGCTTTCCAGAACGATCTCGGCGATGGCGGCCAGCGTTTGCGGGCTGTACGTCACGCCGGTGGGGTTGCACGGCGAGTTGAGCACGAGGATGCTGGCCTCGCCGGCGGCCTCGGCGACCTGCTCGGGACGGAGCTGAAAACCGTCGTCCTGACCGGTTGGCAGGATGACCGGCTCGCCGCCTGCCAGCGTGACCATGTTGGGGTAGCTGACCCAGTACGGCGAGGGAATCAGCACCTTCTGTCCCGGCTCGAGCAGCGCCTGGAAGGCGCAGTACAGCGCGTGTTTTCCGCCGAACGTCACGGCCACGTTCTCGGCGCCGACGGACAAGCCGTTCTCGGCCGCGAGTTTCTCCGCGATGACCTGGCGCAGCGCCTGGCCCGAGCGGGGCGTGTACTTCGTGTCGCCGGCGTTGAGGGCTTCGGTGGCGGCCTGCTTGATGAATTCCGGCGTGTCGAAGTCCGGTTCGCCGGCGCCGAAGCTGACGATGTCCTGACCTTCGGCGCGCATCCGTGCGGCCTGGGCGCTCACGGCGATCGTCACGCTTGGACTGATTGCGGATATGCGTCGGGACAGGTTCATGGTAGTGGCTCCGTGGGGTTCGTTTTGCGGGGCTACCATAGCGGGCTCGGCGCCGATGTCAATGCTGCGGCGCAACAAAGCGGGCGGTCCGAACAATCGAACCGCCCGCGACGTTGCGTGCTATGCGCCTTAGCGCCGGCGAATCTGCTGCGTCGGCGTGTAGCCGACCAGGTCCAGGAACCGATTGGTGCTCAGGATCCAGATGCCGATTTCCTTGGCCTGCCTCTGGACCGTGTCGAACCGGTCGGCCTGTTCCTGAAGCGTACGGTAGCGATCTTCCTCTTCTTCAGGCATCGGCGACTCCGGGCGCGGCGGCACCTGAGGGCGCTTGCCCAGCACCAGGTAGTCCACGTCCGGCGTGATCTCGTCGACCACCTGCCCACCGGAGAGTTGAATGAGCATCTTGACCTCCTGGCGGTGCTTGGCGCTGGGGTGCCCGGTGTCGAACAGGTCGAAGTGCCCGGCCACGACGAACTTGTATTCCCGCTTCGCGTCGAAGGCGATGTTGGCGATCTTGTCGTCCTGGCCGACCGGGTCCGTCGAGCTTTGTTCGATAATCTTGCAGATGCTGCTGTTCTCGCTGGCCCGGACCACCTCGATCTTGCCTTTGGGCTCCGGCGGGACGGGGATGCCGCTGGACGGGTAGACCGAGAACGTGCTCCGCACGGTGACGCCCTGCTCGAGGCCAACGTTGATCTGGCAGGTATTCTGTTCGGTGTCCACGCTGATGATCTCGCCGTCCGGGCGCGTCCGCATCACGCGAACCCTCTCGCGAACCTTCTGCTGATTCAACTCGCGGCGCTGCTGCTTGACCACCTCGACGAGTTCGTCGATCTTCGTGGCCAACTTCGTGACGGTCTTGCCTTTGGCGTCCAGCTTGCTCTGCAGGTCATTGAGCTCCTCCTTCTGCCGGCGGATCTGCGCATCGCGGGCCGCCACCTTCTGCTCGGCGGTGTTCAACGCGTTCACCTTCTCCTCCAGCAGCTTGTTCGTCTGCGTGTACTGCTGTTGCCATCGTGCCGCTGCGCTGCTGGCCTGCTCAATCTTCTGATCGAGCCGCGCGTTTTCCTTGCGCGTGTCGGCAAGCGCACCGACGAGCGTGTCAGCGATTTCCCGTTGCGGCTGCAGGCGCTGCGCATAAGCGAGCTTCAACTCGGGCAGCACGCCGCCCCAGCCGTCGTACACCATAGCGTTGTCGACGCCTTCGACCGCCTCGCCGCCGACGAGGTCCTTAGCCGCCTCGCGCCGCACATACTGGCGGGACGAGCGAAGCGCGTTGTAGGCCTGAATGGCCACGGCGATCACATCGCCCTCGACGTCGCTTCCGGGGTTGGCCTCCTTCGCCAGGTCGCGGAGGTGCTGCTCGAGCCGACTGACGACGGGGACCGAACGGGCCCACTGAGCTTCCAATTCGCTGTCGATCTTACCGTCGACTTTATAATCGACGCTGCGAGGCCGTGCCGCACGGACCCGCATGCGCTCCTTGACATAACTCGCATCGCGGTCCGAGGCGTCGGCGATCTTGTTGAGCTGCTCTTCCAACTCGGCCTTCGCTTGGCGGGCATCGGCCTGCCGCGTGTAGAACAGCACCGCCAGCGTGGTCGCCGCGAGGAAGGCGAAGCTGCAGAGAATCAGTAGATAGGGGGGGCCGGAACGACGTTGAACTACGCGTGCCATGCGTGAACTCCTCTAAGCCACATCCGTTGCGACAAGGCGGCTGCGCCGGTCACTTCACTCAGATTACGTATGGCATGAGGCCGAACTGACCCGCCGCGCCTGCGGCAGCCGCGTCTGTGGGTTTCTAAGCGTCCGTGAGTATCCGCGAAGCGCCCCATGCAGGTCAACAGCTTTTTCGTCGAGACACGGCGAGGATATGCGCGCCGCGGCGGGCCGAATCGTCGTTTGCCGTTCGCTCCGCGGTGCCTTCGGCCTTTTCATCGGACGCTTCGTCGGGTATCTCTGGGGGGATGCGGGCGTTGCGCTACAACATCACGCCGCTGGGTTGGGCGATCTGCCGCTGTGTGCGGCGGTGGTGGCCGGGCTGCCTGCGAACCCGGCTCAACGGGCTGAGACTCGTGGAGGTCGAGCCGCCGGCGCTGTGCGGCGACGACTGGGTCCGCGTGCGGACGCTTCTGGGCGGCATTTGCGGCTCTGACGTGGCGACGCTGGCCCAGAAGCATCCGCCGGATTCGCTGCTCCAGGCGTTCACGACGCTGCCGTTCCTGCTTGGTCATGAGAACGTCGCGGTGGTCGAGGAGGTCGGTCCGGCCGTGGATAAGGCATGGCTGGGCCGCCGCGTCTGCGTGGAGCCGACGCTGGGCTGCGCGCCGCGCGGCATTGACCCGCCGTGTGATCGCTGCCGCGCCGGACAATTCTGCGCCTGCGAGAACTTCGGCGCTGCCGGGGTCGGCGCGGCCGGGCTGCCGGCCGGGACGAGCATCGGCTACAATCCGCGGACGGGCGGATCGCACGGCGAGCACTTCGTCGCACACGTCAGCCGGCTCGTTGCCGTCTCGGACGCGCTGAGCGACGAGCAGGCGGTGCTCACCGACCCGCTGGCCTGCGGGCTGCACGCCGTCCTCCGCGCGGACCTCGACGGCGCCGAGCGCGTGTGCGTCTACGGTAGCGGCATGCTGGGGCTGGCCGTCGTCGGCGCCTTGCGGGCAGTCGGCTATGCCGGACGGATTGATGTGATCGAGCGGGCGGGCTACCTGCGCCCGCTGGCCGATGCGGCCGGAGCGGACACCTTCGTGATCCTGCCGCGCGAGGCGCGGTTGCGGCACGAGCGCATCGCCGAGACGCTTGGATGCCGCGTGCACCGCGCGCGGTTCGGCAACTTCACGATCTCCGGCGGCTACGACGTCATGTTCGAGTGCGCCGGCGCGCGCCGCTCGATGAGCGAGGCATTGTGCTGGACGCGTTCGCGTGGCCAGGTCGTGCTGGTGGCGACCGGGCACGGCCGCGGCGTGGACATGACGCCGATCTGGTTCACCGAGTTGCGGGTTCTCGGCGCCTATGGCCGACAGGTCGAGCATCACGCCGGTCGTGGCGTGACGACCTACGCCCTGACGCATGAGCTCATGACGTCCGGCGCGCTGCCGACGCGCGGGTTGTTGACGCACACCTTTCCGCTCAGGCAGTATAAACGGGCCTTCGCCGTGGCGATGGACAAGGCGGCGCACAACGCGGTCAAAGTGGCGTTTGACTTTCGAACGTCGTGAAGCGCAAGGATGGCGCCCGTGCGAACTGTCTCGCGCCCGGGCGTGTGATGCGGCACGAGATACAGGAGCCAGGTGACATGACGGACCCTCAACCGCTTGTCGGCGTGGTCATGGGCAGCGACAGCGACCTGCCCGTAATGCAAAGCTGTGTGGATATCCTTGAGGAGCTTGGGATTGCGTGGGAAGTGCGGGTGATCAGCGCCCATCGCACGCCGGACGTGGCGCACGCCTACGCGGCCGGAGCGAAGGACCGCGGGTTGAAGGTGCTGGTCGCCGCGGCCGGGATGAGCGCGGCGCTGTCCGGCGTGTTGGCGGCCCAGACGCCATTGCCTGTGATCGGCGTGCCGATGGCGTCCGGTCCGCTGGGCGGCATTGACGCGGCGCTGTCGACGATGCAGATGCCGCCGGGCGTGCCGGTCGCCTGTATGGCTGTCGGTAAGGCCGGCGCTAAGAACGCCGCCGTCTATGCCGCCGCGATTCTCGCTGTCAGCGACGCGGACGCCGCGCAGAAGCTGGCGGCGTTTCGCGACGCCCAACACCGGAAGGTCGTCGAGGCCGACGCCGCCGTCCAACAGCCCAAGCACTGACCGTAGCGATCGGCCGTCTCGGCGTTACCGCCTGGCGGAGGCGGGCTCTGTGCCCGCCGTTTCGTACTGTCCGCCCGCCGGCACCGCCTCGCGGTCGGACGGCAGCGGCGCCAGCCGCGTCGCGCACCATCGGCGCCACTCATTGGCCCGGTGGTCGATGGCTCGGGCGATCTCGCCGGTCACGTACGTCGGGGGGAAATTTTTGGCCGGGCGGCACTCCGTCTGTCGGAAGACGTCGCGGAACAGGTTCGGGTGATCGATCAGCAGGCACGGGCGGGCGCGGTCCGTGATGGTTTTCTGCTTGTCGCGAAACGCCCGGAAGGTCGGGTGCCGCTCCACGAAATCGCCCAGCGAGGCGTATGCGCTGTCGCCGTGGATGATGTCGAAGATGTTGCCGCACGCCACCGGCGAGAAGACGCAGGGGCTGATGTCGCCGTTGGCATAGATGTGGAAGTAATACCTGCCGCCGGCGATGCAACCGCCGACCGGCGGACCGTCGTTCCAGAAATCGCCGAGGAAGATCGGCCGATCCTCCTGCCGCCAGCGGTAGATCGTGTCGCGCAGCATCGCACGCTGCTCGGTCGTAACCATCAGGTCCGTCCGCGGCGAGCGTCCGATGGGATTCAGCAGGAAGAACCAGCCGAACATGTCGCCCTCGTCGATCCGCATGTCGATGAAGTCATCGGAGCAGATCGCCTTGCAGTTCTCGCGCGTCACGGTCGCCGAGAAGCCCGTCATCACGCCGCGGTCGCCCATCAGTTTGCGGGCGCGGCGGTTGGCCCGGCCGATGCCTGCGCCCCGGCGGGCATCGGTCTGGTGCTCGAAGCCCTCGACACTGATGGCCGGGAAGATATTGCCCACCGCCGCCATGCGATCAGCCGTCGGCTCGTCGATCAGTGTTCCGTTCGTATAGATCAGAAAGCCCCGGTCGGGAAACCGCGCCCCGAGGCGCGTCAGCGCCTGCTCGTCCCGCTCGCGCAGAAACGGCTCGCCGCCGGATAGCGTAATCAGTGAGACGTTCATGCCGACGACTTCGGTAACGACACCTTCGAGCTGATCGTAGGACAGGTCCGCTCCGTCGCGCGTGCTTCTGGCGTAGCAGCCGGGGCAGTTGAGATTGCAGCGGTCCGTCGGTTCGATCACCACGGTCACCGGTGACGGCAGCCCGGCCTGCTCCTTCTCCGTCCGCGCGTAGATGTCGTGCATGTAGGCGGCGAGGAATCGCAGAATGGCTTTCGTTGCGGCCGGCCTCTCGCAGATGAGCCGGTCCAACCACGCCCGGAGGTGCCCGGCGACCCACTGAACGTGCCTGAGCTTCTGGCGGTCGGGTTCGTTCCGGTCGAAGTCGGCGGCGAGCTTGCCGACGAACTTCTGGAGGAACAACTCACGCAGCATCGGCACGCGGAGAACCCAGTAGGCCCCGCGCGCCCCGAGCGACACCGCCCATTTCGACCAGCCGTCCCGCCGGCGACCCCGAACGTCGGAAACCATGGTCATGATCTCCCTATCTGTGATGCGCACGAAGGACCTCTATATTGTGGCCCTAGCGCAACGTGCTTTGCAAGCGGCGCATCGCCAGCGACTCCATGCAGCAAAGACAGGCACTGCGGAATGCGCAAGGTGCGGGGCGAAGCGAATGTGACGTCGGGGCGCCGCGGGCTACATGCCGAGGCGGTGACGCCGGCCGGCGATTTCCAGTGTGACCCGGTTGCGGGTGATCTCGACGACGCGGGCGCCGTCGATGGTCTCACCGCAACGGACCATACGCCCGTTAACCATCGCTGTCGGTCCTGACGACCCGACGAGGATCGCGTTGACGGTGAATTGTGAGATGTCCGGCCCGCTGTCAGCGTCCGGGACGTCGGGCGGCTCGCTCGGACGTTGCGTCGCAGCCGGCTCGTCCGTATTGCGGCCAGAGGTCTTCGACTCGGTCGCGTCGGATGCCGTCTCGCTGTTGGGCTGACCGTCCGGCTCATCGGTGACGCTGTCGTTGTCAGACGGCCGGGGGGTGTGTCCGGCATCCTCTGCGCTCGGCGAGAACGCGTCGGCGGGCAAGTCGGGCAGTTCGCTCCAGTCCGGCTCCGGGAGGTTCAGCGGCTCCGTTTGTGCGGGGCGTCGGTTCGGAACGGCCGGCGGCGGGGGCGTGTCCGGCTGGGCTTCGGCGACCGCTCGTGCCGCACGACGTTTCGCTTCCTGCAGACGCTGGTTAATGGCGCGACGCGCCTGTTCGGCACGCGAGGCATGCCGCGGGGCGTCCGCATCGGCTGCGGCCTGCCGGGGCGCGCCGTCGTCGCTGCGCAGAAACGCGTACGCCGAGACGCCTGCGGCGCCGGCGATCAACACGGCGGCGATGATCATGCCCGTTGGACGTTGCGGCTTGGGCGCCTTCGGGGCGTCCGTTCGGGGCGGCGGCGTTTCCATGCCCGCCAGGTGACGCCGCTTGTCCTGCTCGGCGCGTTTGAGGGCCTCGTTGACGAGACTCATCAGCCGGCCTCCTTGAGTTCGTCGACAGCCAGGCGCACCAACCGGCGGTCGATGCGCCCCGTGCGATAGACGTACCCGGCCAGAAGGGCCTTGTCGCCGATGGCGTTGACCAGTCGCGGTGTACCGCGCGAGTAGCGGTAGATCTCCTTGACCGCGCCGGGGTCGAACTGCACCGGCTCGTCGCGGTCATCGCCGCCGGCGATGCGGAGGCGATGACGGAGATACGCGGCCGTGTCTGCGGCGTTCATCGTCTCAAGGTGGTAGCGGACCGTGATCCGCTGAGCGAGTTGGCGAAGGGCGGGTTTGGCGAGTTTGTCACGCAGCTCGGGCTGACCGACCAGGCAAATCTGGAGGAGCTTCTGGCTTTCGGTTTCCAGGTTGCTCAAAAGGCGCGTCAGCTCCAGGCAGCGCGTGGAGACGTCCTGGGCCTCGTCGATGATGAGCACGGCGTCGTGTCCGGCCGAGTTGATCTCCAGCAGAAACTCGTTGAGCAGACGAAGGTAGCCCAGCCGGTCGCGGCGCTTGGTCTCGATGCCGAATTCCTCGACGATCGCACGGAGAAGCTGCGTCTCGGTGAGCATCGGGTTGAGAATCAGCGCCGTGCGGTACGCTGGCTCGTGCAGCTCCCGCAACAGCGCCCGGCAGAGCGTGGTCTTTCCGGTGCCGACCTCACCGGTCAGGCAGATAAACCCCGTCCGCTGCCGGATGCCGTACAGCAGGTGATCCATCGCCTCGCGGTGCTGTCCGGTCAGGTACAAATACCGCGGATCCGGCGTGATGTTGAACGGCGGCTCGTGGAGCCGGAAGTACTCGTGATACATAGCCGTCGACCTCACTCGGCCCTGTGGGGCAAGCATTCCGGCCGCTTGATCTCACGCTCCGGAAGGGGCCGGTCCCGTCGGTATGTCGGCGCTGCAGAGCGGCGACTTGACCAGCAAATCCCGTACATCCCGCACGACCGCCCGCGTCCGGTGCGGCAAGACACAAAACGTGGGCGCTTTGCGGAAAAAATGCGCGATTTTCGGGGCGGCGATTTGCCGTGGCGGCGTTCGCGCCGTAAGGTACTGACACGCGGCGGCGCGGTCGGCGCCGCCGACGGAAAGGACGGCACTCCCGATGCGACGTGTGCTGCTGGTCATCCTGCTTGTCGCGGCCTTTGCCGGCGGGTACCACCTCGGCCGGCGGACGGAATCCGTCGACGGCGACGAGGCCCTCCGCACGGCCGGGCAACGCACCCGCCAGGGCTGGCACGACGCCGTCGACGCCGGGCGAAGCATATTCACGCGGCACGATGATCGCGGGAACGCCGAGTAAGCCAGCGACGCGCAGGGACGCGCGGGACGATGCCGCGGGATGACGATTCCGCGGCGCTTTCATGCGCCGCGGCACGGGATATCGATTGAAGTCTAAACGGCCCTGTCTTCGTCGCCTTTGGGGCGCAGGGCGGCGATTTGCTCGGTGTCTAAGGGGATCACGGCGTCGCCGCCGCGGCAGACGATCTCGCAGGCCAGCTCGAAAAACGCCGCCCGCTGGAGCGTCTCGGCGAAGGTCGCCCCGACCGTGACCTGGCCGTGGTTGGCGAGCATAGCCATGTCATGCGTTTCCATCGCGGCGACGACCGCCTCGGCCAGTTCCGCCGAGCCGGGCTGGCGATAGGGCACCCACGCGACCGGACCGATGTAGGCCGGGACCTCGATGATGACGTTCAGGTCCGGCCGGGTGTCGCAACAGGCCAGCACCGTCGCGGCGGGCGACTGAAAGTGCAACACCCAGTTGACCTCCGGGCGGGCGCGGAAGATGCCCGCGTGGAAGCGGGTCTCGATGCTCGCCGGCGGCCCGGCAAGGTGCTCGCCGTCGGCGATGTGGCAGATGCTGACCTGCTCGCTCGTCAGATCCGCCAGCCACGTCTGCGAGGCGCTGACGAGCAGGTGTTCGCCATCCAGCCGCTGGGAGAGGTTCCCGCTGCTGCAGCGCACCAACCCATCGCCCGCGACACGTCGCGCCGCGACGACGAAGGCAGAGAGGGGTTGTTCGTCCACGTCGATCATGGTGCGAACTCAAGCACGAAGTTCGAAGCACGAAAACCGAAACAAATCCGAAACAGCAAAAGGTAAAATCCGAAACGGCAAGAGCCGCAACCGGCGCGATCCATTTAGGGCAGTCTAACTTTTTCTGAAACGTTCGGCCTGCCTGCGGCGTCGCCATGCGGCGTCCCCTTGGCCGTACGGCCTAGGGCATCGGCTGCTTCGGCGTCCTTGCCCGGCTCGTCCTCGGCGACGACCGATCCGCTACATAAAAAGTTAAACTGCTCTAGGATTTGCCGTTTTTGAATTTTCCTTTTGTTTCGTTTTTCGTGCTTCGTATTTCGGATTTTCCCGAAGGGGTCACTCCCACTCGATCGTCGCCGGCGGCTTCGACGAGATGTCATAGACCACGCGATTGACGCCGCGGACCTCGTTGATGATCCGGTTGGAGATTGTCTCGAGCACCTCGTAGGGAATCCGCGACCAGTCGGCCGTCATGAAGTCGTCGGTGTCCACCGACCGCAGCGCCACGACGTTCTCGTACGTGCGTCCGTCGCCCATCACGCCGACCGAGCGGACCGGCAGGAGCACGGCGAAGGCCTGGGCGGTCCGGCGGTAGAGCCCGGCGGCGGTGATTTCCTCGATCAGGATGTTGTCGGCCTTGCGTAGGACGTCCAGGCGGTCGGGCGTGATCTCGCCGACGCAACGGACGGCCAGGCCCGGGCCCGGGAACGGGTGCCGCCAGACGACCGCGTCGGGCAGCCCCAGCAGCTTGCCGACCTCGCGGACCTCATCTTTCAGTAGGTCGCGGAGCGGCTCGATGAGGTCGAAGCCCAATTCCGCCGGCAGCCCGCCGACGTTGTGGTGCAGCTTGATGTTCGCCGCCTGCCCGGCCAGCGACTCGCCGGACTCGATCACGTCCGGGTAGAGCGTGCCCTGGGCGAGCCAGCGGGCGCCGGGGATGCTCTCGGCCGCGCCGCGGAACGCCTCGACGAACGCCCGCCCGATGCGGCGGCGTTTCTCCTGCGGGTCGTTCACCCCGCGCAGCGCGCCGCAGAACTGCTCGCTCGCGTCGACGAAATGCAGGTCCATGTGAAAGTGTTCGGCGAACGTGCTGCGGACGAGGTCGGCCTCGTGAAGCCGCAGCAGCCCATTATCGACGAAGATACACGCCAGCCGGTCGCCGATGGCCCGGTGGAGCATGGCGGCCGTGACGGACGAGTCCACCCCGCCGGACAACCCGCAGATCACACGCTCGTCGTCGCCGACGGTTTGGCGCATCTGCTCGACGGTCTGCGTGATGAACGAGCCCATCTGCCAGTCGCCGCGGCAGCGGCAGATTTCGTAGAGGAAGTTGACGAAGATCTCGCCGCCGTGGGGCGTGTGCGTCACTTCCGGGTGGAACTGCACGCCGAAGAACGGGCGGCGCTTATGGCGCACAGCCGCCACGGGACACGTCGGCGTGGATGCCAGGGGCTCGAAGTCGTCGCCCAGTGCGTGGACCTGGTCGCCGTGGCTCATCCAGACGGTCGTCTCGCGCGGCAGGCCGCGCAGCAGGGCGTCCGGCTGGTCGACGGTCAGCGGGGTGCGCCCGTATTCGCGGGCCGGGGCGCTGTCGATCGCCGCCCCGAGTGTCTGGCAGGCCACGTGCATCCCGTAGCAGATGCCGAGCACCGGCACGTCCAGGTCAAGCACTTCCGCCCGGCAGCGGGGGGCGCCGTCGGCATAGACGCTGGCGGGACCGCCGGTGAAGATCAGCCCCTTGACGTTGTAGCGGCGGATTTCGTCGGCCGTCACGTCAGGGCGCGCCAGCACGCTGTAGACACCGTTTTCCCGCACGCGCCGCGCGATCAGCCGGGCGTACTGACTTCCGAAATCCAGAATGACGATCGTTTCGGTCTGCGTGTCGTCCGCGCTCATGGCCTTGTTCGCATTGCGCCCCGGATGCCGGGAGCGAAGCGGACATCCTAGCCGCCGCACCCGACGGACGCAACGCCGTCGTCGCCCGGACGCGGATTTGGCACGGCGGGCCCGCCCGCGTATGCTCATGCCCATGAGCGCGATCGACATGCATGCCCACGCCTTTCCGGACGCCCTGGCGCCGCGGGCCGTCGCCGCGCTGGAAAAGGCCGCTCCCTGGCAGGCCGTCGGCGATGGCACCGCCGGGGGACTGATCGCCGCGATGGACGCCGCCGATATCGACGTGGCGGTGGCCTGCACGATCGCCACCAGGCCGCGGCAGGCCGGCGGCATCCTGAGGTGGTGTCGGAAGATCCGCTCGGATCGCGTCGAGCCGTTTCCGTCGGTGCATCCTGACGCGTCGAAGGCGGACAAGCATGTTGCGAAGATCGCCGAGGCCGGCTTCGTCGGCATCAAGCTGCACCCGATGTATCAGGATTTCGCGGCCGACGAGCCGCGGATGGATTCGATTTACGCTGCGGCCTCCGAGGCGGGGCTTCTCGTGACGCTGCATTGCGGGCGGGACATCGCGTATCCACCGGACGACGACCGAGCGGCGCCGCGCCGGATTCGGGCTGTGATCGAACGTCATCCGTCACTGCGGCTTCTGTGCACGCACCTGGGCGGCTGGCAACTGTGGGACGAGGCCGACCGCGAGCTGATCGGGCGCGACGTATGGCTGGAGACGTCTTTTGCGCTGGGCGAGCGCGGCGTGGATGCGGCGACGGCGGCGGACATGATTCGCCGCCACGGCATCGAGCGCGTGTGCTTCGGCTCGGACTGGCCGTGGGCGGCGCCGGCCCGCGCGCTTGAGCTTCTGGGGCAGTGTGGGCTCACCCGCGCCGAGCGGCAGCGCCTGCTGTGGTCGAACGCTGCGCGTCTGTTGGGCTACTGAGGGGTGGCAGCGCGCTCATCGAGCCGCTGCTGAACGGTTTGGCAGGTTCTCAAGAGCTTGCGCCGCCAGTCGTCCAGTTGGTCGACGACAGCGCCGCGGGCGTTGAACGCGCCGGCGGTTTGTCCGCCGGCGTGGCTGCGCGCGTGGCGGCGGATGTCCGCGACGACGGCGTCCAGCTCGGCAGCGTCGGCTCCCGCCGCTTCGGCGACGGTGAGCAGAGCCATCGCGCGTCGCAGCAGCCGCCCGTCGCTGCGCCCCTGTTGCAGGACAACGGTAGCGAGCGTGTGAGCGAACGCGCCCCCGTCCTGCGGAACGAGCAGGGCCCGTCCGCGCACGTGGAAGCCGTCGTAGGGCCCGCCGTCGGACATGTACACGTCAGAGAGGCATGCTCCATCGGCGTCGACGGCCGCGGCGTAGAAGCCGATGACGTACCGGTCGGGGGGGCTCGACATCAGGTAGACCTTCCCGCCGTCGACGGTTCGCTTGTAGTGCGCGATGACGTCATGCGTGCGGGCGTGGTCGGGGTAGAGGATCAGCAGCCGGTAGGGCCTCAGCAGCGCGGCGCGCTGGGCGGGCTTGACCGCGGCCAGATCGCTGACTTGCAGGCATATCGCGGGACGACCCCCGACGGCGCGAAGCTTGGCGGCCTTCGGAAGCATCGCCTTCAGGTTCTTGACGTTCCACTCCCAGCCGACGAAATCGGCACGTGGGCCGCGAAGCGTGCCGTCGGCCTGTCGGCGCACTGCGGCCGTCCAGCCGCGCAGGGCCTTGTGCGCCGCGCTGGTACGGGGGTGCGCCGAGCCGCGCAGTTGTCCCAGCGCCTGGCGGGCGTCGAACAGCGTCGGGCCGCGTGCCGCTTCGCGCGGGTAGGTGGCCAGCGCGTCCTCGATGGGGCGGCTCCGGAGGCGCAGCTTCCTGCTCAGCGTAGGGCCTTGGAGCAGCAGCCCGTCGAGGCCGCACGCGATCGCGCGGGTTCGGCTGCGCAGATCGGCGGCGCGCCGGTTCGGCAACGCCTCGATCAGCGCGCGATGGGCCTCGTCCGCGCCGGCGTCGCTGAGGGCGATGAGTCGGGCCTCGCTTGCGGCGCGGGGCTTACAGGCGTGAACCCGCACGCGGATAGGCACGCGCGCCGCGCCGGGGGCAAGCTTGACCCGAACGAATCCCTCATACGTTCCCGGCCGTACCGCGTCGCGCACCGCCACTGAGATGACCGCATACACGAGGTCGCCGCCCGTGACGTGCTTGATGCTTTCACGTCGAATCCACGGGTACAAACCCACCTGTCCGTCGGCGACACGCGGCACCGTGGCGAGCATCTCCACGGTGGTCGCGTCCGCATCGAGCAACAGGGGGCGGCCTTCGGCGTTGCGGAGCGTCTCAAGCGCGGCGGAGAGATGCGCGGCGTCGTCCACCGGCGCCAACGCCACCACGCCGACGGTCCGGAGCCCCGGTGCGGTGTGAAGCTCCAGCCGTTCGAGGCGGTCCGATTCCTGCGGCGAGAAGTCCGGCGCGAAGCGCCGCTCGCCGCCGGCGCGGAAGACCATCAGTCCGCTGCTCTGTTCGCCGTCGCTCGGGGCGACCGTGCACCGGGCGTGGACGGTCCGCCCGACGACGAACTGGCGGCGATAACGTCGCAGGTCGGTCTCGACGCCTGTGACGTACGCGTCCAGGGCCTCGCGCTGTTCGGCGGGCGCGACGACGGCCGCGGCAAGTTGACAGTTGAGCAGCGCCAGCTTCTCGCCGTCGCGGATGGTCCCCAGTTCGACGAGCCGAACGAACCGCTCGGCGTGCGTGTCGGCGAACCACTGTGGCGTCCAGTCTCCGTCGCGGCCGCGGAGCAGCCCCTGCGTGCTGAGCATCGCCGCGGGACTGTGCCGCTCGTGCACGAGTGCGTCGCCGTTGCGCAGGCCGTATTCCATCGGCGGCATCCATCGGTTGGCGTAGTGCGTCACCCACAGCCAACCCCGGTGAGGTCCCTTGGCATCGAGGCGAAGGCGAGCGACCTCCCGGACCGCCCTTTGTGTCAGGCGGGCGCCCACGAAGTCGCCGCCCAGCGGGTCGGGGAAGCCCGGCGCGCCGTCGCGGACCGTGACCTCGCCGCTCCAGATCACCAGGGGGTGCGTTATCCCGGCCGGCGCGAAGCCCGGCCAGGCCGCATCAGACGGATCGCCGAAGTCCACCAGCGTCGCGCCCGGCGGCGCCTCGGCCGGTGGCTCAAGCCGTAGGTTGTCCACGATCAACGGCGCTTGGGCGTCGTTGCCGAACTCAATGACCACGTTCCCGTCGTCCGGCCAGGCGTCTCGGTTGGCATCGTTCAGCGGAACGCTCAGCGGCAGGGCCAAACACTGAGCGCCGGGAGCCATGTACGCACGGCGTCGCGTGCTGAGCCCCGTGCCGCGGAAGCCGACGTGCACCGCGCATGTGACCGGCTCGACGACGGCAACGTCGAGCTTCAGCCACGCCGCGGCCGATAGTTTCGCCGCGGGTACCGGTATGCGGACGGTCGCTCCAGCGGGCAATTGGCCCGCCGAGGTACCTTCCGTCAGCCCTTGTCCGCCGGAGACGGCGCTGAGTTTTCCGCCGACGGTGTCAACGGCGGCGGGGTTCTCGAAGCCCTCGATCAACTCGGCCGGCGCTACCGCCGCCTGTGCCAGGATGATTGCGGCCAGCAACGTCCAGTGTTGCGTTTTGGGGTCCATGGCTCTCCATCCTCAGGCGGTTCCCGCCCACGCCAAACTGAACTCCTGCCATGCTACGTCATGACAACCGCCATTGAAACACGTATGATGTAGTAGAGGTGTTGCCATGTTTCCCAAAATTGTCACACGCGTAGTGCTCGTGGCGGCGGCGTTGATGGGGCTGTGGTCGCTGCCGGCGTCGGCGCAGTCCCGGAATCGCGTGACACTGACGACGCCGGGACAGCTTCGCAACAGCTACCGTAGCATCGGCGCCGCCAGGTTCCGCCGCCATTCTTACGGGCTGGGCTCGTCGACGGGGCCTACGCCGCGAGGCACGGGCACCGCGCTGCAAAGCCGCCTGCGAAGCAGCATGTCCTCCAGCCGCACCATCCGGCGTCGCGGCAGGGGCGGCAGCCAAGTCGGCGGCGGGCTCGACAGCGGGGGCGGGCTTCTCGGGTTGCAGTCCGCCGGCGTTCGGCTGGACACCGGCTCGCTGAACAGTCCCACCCTCGACGGGCCCGGGCTTACCCGTTCCGGCGAGCGGTCGACGGGAGGCAGCTTCCGTCCGCAGCTGTCGGGCGAGACGCCCTCCGGCACGTTCGCGCCGAACCCGACGTTGCGAGGCGTGGCGGCATACATCGATGCCGTCGAGTCGATGGGCGCGTCGCTGGCGGGTCGTAGTGAGACGATTACGTCGCTTGTTCCGGACAACCCGGGCCCCCTGCGCGAGTATATCAGCGCCGGCGAGGCCGCTTTGAAAAGCGGCGACCGACGGAGTTTCGCGCGGGCGGCCGATCAGTTCGAGCTCGCCAGCGTCCTCGCCCCTCGCGCGCCGGAGGTTCTGCTGAACCTCGTGCACGCGAATTTCGGCGAGACGGTCGGGTCCTATGCCATGGCAGCGTACTACCTGCGCGACGCGCTGCGGTATGCGCCGCGCTTGCCGGCGGCGCCGTTGCGTCCCGCGCAGTTCTTCAAAGACCACCCGCTGGTTACCGAGCGCCTGGACGTCTTGGAGCACCACATAGAGGACCACCCCGACGACGCCGATGCCCGGCTGGTACTGGCCTACTTTCGCTGGTTCGCGGACGACCGCGAGGTCGATCAGATTCGCCGCTATCTCTCCGAGGCACTGGCGATCGCGCGCGAGGACGATGACGATGCGACCGTCACGGCCGTGCAGACCTTCTGGCGGGGCATTGCCGCCGCCGAAGCGATCGACGAGCCGCTGAAGCCGGCCACGCCATCGGCGGAGGCCCCCGCCACCCGACCGGCCGAGGACGCCCCGTAGCCGCCCGCCCGAGACCTGCCGCGTTGTGTCCCGTCGGAACCGATGCTATGCTGTCGGCCCGCAGCGCTGCCGGCTAGGGAGACGCCTTGTGCCCGATAAACCAAATGTCCTGTTCATAGTCTCGGATCAGCACAACGCCAAAGTCCTCGGCCACAAGGACCACCCGGACGTTCGGACGCCGAATCTTGATCGTCTGGCGGGCGAGGGGACGCGGTTCGACAACTGCATCACGCAGAGCCCCATCTGCACGCCCAGTCGGGTGAGCTTCCTGTCCGGGCAGTACTGTCACAACCACGGCTACTACGGACTGTCCGGCCCGAATCCGAATGGTCTGCCGAACGTTCTCGGGCACTTCCGACGCGGCGGGTACACGACGGCGGCCATCGGCAAGATTCACTGTCCCGAGTACTGGGTAGAGGACGTCTGCGACCTGTTCCTGGAGGTCGGCAACTGTTCCGTCGGCGGCAACCCGGAGTACCAGCGTTATCTGCGCGACAAGGGCGTCTGGGATGAATGGGACCGCTGCGAGCGCCGCACGGGCCCGTTTGGCCAGTCGCTGGAGGGCTTTCCGTCCGAGCAGGCATACCGCGACTCGTCTGAGGGCTGGGCCGTCTCACGCGCGGCGCAGTTCATGCAGCAGGCGGCCGCAGCGGGCAGGCCTTTCTTCTGCCACGTCAGTTTCCCCAAGCCCCATCAGGTGTACTGCCCGGCGCCGGAATTCTGGGAGATGTACGACGAGAACGCCCTGACACTGCCGCCCAACGCAGACTACGAGATGGATCGCAAGCCGCCAAACATGCGCAAGGCGACGAGCGAGTTTCGCCGTCGGGCGGCCGAGTGGACCGAGTTCGAGCCGCACACCTACGAGGCGGGGCGGCGCCGGAAATTGCGCGGCTACCTGGGCAATGTCACGCACGTGGACTTCGCCGTCGGCGAGTTGCTCGATGCGCTGGATCAGGCGGGCATCGCGCAGAACACAATCGTCGTATACACCTCGGATCACGGCGACTTCGCCTGCGAACACGGGCTGATCGAGAAGGCCCCTGGAATTTCCTCCGACGCGATCACGCGGGTGCCGTTGCTGTGGCGCTGCCCCGGGCTGATATCGGCCGGGCACGAGCCCGGCGAGCTGGTCGAGTCGGTGGATGTCCCCGGCACGCTGACAGCCCTGGCGGGCCTGCCGCCGATGCCCACGTCCGACGGGCGGGACATCTCTGCGCTGGTCTGCGGCGGCAACGGCTCGGTGCGCGAGGTGGCCGTGACGGAAACGCCCTGGGCGCGATCGATTCGCAAGGAGGACTGGCGGCTGGTCTGGTACGCCCCGGAGACCTACGCCGAGGAGTACCCGGACGGCTTCGGCGAGCTGTACAACCTCGCCGACGATCCATGGGAGATGACGAACCTGTGGTTCGATCCGGCCTGCGCGGAGAAGATTGCCGAGCTTCAGCGCGACCTGCTGACCTGGCTGGTGCGCACGACGCGCGTGACGACCGTGTTGCCGCACTTCCGGCAGCGCGGCGCCGACTGGCGCCAGCGATACGAGAATTCCGTCCTGGCGGACGGCAAGATCGGCTACGAGCAGATCCGCCAGTCCCAGCGACAGCTGCGGAACTACATCTGAGCGCCGCCTGTGCGGCACGTGCGGCCGGCAGGCCCGTGGTCCGCGACCGACGGGAGCAGCCCCACGCACTCGCTGCTCGCCGCTAGCGGACGGTCAGGAAGTACTCCATCAGTTCGCAGCCGCGATCGATGTGCAGGTCCGCCGCGGCCGCTGTCTGCTCGCAGAACGAGCCCGACACGACCCGCTCGACGCGCTCGCCGGCGAGCACGAACGGCACCGCATCCGACGTGTGCGTTCGGATGCTGCATGGGGTGGGGTGGTCCGGCAATACGAGCATGCGCCAGCCGGTGTTCTCGCCTCGCGACGCTTCGCGCCGCAGGCGCTCGCTGAGCGGGCCGACGATGTGCTGGTCGATCTGCTCGATGGCGCGGACCTTGTCGGCGGCGTTGGCGTTGTGCCCGGCCTCGTCCGGCGCCTCGACGTGCACGAAGACCAGGTCCACGTCTTCCAGTGCCTCGACGGCCGCAGCGCCCTTACCGGCGTAGTTCGTGTCCACGTAACCGGTGGCGCCTTCGACCTCGATCGTCCGCCAGCCGATCAGTCGGGCCAGTCCGCGAACCAGGTCGACCGCGGTGATGGCGGCGCCTTCGATGCCGTGACGCTCGGCGAAGGACGGCAGTTGCGGCATCGTGCCCTCGCCCCACAGCCAGATCCCCGTCGCGGGGTTCTCGCCCAAGTCGCGGCGGACGGTGTTGACCTCATGGTCGACCAACAGATTCCGTCCGGCGTCGATGATGTCGCGCAGCGCATCCGAGCCCCTGCCCGACGGAAGATGGGCGTCGGCCTTGTCGCCGAGGATGTCGTGCGGCGGCGTGGTCGTCACGTCGCAGTCGACGGCGAAGGTCATCAGGTGTCGGTAGCTCACGCCGGGATAGAAGTGAACCGGCGCCTCGTCGAGCAGCGCATTGAGTTCGTCGATCAGCGCCGCGGCCTCACGCGTGGAGATGTGCCCGGCCGAATGATCGACCATGATCCCGTCAATGATCGTGACGAAGTTGCAGCGGAAGACCCACTCGTCGTCGGCGATCTCCACCCCCTGCGCGGCGGCCTCCAGGGGGGCCCGCCCCGTATAGTACTGCGTCGGATCGTAGCCCAGAACCGACAGGATCGCCACGTCCGACCCGCAGGGAAGCCCCTGGGGAACGTTGTGGACCGTGCCGCACTTGCCCGCCGCGGCGAGGGCGTCGATGTTGGGCTTGTTGGCGGCCTCCAGCGGTGTCCGCCCGTCCAGTTCGTCTATTGGCCGATCCGCCGCGCCGTCCGGTATGACGATGGCATACTTCATGGTGCCTCGGGGTGTTCGTCGACGATGCCGATGCAGATGCTACCGGGCTCGATGACGTCCAGAGCGTCGATCTCCGCCAATGCCTTTCGGACCTTGCCTTCTTCGGCCTGATTGGTGGTGATGATCACCGGCACGTGCGGCGCCGGCTCGGCGGCGTATTCGCTCTCACGCTGGAGGACGGAATAGATGCTGATGTCGCGGTTGCCCAGCACAGCTGCGATCTGTGCCAGCACGCCCGGGCGGTCCAGGGCGGTCACGCGCAGGTAGTAGCGCATTCGCGCCGCGTCCGGTGGCAGTTGGCGCGCCGCCGGCGAGCGGTCCGGCCAGATCGGAAGCTGCGCGAACGTCCGCGGCGCCGTGCCCATAGCCACGGCGGCCAGGTCCGCCACGATCGCCGAGGCCGTCGGCATGCCGCCGGCGCCCCGGCCGTAGTACATCGTGTGTCCCGTGGCATGCCCGTAAACGCTGACGGCGTTGAACGGTCCGGCGACCCACGCCAGCGGGTGTTCCTGCGTGATGAAGGCCGGGCGCACTTGAAGCGAGATGCCTTCGTCGTGCTGCTGCGCGATGGCCAGGAGCTTGACGACATAACCCAGCTCCCGCCCGTACACCACGTCGGTCAGCGAAAGCTCATCGATGCCGGTGACGGGGATGGCGTCGAAATCGACATTCCGGCCGAACGCCAGCGAGGCGAGAATCGCCAACTTATGGGCCGAGTCCGTCCCGGATACGTCCAGCGTCGGATCGGCCTCGGCCAGCCCGTCGCGCTGCGCCTCGGCCAGCGCATCGGCGTAGGACACGTCCTGCCACGTCATGGCCGTAAGGATGTGGTTGCACGTGCCGTTGACGATGCCGTACAGCGCCTCGATGCGATTGGCGATCAACCCGTCAGTCAGCGCGCGGACGATGGGGATGCCGCCGGCGCAACTCGCCTCGAAGGCGATGCAGACGCCGCGATCGCGCGCCAGGGCGTATAGTTCCGCACCATGGTGGGCGAGCAGGGCCTTGTTCGCCGTGACCACGTGCTTGCCGGCGCGGAGGGCCTGCTCGACGATCTTGCGTGCGACGGTGGTCCCGCCGACCAGTTCGACGACGGCGCCGACCTCCTCGTCTCCCAGCGCGGCGTCCAGGTTGTCGGTCAGCAGGGCCTCGTCCAGGCCGAGTTGCCGCGCATGCGCGAAGTCCACGTCCACGACGTGGCGCAACGCCAGCGCCGGAGCCATGCGCCGCCCAAGCAGATCGGCGTCGCGCGTCAGCAGTGTCGCCGTCGCGCCGCCGATCGTGCCGCACCCGACCAGCGCCACGCCGAATCGCTCTTGGATGTCCGACTCATGTGCCATGGTGGCCTCTATCGCCGCGGTTCGCGGCGGTGCGGCGAATGGTACGTGCCGCGGGCGTCGGGATCAACCCGTCGTGACGTCACTGCTCCATTTCGGCGGGGCGGACGCGATGCTTGTAGAACAGCTTGGCGATCCGGTCGGCCATGCGATGGGACAGGTTTTGCGCCAATTGGGCGCCGTAGTCCTGGTCTGTACTGTGGCTCATCGGCAGCTCCACCGGCTCGACGAGGTAGCCCTCGGGATCGTTTCCGGGCCCCAGGCGGCGGCCGGTCTCGACGTCGTGCACGTCAACGACGGCGGCGAGCTTGCCCTTCCAGACGCCTTTGACGTCGGTGTCCTTCAGCGAGAACTCGGTGATCCGCACGGTGCACACCAAATCGGCGCCGGCGTCGCGGGCGATGTCCACCGTGCGGCGCGTGGAGAAATCCGGCGCCGCGGCAGAGAGGTTCAGAAGCTTCCGGTAGCTGACCGTCTCGGCGGCGACGTCTTGGGTCTCGAGTTGCTCGTTCAGGGCTTCGGTGAGCGTGCGGGTGACCGGGTGGCTGCCGGTCAGTCCGGCATCCTCGACAAACACGCAGATGCGCTGATCCGCCGGAAGCGTGCAGACGGCGTCGACGGATTGCGGGGGGTTGACCACATGGTAGCATATCCCCAGAAGCTCGCCGCAGGCGCCAACGCTGCAGGCCAAAGCCGCCAGAAGCACGACCGGTATGAGTCTGCGGATGCGGTTCACGGTTCGACCTCCTCGCGGTGTTTGTAGAAGTTCTTCACGAGCTTGGCGACGAACCGCTGTTCGGTTCGGTCGCGGATGCGGATGAGACTGCCCTCGGGGTTGCCCATGGCGGCGTCCTCGGGGTAGCGGGTCGCGACGCGGTCGGTCTGCCAGATGCGTGCGGCCCGCTCGGGAACGCCGCCCTCGTACACGCTCGCTTCGGCGGTAATCCGTCCGCGGTACAGCGTCGTGCTGCCGGGTTCGCGCATCGCGTACTCGGTGACGGCGACGAACAGGACGTAATCGGCGTCGAAGCGCTCGGCCAGCGCGGTCTTGTCCTCGGCGTCCCAATACGGGTTCTCGCGTTGATAGGCGAGGACCGCCTGCGGGTCGACGGTCTCGACGTCGTCGACCTTGTCGTCCAGCTCGGCCGTCACACGCTGGGCCAGGCGCGACCGCGCGCGGGGGTACTCGTACTGCGTGTGGATGTCCGTGAAGACGACGACGGCGACGCGTTGGCCTTTAAGATCGGCAAAGGCGGCGTCCACCGATCGCGTTCGGCTGCCGGGGGCGAACAGGTACGCCAGGTAGCGCACGGCTCGGCAGCCGCCCGTCAATGGCAGCGCCGCCACCAGCAGCCACAGAACGGTCTTCTTGAGCATTGTTGCAGGTCCTCGTTCGGTCATAGTGCTAATGCGCGGGTAGAGATCCATCCAGCCATCCGGTCAGGAGTACGATGCCCCAACCGGCCATCAGCCCGATCAGGCCCGCCACCAGCCACCACAGCCCCGGTCGCAGGCGATGAAGCAGGCTTCGGTCGCTGCCCAGTTCCAGCCCGCCGACGATTCCCAGCGTGGCGAGCCCGGCCGCCAGGGCATAGCCGAACGGCTGGGCGTGCCAGGCCAGGCGCCATTGTCCGTGCATCACGGCCGACAGCGACGTCGTCAGTCCGCAACTTGGACAGGGCAAACCCGTCCGCACGCGAAACGCACACGCGGGCATGCCCAACTGCTCATGCGTGCCGTAGCCGCCACGCGAGGGCACCAGCAAGGCGGCGATCACAAGCACGCCCGCGCAGAGCAGCAGCACGGCAACGCCCCGCAATCGGTAGTATCCCCGGGGCGCTTCGCTGCGCAACGGCGGCACGGCGGCGGGATCGGCGGTTTCGGGATGCATCGGTGAGGTCGCTATCGCGAGCTCTATCGTATGCGGCGACCCCTGCCGGGGTCAACGACGCTTCGAGCCGGTTCTCTACTGCAACTGCCACCGGCGGCGCAGCAGCCACTCGCCGGTCATCAGCGCGACGAACGCCACGAACAACACCGCCAGCGCTGGCCCGCCGTAAGCGCCGGGTATGGTGACAGTTAACGCCGCGCCGCCGGGGCGCAACGCCGCGGGAATCGCGATGCTCTCGACGAACTCGGACAGGCGGTCTTCGCGGCCGGTCGGACCGCCGTGAAGCCGCACCGCTCGCCCGCGGCGGCCGTCGGGGCCGTGGGTCTGGGCCGCCAGGCGCCCCAGAAGCTCGTGGCGGGCGGCGAGATGCTCCGGACGCGTTTCGGCGTCCGCGTCACCGTCGGTCGCGGCCGGAACGCGCAGCGGCAACTCGTCGGCGGCTAGCTTGCTTCCGTCCGGTCCCCGCGCAATCACGCGCACCCGGTACGCGCCCGGCGGCGGGGCAGTGAAGCGCCCGCGGTGATGCGAGGGATCGTCGGCGATGCCCATCGGCGGCGCCGCCGCGGGCGGCGCATCCGGCGGCGCGCCGGTCGCGACGACGACGCAACGCACGTCGGAAACGCGCGGCGCGTTCTCGGAGCTCTGACAAAAGGCATGTATGCGGACCGGCTCGCCCGTGCGAAAGACCGTCCGTGACGGCTCCAGTGCCGCCAGCGCCGCGACGCCGGCCTGATGGCGCTTGGCTTCCGCCGCGGCCAGCCAGCGGACGAGCTGCCCCCAGAAGCGGGCGTGGGGGCCCTCGGCGGCGTACGCGCGGAGGCGCAAATGCCACAGCCACGTCGTGTCGGCGGTGAACGCGGCGCTGCGCCCCACGCCGTAGGGCTGCACGGCGAGGATGACCAGCGGGCGGCCGTCGGCGCCGCGGTGCGTGGGGTGTACGGCCAGCACGTCAGCGCCGTCCTTGGCGCCGGCGACGGGCACGCACCCGCGCAGCTCGGGCAGCCGCACGTCGCCGGGCGGCGCGTCGCCGTCGGGGGGAATGAAGTACCCCGTGATGCCGTCGAAGATCGGATGCTCCCGGCCGAGGGGCGTCAACGCGGGGACGAATCGCGAGGTCTCCTTCGACTGGTTTCGCGGCCCGCAGAGCACCGGCAGGGCCCGTTCGAGATCCGTGCCGCCGTAGCCGCCCCGACCGAAGCTCGCCTGTCCGCCGATCATCAGCAGTCCGCCGCCATCGTTGACGAAGGCGCGGATTCGGGCGAGCTGATCGTCATTGAAGAAGGTCCGGTCCACATTGCCGAGGATCAGCACATCGAACCGTTCGAAATCGCCGGCGGTACGGGGCAGGCCGGCCAAGTCCGCCGTGCGCGGCATCGCCCAGAAGCGATTGTCCGCCACGCGGATGAGCGAGGTCAGCCGCACGTTCGGGTCCGTCATCAGCGTCCGTTTGAGGAACTTGCATTCCGGGCGCATCGCGCCGGCGATCTGCAGCACACGAATCCGCGGGCGCACCACGAGGGCATGGATCTCGGCGGCGTCTCGGCCCGCATCGGAACTCACCGCCATGCGCGTCTCGATGCGCAGCGCGCGGATATCGGCGAGCGTCACGCCGTCGTCGTCAGCCGGCTGAGCCGTCCACTTGAGCTCCACGTCCGTTTCCTCGCGATCGCGCGCGATGCGGACGAACTGCGAATCCGCGGGCGCCGCGTCGTCGCCGACGAACAGGCGGACCTCGACGGCGGCGCCGGCCAGTCCCGTCAGCGCCAGGCGAACCTTGACGGCCGCGACGTGGTCTTGGGCCACGATGCGGGGTTCGACGACGGCGCCGGCGATCCGGACGGCGCGGCCGCGCGGCGGCGCGGGGCGTTTGGTGCCGACACCGGCCGCATAGAGCGGCACGCCCAGCCGCCGGCCTGCCTCGAACAGTCCGGCCGTCGCGTCGACGCCGGGCCGCTCGATGCCGTCGGACAGCAGCATCACGCCGGCGAGGGCGTCATCCGCGTGCTCGCGCGCCACGGTTCGCAGCGCCTCAGCGAGGCGCGTATCGTCGGCGTCGGGCGCGTCAGGGGTCACCGTGGTGAGGGCGTCGAGTGTATCGGCCGGCGCCGCCTCCTCGGCGACGTGATACCATGCCGGTGCGAAGCGCCGCTCGATGGCGTCGGTCGCGACGCGAAGTTGATCGACCGCCCACGCGTGACGCGTCCGTTCGCTGCCGCCTGCGCCGGCGGGGCCGGGCACGTCCTTGCGACCCATCGAGCCGGAGCGGTCCAGAATGACGGCCAGCAGGGGCTTGGCCTGCGTCTCGCTCGGCGTGGTGCGCCGGCGGACGGCGGGGCGAAACAGGACGGTCAGCACGGCGGCGATCGCCGCGCATCGCAGAATCATCAACGTTGAGATGCGCCGCGGTCCCAGCCGGGCGTAGACGATGGCGTAGAATAACCCCACCGCCAGGGCGATCTCGGCGGCCAGCCCGACCAGCAGCAGCGCCGCGACCGGATCGCCGTCCAGCCAGCCGATGGCGACCGCGGCGGCGGCGCCCGCCAGCGCCAGCAACCCGGCCGCCAATGCCGACAGCTTGCCGCGCCCCCAGTCGCCGGCGCGGAAGCCGACGACGGCATCGACTGCCAGCGCTATGGCCGCAACGGGCGCGCCCAGCCCCCCGGCCAGGCACAGCAGCCCATAACGCCGCCGCCGACGGACAAGCTGGACCACGCCCCAGCCGATCAGCACGAGGGCGATTCCGCCGAGCAGAACGCTCAGCAGAGCGACGTTGCGGCTGCCGGTGAAGATGAGCGTGGTGGTGGTCATGACGAATCACGCGCGCATTCGCCGCCGCGGCACGGCGACGGAG
The DNA here is from genome assembly GCA_018335035.1 of Phycisphaerae bacterium. GTDB lineage: Bacteria > Planctomycetota > Phycisphaerae > SM23-33 > SM23-33 > JAGXKT01. The sequence goes on from JAGXKT010000007.1 coordinate 98,966, forward strand.
TGACTGTACGCCTGCGGATGGTGCGACACAAGCGCATCGCCGCGGCTTGGGCGTTGTTCCCGACGTGTCCGGCGGGCATAATACGCGTATGACACGACGCGACCGCTGGTTACGTGGCCGCAGTGAGACGTATGCCCGGCAGACGCTCCGGCCGGTGCATTCGCTGCTGTTCGTGTTGCCGATGCTGGCATTCTTTCACGTCGGCACGTTTTCCGGCGGGTCAGATCTGCTGGCGCTGTATCACCTGCGCCGACTTCTGGGGTACTTCAACGCCACACTGGCGCTGTTGCCGCCGGCGCTGATCGTCGTCGTGCTGCTGGCGCAGCAGACACTGCATCATGACGGTTTCCGCGTCCGTCCACGCGTGTTGGCGGGCATGTGCGGCGAAGCGGTCGGCTGGGTACTGCCCCTGATCGCGCTGGGGCACATTACCGGACGACTGTGGCTGCACCAGGCCGGCGGCGCGGACGCCTCGGCAGGACTGCTTCAGGAACTCTGCGTCGCCGTCGGCGCCGGCGCCTATGAGGAATTCGTCTTTCGCATGGCGTTGATCGGGCTGTTGATGTTGCTTCTCGTGGACGTGTTTGAACTCAACGCCGACGGGGTCGCGCTGGCGTCCGTGCTCGTGACGGCCGCGGCGTTCAGCGCCTATCATCTCTCCCCGGCCGTCTGGAGCGGCGCCGACGCCGTCGCCTGGGACGACTTCCTCTTTCGCTGGATCGCGGGCGTCTACCTGGGTGTGCTGTTCCTCTATCGCGGGTACGGCATCGCGGCCGGCGCCCACGCGGTCTACAACCTCTACACCGTGGCGTACCATTACTGAAGTCGGCGGTCGGAGTGCGGCCTTTGGCGTGTGGGGCCGACGCGGCATGGGGCGGGCACGTCGAAGATCGCGTGTGACCGCGGTCGTACGGGCCCACGCGGCTCCGGTGAGCGCTGGTTGCTGAAAGCTCAGAGCTTCTGCTACGCCCAGGGGAAGTCCTGCCCGGTCAGACGTGTATAGGCCTCGACGTACTTGTCGCGGGTCTTCTGGATGACCTCGGGCGGCAGCGGCGGGGCGGGGGGCGTGCGGTCGAACTTGATTTTGTCCAGATAGTCGCGGACGAACTGCTTGTCGAAGCTCGGCTGGCTCTTGCCGGGCTTGTAGGAATCCACCGGCCAGAAGCGAGAAGAATCCGGCGTGAGCACCTCGTCGATCAGCATCAGCTTGCCGTTCTCGTCGCGGCCCCACTCGAACTTGGTATCAGCGACAATGATGCCGCGCTCGCCGGCGTAGTCCCGCGCGCGGCGGTAGATTGCCAGCGAGCGGTCGCGCAGTTCGGTCATCGTCTCGGTGCCGACCAACTCGCAGGCGCGCTCGAAGGAGATGTTCTCGTCGTGCTCGCCCTGCTCGGCCTTGGTCGCCGGAGTGAAGATCGGTTCGGGCAGTTCGCCGGCGCGCTTGAGCTTGGGGGGGAGCTTGATGCCGCACACTGTCCCGTCGGCTTTGTACTCCCGCCAGCCGCTGCCGGCGAGGTAACCCCGCACGACACACTCGATCGGCACGACGTCGGCCTTGCGGCAGAGCATGAACCGCCCCTTGAGTTCCTCGCTCTGGATGGCAGTCGGGAGGTCTTGCATCTCGGCCGAAATCAGATGATTGGCCGTGATCTCTTCCAGCAGCGAGAACCAGAACACGCTGATCTGTGTCAGGACGCGGCCCTTGTCGGGAATGCCGTTGGGCAGGACCACATCATAGGCGCTGATGCGATCGGTGGCGACCATCAGCAACCGCTGCGGCAGTTCATAGATGTCACGCACCTTGCCGGAACGCTTCGGATAGGTGCCCACGGAGGTTGTCAACAGGGCCGTGCTCTTCATGGGCTCCCTTCTACCGTTGTCGCATACGTGCGTCAAGGGTCCGAGCACTCAGATGACCGCCAGGTACGCCAGGATGAAAACCACCTGAACGGCCACGTTCGCGCCGCGCAGGGCGTCGTGCGTCAGTCCGCCCGTGCGCCGGGCGGCTAAGGGGCCGGCCGCAACGGCTGCAATGACCACCGCACCGATCAGCGCAAGCTCCCATCCGCCTAGAAAGTGAAAGTAGAGCCACGTCAGCCCCCCGGGAACGGTCAACGCCAGCACGGCCGCCACAGGCCCGCACCCGCGGGCGAAGGCCGTGACCGCCGCGCCGGCTGCGGGGCTCGGACGAGCGAACTGCACGGAAATCAGCATCGCCCACGCGCCCCAGACGGGCATCAGCAGCAGCACCCGCTGGGCCTCGAAGGTTGGGCGGAGCCACGCCAGCGGTGTCGGCAGGGACAGCTCGTGGTGGTAGGGATCGGCGCGCAGCGCCAGCAGCGCCAAAGCGACGACCGCAACGAGCGCCGCGGTGCCTGTCATTCGTTCGGTCGGCTCGTTGCCGAGGATCAGGCCGACCAGCGCGGTGACGGCGCGCCGATACGGCCCGAGAAGCATCACGCCCAGGACGACCGCGACAGGGGCGAAAAGCACGTCGGATCGTGCGACCAGACGCCACGCGCCGCCCCACAGGCCGACCCAGACGCCCCCCCAGCCCAGCGACAGGAGCATCAGTCCCGCCCAGGCACGGGCGTAGGCCGACGGTGTCGCCAATGGCACGCCCGCCGCCTCGCCGGACAGCAGTACGTAGCTCGGTCTGGACAGAATCCACCGCAATGGGCGTCGTCCGGACGTGTTGTCATGCGACGTCTCGGGCATCCCGTTCGTTCCGATCCCGGCTACGGGCCGAAGAGGTGTTTGCCGATATTGCCCTGCGGCAAACGTGCCATGCGGCTACCGCCGCGCCTTGTTCAAAGCCGAGGCCATCTGCGCTACAAGCGGATCGCGGTCCTGGGCGAGGTAGTCGATCAGCGTCTGGCGTCCTCGCGTGCGCGACGCGCCGATCAGTTCGGCCATGCATAGGCGGACCAGCGGCGTGTCGTCCGATGCGGCGGGGGCGATTCGCTTCAGGATGCTCGCGTCGAGTCGCACGTCCCCGAGGGCGACGAGCAACTGGGCTCGGACAGCGGGACTGCGGTCGTTGAGCACCTCGCGGCACATCCGCAGCAGCACGGCCTTGTCGACGGCGTCGCGCAGCGCCTCCGGCGGGCCGGTCTGACCGAGCTCCATCTGCCGCGCCAGTCCCAGCAGCGATGCGACCTGCCGAGCCGCACGCATCCGCGCCGCAAGCGGTTCCCGCTTGAGATCATACACAATCCAGCCCAGTACCTCGCGATATGCCTCGGGCGGATCGGATCGCTTTGACTCATTGACACGCTGAAGCAGCGAGACGCGCTTCAGGCGAAGTGGCTCAACCGCCAGGCCGGGCACCGAGCTGTGCAACTCGCCGCTGCGGACGACCGGCCCGGGCAACGCCGTGACCGTGATTGTCATGTCGCGCAGAGGGGCGCGGCGCAGTTGCCGCCCGACGGGGCCGGCGTCCAGTGTCACGGTCGTGCGGATCTCCTTGCCCGGCGGCAGCCGTCGTGGCGCCGCCCAGACGACGTCCGGCGGATCGGTGAAGTCGACGGTGACCTCGCCGGCCGTGACGCGCAGCGCCATCCGCGGTGCCAGCAGGGCGTCGGCGCCGAGCGTGATCGGCACGTCGCCGGTGTTGGACAGGACGGCCTCGATCCGCACCGGCTCGCCGCAGGGAACTTCCGCCCGGATGGGCTTCAGCGCGATCGCCATGAAATCACCGGGCCTCGTCGCGGGTGCCAGCCGGCGAAAATCAAACGTCGCGACGGCGCGAGCCGCGGCGGCGCTGTCGGGGGGCGTCGGTACCGTGACGTCGTGCTCCTGTGCCAGGTCGCGCAGGCGACGGTAGGCCCACCCGCCGTGTGTCAGGGCAAGGGCCTCGCGGACGGCCTGGCGCCCACCGTCCGTATCGCCGGCGGCGAACCGATGCTCGGCGAGGAATACGCCCGCGAACGGGTCCTCGTCCAGCAGCGGTTCGAGACGCTGGACGCCCTTGTCGGCTTGCCCGGCGGCGATCTGCGCCGCGCCGAGAAGAGCTGTCGGCCCGCCTCGGCGCTCGGGCGCGCCGCGCTCAAAGCGCCGTTCGTAGGCGTGCTGGGCGAAGGCCAGCGCCAGTTTCGGCCGCTCGTGGTGCACCAGGTAGAACCACGCCACTTCCATCGCGGTCGCGGGCGACAGCGCAGCCGTCGGCTCCTGTTTGCGATAGACCTCGGCCAGTGCGGCGAGCACTTCCTCGGCCTTGCCGACGTTGCCCTGGCGGCGGTAGGCCTCGATGAGTTTCAACTGGAGCGGGCGAGGATTGCCGAATTGCGAGACGTCTTCGGACAGCAACTCGACAACGGCGCCTGGCTTGCCGGCATCGAGCAGAGCGTCGCAGAGTCCGTTGATCGCATCGGTCCGCGGCGAGCCGATGCGTTGGAGCACCTGGTGGGCGTGGCGGTAGAAGCGCGCGGCCTCGTCCGGGCGCTGCAAGGCGTGCAGCAGATTCGCCAGCGTCATGGCGCCGTCGACGTTGACGGGGCGTCCGGCAAGCTTGGCGAGCATGCCCTCGACGCGCTGGGCGGCAGTCGGCCCGCGTTCGTCCGCGTTCGCCTGAAGGTGCATATCGATCGCCTCGCCATTGTGCGCGTCGAGCTGCAGTGCCGCCGTGGCGGCCTCCGATGCTGAGGTCCATCGCCCCTGGCGGGCGCGGATGCCGGCGATCTGGGCGAGTGCTTCGGCGCGCAGGGCAGGCCCGAGACCTTCGCGCGATGCGACGTCTTGGAAGAAGGCGATGCGCTGCTCGGCCGTGTGCAGCATGCCTCGTCGCGCGCGAAGCCAGTCGAGCCCCACGGCGTAGTCGGACGGATGCGCCGCCAGGTAGGTCTCCAGCACGGCGACCTGGTCATCTCGGCGGGCGAGCGTCAGGTACAGCCCGGCCAGATCACGTGCGACGGACGGGTCATTCGGCGCCAAACGCCGGGCCATCTCCAGCGTCGCCCGCCGCCGCGCCGAACGCGCCGGCGCCTCGCCCGTCAACAGCAGGTCCTGGGCGTGACGGTGGAGCATCTCCGCCGCCGCGGCACCGGCGGGTGTGGCGCGGCCCGGTTGCGTCGTCTGTCCGGTCGCGGTCGCGGCGGTCAGGAGCAGCGCGGCGCAGGCGATGCGGTTCATAGCGCCTCCTCGTGGGCGTCAGTCAGCGGCTGGGCACGGCGATCTGAAGCGTTTGCTTGGATTCGCCGCGCATGACCTCGGCGGAAACGGTTTGTCCCGGACGTTTCAGCACGTCGTCCGTGACCTGGCGGAACTGCTCGACGGTCCGAATATCCTTTCCGTCCAGGGACGTCAGCACGTCGTTGCTTCTGAATCCGGCCTGTGCCGCCGGGCTGCCGCTGGCCACCGCGTAGACGATCACGCCCGGCACGTCGCTTGCGAGCGATTGTTCCACATAGGCATCGAACAGGACGCGCCCGCGCGCGCCCAATCCCAGGCGCCGGACGTAATGCCGCGGCGCCTCCCACGGGCGATTCGGCACCGGCTCGGTCGTCACGGGGAGGGTTTGCTTCGTGCCGTCGCGGAGAACGGCCAGGGTGACCTTCGTTCCCGGCGGCAATGCGCTCAGCCGCTGCTGAAGATTCGCTGCGACTAACTGCGGCGTGCCGAGTCGCGGCAGCGGCTTGCCGTCGCGGCCGACGATCAGGTCACCGTCGCGCAGTCCCGCTTCGTCGCCGGGCGTTCCGTCGACGATCCGTCCCAAGCGAACGCAGGGCGTGTCGATCTCCTTGACGGCGGCGATGTCGGCGCTGATGCCCTCGAAGTTCAGGGCTCCGATCCACGACATGCGGCGCGGCGTGCGCGGGCGGGAGAGCACGTCGGCGAATTCCTCAACCGGCACGAAGTAGCTCGTCTCCTGGCGGCCGCGTACGGTCACGGGCACACGCCGTCGGCCGACCTGCACAAACCGACTCGCCCGGGGCCGCTGGTGACTGACAAGCCCGATGGCCTTGCCGTCGACGTTGAAGACCGGCGAGCCGTAACGCGTCAACTTGCCGCCCGTGACGTACGCCAGCCGGTGCGGCGCGCGGACGAGTGTCGAGACGCGCGCGGCGCCGAGATAGATTGGATGCCCCACGTCCCCCGGCATCAAGCCCGCGGAGGCGACGGGCGCGCCGACGTGCAGCTTGGCCTCATCGGCGAACGTGATCGCACGCCAGCCGGTGGCGTCCTCGGCCTGGATGAAGGCGATGTTCGTCACCTCATCCAGCCAGAGCAGTTTGGCGGGCAGGGGCGTCTCCGCCTGCCCGGGGCGGAACAGTCGAAAATCATCGAGACGGTCCGCGCCGAGACTCGTCCCGACGTCCAGTGTGACGAACAGACCGGAATCGTCGATGCACACGGCCTGTCCGCCGAACGTGCGCGTGCCGCCTTCGCCGACGTAGCTGTATCGCACCACAGCCAGCGCGTCGCGCGACGCCTTGTGCGCGGCGGTCAGGACCTTCTCGACGTCCCCGGAGGCGATCGTCGGTGCCAGCAGCGCCAGACACAGGAGAGGTTTGCGAATCATGCTTAGGCCTTTCCCGGCTTTGAGCCGCTCCGTCGTGCCGTGGAATGTTGCGTTCGCCCGACCGGCGCCGGTGGCAGTCGCCCCAGAAACACCCACAACGCCACACCGGCGGCGACCAGTATCATCGAGGTGTACTGATTGTGCGTCAAGACTCCATGAGTCAGGTCGTGGCCGTTGGAACGGACCATCTCCAGCAGAAACCGCGTGATGGGATACAGGATCAATAGCATGGCGAAGACCTGTCCCTCCCGCCTTCGCAGACGATGAAAGCCCATCAACAGCGCCGCCAGCACCAACGCGTTGAGGATGCCCAGCGGCTGAGCGGGCTTGACCGGCAGCGACCGCTGCGCCGCGGCCAGGGCCTGTTCGTCCGCCTGAAGGTAGGCATTGGCCCGCTTTGCTGCGGCCGGGTCGTCCAGCGGGCCGAACGCCCGCCCCAGAAACTCGCCGCGCCACTGCAAGTACCTCCAGACGTCTGAGAACGTGAGCAGATTGTCGTTGTCCGTCAGTGCCAGCGCTTCCGACCAATGCTCGCTGCCGCGTAGCACGCCGTCGCCCGCCGCCAGCGCGCGGTCCCAGTCGGCCCGATCCATCAGCCGATCGGGTCCGGCCGCCCTGTCGAACAGGTCGTGGGCCGTCTGCTCGTCGTCGAGCAGCACCGCCAGTTGATCGCTCGCCAACGCCGCATGCAACTCCCGCGGAGGCAACAGGGGGTACAGTTCTTTCTGCGTCACGGCTCGTGCGGCCTTCCGTGCGTGCGCCCGGGCCTGCTTGGCGAAGTGGCGATCCCACTTGGCCTTGTCGGGCCAGTTGATCAGGCGCCCGTCCAGCGGAATGTGGGGAACCTGCAGTTCGTCGGCCTGAAGCGCGGCGTTGGCGCGTCCGGCCGCGGCGGGATCATGCAGTGGGCCGAACCGCTCGATGAGCCATGCGCGCCGCCACTGGAGGTAGTCCCACGCCTCGTCGAAGGTCAACGTGCCGTCGCCGTTACCGTCGCTGAGGACAGCGACGGACCAGTGCTCGCTTCCACGGAGGAACCCGCCGCCGCGGTTCCGCGCGGTCAGCCAGTCATCGCGCCCCACTTGTCCGTCGTCGCCGGCCAGGGCATCGAAGGCCTCTTCGGCGACATCGCGGGCGGCGCGCAGCGTCACGAGCTGGTCGTCGTCCAGCGCGCCGTGACGGTCCCAGACAGGGATCAGCGTCACGGCGTCGCCGTCGCCGGCCTCGGCGGCGCGCCGCGGATTGACCAGTCGCTGCCCCGGCGGGGGGCTGAGCTGATCGGCGAATACGGGCGTTGGTGTATCCGTGCTGTTCGAGAAGGGATTGTCTCGCCCGTCGAACTTCAACAGGGGCTTGGAGTACAGTGGGAACCGCATCGCCAGCGGCCAGTCGTGTCGGCACGGCGCGCCGTAGCAGCAGCCGTTGAGCGTGCAGCCGGCCCGCCCGAACGCCAGACCGATCATCAGCGACGGGGCGATGATGTCGAGATAGCGGCGGATCGGCAGACGGCGAACACGCAGGAACACCAGCACCGCGAGCGCCGCGAGCACCACGCCCCCGTAGTAGATCAGCCCGCCGGAGGTGATGTTAAGCATGGCGCCGAGCGCGTGGGGCCTGCCGGCGAAGTGCTCGTAGTTTTCGATGACATAGGCCGCGCGGGCCCCGACGACGCCGGCGACCAGCGCCAGCAGCCCGCAGTGAGCGACATTGTGGGGCGATTCGCCCGCGCGAAGGGCCCGCCGCTGGGCCAGGTAGAGCGCCGCCAGGAATCCGAACACGAGCATCAGCCCGTAGCCGAAAACCCGCAACGACAACTCGAAGCCGAGCAGTTCCACGCGGCCGAAATCGATAATGATGCGTTGCATACCTTCCCCGGCGGCAGGTCCGAGACGCCGCCTACCTGGTTTCGGTGATGGCGTTGGCGTCGTCGACCAGCACGACACGGGGGCTTAGCGCCGCGGCCTCGTCGTCCGTGACGTAGGCGAAGGCCATGATGATGACTTCGTCACCGACCGTCACAAGCCGCGCCGCGGCACCGTTGATGCAGACCGTCCCGCTGCCGCGGTCGCCTTCCATCACGTACGTCTCGAAGCGGGCGCCGTCGGTCATGTCCGCCACCAGCACGCATTCGCCGACAATAAGCCCGGCCGCGTCGATCAAATCACGGTCGATCGTGATCGACCCGACGTAGTCGATCCGCGCCTCGGTCACCGTCGCGCGGTGGATCTTGGATTTCAAAAGCTTCTGAAGCATGGAATCACCCGGCAAACAACGCCCGCGCCACAACGGCGCGGGCAGGTATGTCCCTATTCTACGACGCGCCGGCGGGCGGGTCCACCCGCAGATTGTCGATCAGCCGCGCCGAGCCGAGCCGCACGGCCAGGGCGATCACCACGGGGCGGTCCGTCCGCTGCACGTCTTCCAGTGTCTCCGGGTCCACGACGCGGACGTAGTCGATCGTCCCGTCCGGCGCCCCGTCCGCCAAGGCGGCGCGAACGGCCTCGATGACCGTCTCGGCCGGCGGCGCGTCGCGGCGGATCATCGCCGCGGCCTGTTGCAGGGCCGCATGCAATGCCGGCGCCTGGCGGCGCTGCTCGGCGCTGAGGTAGCGATTCCGGCTGGAGACCGCCAACCCGTCCGGCTCGCGCACCGTCGGACAGACGACCAGCTCGACGGGAACATTCAGGTCCGAAACCATGCGGCGGAGGATCGTGGCCTGCTGGTAGTCCTTCGCACCGAAATACGCCCGGTCCGGCGCGACGATGTTCAGCAGCTTGGCCACCACGGTGCAGACGCCGTCGAAATGCCCGGGGCGGTCGGCGCCACAGAGCGTTTCGCTGAGCCGATCCACGTGCACCGTTGTCAGCGACCGGCGCGGGTACATCTCCTCGACACTCGGAGCGAAGACCACGTCCGCCCCGTGGGCCTCACAGACCGCCAGGTCTTCCCGCTCGCAGCGGGGGTAGCTGTCGTAGTCCTCGCCGGGTCCGAACTGCGTGGGGTTGACGAAAATGCTGACCACGACGCAGCCCGTCTCCGCTCGCGCCCGGTCGATCAGCGCCGCGTGCCCAGCGTGCAGCGCGCCCATCGTCGGCACGAAGCCGACGGACCGTCCGGCCGCGCGGGGCGTGCCGATCACACGGCGAACGTCAGCAATGGTGCGTGTGGTTTCCATGGCTCACCAGCGATTCGGATGTCATTCGTGGGCGGGTACCGTGGTCTGCGACGCCCCGGCGTGTCGGGGCGTCGCAACCACGTGCGAAAGAGCGTGGTTGCTCGCTTGATTGCCATCGGGGCTCGCGAACCGCGGCACCCCGCCGATCTGTGTAATCTGTGGATTCTGTTGGTGTTCCTCGTGCGCCGCGCGTGCTAATCGCGGCTTGGCGATAGGACTTGCCGCACCTGCTCGGCGATGGCGGCAACCGTCGCGGCGTCGCGGAAGTCGACCTGATCAGCACGAAGCGTAACCGTGCCGTCGGTCTCGGCCGCCACGGCCGAACAGGCATCGCGCATTGCCTGGAGGAAGTCGCGGTCCATGCCCTGTTCGAATCTCCGCCCACGGGCACCGATGCGCCGCCGAAGCTCGTCGGTCGCGGCGTCGACGGCGATCAGAACGTCCGGCGGCTTGATCCGCGGCTCGATCCGTCGGGCCAGCGCGTCGTACAAGGCCCAGTCGTCGGCGTCGAGCTGCTGCCGGGCGTACATGCGATCGTGGCAGAAGCCGTAGTCGCTGATACGCGTTCCGGTCCCCGGCCAGGACGGCAGGGCGAGTTGGGCTGCCCGCGCCATAAGGAAGTACACCTGGGCGGGCAGCTTCGCCGAGGCGTCCGTCGTATACGACACGCCGAGGAACGGGTTACCCGCGTAATCCTCGTAGAGCACCTCGGCGCCGAGGTGCCCGGCGAGTCCTTCGGCAAGGGTCGTCTTGCCCGCCGCCGGCGGCCCGATGATGCTCACCAGCGTCGCGCTCATACGTCGCTCTCCAGCTCCGCCAGCAGGCGGGCGACGGTCTTATCCAGGCCCGGGTGTCGCGCCCGCGGAGCGATCTGCGCCAGCGGGCCAAGCACGAATCGCCGCTCGTGCATTCGCGGATGAGGCAAGGTCAGCGCGTCGGTGTCGCTGGTCTGCTCGTCGTACAGCAGCAGGTCCAGGTCGCACGTTCGCGGACCCCAGCGCGTCTCGCGCGCCCGGTCGCGCCCGAGAGCGACCTCGATCTTCTGAAGCCGCTCGAGCAGATCGGGGGGCGGCAGTTCGGTGGAGACGCACACGGCCGCGTTGAGATACGCCGGCTGATCCTCCGGGCCGCCGACCGGAGCCGTGCGCACGAATTGCGAGATGCGCAGCACCTCGGTGTGGTCGATTTCGTCGATCCGCTTGACGGCGTCCAGCAGCGTCGCGGCGCTGTCGCCGACGTTGCTGCCAAGGGCGATGTAGGCGGTGTGCGAATCCATAAGGACGCCTCCGGAAGCGACGAGATGCCATTGTCGCCGAATGGCGGCAGGTCGCAAGGGCGCCGGCGGCGCTTACAGCGTGCCGTTTTCGTGGAGGGTCTCGTACATTGTCACGATGTTTTCGGTCGGCGAGACGGGCTGGATGTTGTGGCAGGGGGCACAGATCCACCGCACCGCCGCAAAGATGCGGATGTTGTCCAGGACTTCATTGCGCACGTCGTCGGCGCTGCCGAACGCCAGCGTCTGCTGGTTATCGACGGCGCCGTGGAAGATGACCTTGTCGCCGAAGTCGCGGACCAGGCCCTCGCGCTCCATGCCCGCGCAGCGCCACTGGATCGGGTTGAGGATTTCAATGCCCGTGACCTCGATCAGCTCGGGGATCACGTCCCGCGCCGCGCCGTCGGTGTGGTAGAAGATGTGAATCCCGTGGTCCCGCGCCAGGTCCGCCATCCGCTTTTGGTTCGGCAGGATGAACCGGCGGATCTGCTCCAGGCCCATCAGCAGCCCGTGCTGTGACCCGAGGTCCTCGGCGACGTAGGTGATGTCGACCTTACCCTCGGCCAACTCGAACATCCGCTCGTTGACGCGGTAGTGATAGTCGAAGATCTTTCCCAGCGCCGCCTCGGCAAGCTCGGGCGAGAGCACCAGGTCCATCATCGCCTGTTCCATCCCGCGCAGGTAGCAATACAGGAGGAACGGCTCGTAGCCGCCGCAGCGGACCGCGCGCCGCCCGCTGAGGTTCTTGACCTGTTGCTCGAAGTCCTCCCAGTCGCGCTGGTCGGGGTTCGGCCAGGGGTAGGCCTCGATGTCATCGACGGTCTCGGCGTCGGCGAGCGGGTGCGTGGCGGCCTCGTCGTAGGCGCCGGTTTCGTGCTCGATCCGCCGGAAGCGCACGCCCCACATGTCTGCGGCGCCGTCGTGGGGGAATTTCGCGGTCGGATGGGCGTTGATCGTCTCGACGCCGTCGATGTGCAGCTTGTCGTATAGCGCGCCAGCGTCGGCGCAGCGGAGGTCTCTCTTGAGCCGCGCGGTAACTTCGGGCGTCGCCCAGTAGTCGGTGGGGATGCGGTCCGGCGTCTCGCCGTTCAGCAGCGCCAGCCAGCGTTCACGCGGCGTCATGGCCATTTCGGTGTGCTCCTTGCGTGCTCGGGTTAGGGGGGACCGCTTCGGTGCAGTTCGAGGCGGTCGATGGGAATCCGCACGTAGCGCCCCGTCAGCGATTCGTCGTCGGTCCAGGTCGCATCTTCCATCCGCAGGAGCCCGAAGTCAATCGCGACGGGCATGATGTCCATCACGCGCCCGTAGCCGACGTACGACCAATCGCGGACCGGATCCAGACGTTTGCGCCGCGAGGGGTTGCCGCGGACCGCTTCGGACCACGAGAACCCCTCGGCCGGGACGTAGGTGAACCGCACGCTCTCCAGCGGACCCGGCGTGACGGGGCGTTCGCGTGCCGAGATGTTGTCGCAGACGACCAGCAGGTGACCGTCCACCCACACCTCCGCCCGCCGGGCGAGCCCTTCGCTATGTTCCATGCGGATGGTCATGTTCGAGTTCGGAGGTCGGAGGTCGGAGTTCGGAGGTCGGAGCATGCTCTGCCCGTAACGATCGACTACGCGGAAGCGGCATCTGGCCGCAACGAGGCGTCCCTTGCACGGCCGACATTGCGAATCAGCCCCTTGACGATCTTCCGAACCTCCACAGTCCTGTTGATCGCAACAGCGAGCTTCGACGCGTCCGCGTAGCCCAGTTCTCGTGCTATGAGCAGATGCGTTTCCACCTCATTTGCCGATCCACAGGCGATGTCCAGGAAGCGCATGTAATCTGCCTTTCTGCTGCGGCCGAAGCCCTCTGCGATGTTGGCGGGAATGCTTACGCCAGCGCGTCGGAGTTGTGATGTCAGGCCGAAACGCTCCTCTGTTGGGAAGCCGGCGGTGAGTCTGTACAGATCGAGGACAAGCCGAAAGGACTTCTGCCAGCCAACCAAGTCCTTGTAGTCACGGATCGTGCTCATGGTTCGATTCCAGGCAGTGGCTGCCGCACGCTACGCACTCCGACCTCCGACCTCCGACCCCGACCCCGACCTCATCCCTGCAGTGACGCGATTCGCTCGACGGCTTTGGTCAGCACGGCCTCCGGGTAGGTCAGAGAGATACGGAAGTAGCCCTCGGCGGCCTCGCCGTACCCGCGCCCCGGCGTGACCATCACGCCGGTCTTGTCCAGCAGGTCGGCCACGAACGCGCCGCTGTCGCCGTCGTATTTGCCGGGCACCGGCGCCCAGACGTAGATCGTTCCGACGGGCCGTTCGAGCAGCCACCCGGCCGCGTTGAGACCGTCAACGACCAGGTCCCGCCGCCGCTGATAGATCGCGTTGAGCTCGGGCAGGATGTCCTCGGCGGCGTTGAGTGCCTTGGCGGCGGCGAACTGCACGGCCCGCAGCGAGCCGTTGTCGATGTTCTCCTTGACCGTGTTCAGCGCCGTCACGGCCGAGGCGTTGCCCGCGACGAACCCGGCGCGCCAGCCGGTCATGTTGAACGCCTTCGACAGCGAGAACAGCTCCACGGCGACCTCCTCGGCCCCGTCGATCTGGAGGATGCTCGGTGCCTGGTAGCCGTCGTAGGTGTTCGTGATGTAGGCCGCATCGTGGGCGATCAGGATGTTGTTGTCGCGTCCGAACTGCACGGCCCGGGCGAAGAATTCCATCGGCGCCGTGGCCGTGGTGGGGTTGTTCGGGTAATTCAGCCACAGCACCTTGGCGTCGCGGCGGACCTCGGCGGGTATCGCGTCGAAATCGACGAGGAAATCGTTCTCCGCTCGCAGCGGGGCGTAGTAGGTGCTGCCACCGGCGAAGACGTGTCCGATGTTGTAGGTGGGATAGCCCGGCTGGGGGGCGATGCCCACGTCGCCGGGGCTCATCAGCCCCAGGCACATCTTGACGATGGCGTCTTTCGAGCCCATCGTCGTCACCAGTCCGTCCTCGGCGAGGTCCACGTCGAAGCGGCGCTTGTAGAAGTCGCGTGCGGCGGCCGGCAGGTCCGCCACGGGCCGGTCGCAACCGTAGCGGTGGCGGTCCGGGTCCGTCGCGTCGTCGGCGGCGCGTTGCAACTCAGCCACGACCGGCGCCGGGGCGGGCCGGTCCGGGTCGCCGATGTCCACGCGGATGACCTCGATGCCTTTGTCGCGCGCCGCGGCCATCTTCCGCCGAAGGTCGGCGAACAGGTAGGGCGGCAGCTTGTCGAGGCGGTCCGATTGTCCGAAATCCATGGGAAGGCCTTTCAAAGAGAGATTCGAGGACGCGGCATTCTAGCAGGTTCGTCGGCGGCCGCAAGCTCAGCG
>JAGXKT010000053.1 GCA_018335035.1 Phycisphaerae bacterium
AAATGGGTTTGTTTCGCAAACTCGGCCCCGGCCGGCCCGCTGGGCGGCGATGGAAGCCCAAGCCCCGAACGGTGCGGCCGGCGAAGGGCTTTGTTCCGCAAAAAACGCATCTGTCGCCGGTGCCGCCGAACCGCCGCCGCGAGCGCTGCTGTTGCTCCGGTCGCCCTTGGGGCTTTCGGCAAGCATCTTGGTGGCGCGGCCGCGACGGCTGTCACACGCCATGACTCGGCCGGCCGTTTCATTCTCGGCCAATCGGCCGGCTTGTCTTCAGCCGCCTGCTTGGCTGACAGACTCGCACAGGTCGTCCCCGGCGCACAGGCCCGTGGCCGCGGCGCGGGTCGTTCAGGGCATCAGATAGCTATCGTCATCGTGAGCCGGCGGGTTATTCTCGTCCTCGTACTCGCCAAGGGTGGTCCCGTCGTCCCACGTCCAGATATTGTCACGTTCGATACCGCAGAAGGGGTCCGCCTCCCACGTCACAGAGGTGTCCGCGCGGAGCACGTTGGTCCCCTCGCGATCGTGGTTGGGCGAGCTCATGGCTTGCCTGTCTTCCTCCGACCCCGCCGACGGCTCCACGGACTCATCCCGCTCCGTGTAAGCTCTGGCCTGGCTCAACACCTCCCACTTGCGCAGACCGTTTCGGTCGGCCGCGATCGGCTTGGCCCGGCTTATGCTCTTCAGCGTGGGCAGGCCTTCGCCGTCCGTAATCTTCGTCACCTGAAGACTGTAGCTGATGGGGGCTTCATCGTCGTACGTCTGAAAATCGTAGATGGGGTCGTCTTCGGTTTGCCCTCTATCACTGACAAGCTCGTCGGACGCACAGTGGAAGCTCGCGATGCTGCAGTAGTCGAACCGGACGAGTTTGTACCAGCCGCGGGTGTTGCCGTGCGTGTGGCTCGGGTCCGCGTCGTCGCGATTGAGCCCGACGTTCTTGGTGCCGAAATCGCCGTCGTGAAATGTGGGGAAGTAGCCCGCGCTGCCTTGCTCCGAGGCGTACATGTTGGCGGCATCGCCCAGCGTCTTGAGCGTCATGCTGCAGGCCGCCCGGTGAGACAACTCAAGGGCACGCCCCAGAGAGGGAACCGTTATCGCCACCAGCAAGCCGAGGATGGTGATGACAACCAGAAGCTCGATGAGTGTGAAGGCCACCTGCCGCGTGGACGTGCCCGACATAGCTTACCCTTCCTGCGTCTGCGTGCGGCCGCTGCGCGATTGGGCACACGCACGGCCGCTGTCGCCCGCCATCACGATGATATTGTACGGCCTTTGCCGGGGAAGGAGCAATCAACTTCTCGGCCGATTGGGCCACCCGACGGGCAGGCCTTAGCAGACGGTGACGACCAGTCCCTGCCGGCTGATGCTGAAGTCGAAGAACCGCGCGCGGTTGTTCGGCGGCTCGGCGGTCAGCATGTCGCGGACGTCGGCGGCGTCGTTCGGGCTCTTGCAGATCATCAGCAGGAATCCACCACCACCGGCGCCGAGCAGCTTGGCACCGTAGACATGGGGCTCGACGCGGGCGAGAAGCGCCTCGACCGCGTCATTGGTCGAGTTCGGGTCCAGGCGCTTGTTCAGCCGCCAGCCCGTGTCGATGCAGGCCCCAAAGGCGGCCGGATCCTTGCGCGCCATCGCGTCGGCGACGCGGGTGGGCAGGGCGTGAATGTCGGCCAGCGTAGCCAGGGCGATGCGGTCGCGATCCAGGTACCGCCCCACGACCTGCTGAAGGATGTTCTTGGCCAGTCGCGTGATGCCCGTGTAGTACAGCAACGTTGTGCCGCCATTGACGGCGGGGTCGAGCACGTCGTCCGGGACGTAGTGGATGCGCGCCTCAGGCCGCAATCCCGGGCTTGTGGAGATGACCTTGACGCCGTCGACGGCGCCGCCAACCTGGTCCTGCCAGCCGCCGCCGGTGGTCAAGGCCTGCTCCAGACGCAACACGCCGCGGAACAACGCATCGCGGGTCAGCTCGCGGCCCATCAGGCGGGCGACGACGGACAGAACGACCGCGGCGACGATGCTGGAGGTCCCCAGCCCGCTGCCTTTGGGGATGCCGGACAGCGTGGTCAACTCAATGCCGCCCCCGAAGCGTTCGAGCATGGCCTGAAGTGAGATATCCGTGGGCCAGTCGGCTGCGGCGTGTGACAGGCCCGACAGTGCCAAAGCCGCCTTGGCGAGGGCGAATTCGGCGTCCGGCGAGCGGAAATCCATCAGCTCGTCGGTCGTGGTGATCTCGATGCGCTTGCCGAGGTCGATCGACGCCAGGCGGATGACGGGCTCGTTGACGACGCGGGCGTAGCAGTGGATCGGCGGTTGCCCGTTGAGATCGACGGCTGCGTTGAGCACGCATCCACCGCGTTCCAGCGTGTAGGGCGGCGTGTCGGACCAGCCGCCGCCGAGGTCGAGCCGCGCCGGCGCCCGCCCCCAGACGATCTCGTCGCTTCGCAGGGCGCTTCGCGGTGGCTTGTTGCACCGCGGTTCGCTGGTCAGGATGGCTCGCCCCATCTCGCCGAAGGCGGCGACGCGGGCGCGTGCCGCCCATTCGGCGGCGGGGATGTCGAATGCATCGGGCAGGCCCAATTCGCCGAGCCACGTTCGCTGGGCGTCGTCCAGGGCATCGTCGAGATGCGGCAGAACGGTGCCGAGCGTGTCGTCGCCCGGGGCAATTGCATC
This sequence comes from Phycisphaerae bacterium, assembly GCA_018335035.1. Lineage (GTDB taxonomy): Bacteria > Planctomycetota > Phycisphaerae > SM23-33 > SM23-33 > JAGXKT01. The sequence goes on from JAGXKT010000053.1 coordinate 2,668, forward strand.
CACGGCCGTGCCGAGTGTGTGGATGATGCGCGAGACGTCGAACGATGCCTCGTGACGCCCCGCGGCGTCCTGGCGATTGTGATGCCACGAGGCCTCGGCGAGCAATTGCGCGACCCAGGGACCCCGGTCATCGGCTTGCATGGCTGATAGCAGGTACGCCAGGTCGGCGGCAGAGAAGTCGCTGTCGGGGCGGAACGACTGCCGGAGCGAGCCGCGCAGGGCGCCCGCACGAATCCGTGCGCGGCGCTGCTGGAATGCCTCGGCGTCAGCGGCCAGGGCAATTTGCGCCGGCGAGTAGCGCTGTCCGTCGCGATAGGCCCTCTTTTGCTCATCGCTCGCCGTTTCCGGCGCCAGAAGCCACAACCACTCGCGCCAGCCGGTCGGCTCGGCGACGGCTGGGAACACGCGGGCATCCCAGACGGTCCGCTTGTCCTCGGGGATGTCAGCATCCCACACGTCCTCGGGCGCCAGGCCCGCCGCGGCGAGCCATGTATGCACCGGTCGCCGACAGAGCGTCGCGCCGTCGTCGGCAGGGGTCTTGAACGAGTCGTCGATTCCGTAGCAGCGCACGAACCAGGCGGCGCTGCCGTTGCCGGCGGTGCCGCCGATCACGTCGAGGCAGGCCCCGCGCGGCAGGTCCAACTGCAGATGGACATCGACGCCGACGACGACGTTCTCGCCATTCAGGGCGAGCGGCGCGCTGACGCGACAACCCTCGACCCACGCCTTCTCGCCGCTGATCCGCCCGCTATCGCCGACCTGCGTGTTGATCGTCAGCACGCTTCGGCGGTCGTCCGGTCCGTGATCGGCCTGGGCAAGCGGATGCCCGCTTGTTAGCAACTGCCGCGTTGTCCCGAAGTGCAGAAAGCGGCAGTCCGGCAGGACCTGCACCGTGAATTCCGTGTCCTTCAGCGCCTGGAACAGCCGACCAAGCAGCGGCGGCGTCCAGGACGATCCGGCCGCTATTGTGGCCTCGGCGCGGTCGGCGGCGCTGGCCTCGGACCCCATGGCGCAGCAGATCTCGCGATAGAAGTCCAACTCGCGCTCGTGCACGGCCTCGCCCAACTCAGCGGACCAGTGCAGAGCGCCGTCATCGTTTCGGCCTATGCCGAAGGCGGTCAGAAGCGAGACGGCCGCGTCGGCGTCGAAGCCGATCACGCCGATGTCCAGCACGCTCCGGTTATAGCGGTCTACGGCGCCGACGGCTCGTTGGCGTGCCGGCGTGGGCTTCTGGAGGAATCGGCGGACGGTCCCGTCGCTGTCGGCGACGTACACGCCGTGACGTGCCGCGTCGTCCGGCGCGGCGCGGCAACCGAGACCGACCATGCCGGGAGCGTCGAATCGAACGGCGGTAGGATCGAAGTCCAACAACACGTCGCCGGAGGCGATGACGATCTGTCCGCGTCCGTCCGGTGGGGCGGGTAGGTCCAGGTACGTGCCGATCTGCCGGTCGAAAAGCGTCATGCCGACGGCGCTGTCGCTGTTGCCGGGGAGGGGCACGAAGATCTTGCCGCAGGGGCCGTAGGCGGGCAGACGTCGGGAGTCGCCGCCGGCGTGAACGATCAACACGCGCAGTGGCGCCAGGGTCTCGCGCCAGGCCTCCGGGTCGTCCAGCGCGGCGCCGCCGAGCCGGCGCGCCAGAACCTCCATCAGGCAAAACAGCGTGCTGCCGCCGCTGCCGATCCGGCGCCCGCCCGGGTCCGGCAGAACGAGCACCTCTTCAGCGCCGACCAGAAGCCCCAGGTCCCGCCGCAGGCGCAGTTGCGATTCGTAGGCGGCCGCCTGCGACTCGTTTGAGGCCGTCACGATCAGGTAATTCCACGGCTCGATGACACGGCTCATGATATAGGCCTTATCGGCAATGGGGCCGTTTAACTTGGACGGGGTGTACCATCGACCTCGGTGAACGTCAATGCAAGGATGTGTGCCATTGTGCCGATACGAACCGATGGGTCGCATCGAAGGAGACGCCACGGTGAAACGCGCGCTGATTACGGGCATCACCGGTCAGGACGGCAGCTACCTGGCTGAGCTTCTGCTGGACAAGGGCTATGAGGTCCACGGACTTGTGCGGCGATCCAGCACATTCGGTACCGAGCGGATCGACCACATCTACCAGGACCCGCACGCCGACGAGCCCCGGCTTATCCTGCACTACGGCGACCTGACCGACGGGGCGGGCCTGCGGCGGGTGTTGACCACGGTGCGCCCGGACGAGGTCTACAACCTCGGCGCCCAATCGCACGTGCGCGTCAGCTTCGACCAGCCGGTCTACACCGCACAGGCCGACGCCCTGGGCACGCTGCGGCTGCTGGAGGCGATCCGCGACCTGGGCCTGCCCACGCGGTTCTACCAGGCCTCCAGCAGCGAGATGTTCGGCAAGGTCGCCGAGACGCCCCAGAGCGAGACCACGCCGTTCCACCCGCGCAGTCCCTACGGCTGCGCGAAGCTGTTTAGCCATTGGCAGGCGATCAACTACCGCGAGGCCTACGGGATGTTCTGCGTCAGCGGCATCCTGTTCAACCACGAAAGCCCCCGGCGCGGGGAGACGTTCGTCACGCGCAAGATCACCCGCGCCGCCACGCGGATCGCCGAAGGTCTCCAGGACAAGCTCTACCTCGGCAACCTCGACGCCAAGAGAGACTGGGGCTTTGCCGGCGATTACGTCAAGGCCATGTGGATGATGCTCCAGCAGGACGAGCCCGACGACTACGTCGTCGCCACGGGCCAGACGCATTCGGTCCGCGAGTTCGTCCAGGCGGTCTTCGCCCGGCTCGATCTGGACTGGGAAAAGCACGTCGAGATCGACCCGCGGTACTTCCGCCCGGCTGAGGTGGACGTGCTGCTCGGTGACGCCACCAAGGCACGCGATACGCTGGGCTGGCGGCCGGAGGTGACGTTCAAAGACCTCGCGGCGCTGATGACGGATCACGACTGGACGCTGGCGACAGAGGAACGCGTCCTCGACGATCATCGCAAGAAGAACGGCATACGTGGATTGCGCTAGCGGTCGGACAGTACAGATGGACTTGACGAGCCAGCGAATCGTCATCACCGGCGGGGCGGGGTTCCTCGGGCAGCACCTCCAGCGCGAGCTGAAAGGTCGCGGGGTGGGCGAGGCCAACCTGCTGATCCCGCACATCGAGGACTACGACCTGACGGCCGAGGGCGACGTCGAGCGGATGTACGCCGACATGCGGCCGGACGTGGTGATCCACCTGGCCGCGGAGGTCGGCGGCATCGGCGCCAATCGCGCCAAGCCCGGGCGGTTCTTCTACGCGAACATGGCGATGGGGCTGCACCTGATCGAGCACGCTCGGCGGGTGGGGTTGGACAAGTTCGTGCAGGTCGGCACGATCTGCGCCTACCCCAAGTTCACGCCCGTGCCGTTCCGCGAGGACGACCTGTGGAACGGCTACCCGGAGGAGACCAATGCCCCGTACGGCATCGCCAAGAAGTCCCTGCTGGTGATGCTCCAGGCCTACCGCCGGCAGTACGGGCTGGACGGCATCTTCCTGCTGCCGGTCAACCTGTACGGGCCGGGCGACAACTTCGACTTGCGGACTAGTCACGTGATCCCCGCGCTGATCCGCAAGTTCGTGTTGGCCCAGGAAAACGGCGACGACGAGGTCGTCTGCTGGGGCACGGGCAGCGCCAGCCGGGAGTTTTTCTACGTCGAGGATTGCGCCCGCGGGCTGGCGCTTGCCACGGAGCGGTACGACGATCCCGACCCGGTCAACCTGGGCGCGGGCTTCGAGAT
>JAGXKT010000054.1 GCA_018335035.1 Phycisphaerae bacterium
CTTCGGAACCGAGGGTTGCAGGTTCGAGTCCTGCCGGGCGTGTTGGACATGACCGACGCGGATCATGTACGGCGCGGCCGGCAGAGCAACCGCGTCGCCATGCGCCATCGAGCCCCCGCCGTCAGGCGAAGATGCCTTCATGCCGACCCGTGCTCACGTTGTGCATCGACCCCATGCTCACGTATGGGGCTTCCCAGGCGTGGCCGGGGCCATGGCGTGACCGGAGGTCAACCATGCCGCTGACGCAATCGCCTCTCGTGGTTGCGTCGCTCCGGGAACCACACCATCCGCCTTGGGACGGGAACGTCGATCATGCCGTCGGACCGTGGGATCCGAGCCGGGCGACACCATCGGGGACATCCCGCTTACCCGACCAGGCGAAGCGGTTGACTCGCGAGGGGATTGCGACGACGATTCCGCGACAGCCCACAGGAGAAAGCGTCCATGAGCATCCCGCGTCCCGAATACCCGCGTCCGCAGTTCGTCCGCGACGACTGGCTGTGTCTCAACGGCCCCTGGCAATTCGAGATCGACCCCGGCGATTCCGGCCTGGAACGGGGGCTCAAGGACCGCGATCTCGCAGGTCAGATCACGGTGCCGTTTTGCCCCGAATCCGCCCTGTCGGGCATCGGCAACACGGACTTCCTCAATGCCGTCTGGTATCGCCACCAGGTCCGCATCCCGGATGCCTGGGCCGGGCGGCGGGTGCTGCTGCACTTCCAGGCCGTCGATTACGACGCCACCGTCTGGGCCGACGGCCGCGAGGTCGGGCGCCATCGCGGCGGCTTCACGCCGTTGACCTGCGACCTCGGCCTCGCCGAGGCCGGGCGGAACATCACCCTCGTCGTGCGGGCCCGTGACGACCATCGCGAGCCCAAACCGCAAGGCAAGCAATGCCCGGACTTCGCCAACCGCGGCTGCCTCTATGGGCGGACCACGGGCATTTGGCAGACGGTGTGGCTGGAGCCCGTGCCGCCGACGCACCTGCTGCGTCCGCGGATTACGCCGGACCTCGCCAATCGCTGCTTCCGTGTCGTTCAACCCATCGGCGGGCCGCGAGCGGGCATCCGCCTTCGCGCGACACTGCGGGATGAGCAGGGCGAGGTCTGCCAAGCCATCGTGCCCGCCGACCGCGATTTCACGCCGTGCGCGGAACTGCGCATCCCCGAAGACCGTGTCCAGGTGTGGGACGTCGGCAACGGCACGCTTTACGACGTGGACCTGGAGCTGACCGACGCCGCCGGCGACTTGGTGGACCGGGCGCGAAGCTACGCCGGCCTGCGCAGCATCACGCTCGCCGGCCCGGCCGTGCAGATCAACGGCAGGACGGTCTTCCAGCGGCTCGTGCTTGACCAGGGGTATTACCCGGACGGCCTGATGACGGCCCCAAGCGACGACGCGCTGCTGCGCGACATCGAGCTATCGCAGGCGGCCGGCTTCAACGGGGCGCGGCTGCACCAGAAAGTATTCGAGGAGCGGTTCCTCTATCACGCCGACCGGATGGGCTACCTCGTGTGGGGCGAGTTCGCCGACTGGCCCGGCGACCTGGCGCGCCGCGCGGCCGGCGAAGCAAACGTCTCCCAGGTAACGCAATGGCTGGAGGTGCTCCTGCGCGACTACTCGCACCCGTGCATCCTCGGCTGGTGCTCGCTGAACGAGACGCACGACCGGCTCGGCGACCGCATCGCCCCGCACGACGACCGGATGCTGGGCGCGTTCCTGGCGGCCAAGGCGATGGACCCGACGCGCCTGGTACTCGACACGTCCGGCTACTCGCACCGCGTCGCCGCGTCCGACGTGTGGGACTGCCACGACTACGAGCAGGACGTCGAAACGTTCCGCGCCCGCCACGCCGGGCTGGCGCAGGGGCGGCCGTTCGCCAACGCCGAGCCCACCATCGAGTCCGTGCCGTACGCGGGCCAGCCGTTCTTCGTCAGCGAGTTCGGCGGCATCTGGTGGAACCCTGAGGCGGCCGAGGACGAGGACTCGTGGGGCTACGGCAACCGACCGAAGGACATCGAGGAGTTCTACGCCCGCTTCGAGGGGCTCTGCGGGGCGCTGCTGGACAATGCACGGATGTTCGGCTACTGCTACACGCAACTGACGGACGTATTCCAGGAGCAAAACGGCATCTACCGCTTCGACCGCTCGGCCAAATTCGATCTGGCCCGGCTGCGCGACGTCCAGCAGCGTACGGCGGCTATCGAACAGCAACGCGCGTGAGGCGGGGCAGACGGCATGGTTGCCCGTGCAAACAACGCGCGGCCCAGGAGCTGCGCCGGCAGGAAAGCTGACCAGCCCCCGCGGCCCCGTGGCATCTGCGTGCGATAATTTGTTCACGCCAAAATGGTTACGCACGGCTGCCGTGGCTTGGCCCGAAGGCCAACCACGTCATTCGCCGCCGGCCGTGTCGGTGTCTGACGTCGCCGGCGCCGGCGGAATCCCTGCTCTCCTCGGCCGACCGCTGACCGCCGCTTGCATCGCCCTCATCGTCATCTTGACGTCCCGCTGCGCCCAGACAGAGCCCCAGGCCAACCAGTACACTGAGAAGCGACCTTTGATGTGCACGCATAATGCAGCTCCTTTGAACTGCGATCGGACCCAACCAGTTCAGGACGACAAGCGACGCTACGTCTCGATGCTATCTTGAATGCAAGTCACTGCAAGGATTTCGTTGACGACAGCCCGGCCGGTTCGGCGGACAAGATGCCCGACGCCGCCAGGGCCGTATGGCAAGACCATCGCCCGGGCCAAGCGGCCCTACGACCCTCACGGCCATCGCCAGCCGGAGCGAAGCGGAGGTCCGTAGGGACGGCACCACCACACTGGCCGAGGAATACGCCAAGTGCGGCAAGGACTGGCAGACCGTACTCCGCCAACGAGCCCGGGAAGTCGAGTTGGCGAGGGAATTGGGCCTCTCCGGCGCCGAAGCCAGCCCGGCAACGCCGCGTTAGCATTCGGTCGTTGCCGCCGACATGTACCGGCTGCTATCATCTGTTCTGGCCATGTCGCGCGATTCCGGGATGTGCTAATAGAGCAGGCGGGCGTTAGATCCCCGCTTGCGCAACGGGCAACCTTGAAGGGCCAAAGGATGACCATGCAAGCATTGCGCGCCGTAGCCGTCGGTACAGTGGTCGGTCTTACCTGGCTGGCTGGCTGCGCCGAGAAGCCGCAGCGTTCCAACCAGGCCGCTGACGAGAATGCAACCCGCTCGCACGAGAATCTTGCCGTCAACGTCGACGCCGTCGACCCGAAGGCGCGTGTCTACATCCTGAATTGGCAAATACCCGGCGATGCCGATAGAACCGTTCGCGTCAACGGCGTGCCTGTCTCCGTGGGGCTTCAAAGCGGCGTAAGACCGCTTGCGCCATATCTCAAGCCGGGGACAAACACGATTCGGGTCAAGGTAGCCGGCCCGGCGGGCACAGCCTCTGATGACGTGACAGTGAAGCTTCTGGCAGGCAAAGATTCGAGGAGCATCTGGCAGGATCCCGACATCGTATGGACGGCGGGCGACCGTTCGGGCGAAGAGAAGGCGGCGCTTGACGAGTCGTTCAAGCTCGAAGTGCGCCACATGCATCGCTGGCCGTGGATCGATGCCGATCAAGTGACCCAGCTTGCCGCGACGGACCGGAAAGCCATCTTGGCACGCATCGATGCTATGCACAGGGCCCTGATCGACAAGGACGCGCGTCGGTTTTGCAGCTTGTCTATGTGTCCGGCCATACGCGCATACGTCGCTGCAGCTTTCAGCCGCTCTCCGGAGGCGGGGATGAAGGAAGCCGTCACTTGGCTACAAGGTATTATGGCCAGCGACAACTACAAGGTGTCGCGAGCCGATCGGGCAGCCATCAGGATCGAGCCGTGCGGTCATTTGACGGTGGTTACGGCTCCTGGCGACATTCTGGAAGCAGACCGTACAACGGAGTCATCCGACGGCGCGTCCACCACCCGCAGCGGTATACGAGGCGGAAGGATGTACTTCTTCAGGAAGGCGGACACCTGGCATTGCTTCAAGACCGATTGACCCGACCCCGCGTGAGGGAGGCGACTACTGGCTCGGGGGCCTATGTGATATGACCACGAGCACGCCTGCCCGGCGTAGCCGTGGCGAAGACGGGTCGACCCCGCCAAGGCCGCAAGGGCCGTATGGCAACGCCATCGCCCAGGCCAAACGGTCCCACGACCCTCACGGTCATCGCCACCCGGAGCGAAGCGGAGGGCTGCACGGCACCGGCGCCACGTACGTCAGTGGCTCAGCACGTCAGACGGGATCGGCTGTTTGTCGACACCCGGGCCTTCGTAGCTGACTTCGAACGGCTCGTTGTCCTGCGGCTTCCACCAGGCGAAGCCCCGGCCGCCCGACCGCCGGCCGCGAAGGTACTCCACGCGAATCGCGTGCTTGCCCGGCTCGAGTTCGATCGAGCCCCAAGACGCCAGCGGCGCTTTGGCGAACGGCTTCCAGTCGTAGCGATAACGCCGGTGATTGTCGACAACGAGCTGGTCGCCGATGTACAACCGGCTGGCGCCTTCGGTTCTCGTGTAGAACCGATAGATGCCCAACGTGTCGACCTCGACGTAGCCAATGTAGAGGTACCCGTCTTGCTTCTTGTTGCGACCTTCGGGGACCTTCAGCGTGAAGTGATCGACAGTCTGTGAATGGATCGGTTCGCCCGGCTCGGCGTGCAGTTGGTCGAAGTTCTCGGCGTCATAGACGTTAAGCGCCAACCCGTCTTCCGTCTTGCCCGGCTCATCGGGGGCCCGCGTCTCGTCCACGAACGTGAAGGTATCGGCCACTTGCCCCCACTGACGAACGAAGTGCGGGCCGGGGTGGTGGAAGCAGCCACTCTTGACCGTGGTCGTCTCGGTCAGCGTCAGCGGCTTGTCATAGACCTGACCCTTGTTTGAATCGCTGCCGTCGGTCGTGTAGCGCATCTCGGGATCGCCGAGCGCCTCGAGCCGCACCTGGACTTCGTCGCCGGCCGCAAAGGTTCCGCCCGACGGCAGGATGCGCGGATTGCGGGCGCCCTGGCCTGCGGCAACGCCGCCCCAGCCATGGTGTTTGCCTGCCTCATGCTCCTTGCGCCACCGGGCCAGTTGCTCTTTCGTCTCTTCTCCGGGCTCGATCTTTTCGAACAGGGCATCGCCCTTGGCCGTGTTGTTCCCGCCGAAGCCGATCCGTTGCCACTTGTGACGGATCTCGGGGTTCGCCAAACGGATGTCACCCTCGCCGACCCAGTTGAAGACCACGTCGTTGAGTACCTGGTCGCCGAAGAAATTCACGTTGATCGTGCGGTCGGCTTTCGGCATCCCCTCCCAATACTCACGCGGGAAGCCGTCGTCGGACCCGCCCGTCTTGACGCCGTGAAACGTGATGTGCAGCTTGGCGTCGGCCGGGTTGCTGGTATAGACCTCGATCCGCCCGTTCGGGGAAACTATCAGGCCGCGAACGTTGGCGTCGTTGTGGTATTGCCGCTTGGCGAGCCGGCCGCTGTCCGCCAGATGCCCCTTGGTGTCCTTGATGCTGATACCAAGCCAGACATCGCGTGTGATCGGCTCGTCGGGGGTGCCGACGAGCAGGTTGCCCTTGACCAGCATGTCATTCGAGTAGCCCTGGTTGGCGCCCCGCTTGCCCAGGACGGACCCGGACTTCATGATCATCGTCGCGCCGCTGTTGACCGTCTGATCGCAGCGGGGCCCGACGGCGATCACGCAGTTCTCCTCGAGAATCGTGATGCCGCGATGCCAGTGCGTCTCATCACCGGAGCCGAAGCTACCGATGAGGGTCGTCGACGCCTTCGGATCGTCCTTGCGGACGACCCATTTGCGGGCGAACTTCTTCGCGCCATCCATCAACTCATAGAACCGTTCGGCAGTCGTCGGCGGCTCGCCCGTGTAGCGTCGGCCGTTAATGAAGAACGTGTGCTTGTCGCCCCCAAGCTGCGCGCCGCCGCCCCCGTTGAACGAGCCGTGCTCGCTGACCCAGAGGTTGCCGGTGCAGTTGTTCAGACGGATTTCCGCGTCGGCGCCGGCTTCGACCGTGATGTGCCGGGCGCGGGCGTTACTGCGGCGCGGGCGCACGCTGTAGCCCTTAGACGACGCGGGAAACAGGAAATCCACGCCGTCCTTCGAGAAGAAGACAAAGCCGAAATGCTGACCCGTCGGACGCGGCCACTGCTTCATGCGTTCGCCGTTGACCAGCCAGCTTTTCGGATCCTCGAATTGTCCGCTCTTGCCCGGCCTGGTCCAGACAACGAGCTGTTCGGGCTTGTCCCACGTCTCGGTCGTGTAGGCGGGCTTGCGCCCCTCGGCCGGCGGCTCGGCCGGCCATTCGACCTGCCCCAGGAGCTTCCTGTCGGCGTCCGTCA
>JAGXKT010000055.1 GCA_018335035.1 Phycisphaerae bacterium
GGGGAGAGAGCGCATCGGCGCGCGCGGCGTCGGGCGCTTCGGCGATGATCCGTAGAATCGGCTCCGTGTTCGACGGGCGGACGCACACCCAGCCGTCGGGCAGATCCGCGCGCAGCCCGTCGGCGTCGTTGAGCCGCGCGTCGCGGCGCGGGGTGAACGCGTCCGTTGCCGCGGCGATGACGCGCGTGGCCGCCTCAGGCGAGCACGGCAGCTTCGTCTTGCGCATGACGTAACGCGGCAGGTCCGCAACCAGTTGGCTGACGGTCTTTCCCGTCTCGGCCAGAAACGCCAGCACGTAGGCGATGCCCACCAGCGAATCTCGGACCAGGACGACGCGCGGCTCGATGACGCCGCCGCCGCCCTCGCCGCCGATAACGCATCCTTCCCGTCGAAGCACCTCGACGACGTTGGCCTCGCCGGTCGGCGCGCGGATGACCTCGCTGCCGTACGCGGCGGCGATGTCGTCGATCATCCGCGACGTGGCCAGGTTCGTGGCGACCTTGCCCGCGCGGCGGGACAGAACGTATGCGGCCGCCAGCGCCAGCGTGTATTCCTCGCCGATGAACGTTCCGTTCTCGTCGACGATCGCCAGGCGGTCGGCGTCGGCGTCCTGGGCGAAGCCCACGTCCGCGTCGGACTCGGCGACGGCGCGGCACAGATCGCCGAGGTTTTCGGCCACGGGTTCGGGCTTGTGCGCGAACGCGCCGGTCGGCTCGCTGCCAAGGTGGACCAGGTCGCAGCCGAGGCGCCCGAGCAGCCGAGGCGTCGCCAGGCAGCCGGCGCCGTTGACGCTGTCGAGGACCACCTTGAATTTCCGGCGGGCCACGGGCTGGAGGTCGATCTGCTCGCACACGGCCGTGACGTGCCGCTCGTGCGTGTCGGCGGCAGCGGCCTCGATGGGATGTTCGTTTGGCGGAACCATCTCAAAGAGACCACGTTGGCGGATGTCCGCCAGCGTCGCGGCGTCTTCGGCGGTCAGGCCCGTCCCGAGCGGCTGAAGGAATTTGAGGCCGTTATACGCGGCCGGGTTGTGCGAGGCGGTGATAACGACCCCGCCGTCGGCGCCGAGGTCGGCCGTCATCAGCGCCACGCCCGGTGTGGAGACGATGCCCAGGTCAGTCACCTGCACGTCGCACGCCAGCAGCCCGGCGACCACTGCGCTGCGGAAGGTGGGACCTGACGGGCGCGTGTCCCGCCCGATGACGACGCTGGGCCGGCCTTGCACGCGGCGACGCAACAGCGTGCCGAACGCGCAGCCGAAGTCGCACGCCACCTGCGGTGTCAGCGTGCCGCCGACCGTGCCGCGAATGCCCGAGACGCCCACCATCAGTCGATCCGCTTCCGTCATGTCATCGCCTTTATCGCTAGGGGTGCGGTAGGGATGCCATTATCGCCACGCCGTGGCGCAATGCAATGCGGCCGCGGCCGAGAACCGCCGGGGGCTCTGTTTCTGATGGCGCGTGCCCCCGTATCGCGCGTGTCAAGATGAATATTGTGTTAATACCTTCGCAGAAGCGCCAAATGAGGGATAATGTCAACGCGGTGGTTCGCCATCGGAGGCGTATCCGCAGGCGCCGTGGCTGGGTACGGCATGGTACACGTACAACGGGCTGATCGAGATTCAGCCCAACCCGGAATCGGAGACCATTACGTTCCCCGATCTGCTGGAGTGCACCAATATTTCGCAGATCGTGGTGGATACGGTCTGCATGCCCGAGCCGGCGACGATGGGCCTGCTGGCGCTGGGCGGCGTGGCGCTGCTGCGTCGTCGGCGTCGTTAAGTTCGCGCGAGAGTTGATGCTTCCAAGCGCGGGCCTCGTCCGGACGGGCGGGGCCCGCGTTGTTTCGGTGTGCCGGGCATGGCCCGTGACTTGGGGGTGCAAGTCCCCTACGGACCTTGATGACAGGAACCGTTAGCCGAACAGCAACTGCGACGTCGCGAGGCGTGGTGGGAAGGAAGCCGCAGGCAAAGCTCCGCCCTGACGGACAGCCACCGCGTACGAGGCGGCGTATCGAGGGTGAGAGGGCCGCAAGACTCGAAGCCCGGTGCGATCCGAACGGCCGCACATGGCCGAGGGGTACCGGTGGGTGGTGGCCATGGACCTGGAGAAGTTCTTCGACCGGGTGAATCACGACGTGCTGATGGCACGGGTGAAACGCCGGGTGAAGGACCGGCGCGTGCTGGTGCTCATCAGTGGACGCGTTGGAAGACGCGTATCAAGGCACTCCGGCGTCGGGGCTTGGAAGCCCGACGGGCCGCCTACTCGGCGATGAATGGCCGAGGCCCTTGGTGGAATGCCGGCGCCCGCCACATGAACCAGGCCGTCCCGACGGCCGAACTGCGCCAACTGGGTCTCGTGATCCTCCTCGATGAGCACCAACGCCTCGCGCACTCCCTATGAACCGCCGTGTACGGACCCGTACGCACGGTGGTGTGGCAGGGTGGGGGTGAGTAATCACCCCTCGCCTACCCGATCGGCCGGCACGGGCCGGTTGTCGCGGCCAGCGCCGATCGACCGTCAGCTTCCCCCGCCTTGCATCTCCTTCAGCATTGCGCGGGCTTCGGCGGCGGCCTTCGTCTTCGGGTAGTTTGCGATGAGCTTCCGCAGACGCTGTACGGCCTTGCCGTGCATGCCGTTGGCCCTATAGAGCTTGGCCATTCTCAGTTCCTTGGCGGCGTGCTGCTCGGGTGTCAGCTTGGGGGGCGGCGCGGGCTTGGATGCGGGTCGGGAGGGGGACGGTTTGCCTTTCGCCCGTTCGTCCCGCTTGTCTTTTCGGCGCTCCATGACGGCCTTGACGTCCTTGCCGGTCTCGCACCCGACGAGCCGGATGCCGGCATCGATCTCCCGGTCCGTATGCCAACGCATGACAGTGTGCCGGCCGTATTCGGATGCGGCCAGATCCATCTCTGCCAGCCGCCCCTTCATGTACAGCGTCGAGTCCTTCCGCAGCTCGCCTATCGCGTCAGCATGCTTGTTGGCGAACTGGCAGACGATCAGCAACCGCGGATCGTCCATCGGATGAGCCAGCACGTCGATGCTGTAGAGGTCCTTGAGGTTCTCTTGCGCCTCTTTCAGCGCCTTGGCCCATTCCTGCTCCAGGTAGGACGGGGCATGGCGAAGCCCCTTGGTACAGTGTTCCACGCGGTTGCGGGCCTCGACCACGTCTTCGGTTGTGGCCGGGCGCTCGGCCTCGACCATTCGCAAAACCAGATAGACGTCTTCGCCACGACGCTTCTTGCACTGTTCGGCGAGCCATTCCTCCGTCTCGCGTATCCAGGCCTCGCGCTGCAGCTGGGTGGATTCGGCTTCCGTCGGGCGTGTATCGAGTTTGGTGCGGACGACGTCACAGATTGTGCCGGGTTGGTCCTCGAGGAGCTCTTCGCCGTGGAGCATCCGCAACGAATCGACCCCCATCGCCTCGGCCAGTTTGTCCCGCTCGGCCACCTTGGCCTCGGCGAGCCCGCAGGCGACCGCCTCACCGGCCGTCAGCGTCAGAAGGCGCCCGTCGTCGGCCAACACCCGCCCATCACCGTCACGCTCGAGGATGGGCCCGTCCTCGCCTTCGCGCATGGTCAGCTTGAAATGGCTGTCCGCCATCGCCTCGGCCAGCAGGGGCGAGTGCCCGCCGTTCTCGGCCGCTTTGCGGCACGTGGCACGCCACGCCGAGCGGAACTTCTCTTCCACGTCGCTGGGCAGGAACGCGATCCCGCCGCGTCGGTTCGTCATGTAGCTTGTCGCGGCGCCGATCGTGGCGGCCGGGTCCATGTAGATGTCTTCGCAGCACAGCGTAATCGCCGCCCCGGCCGACAACGCTTTGTGCACATAGGCCGCGAAGGGGAGCTCACTGTGCTCGATCAGCAGGTCCACGATCTCCTCGGCGTCTTGCACGCGACCGCCGGGCGTGTCGACGTCCAGAAGAACGATGTCCGCCGAGGCCGTCGCGGCCTGCTCGAGATACTGCCGCATCTGCGAGGCGCGAAACCTGCGTCCGATGACGCCGTGAACCTTGATGACGAAGCACGTGGGCGCTTCTTTCGCCTCAGCATCGCCCTCGGCGGCCCCGGTCGGCGCGTCGGCCTCCGCCGGCGCCGCGGCGCCCTCGGCATCTTCCGGCGCAGCGGGGGTGTCGTCAGACTCGGCGCCGTCAGGGCGGTCCTGTGTCGCCGGTTCGCGCACGTCGGCATCTGCAATCCCCGAAGGGCGTTCTGCCACCGCTGAAGGCACGAGCCATAGACACAAAGCCAATGCCACATGGAGGCACTGCATTCGGCAGAATTGGCCCCTACGCAGGGACGACGTTCCCATGTTTGCTCTCGCAAGCATCATAAATCCCTTTCACCCGAACCGGACGTGACACCGGCATCCGCCCCTGCGCCATACGGCGCATTATACTCTCACCCGCGTTAATGTAAAGCAGACGCGGCGGCTGCGGGGCGCGCGGCGTGGGACACAACGCGTGGGGCCCCGACAGCGCCGATGGGCGGTGTGGCGAGCGTGTGCAAGCGGCCGGCAGGCGCAGCGCCCGGGCGGCGCGCGGCCAAAAAGCGAGACAAACGTGGGAACCCGTGGTAAAATCGCAACGCGGCGCCGCGGGGGCCCAGCGGCGTCGACGGCGGCGCATGCCGGCTGGGAAACATGATCTCTCGGCACCCGCCGGCTCGCTCCGGTCCTGCACACAAGTAAGGAGAGCATCATGAGGTTCGCTTCGCTCTGCGCCCTGACGGTGATGGGGCTGCTCGTGCCCGCCGGCGCTTTCGCGCACGACTGGCAGGACCTGCCGGACCGCGCGGCGATTATGTTCCTCACCGCCCACCCGGACGATGAGGGAATCTTCTTTGGCGGCACGTTGCCGTACTACAGCCAGGTCCGAAATCTCCCGACCGTGCTGGTCGGCATGACCAGCGGCGACTTCTGGGACTACCAGGGCTTCGAAGGCGGCTGGCCGCGCGAGCAGGAACTGCGCAACGCCGCGGCGATCTACGGCGTGCCGTACGAGCCGATCTTCACCCGCTTCAAGGATGTCTGGACCGACAATCTCAGCGCGACGGGCCTGCCGAGTTTCAATGACCCGTACGACCCCGATCAGACCTTCCAGTGGTGGGACGACCAAGACGACCGGAGCGGACCGCACTACAGTCGCGGCGGCAACGACATCTACGGCACGCCTGCGGATTCGCCCGAACAGGGCCGCCGGACGGCAGCGCTGGCGCTGGCCCAGTTGATCCGCGACCGCAAGCCGACGGTCATCGCCACGCACGACCCGGTCAACGGCGAGTACGGGCACGGCAACCACAAGGCCACGGCCATTGCCATGCAGGCGGCGTGGGACCTGGCGGCCGGTCGGTCGGCGAGCATCGGAAGCACGTCCATCGCGCCCGACACGCTCAGTGGCGATCCCTGGGAGGCCGCGAAGGTCTACCTGCACCTGCTGGACGAGAACCAGGGCGCGATGAACGCCCTGTTCCATACCGGCCTGGAGGACTCCCGGAGCGAACTGGGCGGCGATAGCTGCCGCGATGTCGCCAACGACGGGGCGAATCAGCACGTCTCGCAGGGCGGCACGGACGTCGAGACCATCTTCGCCAACGGCGAAGGGAGCTTCGGCGAAAACGAGAGCAATTCCGAGGAATGGGGGCTGTGGCGCTCGACCGTCGGCTCCGATACCGAATCGACCATTCCCAGCGCCGTCAGCGACCGGCTTGACGCAGATGACATCCAGTTTCTCAACAACCAAAACGGCGGCACATGGCACTACGGGGATTTCCTCGAGCATGTCGACCTGACGGCGTTTGCCGATTACCTGGCCGACGTCGACGGCGACGGCGCGGTGGACATGGAAGACTGGGACCTGATGAACGGCTATCTCGGCCAGAGCGTGCCGATGGGCTCGGTGGCGATGGGCGACGCCACCGGCGACGGGTACGTGGACGAGGCGGACCTGGCGATTGCACGGGCGGCCGGCGTGCCGGAGCCGGCGACGCTGATGCTGCTGGGGCTCGGCGGGGCGGCTCTGTTGAAGCGCAGGCGCCGCTGACGCACCGACAGCGCCGGCGAGGCGCGTCCCGCGCCCGGTCCCGACACGGCGCAGCCCGCGACGGCGAAGCGGCGCGGGCGGGCCGATGCCGCCGGGCGCAGCCCGCGCCCGGTACGCCGACCGGCTCTCTCGGCACTTCGTAAGGGCCATAAAAAACGCAACCCCTTGCAAAAGCAAGAGGTTGCGCGGACTACCCCCAAGGGGAATCGAACCCCTGTCTCCAGGATGAGAACCTGATATCCTAGGCCGCTAGACGATGGGGGCATCCGGCGTTCGGCCGG
>JAGXKT010000025.1 GCA_018335035.1 Phycisphaerae bacterium
GCGAAGGAGCTCGGCATCGAGACCATCTCCGAGCTGGCGGCGTACGTCAACGAGCACAACCACTGACGTCTGAACTTGCCGGCGCGATAAGCCGGGCTTATCCGCCGTATCGGGCGCTTTGACGCGGCCGGCGGCGGCACGGTGCTATACTACAGCCGCTTGACCGACACCACGACGACCTCACGACACAACCGACGCGAGCACGACAGAAAGGACGCAACAGACCATGGCAGGCATCGCAGGTATCCTCGCCCCGCAGCCGAAACCCGACACCGTCGAGCACATGCTCGAGACCATCGCCCACCGCGGGCCGGACACGCTCAGCAGCCACCAAGCGGGCGAACTGACCGCCGGCGTGCGCGCGGCGACGCTCTCCGACGCGCGCGGCGACGGATACGCCACCGCCGGCGACGTGGCCGTGCTGTTCGACGGGGAGATCTACAACGACCGCGCCGAGGGCCAATCCGACGCCGACGTGGTTCTGGAGCTGTTCGACAGATACGGGCGGGCGTTTCCCGGGCATCTGGAAGGCGTCTTCGCCTGCGCCGTCTGGGACGGGTCCGAGCTGCTGCTGGCGCGCGACACCGTCGGCGTCCGCCCGCTGTACTGGGGGCGCGACGGCGACGGCAACCTGTGCTTCGCCTCGGAGATGAAGGCGCTGGTCGGCGTCGCCAAGGAGGTCACCGAACTGCTTCCGGCGACGATGTTTTCCAGCGTCTACGGGACCGGCGGGTATCTGCCCTACCATCCGAACGTCCACGTGCCGACGAAACGCGCGGACGCCATTCAGCGCGTCCGCGACGTGCTGCTCGGCGCCGTCCAGCGCCGCCTGGACGACGGCGCCGTCGGCGCGTGCCTGCTTTCGGGCGGGCTGGACAGCTCGATCATCGCCTGTGCGATTCACCATCTCGGCGTGCGGGACGTCCCGCTGATTACCGTCGGCGTCGAGGGCGCGCCGGACGTCGAGAACGCCAAGATCGTCGCCGAACAACTCGGCATGGAACACCGCATCCACCTCTACACGCCCGACGAGATTGAAGGGCTCGTCGAAAAGGCGGTCTGGACCATGGAATCCTTCGATGAAGACTGCGTCAGCGGCACGATCGCCAACCTCATCGCCTCCGGCGCCGCGGCCGAGACGACCAACTGCATCCTCAGCGGCGAGGGCGGCGACGAACTGTTCGGCGGCTACCACCTGCTCAAGAAGCAGCCGACCGACAACGACAAGATCAAGATGATGGATCAGTTGATCGCGGTGGCCTACAACACGGCCGTCCAGCGGCTCGACCGGGCGATGTACGGGAATGCCATCAACTACCGCACGCCGTTTATCGACGCGGAGGTGGTGGCCGTGGCGATGCAACTGCCCGTGCGGTGGAAGATTCAGCCGACCGAGGCGAAAGAAATCGAGAAATGGATCATCCGCGAGGCGTTCGCGGACCTGCTGCCCCAGGCGATCTACGAGCGGGACAAACTGCGTTTCGCAGGGGGCAGCGGCACGGACGACCTGATGGACCGCATCGCCCAAGACAAGCTCCCGGACGGCGCCTGGAGCGAGCAGAACCGCAAAACGCCCGGCGGATACACGCTCAACTCGCCCAAGGAGATGTGGTACTACCGCATCTTCAAACAGCAGTTCCCCGATCCGGCGTTCGAGTCGCTCGTGGGGCGCTGGGATCCGGACAAGTAGAACCGCGATCGCCCTGTCCGTTGCGCCGATGGGCCTTCTTTTTCGTTCCATATTTCACAATCTCACCAAACCGGGCTATGATAGGCGGGACGGTCCCGCGCGGGACCGCACCCATGAGTACGACCTGCCCCCCATCGGGAGTTGACGCATGGCCGCAACAGACATGAAGCAACTACACAATGACACGAAAGCCATTCTTGGCAAGGTCGCCCAGGAGTGCCCGGAGATGATGCAGGCCTTTCAGTCGCTGCATCAGGCCGGCGAGGCCGGTCCGCTGGACCTCAAGACGGTCGAGTTGATCGCCATCGGGCACGCGATCATCCAGCAGTGCACGTACTGCATCGCGTTCCACGTCAAGAACGCCCTGGACGCCGGGGCGACGCGGGCGGAGATCATGCAGGCCGCGTCGGTCTCCGTGGTCATGGGCGGCGGGCCGGCGCTGATGTATGCCACGGAGGTCGCCCGCGCCCTCGACGACTTCGGCGCGTAAGGCGGGCAACACGGCACAATATGTCTTGACGCCGCCCTTCCATGCGTGTACGCTGGGATACTGCTAGGGAGGGCGGCGTAATGCCGCCGCCGGGGGAAGCGCCTACCACGACATGACATTCCACAAGCTTGGTGTAATCAAACTGCTTCGCAAGACCCTCCACAAGGAGGGTTACGAAGCGCCGACGCCCATTCAGCAGCAGGCGATTCGCCCCGCCATCGACGGTCGCGACATCTTGGGCTGCGCGCAGACGGGCACGGGCAAGACGGCCGCGTTCGCCCTGCCCATTCTTCAGCGGCTCAATGCCGCCGCACCGGGCGACAAGCATCGCCCCATCCGCGCGCTGATTATCACGCCGACGCGCGAACTGGCCGCACAGGTCGCCGAGAGCTTCCGCACGTACGGGCGTCAGACGCCGCTGCGCGCGGCGGTGGTCCACGGCGGCGTGCGCAAGGGCCCGCAGATCAAGGCGTTGAAACACGGCGTGGACGTGCTGGTCGCCACGCCGGGGCGTCTGCTGGACCTGATGGGCGATCGGCACGTGAAACTCGATCGCGTCGAAGTGCTGGTGCTCGACGAGGCCGACCGCATGCTGGACATGGGCTTCATCGAGGACATCCGCAAGATCGTCGCCGCCGTGCCGGACGATCGCCAGACGATGCTGTTTTCGGCGACGATTCCGCCGCGGATCAAGTCGCTGGCGGACTGGGTGCTCCACGACCCTGAAGAGATCCGCATCGCCCCGGAAGCCCCGGCGGCCGAGACGGTCGAGCAGCGCATCTACCTGGTCGAGGCGCGCAACAAGCAGGCGCTTCTGGAGCACCTCTTGGCGGACGAAGACGTCACGCGTGCGTTGATTTTCACGCGAACGAAGATCAAGGCCGACCGGGTCGCCGAACGGCTATCCGCGGCGGGCATCGAGGCCAAAGCGATGCACTCGGACAAGCCGCAGAACGTCCGCAAGCGCCGGCTGGAGCGGTTCAAGAGCGGGCGGACGCGCGTGCTGGTCGCCAGCGACATAGCCGCGCGCGGGTTGGACGTGGAGGACATCTCGCACGTGATCAACTTCGACCTGCCGGACGAGGCGGAGGTTTACGTCCACCGCATCGGCCGGACCGGGCGCGCCGGGGCGGGCGGGCAGGCCATCAGTTTCTGCGGCATCGAGGAGCGCGAGAAGCTCGATGCCATCGAGCGGCTTCTCGGCCGGAACGTGGGTGTGATTACCGATCACCCCTTCCCGTCACCACTACCGAGACGCGACCAGCAGGAGCAGCGCCCGCGCGGCCTCGGGCGGTTCCGCATCCGCTCGAAGCGCCCCCGCCGGTTGCGGTGACGAGCACCCATGCGGGAAGCATGCTCCAGCGCGAAGTCGCCAGCCCCCAGGAGGCGCAACATTCCACGCGGGGCGTGAGCCCCAGCATCGCCTCAGCCGTCGAACGTGACCTTGTGGAGCCCGGGCAGTTCGCTGACGGCCGCCAGCAGCGTTTCCGACGAGTCGCGCGTTCCGGAGATGTGAAACGTCAGCGTCTCGCGGCCCTTTTCGAGATCGCGCGCGTAATCGGCCGCGACGACCCGGACGCCGCGATCCTTGAGCACCGTACGCACGCGGGCCGGGTTGTCGCCCTGGGTGGCGTCCATGACCAGCTTGATCTGCTTATACCACCGTCCGGGGATATGCCGGTCCAGCCGCGAGAGCACGTAGAGGACGAACAGCACGATCAGCGTCGCCGCGGCGGCGATCTCGAACATGCCCAACCCCGTCGCCAGCCCCACCGCGGCCGTGCACCACAAGCTCGCAGCCGTCGTCAGACCGCGTACGCCCACGCCGTACCGCAGGATCGCCCCGGCGCCGAGAAAGCCGATACCCCCCATCACGCCGTAGGCCACGCGCGCAGGGTCCACCTGGATCATCGACGCCGACAGCTCGTAGCGCGGCGCGATGCCCAACACAAACTGAAGCGACACCAGCATCGCCAGCGTCGCGCCCAGAGCGACCAGCATCTGCGTGCGGAACCCCGCGCTGCGCCCGCGACGTTCGCGCTCCAGGCCGATCAGCCCGCCCAGCACGGCCGCGACGACCAACCGAATGATCGCCTGCAGGATCCACGGAAGATGGCTCAATGCTTCTGCGATGGTCATGGGCACGCATCCGTTCAGCGGGGCGGGTCGCGGCCAGCATAACGCCGCCTTCTGCGTCAGTCCACCGGCTCCAGCACGTTGAGCACGTCGTCGAGTTTCGCCGTCGCCAGCGCCACGCACGCGTCTGCCGCACCATAGTACATCCACAGTTCGTCGCCGCGCAGCAGCAGGCCCGTCGGAAAGACCACGTTCGACAGCAAGCCCGAGACCTCGTACCGCTCGATCGGCTTGAAGATGCACTGCGGCGTCCGGGCAAGCACTTTGTGCGGCCGGGCGCGGTCCAGCAAGGCGGCGCCGACGCGATAGACGTCCTTATCGCCGTACTGCTTGACCCCATGGTACAGCAGCAGCCAGCCGTCGTCGGTCGCCACCGGCGGCGGACCGGCGCCGACGCGATGGGCATCCCACGCCGACCCGCGCCCCTCGGTGAGCACGCAGTGCGGCTCGCCCCAGTACGTCAGGTCCGGCGAGTAGGCGATCCAGATGTTCTCGATGCCGCCGCCGGCGTCCGGTCGATGCAGGACGGCCCAGCGCCCGTCGATCTTTTCCGGGAACAGCGCCGCGTCCTTGTTGCTCGGCGAGAAGATCAGTCCGATCCGCTCGACGGCGACCAGGTCCTCCGTCCGCGCCAGCCCAACGGTCGTCCCGGCCGGCGAGAAGGCGGTGTACGTGATGTACCAGGCGCGCTCATCGGCCAACCACACGATCCGCGGATCCTCGCAGCCCCATTGCTCGTAGCGCATCTCGGGCAGGCCGTAGTTCAGGAACGGCTCCGGCGCGATGTCCCATCCGTCGACGCCGTTATCGCTTCGTGCCACGTAGATCGCCGAATGCCCGGAGGTATCCTCCACGCGGACAAGCATCACGACGCGCCCATCCTGTTCGGTGACGCCGGGGTTGAGAACGGCCTCGGCGCGCCCGGGGATGTCCCGGACCTTGATGATGGGGTTCTTCTGGCAGCGCCTGAAGATCGGGTCCATAACGGGTTGCTTCCTTTCTGAGACGCTTTCGAATACCCGGACGGCAGCGGCCCGCGCTGCCGCCAAGCCGGCTAGTGGCGCTCGTAAACGCCGACCAGCTCCGTCTCGGCCAGGACGTGCCCGTCGATCCGCTCCAGAAGATCGTTCTTGCTGAGTCCGGGCGGCAGGTCGCCTTCGGCATCGAGGGCGTAAAGCTTGAAGTGATAATGATGCGTGCCGTGACCGGGCGGCGGCATCGGCCCGCCGTAGCCGATCGTTCCCCACGAGTTGAGCCCCTGAGCAGCCCCGGAGGGGTCGGACGGCGCTTCGGCCTTGTCGACGCCCTCAGCCAGCCCCTCAGCGTAGCCGGGGATATTGTAGATCAGCCAGTGGACCCACGGCTCACTGCGCGGCGCGTCGGGGTCGTCCATGACCAGCGCGAAATGGCGTACGCCATCCGGCGCCCCCGTCCACCGCAGCGGCGGGGAGACGTCCTCGCCTTCACCGGTATACTTGACGGGAATCGTCGTCGACGGCTGGAATGCTTCGCTCGTCAAATCCATCTCTGTGACTCCTGACACACATACGCCGGGCCCGTGGCCGGCACGCGCCGACCGACGGCGCCCACTTGTTACGAAGTATAGGCGCCACCCCTGTCGGCTGCCCACCGCGGCGATGCACCGCCGTCAGCCCCCGTATCGCAGTTGCATCACCCACCGGCGCCAGGAGGCATCAACCACGTCGATGTCCGCACCGCAGACCGTCTCGATCGCGTGAACGTCCACCGATCCCTCGTCGGGACGCCGGCCGGCCACGGCGTGCAACCGGCGTAACGTGCGGTAAAAGCGATGCAAGAGGCCCCGATGCTGAAGATACTGCACGAAGTAGCGCGCCTGGGCGTAGTTGAGGCCTTCAAGCCGCCCACGGAAGTCCCGCGCCGTGACCAATTCGCGCAAGGGGCGCAGCCGCCCCGCTGCCACGGCCGTCTGCAACGCCGGCAACCGCCAGTTGCACAGCCCGATGATCCTATCGTCCCCGATGCGGCACTGTTCGTGCAGGCAGGCCAGACCCTCGTTGAACCACGTCGGCACGCCGCGGAAGTCCGGCGCGATCAGCGCATGCGTCAGCTCGTGAATCAGCGTCCCCGTTCCGGTGGCGATGTTCATCACCAGCACCCCGTCGCGGCGGCAGTAGCCGAATTTCGGCAGGTCCGTATCGCCGAACAGCGCGCCGGCCCAATGCATGTAGGCGGCGGCATCGGGAAACAGCAGCGCCACGACGGGTCGTGTCGGCCGGTGCCTGAAGTAGCTCGCCCACATCGCCCGCGCCGCACGAACGATGGTCTCGGAGACAATTCGCTCCAGCGAGACGCTCGCGCCGCCCGTGCGCATCACGGGCCGACCAGCCACAACAAAAGGCGGCCGAACGATGAAAACATAGTCCGGCGGCAATCTGTCGCGCAGGCGCTCGGCCGCCACTTCGCACGCCGCCGCCAGCGCGGGCGCCGGATAGGGCGCTGCGCGCGTCGCCGGTTGCGATTCCGCCGCCGCCAGCGTTTCGGACAGGTTCGTCCCAGTGTCCGGGGACCGCCCCGCCGCCCGCGTCGCCGGGGGGCGGGCGGGCGTACGTCCGTCCAGAAGCCCAATCGTCGCCGCGGCGGCGCCGAGAAGCATCAGAAGAGCGGCCGTGATAAGTTTCACGTAGGTCGTGGCGGACTCCCAACGGTGCGGCGGTGCATGCAGCGCCCGGGTCATTCTCACTTCAGCAGTTCGGCCTCGCACGGGGCGAGGTAGGTACGCAGCTTATGCAGCGCCTTGATCTCAATCTGCCGGACGCGCTCCTTGGACATGCCGAGGTAGCGGCCCAGTTGCTCGAACGTCCGTGCGGGACGATCCGGCTCAAGGCCGTAATGTCCCACCAGGACCTTCCGTTCCGTCGGCGAGAGGCGCGTCAGGACGGTCTCGATGCTCTCGCGCAGCTCCAGCATGTTGATCTCGCCGGGGTCGTAGCTCTTGAGAGCCGCGGCGATATCCAGGATCTCATCGTGCCCGGTGGTGAACCGACCCAGATGGTACTTCTCGCGCGGAACGGAGCGGGCGAAGTTCCGCATAATGGCCCAGGACGCGTAGGTGGAGAAGCGATTCCCGCGAGCGTAGTCGAACTTCTCGACCGCCCGCATCAACGAGACGTTCCCGTCGCTGACCAGCTCAAAAAGCGTCTGCGGCCCGGCGACGTGCTTCCTGGCGATCGACACCACGAGTCGCAAGTTGGCGCGCACGATCGCGTTCTTGACGGCCGTCGCCCGCAACAACAGGTCCTCGATCTCCTTGAGCCGGGCCGTATTGACGCGCCGCACGTCGATCGTGCGCCGCAGGCGGTCGGCCTTGTACTTGAGGTAGTTGTACCGCCGAAACAGCTGCCGCTCGCGGTCAGCGGCAAGCAGCGGCACCTCGTACAGTGCCCGCAGATAGGCCGGCAACTCCGACGGCTTGGGCATCGCGGGCGGGCGCTGCGTGTCGGCGCCAGCGTCGGCGGTGCTGTCCAGAATGACGTCGTCGGCATTGGGCAGGTCGAACTGCGGGTTGTACACGTACTGAATGGAGCGTGCGGCCAGATGACGGGCGCGCATCTCGTTGATAATGCGATAGATGCTGCTTCGCGTCCGCGCGTGGCGCCGTGCCAGCGTCGGAACGGCCGTGCCGCGAAGGTAGCTGCGGTAGATGTCCCCCCGCTCACCGTCGTCCAGCACGCCGCCTCCGGCGAAGATCGCCTCGTCCGGATGCTGGCGGTCGTAATTCCGCAACGTGTAGCGGACGGTTTCTACGGCCCGGCCTTTTCGGGCGGCGATGCGGCGCGAGGCCTCGATGAGCGAACAATCGGCCGACCGCGCCATGCGTCGCGCGCGACGGATGACGTCCCGGCGCTCCGTGGCGGACATTTGCGAAAAGTGCATCGAACGACGCACCTGCTGCCGCCGCTGCGAGACGAACCAGCGCAGGGAGCTTTCCAGAAACGCTATATGCCGCGTCCCGTCCCCCATCACCAGGCGACGGGCCGCCAGCCCGCGTGTGCGCCATCGCTGGATCGTCTTCTTGCTGACGCGGAATCGCTGAGCCACGCCGGCCGTGTCGTACACCGCCTGACAGTATGCCGATGCGCGCAGCTCGAAGCTGTCACAGACATCGAGCATCAAACGCAGGAGGTCCTGGCGCAAGGCGGCGCCGTCGAGCGATTCGGCCGGACGCTCGCCCCGCGGCGGTCGATAGCCCGTCAGGCGATACACCACGAACTCGAAGGGATACGCGCGACGCGGGTCGATGAGCTGGGCAAGAGCTTCGGCGGCATCAACATATCCCCGCTTGAGGCGGTTGAGCCCCGCGGCCAATTCACCGGCCAGAATCCGCATAGGCCTGTTGGCGTACTTCCGCATGGCTGACGCCTACCTTCGTCGCCGTGCTTCCCCAAGAGGGCGGCTGCCCCAACGCTATCGATGATATCTGCAGTGTTACCGTGAGTCAATAGAAAAAGCGCCCGGCGACACCGGCGCCGGGCGCGAATGACCAATACTCACACCATCGCACGACTACATCGGCGGCGATCCCGCGCCCGCCCCCGCGGCGTCCGCCTCCGTTCCGCCGTCGTCCGTGTCGCCTGCGTTGGTTTCATCCGTCTCGGTCGTCTGCGCGGCTGCCTCCGGCATGGGCACCAGACCCATCACCCGGCGAAGCTGACGGATCGCCGGCATGCGTCCGGCCTGCTCGGGCGGCACGGACGTCAGATACGTGCCGAGCGGCGACTGCTTCGCCTGCCGCAAAACCGCGTCGCGACCCTCCTTGGCCCGCGCCAGGCGCATCCGGACCATGTACGCGGCAGCCAAGGCGTTGACAGTGTCCGTCTGCGCGGTCGTCGCGCCAGCTGTCTCCAGGGCGCTGCGGCATAGGGAGCCTGCCTTGTCGAGCTGTTCCTCGGCCTGTTCGCGCAGTGCGCCGGTGGGCCTCATCGTCGCGAACATACGCGCCAGGGCATCCACGGCCCCCTCCGGCGCTGCAAGGCCGTCCTGCGCGGTGATGTTGCGCAGCTGCCCCGCCAGGGCCTCGCCCTCACCGGCCGCATCCTCCGCCGCGAGCCGATCGGCCAGAGCGTCCGCACCCCCTGCTGTTCCGCCTGCCGCATCGCTCCAGAGCCGAACCAGCGCCGCGCCCAACTCACCCACGCCCCGTTGCAGTGCGATTCGCCGGGCGATCATACGTCCGGCCTCGACGTTGGCACGCGCCACCGCAGCGCGAGCGGCGACATCGGTGCCAAACGAATCGGCCGCAAGCAAATACTGCTTGCCGGCGGCGGCAGGCCGTTCGTAGGCCTGGCCGGCCAGCGCCGCCATCTGCGCGCCGGTATCGGCGGCGTGCGCGACGGCCTGTTCGGCAGCGGTACTGTCGGCCTCGGGCGGCGCCGGGACGGTGCGGCAGGCCCGCAGCGCGCGTGCCGTCGCCGCCAAAGCGTGATCCAGCGTGCGGGTCTCCATCGCCATCACGTCCGCACGGCGCATCATCAGCAACGGAGCGCCCACGTCACGGTCACGCAACGCTTCGGCCTCGTCCACGGCCTGTTGATACGTCTCGGCGGCGCGGACGGCGCAGCCGGACAGTCGCCGCTGACCGGCCGTCACTTGCGCCAACTCATCGGCCAGCGCGCGCCGCACGCGCGCCACGGCCGCCTTGCAATAGCGCCACTGCTTGCGTTGGCCCTCGCGCCAATCGGTCAACTCCTGGCGGGCGCCGGCATGCAGCGCGACGCGTTCGTTCGCCGCTTCGGCGGCAAGCCGCGCCATGTCGCGATCCACTTCGGCACGCTTCAGCGCGCTGTCCAGCCGATCCCGTTTGGACGCCGCCTCATCCGCCTTTGCCTGCAACCGGACGTACTCGTCCAGCGCCTTCTTGATGGTCTCAACGCCCGTCGCCGTGGCAACGCGTGTGTAGGCCTCTGATGCCGCCGCCGAAAGGCGTTCGGCCTGCTCGGTCGTCCGCTCCAAGCTGGTCCGGGTCTCGGAGACGGTCCCTTCCAGTTTACGCAGCGCGCGTTTGGCCTCAGCGGCGTGCTCCTTGGCCTCGATAAGCCCCGTCTCGAGCTTCGCGGCGCTTCCGCCGGCAAACGCCGCCTGTCGTTCGGCACGGGCCAGCAGGTTCTCGGCATGGTGTGCCCAGCGAGTCACGTTCGCCGCCGCGGTATCGACCAACTGGGCGGCCTGACGTGCGTCGGCGGCATGAAACCCCGCCTGGCGCGCCAGAATGTCCACCAGCGCTGCTCGCGCGTTGTCCTTGTCGGCCGCGGCGGCCGCGGAGGTTCGCGCGACTACGTCGCGCAGCTTCTGCTCGGATTCGTGCAGGCGCTCAAGCGCCTCGCCGTGTGCCCCCATAGCCAACTCGTCGCCGACCGACCCGGTCTGTCTGAGGCGCGCGACAATCTGCTCACGCCGCTGGGGGTCCTGAAGGACATCGCCGATGCGATCCGCCACGGGCGCCGTTCTCGCCTGCGGGACCTTCTGGATAATCGCGTTGCGTACGGCGGGGTCGGCAACCCATCCGCCGATCCGCTCGAGTGCCGCCTGCGGTGACGCGGTCAATACGTCAAGCCGCTGCGGCTCATCGCGTACGTACGCCTCCAGGGCTTCGACCGCAAAATCCACGAAGAGCGGCTCGAGAAACTCGGGCAGGTCATTCGGGTCCGGGCTCTCCACAAGCGATTGGATGTGGGTCACGACGCGGCGCTTGGCGCGCTCGCGCTGCCAGTACTCGGCGTCCAGCTCGTCGGCGCTCTCCGGCGGCAAAGGCGGCAGATCACTGCGACGGAGCGGCGCCATCCTGTCCAGCGTATTGACGACCTGCGCCGACGCGGCGCGGTCGCCAATGCCGACGTCCATCGCCTCGATGTCTGCAAACCTGTCGCGCAGGGCCTGCCAGTCCAGCAGTCTGTTTCTCAGTTCGGTGGGGTCGATCAGCACCTCCTCACGCCCGCGTTGCGCGCGAACCCAGTCCATCAGCACATCGCGCGCAAGGCGCGCGGCGTGGCGTTTCTGCCGGGCCTCGGCGGCCTCCGCACCGGCTTCGGCGACCCCCGCGGCCGCCGCGCCGCTCGCCGATTCGGCTTCGCGGCGCGACTCGTCGGTCCGCTCGCGAAGCTTCTTGCTCGCCTCGCGGCTTTCGGATTCGGAACATCCCCCGAGAGTCCAGACGGCGGCCAAGAAGATCGCGGCCGTCACGGCAAAGCGTCGCTGGCTGTGCACGGTGATTCTCCCTACTCGTCTGCCGTTGGTGTGCACGGTGTTCTTACCGCGCAGGCGGGGTTATTTCAACATCGCTTGCATGGCGCGAGACGCGCTCGGCATCCAGGCGATTCAGAAGCATCTCCAGGTCGTCCGGTCCGATGGCATCCTCGCGGTCGGCACCGGAGGTCGGGGCGCAGAGCAGCAGCTTGCCGTCGCGGACCTCCATGCTCACGGGGCGCTCGCCGAGCGCCCCGGCGGCATGCGCCAGTTGCTCAGCCGCCGACGGCTCGCCCACGCACCGCCACGGAGCGGCAACAGTGCGTCCCTCCCGTGCCGCCAGCGGCGCCAGCGCAAGGTCCTCCACGTGCCACATCAGCACGCGGGGCGCCTCGACGCCCTCGGCGACAAGAACGCTGTAATGGCGTGTCACGCGCCGCGTGGCGTGCCCGGCCTCGCAGCGGAAGTCAAACGCGCGGACGCCGCGGCCTGCGACATGCCCGTGGGTGACATCGCGAGCGCGCGGGCTGTGTCCGGACGACAGCAGTGCCATCCGCCCGTAGCGACGCGGCATGTCAAACGGGTCACGCGCGGAAAATCGCATCCCCCGCCCGTGCGCCGATCGCGCTAACAGACGCGACCGCCGTCGGCGGCGGACCGCCATAACCGCGAAGTAAACCATCGCGGCGGCCAGCACGGCCAGTAAAAGCACGCGGACGATCACAAGCGCCTTTCGCCGCCCCGAAGCGACTCACTCCTCATCGTCCGCCGGGCGCGTCGTCGAGCGGGTGGTCGGCTCGCCGGACCCGGGGGCGGGCGGCTCGTAAGCGACGTCGTATCCGCGGAAGGGCGGGCCGTCCAGCGACTCGATCCAATCCACGAGGCGTCGATATTTCGGGTCATCCCGGTCGCGGAATATCGGCTCGATCGCGCTGGGGTGCCTGCGCTCGGCGTACCTGGCGGGCAAACCGTACTGAACCAGAAGCGACAGATCCGGGTGGTCCCGGTCAATCAGCTTCCAGCCGTCGACTGCATGCGTACTCAGGATGTAGAAATTCGTATAGTGGGCGCGCGTGAGGTTCCCGGCAATCGGGAACAACCTGAACGTGCCCTCAGCGGCCTTCTCGCCATGGCAACCCGCCGTAGCGCAACTGTTGCGGATCAGTGGCCAGATGTCACGTTGATAGGTCACCATGAACTGCGGATCGCGCCGAAGGAGGATGTCGTCGCGCATGGCACGTTCCGTCTCGTCCGTGTGCTTGAGGATGTAGCGGGCCTGCTCCAGCGGGCTCATTCGCCAGAACGTCCGCTCGAACCCGGGCTCCTTGAAATCCCCCTTTCCGTGGTTGGCCCGCACGAAACGCCGTCGCACGTTGTTCTTGAATGAGACCGCCACCTCCTCGTCTTCGCGCAGTTCGTGGCGCCGAATGCGGTTGACGTCCTCCATGGTCATCAAATGCTTCGCCGCGACGCCGTCGTCGGCGGCGTCGCCGCCGTCATCGGCGCCGGTGTCTTCGGTGGCGGCGATCCTCTGGCGAACCTGTTTGAGCAGCAACTGGGCCATCTCGAATTCGCCGTCGCGCAGCTCGATCGCCTTGGTCAGTTCCCGCTCAGCGATCTGCAGATACCCCTTGTCCGACGCCCACCGCCCCAGCCGGTAGCGCACCAGCGGGTCGGAGAGGTCTTCGCCGGCGGCCTGGTCGTCGTATTCGTCCTGGGGCGTGACGATGTCCTCGATGGACTCGACGTTGTCGGCGGCCACCCGCATGGTCACGCCGCCGGGCGTGGTAATCGTGTAGGTATCGCCGCTCTTGACGACCTCGCCGACGATTTCCCCGCCGTCTCTAAGCGTGACCCGTTGGCGCTTGGCATCGGCCGGAACGACCACAAGCAGGCAGGCAACACACAGCAGCAGCGCGTTTCGTTTCCACATGTCGGCACCTCTTGAGGGCATGGCTGGCTCCTTCAGCGGAAAGCCGCATCCATGCGGCGTCCACCGACCGGGGGATACGCCGAAGCCCGCGGCGGCACGGAGCGCGGTTACAAGGCGGCAGTGGGATTCGAACCCACGAATAACGGATTTGCAATCCGTCGCCTTGGTCCACTTGGCTATGCCGCCACGCGTGCCAGTATACCAACTCCCGCCCACCATTCAACGCCGCAGAACGCTTCGCGATGCGGTCCATCCGTGGTACGATCCGCCCTGAGATGGACGCCGAGACCGCTCATGCCGACCGCCCGTATCTCACCGCCGAGCTCCCGGGCGTCGCCGGGCGCTACAAGCAACGTCCGGACGACTTCCGCGTCGAGGAAGTCCCCCTCTACATGCCCGGCGGGACCGGAACGCACCTCTACTTCCGCGTGACCAAGACGGGCGTGTCCACGCCAGAGGCCGTCGCCCGCATCGCGCGGCACCTGGGCGTCCGGCCGGGCGAGATCGGCTTCGCCGGGCTCAAGGACGCCCGCGCCGTGACGCGCCAGATGATGTCGCTCGAACACGCCGACGCCGCCCGCCTGGGCGCGTTCGCCGACCCGCGTATTGGCGTCGAGCCGGTCGGGCATCACGGAAACAAGCTCCGCACCGGGCACCTGGCGGGCAACCGCTTCACCATTCGCCTCCGCGGCGTCGGTGCCGAAGACCTCCCCGCCGCCCGAGCCGTGCTGGACATCCTCCAGCGCCGCGGCGTTCCGAATTACTTCGGCCGGCAGCGGTTCGGCGCCCGTGGCGACACGGCCGCGCTGGGCGAGGCCCTCGTCCGTGGCGACCTCGAGCAGTTCGTAGCGCTGCTGCTGGGCCAACCCTGCGCCGCCGACGGCGACGACGTCCGCGCCGCCCGAGACGCCTTCGACACCGGACACTACGCCCGGGCGCTGGACCTCTGGCCGCGAGCGTTTCGCGAGCACCGCAAGGCCCTGGCCGCCTACAAGAAGCGCAGCTCGCCGAAGGCGGCCCTGGCCGCCGTGGACAAGCGCACGCGGCGGCTGTACGTCTCGGCTTTTCAAAGCGCTATCTTCAACGACGTACTCGCCCGCCGGATCGACACATTCGACCGCGTCCGGATCGGCGATCTGGCGAAAAAGGCCGGCAGCGGCGGCGTCTTTCGCGTCGAGGACGCCGACGCCGAACAGCCGCGCGCCGCGCGGTTCGAGATCTCCCCCACCGGACCAGTCCCGGGCTATCGCAGCCGCCTGGCCGACGGCCAACCCGGGCGAATCGAGCGCGACGTGCTTCAGGAGCACGAGATCGCGCCGGAGGACTTCCGCGGGCTCGGGGCGCTCAAGCCGAAGGGAACGCGCCGCCCGTTGCGGTTCGGCCTTGGCGATCCGGAACTCTCGGCCGGCACGGACGCCGACGGCGACTACCTCGAGCTGCGATTCACCGCCCCGCCGGGCAGCTACGCCACCGTCGTGCTGCGAGAAATAGTGAAGGGCGAGTGAAGAACATCGGCCGCAGCGTGCTACGGGCAGGCACGCCCGCCATACGGCCTCAATCGCGTTGAATGACGTCCAGCCCCTCACGGTCGCTGAGGCGTCCGTCCCAGCGGTGTGTCTTGATGGACTCGACAACCTGGCGTGCGGCACGGACGGCCGCAAGCCCCTCCCGGGCCGTCACGACCGGCTCGTCGCCATCGATGACGGTCCGGCGCAGCGCCTCGGCCTGGCGGCGTAGCGGCTCGGTGGAGTCGTCGACGACCAGCTCCTCGACCTTCAGCAGCTTGGTGTAATCCACGGTTTCGGCCAGTTCGGCCAGGTCTTCGACGTTCGTATCGCGTGCCATCTGGATCAGGTCCAGGTTCTGGCTCTTGTGGACGACGAGCCCGACCTTCTTGCCGTAATCAACCGACAGGTACGCCTCCTCGGAAAAGATGCGCATCTTCCGTTCGGTCTTGATCGCCAGCCGACTGGCGGTGAGGTTCGCCACGCAGCCGTTGTCGAACGTCAGCCGGGCATTGCAGATGTCCTCGTGCTCGCCGATGACGTTGACGCCGATGGCGCGGACGCTTTCGAGTCCTCCGCGCGTGAGCATCCCCACCAGGTCGATGTCGTGAATCATCATGTCAAGCACGACGCCCACGTCCGCCGAACGAAACGTAAACGGGCTGATCCGGTGGGCCTCGATGAACTTCGGGCGGATGTCATACTTGCGCAGCGCCGCCACCGCGGGGTTGAACCGCTCGGTGTGGCCTACCTGCACGCTGGCGCCTGTCTGCCTGGCCAGTTCCAGCAGGGCCTCGCCATCGGCCGGGTCGTCCGTCAGGGGTTTCTCGATCAGCACGGCTTTTCCGGCCTCGACGAACGGGCGTGCCGCAGTCACGTGTTGGCGCGTGGGCACCGCGATGATGGCCGCATCGGTCAACTCGACGGCCTCGGCGGGATCGCCAAGGGCCCGGCAGTCGCGTTGGCGCGCGACAGCTTCGGCGCCCGCGAGGTTCGTGTCCACCACGGCGACCAGGTCGGCATCGTCCATCTCGCTGAGCACGCGAGCGTGCAGCTTGCCCATCCGCCCAACGCCGACAACGGCAACACGGAAGCTCATGAAACGTTCCTTTGGATCTTGGCCCACTGCTCCGGCGTAAGGTGGTCGCGGGCCTCGGGGGGTATCCTACCGCGGAACACCTCACGATAGCGACCATAAACGCCCTTGAGCGACCGCTGGCAGAACCGGCACAACTCCGCGACCTCGCCCTCGACGCCCAGGTTGAACAACTGCTCGATCTTGTTCTGGACGGCGAACTCGTTGTCGAACAGCTCGCCCAACGCACGGCGCAGCTCCTTCTGCTCCCAGGTGCTCAGCCCGGCCCGGCGGATGCCGGGCTCGTGGGCGCCGATCACGGTCGGTGGCGCGTTGGGCGCCGCGTGGGAAAAACGAGTGTAGGGCGGAACGTCCCGCCGGACAGGCGTGCGGGGCGCGACGCAGGCGTACCGGCCGACCGTCACGAAGTGATGCACGCCCGACAGGGCGCCGATCACCGCCCCGCTCTGGACGCGGATGTGCCCGGCCAGCATGACACTCGGGCCCAGATACACGCCGTCGTCGATGTAGCAGTCATGCGCGACGTGACAGCCGTCGGCGAGTTCGTTGTCGTCGCCGATGCGCGTGAGGTACCCGCCGGCCTCGGTGCCGATGTGCGCCGTGACCATCCGTCCGAAGCGGTTGCGGTGCCCCACCGACAGCACCGTCTCGCCGCCGCCGTACTTGAGATCCTGTGGGGCGGCGCCGAGCACGCAGCCCTCGGCGAGAACGTTGTCCGAGCCGATGGTCGTCCGCCCGGTGATGCACACGCGCCGCTCCAGTCGCGTCCGCGGGCCGATCGTCACGTGCGGGCCGATCACGCAAAACGGGCCGATGGACGCGTCCGGCGCCACCCGCGCCGACGGATCGATCTCGCGGATGACGGTCAGCTCAGTCATCGGCGTCTCCATCGCCGTCACCGGCCGCCTCGACGGCGCGCCGCACGTGCGGGTTGAGGTCGTCGCGTTTCAGCAGGCGCGCCACGGCCTGCGGCGCTGCTCGCCCGCTCGTGCCGTTGTACATCTGCCGGAAGGCGTCCTTCAGCGCGCGGATGTCCCGATCGCCGAACCCGCAGCGCCGCAGGTTCTCGGCGTTGACGCCGCGAACCCGGACCGGGTCGCCCTCGACGATGGCGAACGGCGGCACGTCGCGCGTGACGCTGGCGTAGCCGTTGACGAACGTGTACGCCCCGACGCGCACGGAATCCGCGATGACGGGAAAGGCGCTGGTACGGACGTAGTCCTCCACCGTCGCGCCGGCGCCGATGTGCGTGCAGTTGGCGAAGATGCCGTGGTCTCCCACCGTTGCCCCGGCGCCGATGACCGACCCGATCATCACGAGGTTGTCTGAACCGATCCGCGTGGCGCGCTTGCCGCCGGCGCAGACCGTCACGTGCTCGCGAATCGCGCACGCCTCGCCGATCTCGCACGCGCCGTCATCCTGCCCGCCCGGCGAGGCCCCCACCACCGCCAGCGGGAAGATCTCTGTCCGTTCGCCCAGCGTGGTCCGGCCCGTCACGGTCGCCCCGACGCCGATGACGCACCCGCTTGCGGCGCGTACGCCCGCTGCGACATACGCGAACGGGCCGACCGTCACGTCCTCGGCCAGCTCGGCTCCGGCGTCCACCAACGCTCGTGGGGAAATAGTCGCCATGGTCCGTTTCTTCCTCCGATCACGCCGGCTCGGCGTCGACGAGCATAAACTTGATCTCGGCCTCGGCGACGACGTCGCCGTCGACGCGGGCGCGGCACGCGCAGTGCCCCGTCCGCGGGCGAACGCGAACCGCCTCGGCCTCCAGGTACATGCGATCCCCGGGATGGACCGGACGCCGCATCTTCACGCGATCCATGCTCAACAGCACGGCCACCTTCCCGGCGTGCTCCAGCCGGCGGCTCAGCAGGATACCCGACATCTGCGCCATTGCCTCCAGAATCATCACGCCGGGCATGATCGGCTGGCCCGGGTAATGCCCCTGGAAGTACGGCTCATTGATGGTCACGTTCTTGATGCCCACCGCCCGCTCATCGCCCTCGGTCTCCACGATGCGATCGACCATCAGGAACGGATAGCGATGCGGCAACAGCCGCATCACCCCGCGAATGTCCAAAACCGGTTCAGCACGGTCGGCGGAGCTCTCGCCCCCGCCGGACGCCTCACGCAACCGCCGCACAAGCTCGTGGTTCATCCGGTGCCCGCTGCGACTGGCCAGGATGCGCCCCTCCAGGCGCCGCCCCAGCAGCGCCAGATCGCCGATCAGGTCGCAGAGCTTGTGGCGCACGTGCTCGTCCGAGAAACGCAGCTCGTTGTCCACGGGCCCCTCGTCGTCCATCACCAGCAACTGCGTGGCGTCCAGATGCCCGCCGTAGCCCTGGGAGCGAAACGCGGCCGCCTCATCCGCCAGCAGAAATGTCCGCGCCGGTGCGATCTGACCGGCGTAGTCGTCGCGATCCAGGGCGAACGCTCGCACCTGCCGCCCGATGCTGGGCACGCCCGCGTAGTCCAGATCGTACAGCAGGTCCAACTGCCCCTCCACACCCGGAAGCGCCGAGAGTGTCGCCTCACCGGACGAAACGGTCACCGGCTCCTCGACGACCTCCACGACGCGCTCGGCCGCCTGCTCCTCAAGCCCGACCTCGCCGATGGCGTCGGTGAACAGCCGCGCCGAGCCGTCATCGCTCGGCGGCTCGGGGGCGTTCATCTCGATACAGGCGTTGTCCACGCCCAGCCCCCACACGGCCGAGAGGACGTGCTCGACGGTCTCGACCGTCGCCTCCCCGGCGGCCAGCACTGTCCGGCGCGTTTCGCTCCGCGTCAGTCGGTTGATATCGCACGCAACCCGCGGGGCGCCGTCCAGGTCCGTTCGCACGAACACCAGGCCGGCGTCCGCCTCTGCCGGTACGATGCGCAAGCGGCACAGGCGCCCGCCGAACAGGCCCCGCCCCTCGACAACCACGGGCCGCCTAACCGTCTTCTGAGAAGTCACGGGCATTGAGCTTCGTTTCGAGTTGACGAACACGCTTGACCAGCTCCGGCAACTTGTTCCATGCTGCGACGATGCGTCGATGATCCCGCGCGTCGATGGCCGGTATGCCGGAGACCACCTGCCCGTCGGGCACGTCCGCGGCGACGGCGCAGAACGCCGCCAGGCGCACGCCGTCGCCCAGGGCAATGTTGTCGCGCACGCCGGAACTGCCGCCGGCCACGACACCGTCACCCAGCCGCGCGCTGCCGGCGATGCCGACCTGCGCCGTCAGCAGGCAGCCGCGCCCGATCTGAACGTTGTGTGCAATCTGCACGAGGTTGTCCACTTTCGTACCGGCGCCGATCCGCGTGGAGCCGAATTTTGCCCGGTCGACGCAACTGCACGCGCCGATCTCCACGTCGTCGTCGATTTCCACGTTGCCGGCGTGAGGCACGCGACGGGGCGCACGGTCGGCGACATAATAGCCGTAGCCCTCGCTGCCGATAACGCTGTTGGACCCGATACGCACGCGGGTGCCGATCACGCAGCCATGCCGCACGACGGCGCCGGCGTCCAGCCGCGATTCCGGCCCGATGACCGCCCGCGCGCCAACCACAGCACGGGCCATCAGCACCGCACCGGCGCCGATTGTCGCGCCGGGCGCGACGACCACCCCCGGGCCGACGATCGCGTCCGCAGCCACGTCGGCGTCCTCCGCGACCGACGCCGTCGGATCAATGCCCGCCGGGGGAAGCGTCTCCGGTGGCGCCAGCCGCCGCAGCACCTCCGCCACGGCCGCCTGCACATCGTCCACCTGCACCAGGGGCATCGCAGCCGCGTCGAGCGGTTCGGCGACGATTGCCGCACCCGCGCGCGACTCCCTCAGACCAGCGGCGCGCTTGGCGTCGGCGGCGAACGTGACGTCCTCCGGGCCGGCGTCGCCGATGGACGCCACGCCGCGCAACGTCACGCCCGCGTCACCGACGGCCCTGCCGCCGACCCATTCGGCAATCTGTCGGACTGTGAAGGGTTCGCTCATGGGTTCGCCGCGGCGGGCGATGCGCCGCCAGTCATGCCCGTTACGGCGCCGTGAAGCCCCCGCGATTGATACAGCGCCGGCCGGCGCGGCACGTCATCGGCTTTCTCGCTGGTACGTGGCGTTGACCTGCTTGAGCACGGCGTCGGTCAAGTCGACACCCTCGTCCGCGTACAACACCGTCCGGCGGGACATCTGCTGGAGGACCTGCTGTATATCACCGCCCTGAAGCCCGCCGCGCTCGACGTGCAGAATCGCCGACAGGCCACGCCGTTGGGCGACGGCGCCCACCGCGTCGACGATCTCGTCGTACATCTGCCTGGTCATCTGCAAATGCCAGCGCTCCACGCGGGCTCGCGTGAGCTTCTGCCAGGCGTCGTTCTGCGCCCGCATCTCCTCCAGCTTGAGAAAACGCTTCTCGTACATCTCGCTGCCGCGTTTCCACTGCCCGAGTTCCTTGGAAAGCTCTGTCTGTTCCTGCGCGCGGCGCTCCGCTTCCTGGCGGATCTTCTGGCGTCGCTTGTCCAGTTCGGCGTTGAGATCCGCTGCGCGATCATAATTGGCGTACACTTCGTTGAGGTCGCAGACGCCGATGCCCAGTTCCTCGACCGGTGGCGCAGCGTCCTGCCCGACAGCGGAGGTTACCACCACCGCGCCGAGAGCCGCCACGGCCAGCCCGAGGATGCCCACGCGTGTCCACTGTGCTGTTGTCATCTCAGAACCACCATCCAATGCTGAAGCTGAATGCCTGCGTGTCGTCCGAACCGTGCTTGGCGATCGGAAAGCCCAAGTCCAGCTTGATCGGTACCGGGCCCATTCCCGGCACGGTCCATCGTAGGCCGACGCCGACCGAGGCACGATACGTACTGATGCTCGCATCCTCTTCCACCGTGCCCGTGTCGAGAAAGACCACGCCGCGAAGCTGCTCGCCGAGAATCGGATACTCGTACTCGCACCCGGCAAACAGGCGGAAATCGCCGCCGATGGCCTCGTCCGTTCCGGCGCTGCGCGGGCTGATGCCGCGATGCGCGAAGCCGCGCATCCACGCGCTGCCGCCGCCGAAGTACCGATCGAACACCGGCGCGTCGCCGCAGAGGTACCCGCCCGAAACCCGCGCCTTGAGCACGTGCTTGCGCTCCAGGGCGTCGGTGAAGACCGTGAAGTAATGACGGTAACCCGCCTCGAGCCGGCCGTAGTTCCAGTCGCCCATTACCTGCTCGTAGCCAAAGCTCAGCCGCCCGCCCGTCGTCGGATGCAGTCGGCTGTCCGTCCGATCGCGCACCAGCGAACTGCGAACGGCAAACAGCGTGTGCTGCCCGTCCATAGCGAGAATCTCCGGCGGCGCGCCGCTGTCAAAATCGTCGATCCGCACGCCTTCGATTCGCGGGGCGATCTCGCCGTACCAGCGATTGGGAAACATGTGCCCGACCGATACCTCGCTGCCGAAGCGGCGCTCGTCGTAATGATCCCAGACGCGATCGAACAGGTAGGCCTTCGTCCCCAGCGAGTACGGGCGGTCGAACAACATCGGCTCGCGCCAGTCCACGAGGAAACGCATCATCTCGGTGCCTGGCTCGGCCGTGATCCGCAACGTCTGCCCCCCGCCGCGCCAACTGTCGCGCTGGAACATCTCGCTGAACGATCGCGGGCCGTGAAACAGATCAAAATTCCGCTCCACCAGCATGATCGTCCCGACCAGCCCGTTGTCGCTGCCGACCGCGCCGCCGAGGATGATGTGCGCCGTGTCGCGCTCGGTGAGATCCACCACGACGTCGCGCGTATCGGGCATGTCGCCGACGGTGCGCATCTCGACGGTCTCAAACAGTTGCGTGCCCAGCAACTGCTGGCGCGACCGCTCCAGCGCCGTGCTGTCCAGCCGCTGGCGCGGGAAGAACGTCAGGTTCCGCCGGACGACGCTTTCCCGCGTGACGCGATTGCCGCGAATCACAATGTCGCCCACGTCGTACTGCGCCGATTCGTGAATCGAGAACACCAGATCCACCACGCCCGGTTCCTCGCGGAACACCTGTTGCGCCGTCACGCGCGTCTCGATGTAGCCCAGTTGGCCGTACGTGTCCTCCACGCGCCGAACCGCCCGGCGCAGCTTCATCGGCGAAATGTACGCCCCCTCGCGCAGCTCCAGCCGCTCGGCGAGTTCGTCATCGGCGAAGACCGCGTTGCCCTCGAAGCGAAACGCGCCCACCTGGTACCGCGGACCTTCGTCGATGTGGAAGATGACCTCGGCCTCCTGCTTGTCCTCGGAGAAGACGATCTCCGGGCCCACCTCGGCCGCCAGAAAGCCGTCCTTGCGGTACATCTCGCGGATGCGCTCGGCGTCAGCGGCGACCTGGGCCCGATCGAGCCGCCCGGGAATGATCGGCCAGAGACGCTCGGTGGTCTCGATCTTCTGCTTGAGCCACAGCGACGTGAAGAAGCTGTTGCCGTCGAAGACGATGTCGTCGACCGTCGTGGAGACGCCCTCGCGGATGCGGTAGACCACCTCGCCGCGGCGCATGACCCGCTCGCGGTCGAAGCTGACGTCCACGTCGTGGTAGCCCTGCTGGGTGTAGTGGTCGGCCAGGGCCTGCCGCCCGCGCTGCACGGCGGCCACGTCCAGCGCCGCGCCCGTTGCGAACGGCAGGAGCTTCATCAGTTCAGCGTCGTCGAAGGCGTGATTGCCGAAAATCTGCACGCTGCGGATCACGGGGCGCTCGGTGACCTCGAAGGTCACGACGACGCCCTCATCGGTCTCCGAACGGCGCGCGACAACGTTCTCGTAGTTGCCGGTTTCGATCAGCCGCCGCTGGTCGGCCTTGACCCGCGCGGCGTCGTACGGCTCGCCCGCTCGCGTCCGCACGTGGGAGAGGACCTCTTCGTCGGAGATCCGCTCATTGCCCTCGACGCGGACGTCCACTACGTTCGCCGCCACCGCGGCGCCGGCCGTCGCGACCATCGCCAACGCCACCGCTGCTGCCCGAATCCGTCCCATTGCCGTTCTTCCGATCTCGCCTGTGTCGCTGCCCGTGCCCGCCGGAACAGCGCACCGGCAGGTGCCAAGGTACTTTTGGCGGACCATACGCGGCGCCCGCGGCGATGTCAATCCTCGTTTGCCCGCCAGGTTGCGGCCGGTCGCAATGAACGATACCATCCCGCATGACCAATCCTCAGCAGGCCCTCAACCCGGGAGCGCAACTGTGGATAAGGTGCGATTCGGAATCATCGGAACGGGCGTCATCGGGCAACTGCACGCCGACAGTATCGCGAGCGACACCGGGCGATACGTGGCCCTGACCGCCGTCTGCGACTGTGACGCCGACCGGGCCCGCGCCGTAGGCGAAGCCCACGGCGTAGCGCATTTCGCCGACGCCGGCAAGCTGTTCGACTCCGGCCTGTGCGACGCGGTTATCATTGCCACGCCGCACTACGCCCACGGGCCATTGACGATCCGCGCGGCGCGGGCGGGGTTGCACGTGCTGTGCGAGAAGCCCCTGGCCTCCAGCGTCACGCACGCCCGGGCAATGATCGCCGAGTGCAAGAAACGCCGCAGGCAATTGGGCGCCATGCTCCAGCACCGCACCCGCGGCATCATGCAGACAGCCCGCAAGCTCGTCGCCGACGGCGCGCTGGGCGAGGTCTTCCGCGTGCAGATGATCTGCTCCGGCTGGTTCCGCACCCAGGCCTACTATGACAGCGGCGCGTGGCGCGGCACCTGGGACGGCGAAGGCGGCGGCGTGCTGATCAACCAGGCCCCCCACCACCTGGACCTGTTCCAGTGGATCGGCCTGGGCCTGCCGCAGCGTCTCATCGCCGTCACGCAGACGCGCGAACACGAAATCGAGGTCGAGGACACCGCCAACATCCTCTGCGATTACGGAAACGGGCGCATGGGGTACATTTGCGCCACCACGGCCGAGCTGCCCGGCATGGAGCAGTTCATCCTCTCCGGCGACAAGGCCACCATGGTCATCCAGGACGACACCATCCGCCTCGGCACGCTCAAAGTGCCGATCAAGGACTTCACCTACAGTTCGAAAGCGGCCAACGCCGGCGTCTCGCCGACGATGACGCAGGACTGCACCTGGCGCGAGGTGCCTTACCGCCGCCCCAAGACCGACGGAGCGCATATCGAGATCATCCGCGGGTTCGCGCGGAAGGTGCTCGGGCGGGGCGAGCAGTACGCTCCCGGCGCCGAAGCGATCAACGAGTTGGAGCTGTCGAACGCGGCCTACCTGTCGGGCTACGCCGACGGCCGGGCGGTAGACGTGCCCGTCGACGGGGCGAAGGTGGACCGCCTGTTGGCCAAGCTCGACCGCCAGCGCTCCACGGGCAAAGGCGGCGGCCTCCGCGCCAAACACCAGCGCCAATTCACGCGACTCATGCGGCGATAGGTCGAAGGTCGGAGGTCGAAGAGACGGGGGCTCTGCGTGTCTTGGAACGCCGTTTTGTTCTCAGAACAGGACGCTCTGGGGGCGATACAAGAGGGTGGGCCCACAGGGCGCTGCAGCATACCTGCTCCTCACGACGCGTGTTTGCTGTCACGTGGCGTGCACGAACGGCCTCGTCGAAGCTCAAACGGAAGGTCCGACGCCCGCGCAACGCACAGCGCCGTCCGCACTCCGACCTCCGACCTTCGACCTAGCCGTTCGTGATCTGCGCCTCGAAGGGCGAGTCCTGCTTGACGTACAGCGTCTGGGTCGGGAAGGCGAATTCGATGCCGGCCTCGTTGAAGCGGCGCAGCAACTCCATGTTGAACTCGTGGTTAAACGCCTGAGCTTCCCAGTAGTCCGGCGGCGCGTACCAGTACACCACGAGGATGTTCAAACTGGCCGCGTTGAAATCGCTGAAAACCACCTTCGGCTCGCGATCAGGCGCCCAATGGTCCTTGCGGGCATCGAGCATGTCGTGGAGGATCGCGAAGGCCTCCTCCATCTTCTCCGGCGGCGTGTCATACGTGACGGTGATATTGAGATTCCGGCGGATGAAGCCCCGGGCCGAGACGTTGTCCACCGCCACACTGGCGACGGTGTTGTTCGGGATGACGATCAGGTGGCCGAAGAACGTCCGCACCCGCGTCGAGCGGAAGCCCACCTCCTCGATGATCCCCTCGTAATCGGCAATGCGGACCCAGTCGTCGAGTTGGAAGGGCCGATCTGTCAGGATGGTGATCGAGCCGAAAATGTTGGACAATGCCTCCTTGGCCGCCAACGCCATCGCCAAACCGCCGACGCCCAGCCCGGCGATCAGCGCGCCGATGTCCCACCGGAAGACGTTCTGGGCGATGAACAGCGCCGCGACGATCACGACGAAGACGCGCATCGCTTTGCGGATCATGGGCACGAGTTGATCGTCCAGCTGCGTTTCCGTCTTGGACGTCCAGCGGTTGAGGACCACCTCGATCAAATCCACCAGGCGAAAGATGAACCACGCCATGGCCAGGACGGTGATGGTCCGGCAGGCGTTTAACCAGAACGGCTGGAAGGACTGGACGACACCGTCGGACCGGTAGCTGAGGTTCATGAACGTCGCGGCGAAGTAGAGCCCGCCGGCCAGGGCGAACATCGTCACCGGTCCGGCGAGGGATTCCAGCACCGTCGCCGCGGCCGAGATACCCTTGTGCTTCCGCAGCCGTCCGCCCCAGCGCGTCAGCGCAAACGCCGCACCCTTACCGACGACGAAGCTGACCAGCAGCACCCCAAACAACGCCAGCCAGCGCCAGGGCTCGTTATTCAGGAACGTCTCTTCGACGAACCAGTCGGTCCAACCTGCGGCGAGGTGATGTGCGCGCATAGCGGCGGTCTCCCGTGCGTTATTCGGCGATACGACGGGCGTAGTATATCGCGCCGCCGCGGCGGTGTCAGCCACGACAGCAAGCGCCATTTTGCTTGACGCGCTCACTGCTGAACCGTAGACTGCTGTGTGAGGCGGCGTGGACGGCCGAGGGGCCGACCGTGCGGCCGCGAAAACCGAGCGTGACGGCCGAGAAAGTTGGTGTGCTCAGGCCGTCCGGCCAGCGGCGAGCCCGTTTCCGCCAGGCGCCAAGGCGTATGGCGTCCGTGGGAATGTGCGTGTGGCCGGCGCCGCCCGAGAGGGAACTTGCCAAAGGGCGCCGCAGCACCGGCCGCCGAAAATTCCCCGTTTTGGGGAGGCCTTCGGGTCATAGATTCACGATGCGTCAGTGCTTTCGACGATTTGGGGGGTCGCTGCGACGCTTAGTTGCGCCTCGGCGCCGGGGTGTGTCGGCCGCGGGGCTTGTCTGGGCGTAAGATGGCTATGCCGTTGCGGGTACGGTACGACACGTAACTCCGCAGGGGCCGTTCGCAGCGCGGGTGAGTCGATGTGACCTGGGGCGAACGTCCGCCGAGAAGCAGGCGGACGCCGGCCGGGCGTGACTGTTGCGCATTTCTCGGCGCGTCTCCGTAGAAAGGACCGTGCCATGGATTTCTGTTTGCCCCTGGCTCAACTGACCTCCGCGCAGTGGGTTGCGCTGGCATTTGCCGCCGCCATTTGTTCGGTCGTCGCCACCGCCGTTGTCATGAAGCGATTTGAGCGTGCCCGGCAGGACAAGGCCCTTCAGGAGCTTGAGGCCCACAAGGCCGCTGCCCACGCCGAGGCCGAACGCATCAAGGCCAACGCCAAGGCCGAAGCTCAGGAAGAGCATCTCAAACGCCGCGAGAAGTTCGAGAGTGAAACGCAATCCACGCGAAAGGAACTCCGTGACGAGGAGAAGCGCCTTTCCAAGCGTGAGGACATGATCGACCAGAAGCTCGAGACGATCAGCTCGAAGGAGCGGATGGTCGAGGCCGCCCAGAACGCCGTCAAGGAGAAGGAAAAGGGCCTGGCCGAGAAGGACCGCCACCTCAACGAGGTGATCGCCCAGCAGAAATCACAACTGCTGAAGGTCGCCAACATGAGCGAGGACGACGCCCGCAAGACGCTGCTCCGGCAGATCGAGGAGCAGATGGAGCAGGAAGGCGCCCAACTCATCGAAAAGCGGCTCAACGAGGCCCGCGAGAACGCCGAAGACCAGGCGCGCGAGGTCGTCGTCAATGCGATTCAGCGCTTCGCCGCGGACCACACGTGCGACGCGACCGTCTCGGCCGTCGACATCCCCTCCGACGACATGAAGGGGCGCGTCATCGGACGCGAGGGACGCAACATCCGCGCGTTCGAGAAGGCGACCGGCGTCGACGTCATCGTCGACGACACGCCGGGCGTGGTGGTGGTATCGGCCTTTGACCCGGTCCGGCGCCACATGGCGCGGTTGGCGCTGGAGAAGCTGATCCAGGACGGACGCATCCACCCGACGCGTATCGAGGAAGTCGTCGCCAACACGCAGAAGCAGGTCAAGAAGCAGATCGCCAC
The DNA here is from genome assembly GCA_018335035.1 of Phycisphaerae bacterium. Classification (GTDB taxonomy): domain Bacteria; phylum Planctomycetota; class Phycisphaerae; order SM23-33; family SM23-33; genus JAGXKT01. The sequence continues at coordinate 27,411 of JAGXKT010000025.1, forward strand.
GTACGGCAAGCAGGCCGTCACCGACGCCAACATCCGCGGGCTGCACAACAAGCTCGTCGAGCTGCTCGGGCGGCTGCACTACCGCACCAGCTACGGACAGAACGTGCTGCAGCACTCGATGGAGGTGGCCTACGTCTCGCAGGTGATCGCCGACCAGCTCGGGCTCAACGGACGCACCGCCCGCCGCGCGGGGCTGCTGCACGACATCGGCAAGGCAATCGACCACGAGGTCGAGGGCGGGCACCCCGAGATCGGCGCCGACCTGTGCCGCCGTCACGGCGAGAACGAGGAAATCGTCAACGCCGTCGCCGGACACCACGGCGACGTGGAGGCAGCGAGCTTGTATACCCCGATCATCGCCGCGGCCGACGCGGTCAGCGCCTCACGACCCGGCGCACGGCGCGAGACACTGGAGCGATACATCCAGCGGCTGGAGAAGCTCGAGGGCATCGCCACGAGCTTCGAGGGCGTCAAGCAGGCCTATGCCATCCAGGCCGGGCGCGAAATTCGCGTCATCGTGGACGCCGACAACGTCGACGACCGCCTCTCGTCGAAGGTCGCCCGCGACGTCGCCCGGCGCGTCGAGGATGAACTGGAGTATCCAGGCGAGGTGAAGGTCACCGTCATCCGTGAGGTCCGCGCCGTGGAATACGCACGCTGAGAAACGTTCGACGTTTGTAGGTCGAAGCGCAGCGCAGATCCGTATGCGTCGAAGGTCGAAGCGCAACGCAGACCCGCATGGTCGAATGACCCACGGGCATCCGCCGTCACGCGGTCCCTGTCTCAGTGAGCCGTCTCACGCGACGCAAAGCCATCAGCCCCAACGGGGCGATTCCATTCCAGGCCGGGGCGTCAGCCCCGGCATTGCGCGGTCCCATACCGCCCGTTTGACTTCGGCCCTCAGTCCCCGGCTCTTGCGTATTCGGTGGCGCCCCTGGCCTGAGGCCCCCTACCGCGAAGCAGCACGACGAACGCTTCGATCGCCACCCACACGGCCAGCGCGAGCGTCAGCCCGTTGATCGCCACAAGCGTCCAGTTCTGCTTCGTGACGAAGTCGACCTCGTTGTGAACGACCGCCCAGAGCGTCATCACCAGCATGAACAGGCACGGCAGCAGCGTCAGCAGCCAGGCCCGCGCGAATTTGCGGCGCAGGTACAGCGTCACGAGGAACAGCGCCAGTGCGGCCAGAAGCTGATTGACCGCCCCGAACATCGGCCAGAGCACCAGTGCGCCGGTGCCCAGGCCTTCCAGGCCCTTGCCAGCCGGTCGCGCGGCGAACGCCAACAGACCGGCCGTGATTACCGCCAGCGCCGTCGCCACCCAACGATTGGCCAGCCAGCGCATGCGCCACTCGGTCGCGATCTCGCTGACGACGTAGCGCTGCAACCGCGTGGCCGTGTCCAGTGTTGTCCCGGCGAATGAGGCGATGAACACGCCGATGATGACGATCGCCAGGCCCTTGCTGATGCCCAGCGTCGCGATCATGTTGGCCGAGCCGACCACCACGGCGGTGATCTTCGAGCCGAGTCCTTTTGCCGCCGTCCATGAGGCATAATGCTGGTTCCACGCCGCCGTGCCCGTGAGCGTCGCCCCGCTCGTGCTCTCGTAGGCGAGTCCGATTCCCGCCGCCACGGCCACGATCACCAGCGTCGCCAATGCCGCCTCCATCAGCATCGACCCGTAGCCGACAAACAGCGAATCGCGCTCCGTGCGAATCTGCTTGGGTGTCGTACCGGAGGCGACCAGCGAGTGGAAACCGCTGATCGCCCCACAGGCAATGACCACCATCAGAAACGGCCACATCGGCGGGGCGCCGGTGGGCCCGGGGTTGTACGCCGGGGCAACGACCTTCAACCCCCCGGCTGCCATGTGTGCGCCAACGATGCCGGCGATCAGCAAACCCGTCGCGATGAACAACTGCCAGGCGTTGATATAGTCCCGCGGCTGGAGCAGCGTGGTCACGCGAATCGACGAGGCGATGTACGCGTAGACCAGAAGAATGCCCACCCACAGCGCCACCGGCGGCAGCGTCGTGCCGCCCACGGTCATCGCGGGCATCTCCAGCGGCAGCTTGTGCCCGGCCACGACGGTCGCGTACATCAGCGCCACGGCCATCAGCGTCCCGAGGAAGACCTTTCCGCGACCAGCGCCGCCGGCGATGCCCAACCCCAACAGCACGGCGATGGGCACCTCGCACCAGACGGGAAAGACGGCTTGCGGAAAGCGCGCGAACACCAGTGCGATCACCACGCCGAAAATTGCGACGACGATGAGAAGTTCCAGGAACACCACCAGGAAGAACAGCGTTCGGGCGCGCCCGTTGATGTAGCGCCCCGTGATCTCGGCCATGCTCTTGCCCTCGTTGCGGAGCGAGATCACCAGCGAGCCGAAATCGTGTACCGCGCCCATCACGATGCTGCCGACGAACACCCACACCATCGCCGGCACCCAACCCCAGATAATGCCGATCGCCGGACCGACGATCGGCCCGGTTCCGGCGATGGACGTGTAGTGGTGCCCGAAGATCACTCCCTTGCGCGTCGGGACGTAGTCCACGCCGTCTTCCAACTCGCGCGACGGAACGGCCGCGTGGTCGCGCAGCCGGAAGATCTTCCGCGCCAGGAAGCGTCCGTAGGTGTTGTAGGCGAGCACGTAACCCACAAACGAGACCACCATGATCCAGATTGCGTCCATGACATGTCTCCATGCGCCTCGCGGGGCAGTCGTGCGCGTATTGTCTATATCTTCGCCGCTTGAGCGTCAATGGCTTTAGCGCTGTTCGCGCGGGGTGGACAGCTCACGCCGGAAGTCCTATCGTCGTGACACAGACCGCGCCATGCGCGTCGTGGAGAGCCCATGAACATTGTCGTCCTGGATGGACACGCCCTGAACCCGGGCGACCTGAGCTGGCACCCGCTGGAGGCGCTCGGCCGGTGCGTCGTGTACGATCGCACGCCGGCTGAGCAGACCGTCGCCCGCGCCGCCGACGCCGAGATTGTCATTACGAACAAAACGCGGCTCGATGCCGACGTCCTGGCGCGCCTGCCGAAACTCCGCTATATCGGCGTGCTGGCAACGGGCTACAACGTGGTGGACATCGCCGCGGCGAAGCGCCGCGACATCGTCGTAGCCAACGTCCCGGCCTACAGCACGGCCTCGGTCGCCCAGACGGTCTTCGCCCATCTGTTGAACCTGACGCACCACGTCGCCGAGCACGCTGCGGGCGTCCGCGAGGGCAAGTGGGCGGCCTGTGAGGACTTCTGCTACTGGGACGTCCCGCTGATCGAGCTGGCCGGACAGACGATGGGCATCGTGGGGTACGGACGCATCGGCCGGGCTGTCGCCCGCTGCGGCGCGGCGTTCGGCATGGACGTGCTGGCCTGCGACCCGCACGCCGAGATCGTCGCCCCGGCCGAGCCGGCAGACCTGGGCGCCCTGCTGCGTGCGGCCGACGTCGTCACGCTGCATTGCCCGTTGACGGACGAGACCCGCGGACTGATCGACTCAACGCGCCTGGCGCTGATGAAGCCCACGGCCTTTCTGATCAATGCCAGCCGCGGACCGGTCATCGACGAGGCGGCGCTGGCCGACGCGCTCAACGCCGGACGCATCGCCGGCGCGGGCTTGGACGTGCTGTGCGCCGAACCCCCCGCTTCGGACAACCCCCTTGCCGCGGCGCGTAACTGCTACATCACGCCACACATCGCCTGGGCGACGCGCGCCGCGCGGCAACGGCTGATGACCATCGCCATTGACAACGTCCGCGCCTTCCTAGCGGCTCGGCCGAAAAACGTTATCGCTTAGCACAGCGCCGCTACCCGGCGGCGCTGTGCTCGGAAGCGTAGGCCTTGAGCTCGTCCAGCAGGCGGTCGACCTCGCCGGAAAGCTGCTCGACGAGCTCCTTAACCCCCTCCGTCTCGCCGTCGCGGGCGGCGCGTTCGGTGTTCAAGGCCGCCTCAAACACGTACTTGGCGGACAGGTTGCCCGAGGCGCCCTTGATCGAATGGGCGGCCTCGGTCACACCCGCCGTGTCACCGGAGGCGATCGCCTCGTTCATCCGTTCGATCAACTCCGGCGCCTCGCCGCTGAACAACTCGATCAACTCACAGAGCAGTTCTTCGTCGCCGCCGACGCGTTGCATTGCCGCGGCAGGATCGAACGCCGGGCCTTTCGGTTCGTCTGAGTGGGATGTTTCGGGCATGCTCTTGCCTTTTCTTTCGGCGTTTCGGGATGGTTTTCGCCCGCTGGCGGCGTCCTCGTGCCCGTCGCCGGTTGTATCGTGCTCGGCGCGGGGAACGTCGTTCAACACTTTCTGCAAGGCGTTCAGGCGGATCGGCTTGCTCAGGTAATCGTCCATGCCTGCATCGAGGCATCGCTCGCGGTCGCCCTTCATGGCATGCGCCGTCAGCGCGATGACGTAGGCACGCGGACGGCTGGCGTCGGACGCCTCGCGACGCCGAATCTCTGCAACCGCCTCGAACCCGTCCATCTCCGGCATCTGGAGGTCCATCAGAACGGCGTCGAAGGGTTCGCCCTCGAGCTGGTTGACGGCCTGGCGACCGTCTTCCGTCAGGACGGCCTCGTGCCCCAGGCGCTGGAGCATGCGCTCGGCAAGCTTACGGTTGACGGCGTTGTCTTCGGCCAGGAGGATCCGCAACGACCGCCCGTCGCCTTCGACGGCAACCTCGCCCTCCGTCTGCTCGTTGCCTCTGTGCTTGCGGTCGAGGGCGTTTTGAATCGCGTCCATCAACGCCGACTGGCGAATCGGCTTGAACAGGTACTGGGCGATGCCCAAGTCCTTGCAGCGCCTTACGTCGTGGCGGCGCGCCGCCGAGGAGAGCATCAGAATCGCCGCGTCGGACACCAGCCCGGACTCCTGTCGAATGCGCTCGGCCAATTCGAAGCCGTCCATCTTCGGCATGTTCACGTCGGAGATGACCAGGCCGAAGGGCCGCCCCTCCTTGGCGCCGGTGCGAAGGACGTCCATCGCCTCCGGTCCGCTGGAGGCCACCGACACGCCAATGCCCCAGTGCTCGAGAATCCCGCCGATCACGCGGCGGTTCGTGCCGTTGTCGTCCACGGCCAGCACGCGCAGCCCGTCGAGATCCGCCTGCGGGCGAGTCGGCGTGCTTGTCCCTTCCTCCTGCCGCTCGAACTCGGCCGTGAAGGCAAACGTACTGCCTTCGCCGGGCGTGCTGGTTACCGAGATGTCGCCGTTCATCAGGCCCACCAGCTTGGAGCAGATCGCCAGCCCCAGGCCCGTGCCACCGTATTGACGCGTGGTGGACTTGTCGGCCTGCTCAAAGGCCTCAAACACCCGCGCCTGCTGTTCGTCGCTCATGCCGATGCCCGTGTCGCGGACGGAGAACTTCAACGTGGCCTTGCGTTCGTTCGCCGCCTCGGGTTCCACGCGGACGACGATCTCGCCGCTGTCGGTGAACTTGATCGCGTTGCTGACAAGGTTGATCAGCACCTGCCGGAGTCGGTCGGAGTCGCCGACAAGCCCCTCCGGCGTATCCGGGAAGATGTCGCAGATCAGCTCCAACCCCTTCTCGTCAGCGCGAATGCCCAGCGCCGCCAAGGCGTCGCCGAAACTCTGACGCAACGAGAATGGCTCGGACTGCAGTTCCATCTTTCCCGCCTCGATCTTCGAGAAATCCAGAACGTCGTTGATCACACGAAGCAACGCGTCGGCTGATTGCTTCGCCATCGTCAGGTACTCGCGCTGCTCTTCAGTCAGCTTGGTATCCAGCGCCAACTCCGTCATGCCCATCACGCCGTTCATCGGCGTGCGGATCTCGTGAGACATGTTGGCGAGGAACTCGCTCTTGGCCTTCGTCGCCTGCTCGGCCTGCTCCTTCGCCTGACGGTACTGCTCCTCGGCCAGCTTTCGCTGGGCGACCTCGTTTTCCAACTGCTTGTTGCTGCGCTGGAGGTCGGCGGTGCGCTGCTGCACGGCCGTCCGCATCTGGTCGTATGCCCCCGCCAACTCGCCGATTTCGTCCGACTGGCGCAAATCCAGCTCGAACGAGTAGTCCCCCTCGCTGATGCGCCCGGCCGCCTTTCGCAACATGGCCAGCCGCCGCGTCCAAAGCGAGACCACCAGAAACACGACGGTCCCGGAGACCAAGCCGGCGGCCAGCAGAAACGTGGCGACCATCGCGGCCTGTTCTCGCTGGGCCTCATGCAAGACGGCACGACTCAAGCCGACTTCAACATGCCCAAGTGCGCGGGATGCCGCCACGTTCGGCTCTACCAGAGGCGCTGCATCGTCCAGCTCTCCGATCTCGCCTTCCATGTCCAGAGGCGTCGCGGTGTCGAACGACCCCGGATAAGCCCAGTCTCCCCCGTCGCTCGCGCTGAGCGTCACGTGGCTCCGGCCGATCAGTGGATCTTCCGAGCCGGGCCCGTTGCTGACCTCGCAATCGCCGACGAGCTTGCCTTCGGCATCGTACACGTGAACGAAGACGACGCTCGACTCGCGACTGAAGCGCTCCGCCAGGCGATCCAACTCCCCCTCGTCGCCCACCGCCAACGGAAGCTCGCACGCACGCGCCAAACTTCGCGCCAGTGTGTCCGCATCGTCCTGCTTCTCGGCGACCGTGAACCGGTCGACGTGCCAGATCAGCGCGCCCGCCGTGCCCATCAGCGTCACGAAAATCACGCAGATCACAAATGCGATCGCCTTGAAGCGCAAGCTGCGCCCGCGAATCCTATTCCACATGTCTCGACCCTCCGGCACGCGCTGTGGTCGCTACCATCCTTTGCGCAAGAGCCCGTTCGGTTGGCACATGGCCGCATTCGCGAACGGCATTTGCGACCATCCTGCAACCGCGGGGTTCACGCCCGTCCGTTCTGACGGCGCGCCATCGCACGTCAGTCCGACACGTCCGCCTCCGTAGCCATCAGACGTGTTATCGACTCCATTGCCGACGGCCTTTCATAAGATTTGACTTCCCCTGCGGTAAGATGCCGATCCGACGCCTCCCCTATCGGCCGCGCGG
>JAGXKT010000026.1:0-27198 GCA_018335035.1 Phycisphaerae bacterium
GCGGGCGGGACGCCCGCGATACACACGGGCGAGACGCCCGTGTCACAGACAGGCGAGACGTTACGGAGCCGTGTCGGCCCGTCCGACCCGGAAAATGGAAAACGCCCAGGTAGCGGACATCTTCGACGAGATCGCCGACCTGATCGAGCTTCAGGGCGGCAACGCGTTTCGCATTCGCAGTTATCGCAACGCCGCGCGGACGGTCCGCGACCTGTCGCAGCGGCTGGAGGACCTGGCCGCCGCGGGGGCGAACTTTGCCGACCTGGCGAACGTCGGCAAGAGCACGGCCGGGAAGATACAGGAAATCCTCGACACCGGCACCTGCGAGCGGCTCAAGGAGCTGCGCGCCGAGCTGCCCGACGGCCTTCCGGAGCTGATGCAGGTCCCGCAGATCGGCCCGCGCAAGGCGATGCAGCTCTACGAGGAGCTGGGCGTCTCGTCGCTGGAGGAGCTGAAGGCGGCGGCCGAAGGGGGCAACATCCGCGACCTTGACGGCATGGGCGAGAAGACCGAGGAGAACATCCTGCGCGGCCTGGCGATGCTCGCCTCGTCCGAGGGGCGGTTCCTCTACCACGCCGCGGCGGATCACGTCGCGGCGCTGGGGCGGTTCCTCGACGGCGTGAACGGCGTCACGCGCTGGGAGGTGGCCGGCAGCTTCCGCCGCCGCAAGGAGACCGTCGGCGACCTGGACGTGCTGATTCACGCGGGCGACCGGGACGCGGCGCGCGAGGCGATTCTCGCCTACGACCGCATCGACCGCGTCGCCAGCCGGGGCAGGGAGAAGTCCACCGTGTATCTGTCCGGCGGGTTGCAGGTGGACTTCCGCTTCTTCGAGCCGGCGGCGTTCGGGGCGGCGCTGATGTACTTCACGGGGTCGAAGGATCACAACATCGCCCTGCGCCGCCGGGCGCAGTCGCACGACTGGAAGCTCAACGAGTACGGCCTGTTTAGTGGGGACAAACGCTTGGCCGGCAAGGACGAGCGAAGCGTCTACTCGCGCCTGAATCTGCCGTGGATCGCCCCGGAGCTGCGCGAGGCGCGCGGCGAGATCGACGCGGCCGACGGCGGCGAATTGCCCGCGCTGATCGAGGCGAGTGACGTCCGCGGCGACCTGCAGTGCCACACCACCGCCAGTGACGGGACGGCGAGCATCGCGGAGATGGCCGCGGCCGCTCGCGAGCGGGGCTATCAGTTCCTGGCGATTACGGATCACAGCCAGCGGGTGACCGTCGCCAACGGTCTGGACGCCGGCCGCATGCGGAAGCACGCCGACGCGATTCGCGAAGTCGACGCGGATCTGGACGGTTTCTGGCTGCTGGCCGGCGTGGAGGTGGACATCCTCAAGGACGGCTCGCTCGACCTGCCAGAGGACTTGCTGGCCGAGCTGGACTGGGTCGTCGCGAGCATCCACTACGACCGGGCGATGAGCGAGGCGAAGATGACCGAGCGCCTGCTGGCGGCGGTGCGCAGCGGCGTTGTGCACACGCTGGGCCATCCGCTGGGTCGGATCATCGGCCGGCGCGAGCCGCTGGCGTTCGACGCGGACAAGGTCTTCGCTGCGTGCGCCGGATGCGGTGTGCGGGTGGAGATCAACGCCCAGGCGGACCGGCTGGACCTGCCCGATACGTACGTCCGCCGGGCGAAGGACGCCGGCGTGGGGTTTACCTTCGGCACGGATGCCCACAAGACCGGCGGACTGGCGCTGATGCCGCTGGCGGTGAATGTCGCCCGCCGCGGCTGGCTGACAAAGGCCGACGTGCTCAATACGCGCACGGCGAAGCAGTTGAAAAAGGATCTGAAGCGGTCGTAGCAGACAGGGCCGGCAGCTTTACCCCGCGGGGGCAGTCTGCCGGCGGAAGCGGGCTCAGCATTCCGGCGGCCCTACGAACTGCGGGGTGCCGTGGCTTGGCCCGCGGGGCCAACCACGTTGCGTCTCATGCGAGGTGGCTTTCCGTGCGGGCCGCAACGCACGGTCCCGAGCCGCATGGTTGCCCGTGCAGACAGGGCACGGGCAACCCCTGGCACCGGAAGACGTCGCCGCGTGCCGGCCCTGTGGTTCGGCGCCTATAATTCTCACAACTTGCCGCGCCCGCTCGCTCGGCGTTCGGGGCCGCCCAGACAACGAAAGGATGCGGCTGGCATGTTCCGAGCACGCAAAATCCGTCTTCTCGAACCGGGCAGTCGCCCGGGCCGTCCCTTCAACGCCTGGATTCGCCGCTGGCCGCTTCTGGGCCCGCTGACGCTGGCCTCGTGGCTGCACGAGCGCGGTTATGACGCGCGGGTCTACAACGAGAACATCTCCGGTCCGCTGCCCGACAGCGATCGCTACGAGGATGTCCTGTCCGCCGACGTGATCGGCATCAGCACGATGACGGCGACGGCGTCGCGGGGGTATGAGCTGGCCGACCGCCTCCGTCGCGACGGGTCGGCGGCGACCATCGTCTTCGGCGGCGCGCACGCGACCTTCCTGCCGGACGAAGCGCTGTCCCACGGCGACGTGGTCGTCCGCGGCGAGGGCGAGACGGTCATCGAGGCGATCGCGCGCGGCGACATCGCCGAGGGCATCGTGGACGCCGAGCCGCTGGCGGACCTCGACGCGCTGCCGACGATCGATCACACGCTGATGGACGACTTCGACGATCTCGTCGGCGGCAGTGGGCGGCGCGAGCTGTATCCGCTGCCGCTGATGACCTCGCGCGGCTGCCCGTACGGCTGCACGTACTGTTGCGTGACGCGCATGTTCGGGCGCAGGGTTCGCCGGCAGTCCGTCGACAAAGTCCACGCCGCCCTGAAACGCTACGCGGACGCGGGTTTCGGGCAGGTGTTCTTCTACGACGACAACTTCACCACCGACCGCCGCTGGACGCGCGACCTTCTTGAGCGGATGCGGCCGATGCGGCTGCGGTTCAACGCCCAGGCCCGCGTCGACTTCCCCTGGGCGGACCGAGCGCGAACGAAGCTCGATACGGACCTGTTGCGGTCGATGAAGCGCGCCGGCGGCGACGTGCTTTACGTCGGTTACGAGACCGTCGACGACGCCACGGCCGCAAGGTGGAACAAGGGCTATCGCGGCGCCGATCGTCTGGCGGTTCGCCTGGCCGAGGATACGCATATCCTGCACGAGGCGGGCTTCTGGGTCCACGGCATGTTCGTCTTCGGTCCGCAGCACACGGAATCGACGGCGCGGCAGATCGTGGATTTCGCGCGGGACAACCGCATCGAGACCATTCAGATCAGTGTGTTGACGCCGCTGCCCGGCACGCCGCTGATGAACGAATTACGGCCGCACCTGATGTTCCGCGATTTCCCGAACGATTGGGACTTCTACGACGGCACGCACTGCGTCTACGACCACGGGCGCCTCCCGGCCGAGCGGGTCCAGCGTGTCGTCTTCGATGCGCATCGGACGTTCTATCGGTGGGGCGGGTGGAGCTTGCGGCGCGTTCGCGGGCTGCTGGAGCAGCGCGGCGGGGCCGTCGACAAGTTGCGCGAACTGTGGACCAACGCGCGCACGGCGCGCCGCACGCTGGCGAGCTGGCGGCGCGAGACGGAGGCCTTCATCGGGCGGATTCGACAGAAGGTGGTAGAATGAGGTGTTGTCGCTGGACCTCACGTAGATATGGGAGAGTATCGGTATGATTCGCTTTGATGGTTCCGGAGCATGGCGGCGCGGGCTGTCGCAGTTCGCCACGAACGCCGCCGTCAAAGGTGCGGACCTGGCCCTTCAGATTCCCCGCGTTCGGGATTTCTTCCTCGACAAACTCATTACGCGGCTCAGCGTCAGCTACGAGCAGCGCGAATCGGATCGCGAGCAGCTCGCCAACCAGCGCTGGTTCGCCGAGCACCTGCGCCCGTTCCTGCATCGGTTGCTCGACGAGCGACCGGCCGCGGCGCGCGCCATTCTGCGCTTCCTCGGCACGTGGATTCAGGACGTCCACCGGCGCAGCGACGCCCGCGTTGATGGCGCCGTCACACCGTGCACCGTGGTGATCGAGCCGACCGACCGGTGCAACTTCAACTGCCCGGGCTGCTACGCGCGCAGCACGGCCGACGGGTGCGACCTGTCGTTCGAGCAGCTCGGCGACATCGTCGAGCAGGTCATCGACATGGGCGTGACGCTCGTGACGCTCTCCGGCGGCGAGCCGTTCCTCCGCGAGCGGGCCGACCGCACGCTGACGCGACTGGCGCGGCGCTTCGACCGACAGGGCTTTCTCGTCTATACCAACGGGTCGCTGATCGACGAGGCGATTGCCGATCGCCTGGCCGAGGTGGGCAATGTGTTCCCGGCGATCAGTGTCGAGGGCTTCGAACACCAGACCGACGCGCGCCGCGGCGCCGGCGTCGCCCACGCCACGCGGCAGGTGCGGCGCCGCCTGGCCGATCGCGGTGTGATGTGCGGCTTCTCGGCCACCGTGACACGCGAGAACTGCGAGGCGATCTGCTCAGATGACTTCATCGACATGCGGATCGACGAGGGCGACATGTTCGGCTGGTTCTTCCTGATGATGCCCATCGGCCGCGCGCCGCGCGCGGACCTGATGGTCACGCCCGACCAGCGCGCCATGCTTCGTGAGACGATCCGCCGCTGGCGCCGGGAGGACCGTCCGATCTTCCTCGGCGATTTCTGGAACGACGGGCCGCTGGTCGGCGGGTGCATCGCCGGCGGGCGGTATTACTTCCATATCTACGCAAACGGCGACATCAGCCCGTGCGTGTTCGCCCCGGTGGCCTGCGGGAACATCCTGGATATCGTCCGCGGCGACAGCGACTACGCCTCCCTGGACGACTTCGTCCGACGCAACCCCGTCTTCCGCGGCTTCCGCGACGAGCAGCGCAAGATCACGGACCGTAACCGGCCGTGCCTGCTGGTCGACCATCCGAACGCCTTCCGCCGCGTGGCACGATTCGACTGCTGCCGCCGCGCGAAAAACTTCCCCGACGGCTACGTCGACGGCGAGATCGGGCGAACCATCGACCGCGCCGCGGCCGCGTGGAAGCAGAAGGCGGCGGCCCTGCCACCGCTGGTCGGTCCGGCCGGCGCTGGACGCTACGACCCCCAGGCGCTCCGGCGCGAGACGGTCGCCTCGCCGTAAGCGGTTCACCGTGGCCATGGATGGCGCGACATGGACGGACGGGCTGTACCTTCCGCGTCTCTTCGCGCCCCGCCCGCGAGTGTTTGCATACAATGGTCGCGTAGCGCGTCCCGGGCGGTCCGGGGACGCGGAAGTCGCGGCCGCTGGCCGCCAGGCAAGGAGCAACGAACGATGGCACAGCAATTGGGCGAATTACTGCAGACGGCGGATTGGAAGAAGGAAAAGCACGTTCCGATCATCGAGTGCGCGGACAACTGGAGCCCGGACGACTTCGCCGAGGTCACGGTCACGCTGGGCAAGGAGGTCGCGCATCCCAACACGACCGAGCATCACATCCGCTGGATCGAGCTGTTTTTCCAGCCGGAAGGGGCTAAGACGTACCAGGTGGCGCGGTTCGACTTCACGGCCCACGGCGAATCGGCGAAGGGCGCCAACGAGGGGCCCGTCTACACGCATCACGAAGGGAAGGTGCGCGTTAAGGCCTCCGCGCCGGGGACGTTGTACGCCCTGGCGTATTGCAACATCCACGGGCTGTGGCAGTCGAGCAAGGACATCACCGTCGGGTGACGGACGGCGGGCGTGTGCGGTGTGGGGCGCCCACGGGCATCGGGGACGCCCGTGGCGCCCGACCCGTGGCACGCGGCGCTAGAGGTGTCGGCTGCGGATGATGGATCCGACAAGCCACAGGCCCAGCAGGGCCGCGGCACAGTAGCCGATGACGCCGAGCGTCTGCAGGCGGACCAGCCCCAGCAGTGAGCCGTCCTGGGGCACCAGCAAGCTCGACCCGACCAGCAGCCCGGTGATGATCAGCGCGAAGCTCAGCCGGTTGGAGCTTTTGTCGAGGGTGTGGACCAGGTCGTCGAGGTGTTCGTGGCGGACGTGGACCTGGAAGTCGCCCTGGCGGACCTTGGTCAGGATGGTGCCGACTTCGCCGGGCAGGCGGCCGGCGAGCTTGAGCGTGTCGGTTGCGGCGCGGCGCGCGGCCTTGAGCAGGCGGCGGGGGTCGGCCTTCTCGAGCGTCAGGCGGCGGGCGTACGGGGTCAGTTCCTCGATCAGCTTGAACTCCGTCGTCAGCCCGCGTGCCAGCGACTCGATGGTCATCACACTCTTGAGCATCAGCGCGAATTCCGCCGGCGGCCGGACGTGGTGCTTGCGGATCACGTCGAACGTCTGCGACATCATCTGCCCGAAGGGAATCTCGTTCAGCGGCAGGGCGTGGTAGACGTCCAGAAGCTCTTCGAGTTCATCGGCCAGCGCCCGAGAGTCCGTCTTGTCCGATAGCAGGTCCTCCTGCTGGAAGGCCGAGACGATACGGTGGGCGTCACGGTCGACGACGGCGAGGACGCCCTCGGCAAGCAATGCCTGGTTGCGGCTTCCCAGGCGTGCGACCTGTCCGAAGTCCAAGGCGACGACCACGTTGCCGTCGGTAATCAGCACGTTGCCCGGGTGCGGGTCGGTGTGGAAGGTACCGAAGTCGAACACCTGCCGCAGCACGAACCGCGCCCCCCGCTGTGCGACGAGATCGGCGTCCATGCCCGCCGCCGCCAGTGCCTCGCGCGACGTCGGCTTGACGCCGTCGATGTACTCCATCGTCAGGACGCCCGCGGCGCACTGCTCGTCGTAGGCGGGGGGGATGTGTACCGTGTCATCGTCGGCGAAGTTCCGGGCGAATCGCCGCAGATTGCGCAGTTCGTTGGACAGGTCCGTCTCGCGCTCGACCGCGGCCGTCAGCTCCCGCACCAGCCGCACCGGGTCCACGTGCTCCGGAAGGGCGAAGACGGATTTGACCAGCCCGGCCATCTCCTCCAGGATTTCGCACTCGATGCGCACGGTGCGGGCGACGCCGGGGCGGCGCACCTTGACGGCCGCCGTGTGCCCCTCGCGTGTGACGGCGCGGTGCACCTGGGCGATGCTGCCGGCCGCGATGGGTTGGCGGTCGAACTGGCGGAAGTTCTCCTCGATGGGCCCGCCGAGTTGGCGGACGAGTTCCCGTTCGATCTTGGCAAAGGGTACCGGGCGGCAGTGGTCCTGGAGCTTCTCCAGCTCGGCGACGTACGCCGGCGGAACCAGGTCCGGGCGGGTCGAGAGCAACTGCCCGAACTTGATGAACGTCGGTCCGAGCTCCTCCAACGCCATCCGCACGCGCTGGGGCCGCGTGTGCTTCGGCCGCTCCGTCCGCCCCTCATGCAGCTTGGCGCGGCGGCGGAAGCGCGCCTTGCGCCCCACCGCGGCGAGCACCTCGCTGAGACCATGCCGCGCCAGCACGGCCACGATGTGCCGATACCGGTGCAGGTGGCTCAACGTTCGGTTGAACCGAAGGCGCACGTCAGTCCGTCCGCTTGGCGGCGTCGTCGAGCTTCGACTCCAGCCGCTCGATGTCCTCGCGCGTCGCCAGGTTCAACCGCCCGATCGCCTTTTCGACCTGCTTGTCGATGAGCTGCTCCAGCTCCGAACGGGTCTTGTCGGCGGCGGCGACGGCGTCCTTGATGAAGCCCTCCTTGGCGCCTTTCTCGGCCTGGCCGCGCTTGACGTAATCGTCGAAGATCTTCTCGGCCCGTTCGCGCGTCATCGACAGCGCCCCGAGCCCCGCCAGCAGGCATTTGTCCAGCGTCTCAAACATCCGTGGCTCCTTTCGCCGGTTTCGCGGTCCACTCGTATCCGTCACGGGCGCGCATTATACGACCTCGCGGCGTGCGAGTCGAACGCCCTGTTCTCACCTGCCCAGAACGTAACGCCGCAGATCTTGGGCGTTGGCCACTGCATGGCCGTGGGCGTCGTTGTTGAAGTAGGCGTAGACGCGCCGTCCGGCGGCCAGATGCTTCTTGATGCGCCTGGCGGCGGCGGACAACGCCTGGTGCGTGTAGTTGCCGCCGTCGCCCGCCCCGTGAAAGCGCAGGTAGACCCAGTCGGCCGTGACGACGCGCGGGTGGTCGTCGATCAGGTCGTGGATGACCAGGGCGGCGTTGTGGTCGCCCAGCACGTCGTAGATCGTCTCGCAGAGCCACTCGCTATTTCGAAATTCCACCGCCCAACGGTGGCGCTGCGGGGCGGCGTCGAGGAAGGCGGCCAGCCGATCGGCGTTCGGCTTGAAGTTCGGCGGAAGCTGCACCAGGATCGGTCCCAGTGCCTCGCCGAGCCGCTCGGCGCGGTCGAGGAACGTGCCGATCGACCCGGCCGGGTCCTTGAGCCGCTTGAGGTGGCTGCCGTAGCGGCTGAATTTCAGCGTGAAGGTAAACCCCGCCGGCGTGCGGGCACGCCACTGGTCGAACGTCTCGGCCTTGGGCAGGTTGTAGAAGGTGTTGTTGATCTCCACCGTGTCGAACGTGCCGGCATAGTGCGCGAACCACTGCTTCTTGGCGATGTCCTCGGGATAGAACACGCCTTTCCAGTGGCGGTACTGCCAGCCGCTCGTGCCCACGTGCAGCCCTTCGCGCTTCGTCGTCATAATCGCCCTTTCGGTCGTCTGTTGCGTACGAGAATTATAGAAGCCGCCGCGGGCCCGCCGGACGGGCTTGCCTGGGCGCCACACGCGTCGGTACAGTAAAGGGATGCGAACCGACGCCTGTGACGGGAGGCGTGTCTGATGGATCGAAGTTCCGGCCGTGACAATGAGCGCCGCACCGGCGGCGCGGCGCCGAAAGACGCCGAGCCGCGCGCGAGCCGGTCTGGGGGCGACTGGACCGGGGTCATCGACGAGCTGCACAGCGAGGTTCGCGACCGGATGACGGCCGAGGAGTCGCTGCGGCGGCACGCCGCGGTGCTGCGCGAGCAGGCGGAGCTGCTGGACCTCGCTCACGACGCGATCCTCGTTCACGACATGGACGGGCGGGTGGTGTTCTGGAACCGCGCCGCCGAGCGGATGTACGGCTGGTCGCGCGGCGAGGCGATCGGGCAAAGCGCCCACATGCTGCTGCGAACGCAGTTCGGCGTCTCCATGACGGAGCTTCACCGCCGCCTGCACGACGAAGACCGCTGGGAGGGTCGCGTCACGCACACGGCGCGGACGGGCGAGCGGCTCGTCGTCGAGAGCCGCTGGGCGCTGCGGCGAGACGTGAGCGGCGAGCCGTTGGCCGTACTGGAAATCGACACGGACGTCACCGAGCGCCACCGCATGGAACAGCAGCTGCAGCGTAGCGAGCATTTGCTGGCCGAGGCGCAGCGCATCGCTCACGTCGGTCACTGGGACTGGGACATCCCGGCCGAGACGTTGACGTGGTCCGACGAGGTGTACCGGTTGTTCGGGCTGGCGCCGGGCGCGTTCGAGCCGACGTACAAGGTGTTTCTGTCCTATGTGCACCCGGATGACCGTCCGGCCGTCGAGGAGGCGGTCCGTGCCGCCCTGGAGCGCGGCCAGACCTATGGGATCGACCATCGGGTGGTGGGGGATGATGGCACGGTGCGGCACGTGCACGAGCAGGCGGTGGTGTCGTACGATGAGGCGGGTCGGGCGGTGCGCATGACCGGGACCGTCCAGGACATCACGCAGCGCAAGCTCGCCGAGCGGGCCGGCGCCGAGGCGCGGCGCTTCGCTGAGAGCATCGTGGAGACGATCCGCGAGCCGCTGCTGGTGCTGGACGATCAGTTGCGGGTGGTCTCGGCAAACGGGGCGTTCTACGAGCGATTCTGCGCGGCACCGGAGCAGACGCGGCGCCGACCGATTCACGAGCTGGGCAACGGGCAGTGGGACATCCCGGAGCTTAACCGCCTGCTGCTGCGCGTGCTCGATCGGGATGAGACGATCGAGGATTACGAGGTCACGCACGACTTCGAGCACATCGGCTTGCGGACGATGGTGCTCAACGCGCGGCGGATCCGCCGGCGCAAGCGCACGCGGCTGATCCTGCTGGCGATGGACGACGTGACCGAACGCAAGGCCGCCCTCGAAGCGCTGGAGCGCGAGCGGCAACGCCTCTACGCTGTGCTGGACATGCTGCCCGGCTGGGTGTGCCTCGTTGGGCGGGATTACCACTATCGCTACACGAACCATCGATTCCGCGACACCTTCGGCGCCCCCGCCGGTCGGCCGTGCTACGAAGTGCAGTTCGTCCGAACGGGTCCCTGCCAGAGCTGTCGTCTGCGCCGCGTCATCGACGGTCAGCGGCCCGACCGTTGGGAGCACGCCGCCGGCAGCGACCGCGAGCGGCGCTCGTTCGAGGTCTGGGCGTATCCGTTCACGGACATCGACGGGACGCCGGTGGTGCTGGAGTTGGGCATCGACGTGACCGATCGCAAGCGGCTCGAGCGGCTCGTGATGGAGACCAGCCAGCTCGAGCGGCGCAGCATCGGGCGCGACCTGCACGACACGCTCGGACAGGACCTCACGGCGCTGGGTTTCCTGATGCGCGGTTTTGCGGATCGGGTCTGTATGAAATTTCCGGATGAACTGGATGCGGCCGATCAGATCGTCGAGTTGGTCAACCAGGCCGTAACGAAGGTTCGC
Source organism: Phycisphaerae bacterium (assembly GCA_018335035.1). Lineage (GTDB taxonomy): Bacteria > Planctomycetota > Phycisphaerae > SM23-33 > SM23-33 > JAGXKT01. The sequence continues at coordinate 10,534 of JAGXKT010000026.1, forward strand.
GCCCTGGCGCGGGGGTTGGACCCGGTCGGGCTGCACGAGGACGGCATCGCCGCGGGGCTGGGCGAGCTGGCCCACAGCACCGAGCAGGTCTTCGACGTGACGTGCGGCTGCCGGTGTGACGAGGGCGTCACCGGTGGCGAGGAGGCGGTGCTGACGAATCTCTACCACATCGCCCAGGAGGCCGTCACCAACGCCGTCAAGCACGCCGAGGCCGGGCGGATTGACATCGCCCTGCGGCGCGACGACGACGAGGTTGTTCTGACGGTCACCGACGACGGCGTGGGCCTGGGTGACGAGCCGCATCGCAGTAAGGGCATGGGCTTGGGCATCATGCGCTACCGCGCCGGCGTGATGGACGCGACGCTGCAGGTCGGTCCGGGCGAGGCCGGCGGCACGTGCGTCAAGGTGTCCGTTCCGGTGGAACGTTACACGCGGGAGAAGCCCGGTGAGTAACGCACGCGACGACGGCGGCGAAAGCAAAGGCGTCCTGATTGTCGACGATCATCCGATCGTCCGCCAGGGCGTCCGCATGCTGATCGAGCAGCAGGAGGACCTGCACGTCGTCGCCGAGGCCGAGAGCGCCGCCGAGGCCCTCCGCGCGCTGAGCGATGCCCCGGCCGACGTCGCCGTGGTCGATCTGACGCTCAAGGAAAGCAGCGGGCTGGAGCTGATCAAGGACATCCGCTCCCGCTGGCCCGACGTGTGCATCCTCGTGCTGTCCATGCGCGACGAGGCCTTCTACGCCGAGCGCTGCCTGCGCGCCGGCGCGCGCGGGTACGTCACCAAGGAGCAGGGCCCCACGGAAGTCATCGAGGGCATCCGGAGCATCCTTGCCGGCAAGGTCCATCTCAGTGAATCGATGGCCGCCAAGGTGCTCAGCAAGTTCGCCGGGGCGCAGAGCGGCGCGACGTCGCTCACTGAAACGCTGACCGATCGCGAGCTGGAGATCTATCAGCTCATCGGCAGCGGGTTGACCACGCGGGAGATCAGCGAGCGGTTGCACGTGAGCCCCAAGACCGTCGACTCCCACCGCGAGCACATCAAGGACAAGCTCGGCCTGGATACGGCCAACGATCTGCTCAAACACGCCATCCACTGGATGCAGCAGAACACCGGGTGATCGCCGCCGGCCCGGCCGGCGCGGCGTGTCTCTAACTGCTTCCAAATAAAAGCTTTACAGTCGGTATGTGGTGAGCGGAACGCGTGGGGCATCGGTCATTTCCCTAGGGGCCGTACGGCATCGGCGGGCGCTCAAACCGGCTTGCGGCCCGATTGTTTCCGTCTGCGCCGTGGGCACAATGAGACGCGTAGCGCGGCGACGTGCGCGGCGTTACGCAGAGCGGATCAACGGGGCGGAAAGGACAGAACGATGACGTATCGCATCACAATCAACGGCTGGGCGGGACGGGGCTATCGAGCCGACTGCCCGCAGTTGCCGGGTTGCCGCGTGTTCGCGGATTCACCGGAGGCGGCGCGCCGCAAGATTCACGACGCGGTCGCCGGGTACGTCGCCAGCTTGGACGTGGCGCTGCCGCGCGAGTTGAAGCGATTGTACATCCGCGAGGCGGACGAGCAGCTCGGCTGACGGCACGGCCGGCGCAGACGCCCTGACGAAAGAGGACCAACGCGACACAACCGGAAAGGATGATGTCATGCCCAACGGAAAAGCTCAAACCAAAACGACGCGACGCTCCAATCGTGAACCGACGCCCGCGCAGCGGCGCCTGATGCGCCGGATGAAGCGGTTCGGCGTGACGCTGCCGAACGTGGACTACGTGTATCATCCGTCGTTCTCATTGCCCGCGGCGGAGCGCAAGTTCTGGGGCGACGAGAGGACGGATATTCCCGTTCCGCGGTACAACCTGCTGCCGGAAGTGGCCGAGGAGATGCCGCACGCGCCGCCGGCGCGGTCCACGCTCGCCCCGGACGAGGAGAAGGAACTGTTCCTGCGGTACAACTATGCCAAGTACCGCCTGCGGAAGCTGCTGGACGCCTCGGCGCGGGCCACGAGCGCCCGGCGCCGGCAGGTCGCCCTTTGGGAGCGGCGGGCCCGGACGACCCGCTCGCAGATCGTCCACGCCAATCTGCCGCTCGTGCCCAGCATGGCCAAGCGCAGCCGTGCCGGCGAGGTCGAGTTCACCGAGTTGATCTCCGAGGGCTACATGGCCGTGCTGCGCAGCGTGGAGAAATTCGACGTCTCGCGCGGGTTCAAGTTCTCGACATACGCCTGCCGGGCGATCCTGTCGAGCTTCCACCGCCTCGCCAGCAAGACGCAGACGAAACGCAAACGCATCAACGCCCAGTACGATCCGAACATGGAAGAAAGCGACTACAATGAGCGGCGCCACGCCGAGCAGCGCGGCGACGCGATCGAGACCGTCCGCGAGGCGCTGCGGCGCAATGCGGCCGACCTGACCCCGGTCGAGCGGACGGTGATCGAGAAGCGCTTTCCCGTGCTCGGGCGCGGCGCGCCGCAGACGCTCCGCCAGGTCGGACGTTCGGTGGGGCTCAGCAACGAGCGCGTCCGCCAGATCGAGCGGCAGTCGCTGACGAAGATACGCGACGCGATCGAAGAACACTTCGCCGCCTGAGCGGCGATCCGCAGCGGACCTACCTGAAGGGAACCATCATGCGCGCGACGGTTGACGACAGCTGCATCGGTTGCGGGCTGTGTGCCGAGACTTGTCCGGCTGTGTTCGAGATGGGCGAAGACGACCTGGCTCACGTCAAGGCCAACCCCGTTCCGGCGGACGCCGAAGACGCCGCCCGCGAGGCGGCCGAGGCCTGCCCGGTCGACGCGATTGCGCTCGAAGCGTGATCGATCTCGCGAACGCGACCGGGCGGGCTCCATCGCCTCGCGTCAGAGCTTGCGGCTGCGCTGGAGGATGTCCTTGAGGTTGTCGCAGACGCCGGTGACCTGGCGGTCCTTGAGGTTCAGGATGTCCTGCAGCGCTTCGCCGATGGCGGGGATGTACTTCTCGATGTAGCTGCGCTTCTTGAGTTCCTGGCGCATGCGGCGCGCGCGATTGACGTGCCGCCCGAGCTTCCGGCCGCACTCCTGAAGCGCCAGGCGCATTTCCTTGAGGATCTCCGGGTAGGAGGCCACGGCTTCCTTGGACTCGCTGGTAAACGGCACCCACACCGAGGCCATGTGTACCACCACCGTCAACGGACCGGCCGGCAGGGCGCCCCGTGCCTGGGCCAGCCCGTAGGACTTCCAGTTCATCCCCGCCACGGCCTTGTAGATCGCACACGCCGACTGCTGGTACTGCAGCGGCACGCGGTTGGCGAAGCGAATCAGCTTGGCGAGCGGCTCACCGTCGCCGGAGCCGTTGCCGTTGGCGCGGGCCTTGCGCGCGTCGTCGCCGGGCGTGCGTTTGGCGGCGTCGCCGGCGGTCGCATCGTCGTCCTTCTGCGGGCGCCCGTACGCCAGCGCGGCCTCGATGATGAACGGGTTGCCGCGGTAGACCGCCGGGCGCCGCGTCGTGGCCGTGTAAAACGCCGCGTCGACCACTTCCTTGAGCCCGGCCAGCAGTTGCGCCTCGCCGACGGGCACCACGCAATCGGTCGACGGGGCCATGATCTTCGTATTCCGGATCGCGTGGTAGATGCCTTTGGCGGCCTCGCCGCCGAGCCGCGAAGGCCTGGCCTTGGGGCGGACCTTGGCCTTATCGAGAATCTCGCGCGCCACGCGGGGCGAGACGCGCGAGAACTCCCCCGTGAGAAACTGCGTGACGGTCCGGGCCTTGCTGTCGGTGAGCATCTTGAGCAGCACGCCCAGCTCGATGCCGTAGGGGTGGGGGCGGATGGACTTCGGCACGGTCGGCAGGGCGGTCACGCCGGCGTCGTACGTGTCCTCGCGCCCGTCCGGGGCATGGTAAATAAAGGTTACGTGTGGGTTGGCGATCGCCGTCTGGGCGAGGTAGTCGTCGACGCTCTGCCGGCCCTTCTGGTAGCGGGCCTCCAGCTCGATCTCCACCCGCGTGCCGTGCTTGACGTCCCAGTCGACCGGCTCGTCGGTGATGATGTCCGGGCGGTTCTTGCGCGTGTCGATCTGAAGCTCGTAGTGATGGGCCTTGGCGCGCGGGCCGGTGCGGCTGATGATCTTGACCGGCCGGCCCGTCGTCAGCAGCCCGTACATGCCCGCGGCCGAGATGCCGATGCCCTGCTGCCCGCGGCTCATCCGAAGGCGATGGAACTTGCTGCCGTACAGCAGCCGCCCGAAGATGCTGGGAATCTGCTTGCGCAAGATGCCCGGGCCGTTGTCCTGCACCCACACGCGGAAGTGCGTCTCGGATAGCTGCACGATGCCCAGTTCGACGACCGGCACGATGCCCGCTTCCTCGCAGGCGTCCAGGGCGTTGTCGACCGCCTCCTTGACCGTCGTCAGCAGCGCCTTGCGCGGGTTGTCGAACCCGAGCAGGTGGCGGTTCTTTGCGAAGAACTCGCTGATGGAGATCGCCCGCTGGCTCTTGGCCATCGCTTCGGCGTCGGCGTAGGCCGGCTTGGAGGCGCGCCGAGGCGCCGACGACGTGGACGCCGCCCTCCGGCGCGTCTTCTTGCGCGCCGAGCCGCCCTTGCCGCCGGTGCGGGACGTCCGCCCGCGCTTGGCGGCTTTGCGGGCGCTCTTGGCGCCGGAGGAGGTCTTCTGCTTGCGGGCGGGACCGGTTGTGCCGCCGCTTCGACGCGGCTTGGCGGATGGGGCCCTGGAGCCGCCGCGCGAGCGCTTCGACGTGCCGGAGCGGCGTGGAGCGTTTGTCTTGCGGCTGGATTTGCGTTTGGCCATCCGTGGCGTCCTCGCGAGCCGTCCCATGCGGGGCGGCACCATAGCGATGAACCTAAGGAGCGAGGACAGGGGCTGTCAAGGCGGCCGCGACGCGGTTTTTGCTTGTCGGCTCCGCGCCTGCGCGGACAATACCGTCCGGTCACGTCGCGATCGGGGCAGCGACGTTTGGAATCGGAGCAGGCGGATGAAGGTGGCATTTTTCGGAAGCGGCTTTTGCGCCGTGCGGTCGCTCCAGGGCGTCTCAGCCAGCACGCACGAAATCATCCGTGTGGTGACGATGCCCCCGCGCGGCGCGGGGCGCGGCCGCAAACGCCGCCGGACACCCGTCGCCGACGCCGCCGGCGATGCGGGGTTGGACGTCGTGGAATGCGCCGACGTCAATGCAGACGGCTTCGCGGACGCGCTGCGCCGCCTTCGCCCGGACGTGCTGTGTGTGGTGGACTTCGGTCAGCGGATCGGGCGCGACGTCCGCGGCGCCGCGCCGCACGGGGCGTTCAACATGCACGGTTCGCTGCTGCCCGCCCTGCGCGGTGCCGCACCGATCCAGTGGGCGATCATCCGCGGGCATGAGCGAACCGGGGCGACGACGTTCCGGTTGGTTGACCGCATGGACGCCGGGCCCGTCTACCTTCAGCAGGACACGCCCATCGCCCCGAACGAGACGGCCGAACATCTGCAGAAGCGCATTGCCGCCATCGGCGCCGAGCTGGTCGTCCGCACACTGGACTTGCTGGCGGCGGGAACTGTGGAGCCGACGGCGCAGGATGAGTCGCAGGCGACGCACGCGCCTCGGCTGAGCAAGGCCGACGGCGTGTTGGACTTCACCGCCCCGGCCGAGCGGGTGCGCAACCGCATCCACGGCACCTGGCCGTGGCCCGGCGGGCAGGCCGTCTTTGTCGGGGCCGCGCGGGGGCGGGTGGACGTGGTTCTTGGCGGCGCCGACGCGGACAACGCCGTGGCTGGGGAAGCGCCCGGCGCGCTGGACGGCGAGCTGTGCGTCGCCTGCGGGTCCGGGCGGCTTCGGATTCGGCGAATCAAGCCGGCGGGCGGGCGGTTGATGGATTGGCGCGATTTTGTTAACGGATACGGCGTTCGCGAGGGGGATCGCTTCGAGAAAAGGGCATGACGGGCTGATGGCACAGGACCCGCGCGACATTGCGGTCTGGGCGCTGGTTGACCGCGACGGGCACGTCACGCGGCGGCTGGAGCAGTTGCTCGAGCGCGACCGCCCGTCGCCGCAGGATGAGGCCTTGGCGCGGGAGCTGGCGCTGGGCACGTGCCGACGGCGGCAGTCCATCCAAGCCCTGCTGCGGGCCTACATGGATCAGCCCGACCGCCGCCTGCCCGGAACCATGAACGAAATCCTCGCCGTCGGTGTCTACCAGCTGGTCTTCCTGGATCGCATCCCGGACCACGCCGCGGTCAACGAGGCCGTCGCCCAGGCCGTGCGACACCGCCACAAGCGCCAGAGCGGCCTGGTCAACGGCGTGCTGCGGACCATCGCCCGGAAGGTCGGCGAACCGACGGATGGCCCGCCGCCGCTGACGCGCGAGGCCGTGCCCGTGGCGCCCGATCGTTACCGCGTGGCGGATCGGCCGGTCTTTCCCGATCCGCAGGAAGACCCGGCCGGGTATCTCGCCGCAGCGCACTCGCTTCCGTCTGCCCTGGCCCGGCGGTGGATCAAGCAGCTCGGCTCGCTGCGTGTCGCGGCTGAGGTCGCCGCGCACGCGTCCGCCCGGGCGCCGCTGACGCTGCGGGTCAACGCCCTCGCTGCCGGCGGCGATGCCGGCGAGGCGGTCGGAAGCGTTCTGAAATCCTTGCGGGAAGACGGATTCGAACCCGCGCTGCACGAAAACGGCATCAGCGCCGTCCTGCCGCGCAGCGCTCACCTGCGGAACATCCGTGCGTTCGACGCCGGATGCGTCCAGCCGCAGGACGCCACCGCCACGGCCGTCGTCGACGCCGCCGCGCCGGCGCCCGGGGTGCGCGTGCTGGACTTCTGCGCCGCGCCGGGCACGAAGACGACCCACCTGGCCGAGAAGATGAACCGCTCCGGCACGATCGTCGCCGTGGACGTCTCGCCCGACAAGCTCAGGCGCATCGAGGACAACTGCCGCCGCATGGGCCACACCAACGTCACGACGATGCTCGCCGAGCAGGTCGGCTCGCTCGATCCCGAGAGCTTCGACCTGGTCCTCGTCGACGCGCCGTGCACGAACACCGGCGTGCTGGCCCGCCGCTCGGAGGCGCGGTGGCGCTTCGCCGAACCGGCGCTGAAGCGCTCCGCCGCCGACCAGGTCGAGCTGCTGGCGATGGCGTTACGGTTTGTGGCGCCCGGCGGGCGGCTGGTCTACAGCACGTGCAGCATTGAGCCGGAGGAAAACGACGCCGTGGTGCAGCGATTCGTCCGGCGCGCCGGCGGGTTCACGCTGGTCGACGAGAAGCTTACCCTCCCGGCCGGGGCGACCGATCCGACCCGCTGGCACGACGGCGGCTACTACGCCGTCCTGTGCAAAGCGTGACAGCGGTTTAGCATACGCCAACGGCCCGCGAAGACGCAGAGGCGCGGAGAAGCCCCTATAGTCAGACAGCTTGCCTTCGTGCGCCGGCGCAGCTGTTGGGATGGCTTGCGTGGTCCCAAGCGTCGGGGCATTGTGCAATTACTTTGCTGCTGTTGTATCCTACACGTTCGTTGCCCTGCGTTCTCTGCGCCTCTGCGGCGCATACTTTGGTTGTGTCATGGCGAAAAAGAAGCAAAAATCGAGCCGGCCGCCTCGCATCGAGAATCGCCGGGCGCGGTACGACTATCACGTCGAGGCCGTCGTCGAGTGCGGGATCGAGCTGACCGGCACGGAGGTCAAGTCGCTCCGGGCCGGTAAGGCCAGCGTCGACGACGCCCACGGGCGCGTCCGCGACGGCGAGGTGTGGCTTGTCGGCGCCGACATCGCGCAGTATCCTCAGGCGGCCGGGACGTTACAGCACGAGCCGACCCGCTCGCGCAAGCTGCTGGTCCACCGGCGGCAGATCGCCCAACTGGCCGCCCACGCCGAACAGAAGGGCCGGACGCTCGTTCCGCTGAAGATCTACTTCAAACGCGGCTGGGCGAAGGTCGAACTCGGCCTGGTCGTCGGCAAGCGCGCCTACGACAAGCGCGAGAAGCTCAAACGCCGCCAGCAGAAACGCGACATCGACCGCGAGATGCGGCGCTACGGCAGCCGGTAGGTCGAAGGCCCCGCTCGAAGAGCATTGGCCGGGGCGGCGCCCCCGTCGCTACAATGTCGTCCGGCGGGCGCGCGTGCCGTCGCCTGGTACGGATGATGTCTTTGACTGTCTCGCGTGAGAACGGCGGATATGTCGCGAATCTTACAGAAGCTGATGGCGATGTACGAGGCAATGCGAAAGCATTTCGGGCATCGCGCGTGGTGGCCGTCGCAGGACGGAGCCGACACGCCCGAAGGCAAGCTCGAAATCTGCCTTGGTGCCATCCTGACGCAGAACACGAGCTGGCGCAACGTCGAGGCCGCCCTGGACAATCTGCGGGCCGCCGGACGCCTGTCGCTGACCGACATCGACGCAATGCCGCCCGAGCAGCTCGCCGAGCTGATCCGCCCGGCCGGGTACTTCAATGTGAAGGCCCGCCGCCTCAAGGACTTCGCCGCGGCCGTTCGCGCCGCCGCGGGTGACGACGTCGCCGGCTTTCTCGATCGCCCCGCCGAGACGTTGCGCGAGGAGCTTCTGGCGATTCGCGGCGTCGGGCTGGAGACGGCCGACAGCATGATTCTCTACGCGGCCGGCAAGCCGTCCTTCGTCGTCGACGCCTACACGTTCCGCATTCTGGTCCGCCACGGGCTGATCGGCTTCGACGACGACTACGCGTCCGTCAAGGCCCTGTTCGAATCGTCCCTGCCGGACGACGTGGCCCTGTGGAACGACTTCCACGCCCAGCTCGTCGAGACGGGCAAACGCTTCTGCAAGAAGCGCCGCCCGCAGTGCGACGGCTGCCCGCTGGAACCCTTCGAACACGACCCCGAAGCCGGGATGGAGTATCTGTAACAACGTAGGGCGTGCACGCGGTTTTTGCGTGCACGCGCAATCGACTAACGGCTCTTCTTCTGTATCTTCTTCCACGTGTCGCGGAGGGTGACGGTCCGGTTGAACACGGGCGCATCGGCGGTTGAGTCCGGGTCCACGCAGAAGTAGCCCTTGCGTTCGAACTGGCAGCGCCAGCCCGGTTCGCGCCCGGCCGCGGCGGGCTCGAGCTTGACGCCGTGGAGCACCGCCAGCGAATCGGGGTTGATCTCCGCGGCCCAGTCGGGCTCGTCGGGCAGGTCGCCGGGGTTCTCGCGGGCCAGCAGGTGCCCGTAGAGCCGCGCCTCGGCGTCGACGGCGTCGGCGGCGGAGACCCAATGCAGCGTCGCCTTGACCTTCCGCCCGTCGGGCGCGTCGCCGCCGCGCGTGGCCGGGTCGTACGTGCAACGCAGCTCGACGACGGTGCCGTCGGCGTCCTTGACGGCTTCGCGGCAGGTGATGAAGTACGCGTAGCGCAGGCGCACCTCCCGCCCCGGCGCCAGGCGGAAGAATTTCCGCGGCGGGTCCTCCATGAAGTCGTCGCGCTCGATGTACAGCTCGCGCGAGAAGGGCACCTGTCGCGTCCCGGCCGCGGGGTCCTCGGGGTTGTTGATCGCCTCGAGCTGCTCGGTCCGGCCTTCGGGGTAATTCTCGATGACGACCTTGAGCGGGCGGAGCACGCCCATCACGCGCGGGGCGACCTTGTTGAGGTGCTGACGCTGGAAATGCTCGAACAGCGCCAGCTCGATCGTGCTGACGAACTTGCTGACGCCGATGTGCTGCATGAAATCGCGGATGGCCTCGGGCGCGTAGCCGCGCCGCCGCATGCCGCGAATGGTCGGCAGGCGCGGGTCGTCCCAGCCGGTCACGTGCCCGCCGGCGACGAGCTGCCGCAGTCGACGCTTGGAGGTGACGGTGTGGGTCAGGTTGAACCGCGCGAACTCGATCTGTTTCGGATGGTCGATCGGCTCGTCACGCGCCTCGTTGATCGCGTCGAGGAACCAGTCGTACAGCGGCCGGTGGTTCTCGAAGTCGATATCGCACAGCGAGTGCGTCACGCCCTCGACGGCGTCCTCCAGCCCGTGGGCCCAGTCGTACATCGGATACAGGCACCAGGCGTCGCCGCGGTGGGGGTGGGCCGCGTGGAGAATGCGGTACATCACCGGGTCGCGCAGGTTCATGTTGGGGCTGGTCATGTCGATCTTCGCCCGCAGGACGCGCGATCCGTCGGCGAACTCGCCGGCCTTCATGCGTTCGAGCAGGTCGAGGTTCTCGTCCGGCGTTCGGTCGCGGTAGGGGCTGTCGACGCCGGGGCTGGTCAGCGTACCGCGGTTGGCGCGGATCTCGTCCGGCGTCTGGTCGTCCACGTAGGCCTTGCCCGCGCGGACCAGGTCGACGGCGAGCTCGTACATCCGCTCGAAGTAGTCCGAGGCGTAGTGGAAGTTCTCGCCCCAGTCCGCGCCGAGCCAGGCGACGTCCTGCTTGATCGCCTCGACGAACTCGGCCTCCTCCTTCATGGGGTTGGTGTCGTCCATGCGGAGGTGGAAAACGCCGCCGAACTGCTCGGCGATGCCGTAGTTGATCCAGATCGCCTTGGCGTGCCCGATGTGCAGGTAGCCGTTGGGCTCCGGCGGAAAGCGCGTCACGACCCGCTCGACGCGCCCGGCGGCGAGATCGTCAGTGACCTGCTGGCGGATGAAATCCAGTTTTTTCGGCTCTTCGGTGGTCATTGGTGTTCAGTTTTCGGCCGCAACCGCTTCGCTTGCCGTGCTGCATGTCTAATCGACGCCGGCGGGGATTGCAATACGCCGCGGCAGGGGTGAGGTTGCAGGTCGCGCGACGCGGACGGGCCTGGCGGCGCTTGCGGCGATTCGAGCGTTGCCAACAGGGCGGCGCGGTCGGCGCGGTGGAGCTGTCCGTCGATGTTGGCATAGGCCCATTGGCCGTGGAACCAGATCCGGTCGCCGTCGATGTAGGGCACGTGGGTCCACTTGCCCGTTTTGCGGTCCTGCGTGACGATGACGCCTCGCCGCAGGCCTTCGTGGACGTAGACGCCCCAGATTCGCTCGTCGTCCATTGCCACCGGGCTGACCGGCTCGCCGAACGGCTCACGGTCGCATCGACTGTGAACGTTGAGCTGCCCGGTGGCCGTGTTGAGAATTGCCGAACCGATAATCTCGTTTTGGCCGCGGTTGTTTCGGCGGACCAAGGTGAACCACCACTCGTCGCCGTGGCGCACGTGATGAGACGGGTAGTACTCTTCGTGGACGCGCGGGCCGAGGTAGGTCAGCTCGCCGCTGTCACGGTCGTATCGCCGCACCAGACGCCCGCCCATTCTTGCGGACCAGACGGCCTCGGGCGTCACAACGGACGGCCGCCAGAATGTGATCCCCTCACCTGCCTCTTGCCAGCCCGTCTGCGGCGAGCCGACGAAGAGCTTGCCACCGTGCGTGAGGATGGCGCTTTGGCCGGAGCGCACGCTGTGGGCGCGACGGAGCCATACCCACGCCTCAAGGAGGTTGATGCCGCTGTCGGGGCCTTGGCCATGCAGGCGTGCGATGTTCGAGAGCATTTCGTGGTACGGCCAGTTGCCCGAGCGGATCGTTTCCAAACTGTAATAGGTCGCGACGTTCGTCTTCGGGTCATATACGCCCATCCCGTAGCCAATGATCTCTTCGCGCCTCATGCGCGGTTGGGCCATGAGAAGTGTGCGTCTCTGCCCGACGGCGGCACGCCACCAGATATCGCCCTCCGGAAGCGGGTCGCCGCGCCACTCGAAGCGAGTCCGGCGCTTCGTGACCGCGTCATACCTTTGCCCGTTGACCCACACTGCACGGGAGGTGAACGCCATTTCGTACGCGCGGCCGCGCAGACCCTCGACGGTGGCGTATGTCTTCTTGGTGTTCCGCCCCGGCGTGTAACGGATGACCTTGTCCATGGCCTGGCCGGACCACTGCCAGAGATACCGTCCGTCATAGGCGAACAGCCCGCGTGCGGTCGTTGCGGGCGTTAGCGAAGGCACTGGCTCGCCTGTGACATTGTCGGCCCCTGTGACTTCAACCCAGCCTTGGGCGGATCGTCCCCACAGTCTTCCGGCGGCGCGCACCATGGCGTACCAGTCTGCGCCCGACGGCGACGGGTCCGCCTGCTCGCCCGCAACGATCCACCGCCCGGCGCCGCCACTGAGCAGCCAGAAGCCGCTTCCTGCTGGCACGACCCCGGCGCCAGGTGGCGCAGCAGCGATCTTCGCCCACGTTTCGCTCTCCTTGTCGTATCGATAGGTGTCCCAGGGCAGGCCCGGTCTCATGATGCAATAGGCCGGCGGCCCGAGCGACAGCGTCAGATGGGCGTCGGTTTCGGCGGCATCGAGGACGGCCTGCCCGCGTGGCAGCGTTTCGGCGCCGGACAGGTCGCGCCACGTCCTCTCGAACGGGTCGAACCGTGCGTACTTCTTCTCGGAATGCCGCCAGGAGTAGATCGCGTCTCCCGCGAGGCAGGCCAAGGCATTGAGTCCCTGGTCGGGTAAGCGGGGTCCCGCCTCGAACAGCTCCTTCGGGGGGTGTGGGAACTCTGCGTGTGCATCGGTTCGCATGTTCCAGTAGTGGCTTGTGGACCCGTCGCCGAAGAGCCACCACACGTGCGGCGTATCGGCATAGACCATACCTGCGGGCACTTCGAACGATTGCCAGCGATCGGCCCGGCGATCATAGACGGCGACGTACTGGCGTCGCCGGTCGGCGTTGGCGATGACGACGTCGGCCTCGCCGAGGTGCTCGGGCGTCAGCATCGGGACGGTGGCGTTCAGGTATGGCTGCCAGCAGTCGGGGACGATTCGGGCGGTCTTTCGCAACTCGGCGGCGCTGGGGCCGCAAGCGATTGCCGCAAACGGAAACAGAAGCAGCAGGGCCCGGTAATGTTTCATGTGGTGTTTCCTTGTGCAATGTGCCCTTTTTGACGCTATTGGTTGCGGGAAGTTCCCCTGATTGTGCTCTTGCGGGTAAGCCGTGGTTCCGGTGGCGACGCCGCGCGGCACTTCCTGCGTTGCATCGTCGCCCGTGCGACGGTAGCTTGAGTTGCATGGACAAGCTCAAGACACGTTTTGCCCCATCGCCGACGGGGTATCTGCACGTCGGCGGGGCGCGGACGGCGCTGTTCAACTACCTGCTGGCCCGGCGGACCGGCGGGACGTTCCTGCTGCGGATCGAGGATACCGACCAGGCCCGGCACGACGAGTCGGCCGTGGCGAAAATTGTCGACGACCTCCGCTGGCTGGACCTTGACTGGGACGAGGGCGTGGACGTTGACCCGGGCGGGGGCGTCGTCGGGCGCGGCCCGGCCGGACCGTATCGCCAATCCCAGCGGCTGGCGATCTACCAGCAACACGTGCGGCAGCTTCTCGAGGCCGGTCAGGCGTATTACGCCTTCGAAACGGGCGAGGAGCTGGACGCCATGCGACAACAGGCCCGCGCGCGGAAGGAGACGTTCCGCTACCCGCGCCCCGAGCGGTTTCCGTCCCGGGCGGACGCCGAGGAGGCCCGCGCCGCCGGTCGGCCTGTGGCGGTGCGTCTGGCCGTGCCGGACGAGGACGTGACGATTCACGACGACGCGTTCGGCGAGGTGACGATGCCCGCCACCGAGCTGAGCGACTTCATCATCCAGAAGGCCGACCGCGACGGGCAGGGCGCCTGGCCGACCTATCACCTGGCCAACGTCGTCGACGATGCGATGATGGGCGTCAACTACATCTGCCGCGGGCAGGAATTCCTCGGTCAGACGTGGCGGCACGTGGTGTTGCGGGCGGCGCTGGGGTTCGACGAGCCCGGCTACTGCCACCTGCCGCTGATTCTCGATATGGAAGGCCGCAAGCTCTCCAAGCGCGACGGCGCCGTCGAGGTGCACACGTTCCGGCAGATGGGCTACCTGCCCGAGGCGCTGGTGAACTTCATCGCGCTGCTCGGCTGGAAGGTCGGCGACCGCGAGACATACACGCTGGACGAGCTTGCCGAGGCGTTCACGACCGACGGGATCGGCAAGTCCAACGCGAAGTTCGACCGCGACAAGCTGCTGGCGTTCAACGCCGATGCCGTCGCGGCCGCCGGCGAGGACCGCCTGTCCGCGGCGTTTGCCGATTACCTCTCGCTGAACGACGAGGCGGCAATTCCCGCCGGCGACGAGGACACGTTGCGCGAGCTGCTACGGGCCTGCGAGGGCTTCCGCACGTTCGAGGACATCGTCGCCAAGTGCGGCGTGCTGTTCGAGCCGGACGACGCGTTCGCCTACGACGCCAAGGCGGTCAAGAAGGTGCTCGCCAGGAACGACGGCGCCGGCTTCGCCGTGCTCGGCGAGCTGCGCGACGCGCTGGCGTCGTGCGACTGGTCGGCCGGGGCGATCGAGACGCTGATTCGCGAGTACGCCGCCTCGCACGAGCTGGGCATGGGCAAGGTCGCCCAGCCGCTCCGCGTGGCGGTCACGGGCACGACCGTCAGCCCCGGTATCGGCCAGACGCTGGAACTGCTCGGGCGGGACAAGACGCTGGCTCGCATCGATCGCTGTTTGCGCGAAGCCGGACATGGGGCGTGATGACATACGTTTTGTCAGATGAGGCGAGCGTCATGAAGCTCACGGTTACCTTGAGACGAGACGAGAACGCTGCGGTCATCGTTGAATGTCCCGCGATGCCCGGCTGCGTCTCGCAGGGCGCGACAGAGACTCAAGCTATGGCCAACATACGTGAAGCCATCAAGTTGTGCCTCGAAGCACGTGCAGCGGAAGGCCTGCCGTTGACCGTGGCGACGCGCGAGATCGAGGTTGACCTGCCACGTTGAGTGACACGTGTGGTGGCAGCGTCCGGACAGCTTCCGAAGGCGTCACCATGTTCCGTAGCGCCTCAGCGACGCGTCGTGGCTCTGAGACGATAACGTATGACACGATGACCACACCTGAACCGACAACCCGGCGTCATCCGGACGCGACGATGCTGACGGTGCGCGTGGTGGCGTTGTGGGCGTGTTTGTCTCTGGCGGCGGTGGGGGTGCTCGCGGCGGCCGGCATGCTGGGCGAGTACGTCGGCGCCGGCTGGTACAAGCTGGTGCTCGTGCTGGTGTTTTGCGGGCTGCTGGCGCTGTGCGTGGCGCTGCAGACGGCCTATCGCAGCCGGCGGTTCTGCGGGCGGATCTTCGAGACGGACGACGGCTTCGAGTTGGACGCCGCCGGTGCCGAGCCGCGGCCGGTCGCGTGGGAGCGCATCGAGCGTCTGACCGCCTGGGAGGTGCCCGGCTGGCAACGCGTGTTGTACCTGGCGTTCGAGCAGGCCGGCGAGGACGAGCCCGTCGAGGTCCACGACCGCGACGCCGGCTTCGGCTGGCTGGCCGAGCAGCTTCCCGCACGGCTGGCGGGCGTGGGCAAGGACTGGCCCGGGACGGTTCACACGGGGGCAGGCCCGCTCGTGCTGTACGGCGCGCCGCTCTCGGACGACGAGGAGGACGACGAGGACGAAGACGTCGCCCGCGAGCGGCTCTACGGCACGCAGTGATGGGGCTTCAGGTGGCTTTCGGAGCGGCCGAGGCGGCGATGCGTCCGCGGACGTTGTCCAGGATGTTCATGTAGTTGATGTACGCGTCGTAGGGCGACTCGTACGGGTTGAAGTACTTGTGCACGTCGCCGTCGGCGAACCACTTGGTGCACATGTAGTAGAAGTGGTCGGAGGTCTGGAGCTTGCGCCAGTCGTCGATGAGCACGTCGTCTCCGGTGGCGACGACGTCCTCGGCGAGGGCGTAGACGTCGTGCAGGGCGTTGGCCTGCATGCTGTTGCCCACCCAGGCGGAGATGTCGCGTTCGGTGTCGGCCCAGGAGATCATGTGCGGCACGTCCACCTCGCCGACCGGGGGGTAGCGGTCGATCGCCTCGGAGACGGTGAGGAAGTCGTTTTTCCCGCCGGCGAGGACTTTCTCCGGCAGGTGCCGCATGAAGTCGAAAATACCCGTATCGGCCCACTGATGTTCGCCGAACGTCTCGTAGTCCATGAACAGGTTGCAGACGTACCCGTTGCCGTTGATGTGGTCCACCCAGCCGGCGAATGTCTCCGTCGTCAGCGGCCATTCCGGCCAGGACTGGTTGCCGAAGCGAAACGCGATGTCGTCGGACAGGCGGTAGTTCTTCAGCAGCATGCGCAGGGTCGCGCAGTTCGGCGGGTTGTAGATGAAGGCCGGGCTGCGGTAGCCCAGGACATGGTCGGCGCCCTCGGTAAGGATCGCGTCGAAGCCCATGTCCTCCACGACGCCGGCGACGTCGTTGTTGTAGGTCAACTCCGTGTTGCGGAACACGCGTGGCCGCTGGCCGAACACCTCCGCCATCGTGTCGCGATGCTTAGTCGTCTGGGCGATGAACTCATCGCGGTCGTAGAGAAACGCCAGCGTGTGATAGTACGTCTCGGCGATGAACTCCACGCAGCCGGTCTCGGCGAGGGCCTTGAAATCGTCCAGTACGTCGGGGTCCCAGCGTTGGAGTTGTTCGAGCACCAGCCCGGTCAGCGAGAAGCTCACGCGGAAGCGCCCGTCGTGGGTCTCGACCAGCTCGCGGATCAGGCGGGTGGCGGGGCGGTAGCACTTCGCGGCGACCTTGTGGCAGATTTCCTCGTTCTTCCAGTTGTCGAAGTACGTCGTGTCGCTGTCGAAGATGCTGTACCGCCGCAGACGATACGGCTGATGAAGTTGAAAATAGAAAACCACCGATGCCATGCGACAAGGAAAACGAACAACCCCCACCCGCGTCAAGCTCAAAGTCTCATTCGGTGCGGATTTGTGTCACGCTCG
>JAGXKT010000026.1:27400-32722 GCA_018335035.1 Phycisphaerae bacterium
CGCTCGCGTCCGGAGCGTGTTCTCATCGCCGCCCATTGAACAAGGCCGCCCTGGTGGGCGACCCTTATTCAACGGAGAGGGCGGGATTCGAACCCGCGGTACCGGTCTGAACCGGTACAACGGTTTAGCAAACCGTCGCTTTCAGCCACTCAGCCACCTCTCCGGATGCGTCGCGGCGCCGGGCGAGGCGATCGACGCCATTACCGACTATATCGACCGGCGGCGGTTCGGTCAATGCGCATCGCGCCGGCCTTGGCGCTTGATTCACGCCGCCGAACCGCCGAGCATGCACCGCTCGCTTGGGACAGTGTGGCCATGACTCGACAGTGCTCGGACAGTCCGTTTGCTCCGCGTCGCTGGCCGTTCTTCTACGGCTGGTTCATTCTCGCGGCCGGCACGCTCGGCGCCGTGTTCTCGGTGCCGGGGCAGACCATCGGCGTCTCGGCGTTCAACGAGCCGTTGATGGACGCCATGGGGCTCGACCGCATGGGCATCAGCTTCGCCTACATGCTGGGGACGGTTGCCAGCAGCTTCCTGCTGACATGGGTCGGGCGGTTCTACGACCGTTTCGGGGCGCGGGTCACGGCCGGTCTGGCGTCGGCGGCGCTCGGCGCCGTGCTGATCGCGCTGAGCCGCATGGACGCCGCCGCCGCGGCGATCGGCCGCTTGGTCGGCCGGCCGGAGTCCGTCGCCGTCGCCTTCGGCGTGGCCGTTGTCGGGTTCTTCCTGCTGCGCTTTGTCGGGCAGGGCGTTTTGACCCTTTCCTGCCGCAACATGGTGATGAAGTGGTTCGACCACCGCCGCGGTCTGGCCAACGGCATCATGAATGTCTTCGTGCCCCCGATTTTCGCCGTCAGCCCGCTGCTGTTTGCGCTGTTGATCGACCGGTTCGGCTGGAGCGGCACGTGGCGGCTTGCCGGAGCGGTCATCGGCGCCGGACTGACCGTGTTCGTGCTCGTGTTCTTCCGCGACAACCCCGAAAGCTGCGGCCTGCTTCCCGACGGCGGCGCAACGGCGCGCCCGCGCGATCCGCGGCATCACCCGGCGCGCGATTTCGACCTTCCCGAGGCCAGGCGAACCTACGCCTTCTGGGTGTTCAACCTCGCCCTGGCCGCCCAGGCGCTGTACCTGACGGCCATTACGTTTCACGTCGAGGATCTCTTCGCCCAACGCGGCTACGGACGGATGGTCGCCTTCATGCAGTTCAGTCCCTCGGCCGCTCTGGCGGTGGTCACGGGCTTCGTCGGCGGCTGGATCAGCGATCACGTCCGCCTGAAGTGGATTCTGGTGTTCATGCTGACGATGATGGGGCTCTCGATGGTCGGCGCGCTGGCGCTGGGCTGGGGTCCGGCGATCTACCTCCACGTGGCCGCTCGCGGGCTGTCGGTCGGCGTGTTCGGGTTGCTGCTGGCGATGACCTGGCCGCGCCTGTTCGGGCGCACGCACCTCGGGGCGATCAGCGGGTTCAACATGACGTGGATCGTGCTGTTCAGCGCGATCGGCCCGGCCGCGTTCGGGCTCTCCAAGACGCTGACCGGCGGATACGTCGCCGCGCTGGCGCTGTGCCTGGCGGCCGTGGCAATCCTCGCGCTGCTCGCACTTCGCGCCGACCGTCCCGAACCGCCCGAGGCGCCGACGGAGGCGTAGAATCGCAGGGCCCGTGGACGCCCCCGGTACGTTGCGCGCCGGCGGAAGCGGCCGTGCCGTTCTGGCGGTTTATCGCTCCATCGCGCGGAGGCGGGCGATGCGCTGTTCGACCGGCGGGTGGGTCATGAACAGCTTGCTGGCGCCCCGCCGGGCGCGCGCCGAGAGCGGCTGGACGATAAACAGCCCGCTTTGAGCGTCCGGCGCGGGCAGGGGAACCCGCTGGCTGCCGGCGTGGAGCTTGCGCAACGCGCTGGCCAGGCCGCGCGGCGACCCCGCGATCTCCGCCCCGGCGCGGTCGGCCTCGAACTCGCGCGAGCGGCTGATCGCCATGCGGATCAACCCCGCGGCAATCGGCGCGAGGATCAGCATCGCCAGGGCGATCAGCGGATTGCCCTCGTCGTCGTCCCCGCCCCCGAAGAACAGCCCGAAGTACGTCAGCATGGTGATGGCCCCGGCGACCACGGCCGCGATCGTGCTGATCAGCACGTCGCGATGGCGTACGTGGCTCAACTCGTGGGCGATCACGCCGGCCAGCTCCTCGCGGCTGAGCATCTGCCGCAGGCCCGCCGTAACGCACACGGCGGAGTGCTTCGGGCCGCGTCCCGTGGCGAAGGCGTTGGGCGCCGCGGCCGGCGAGATGCACACCCGCGGCAGCGGCAGGTTGGCCCGCTTGGCCAGTTCGGCGACGGTGTCATACAACTCCGGGTCCTCGTCGCGGGACACCTCGCGCGCCCGCATCGTTGCCAGGGCGATCCGGTCCGAGAAGAAGAACGCTCCGACGTTCAGCACTGCGCCGATGGCCAGGGCGGGTACGATCGCCTCCCGGCCGCCGAGGAGGTACCCCACGCCCAGGCACAGGCCCATCAGCCCGCCGAGCAGCAGTGTGGTTTTCGTATTGTTCCACAGCGATTGCAGCATGGTTCTGTTGCTCCGGATAGCCCCTCTGCGCGTACGTCTACGCTATCACATTGTTCGCGCGGGTCCAAGGCGATCCGGCCGAGACGCTGAGAGGCGAACCCCGCAAGCCGGTGCCGACGGGCCGGCGGCGCGCGATTCTCGCGGCGGGCGCATCGCGGCGCGCCGTGCGGCGCCCGCGCATGCCGTTACACGCACGCGCCGCATCCGTGGGCGGCTTGGTAACGTGGCGCAGCGCTTCGCGGCGCGCGGATCAGTAGACCACGTAGAGATGGTCCCACGACTCGAGGTCGGGCTCTTCGGCCGATTCGCCCGTCGGCTCGGATTCGCAGTGCCCGTCGGCGAACACGACGCTCATGCGGTGGTCGTGTCGGTCGAAATCCACGCCCGTTCCCCAGCCGTGCGTGCTGGCCACTTCCCAGTAGTGGGCGAAGGTGGCGTGCTCCTCGCCGGAGGGGAGCACGTCAAAGAAGACCAAACTGTCGCCTCCCTCCCACGGTTTGGCCTCGAGGCACAGCAGCGTCTCCGAGGGTCGGCTGACTTTGTCGGGTCGCCCGGCGGGGTAGCGGCCTGAGACCGCATGGCTCACCGCGCCGCGATGCCCGAGGATGCCCTCGCTGAAGCCGTAGCTTGACGGTTCAGTGATTGGGTTGCGCCACCCGTTGTACCGGCCTAAGACGACGATGCCCTCCTGCACGTCCGTCAGTGACGGACACTGGAATATCCGCGTCACCTCATCGCGGAAGATGTCTTCTTCCACGTGGGCGCGGCTGTCGTCCCGGAAGTCGACGCCCATGTGAACGCCCAGTTGCATGACCATCGGCGCGACGCGACGCGTGCCGCTATCCGTGTAGTAGGTGTACTTCGTCTCGCTGCTATCATCCAGGCCCGCCGGCGTGAACGACGGAACGCCCCACTGCAGGCCGGCCAGCGGCAATCGCTTGTTCACCGTGGCGCACGTCTGCGTGGCCTTGCCGATGTTGTTCGTGTTGGCCATGCATTTGGTCAGACGCGCCAGTTCCAGCGCACGGTCCAGTGACGGCATCAGGATGCTCACCAGAACGGCGAGAATCGAGATGACCACGAGCAGCTCGATCAGCGTAAACGCGCGGCTCCGCGCCGCCGGCCTCAGGCCCCGGGCGCCGTCGTGTTGCCTTGTCGTGCCCCGCGGACGTCGTTCGGTCATGATGTGTCTCCTCGTGGCGGCGCTGTCGAGCAGCCGTCCTTGAACCATAATGGAATACAGTGTGAACGCAACTTCTCTTCACCGTTGTCGATTCGCCGGGTCAGCATGCCCACGGCGCGGGTGCCCATCTCCGCGTTGGGCACGATCATCGCCGTCGGGCGCATCTCGTCGCCGACGCACGGGTCCACCAGGAACGCCGCCAGCGACAGGTCGCGGGGAATCGCCAGTCCCGCCAACGTCGCCGCGTGTCGAACAATGCCGTGCTCGCCGGCCACAAGCGCCGTCGGGCGATCCGCCGCGGTCAGTTGGTCGGCCGTGTACTGCACAACGTTCTTCGGCGTGACGCTCTCAACGTCTTCAATCAGCCGCGGCGTCAGCCCCGCCTCGCTCATCGCCTCTCGATAGCCCGCGCAGCGGTCCTCCTGACTGTAGTGCCGGCTGCCCTGCTCCCGCAGGGCCGCGTTGCGACCCAGGTCATGATAGGCGATCCGGCGGTGCCCAAGCTCGATCAGATGGGCTGTAATGTCCCGTCCGGCCGCGAAGTCATCCGGGTAGACCGCGTCGTGGTCGCGCTTGGCGTTCAGCCAGATCGACGGGAGGTGGTGGTCCTCGATCAGGCGGACCATCGCGTCGGGCACGGCGTGGTGGTAGTTGATCAACAGCCCGTCGGCGAGGTACTCGCGCAGGATTTGCGGCACGAAGCCCTCGCTGGTGAGCGTCTCGTCGGGCAGGCGCGTGAGCATCACGTGCAGCTCGCGCTCCGCCAAGGCGTCGTGGATGCTCGTCAGCAACGGTCCGGGCATCGTGCTGCGCCCGCCGTGCGTGCTCAGCAGCAGGGCGACGGCGCCGAAACGCCCGCGGGCGACGGCGCGGGCGGCCGCGTTCGGCTGATAGCCCAGCTCACGGCACGCCTGGCGGATCCGCTCCCGCGTTGCCAGCGCGACGCGCCCCGTGTCGCGCAGCGTGCACGAGACCGTCATCTTGGTGACGCCCACGTGGCGGGCAATATCGTCCATCGTTACGGGCTTGGACATGCCGTCTCCTGCCTCGCGCCGGCGACGCGCATGCAGCCAGCGCCGCCATTTTTACATTATACGGGAAACCGGCCCTTTACATCAACAGGTCATGGCCCGATACGCCGGGCGGAAAGCGAGCCGTCGCCGCGGCAGACGGCCGGATGCAGCGCCGGCGGCAGGGTCGTGCCGACGCCGCGGCGTGGTGGGACGGCTGGTCCCCCAAAACAACGCGGGCGGGCCCTTAGCCACACAAGGACCCGCCCGATGCAACTCGCTGCCCGATATATACGGCGGGTGGTCCGCCGGGGCCTTCTCGGCCTCGGGCAAACCGGCCGGGCGGACCGGCCTCTCTGCTCAGTGACCGGCCCGCACCCGACCGACGTTGCGCATCATGAAACCAACGACGTACCACGATCCTTACGACACACTCAGGACCTTCGGGCCTTCAACAACACACTTACGCCCTGCGGCCCTTCGACAAGCTCAAGCCCTGCGGCGACGGCGGATCAGAACGCCCAGCCCGCCGACCGCCAGCAGCGACATCGTCGCCGGCTCGGG
>JAGXKT010000056.1 GCA_018335035.1 Phycisphaerae bacterium
CAGGTCCACGCCCGTCGGTACCACGCGGAGCGGCGCCGTCACGCCGCGGCCGCGCAGGATGTCCGCCACGCTCGCGCTGGGGGCGTACACGGCGTCGCAGAGGTTGGCATAGCCGGTCGCCAACTGCTGGATGAACGTCCGCATCGACGGGATCTCCAGCGGCACGTAGTGCGTGTACCACTCGTACATGGTGTGGTGCGTGAACACCAGCGGCACGTCGTGAGCGGCGGCGACGCGCGCGGCCTCCGTGCCGAGCAGAAACGGGTGATGCGCGTGGACGACGTCCGGCTTGAACGCGTCCAGGGCGCCCTTGAGATCGCACGCGACGGGCACGGCGAAGGAGAAATCGCTGCCCTTGAACCGCGGCAACGCCGGGACGCGAACGACATCGGCGTCGCCGGGCTCGTCGTGGCATGTCGCCGCGGCGTCCGGCTCGCGCCGAGCCGTCTGCGCGGCGCGCGAGCCGTACTCCGGGGCGACCACCAGCGTCGCATGCCCGCACCGCCGGTAGCCGCGCGTGAATCGCGCCACCGATTCGGCCACGCCGCCGACCTGCGGCAGGTACGTGTTGGTGAACATCGCGATTCTCACGGCGCGTCTCCGTCTGTCTCGGCGCGAGCGAGCGTGACCCGACCTTCACCGTCCGGCCGTTCGACGGTCTGCGGTCTCCGTCCAGGCGGACAGACGTCCAGTCGCGGCGGCGCGCCGCGCCAGTCGGCCTGCCAGGACGCGGTCACCGTCTCGCCGTCGCCGGTCAGTGTAACACAGACAGGCCCGTACGGCGTCGGCGTCGGGCCGAGGCGCATCGCGCGACCGTCCTGCCACGCCGGCGGAATGCCCGAGCCGATCGCCAAGCCGCCGTCGGTTTCGCGGACGAACATGTGTCGCATCATCATGACCCACTCGGCGGCGGCCCAGGCGTGTTGCCCGTCGCCCATGCAGCCACCGCCGGTGCGCGGGTGGATCGCCTCGGGCCACTGCCCGGTCGGCGAGGCCAGCTCCGCCACGGCGCAAACCAGGTCGAAGAACCGCCTGTCTCCCGCTCGCAGAAGCACCTGCGCGACCTGAAGCGTCAGGTACGCGTTGCAGCCAGAGTGGATCATCTCCTGGAAGAACGCGCCGCGTCGCAGGCAGTGTCTCAGCAGGTAATCCACCGTCGCCAGCAGGTCCGGGTCCGCCGCCGGGCGCAGCCCAAGGGGATATCCCGCCGCCAGCGAGCCGACCGCCCCGGCGTCCATGCGACGGTACGGCGAGGCCGGAATGCCCGCGTGGCGCCGCACGTCGCGCGAGGCGTCCAGCGTGCGATCGATGCACCGGGCGAGGTCGTCCGCCTCGCGCCGGAAGCGTTCGGCGTTCTTCCCGTCGCCCCAGCGACGGCACATCGCTTCGGCGGCGTGAAGCCCCGCCTGGGACCAGAAGTCGTCCCAGTAGTAGAAATCGTTGTTGCCGAGGTGCTCGGCGCTGAACCCGGCCGGCATCAAACCGGCGTGGAGCCCCCGGTCGTTGCTCGCGCAACGCTTGCCCACGATCCAGCGGGCGGCGCGGACGACAGGTTTGCGCCAATCCTTCTCGAGGCCGCAGCCGGTCAGGTCGCCGAACCGCAGCAGCAGCCAGAGCACCTGCCCGTTTGAGTCCCACTCGCCCGTCTGGGAATGAAAGAACCCGCTGACGTGCTGGCGCCGCAGGAAACGGCCCATCGCGCGCTCAACCGGCTCCTCGAAGCCGGCACACAGCATCGCGTGGAGTATGAATACCGCGTCGCGAAACCAGAACCGCTTGTACGTGAATGGGCCGGGATACGGATCGGCCGGGCACAGCAACCGCATCGTCCGCACGGCCGCATCGTAGAGGACGTCGAACCGGCGCTCGCCGCTCTGAAGCGAGCAGACATCCTTCATCGCAGCCGACCACGACAACTCCTCCGGCGCCTGCACAACAGGGGCGGACTTCTTATCGGCCGAGAGATCCACGCGAACCGTCTGTTCGCACGGCTCGCCCGCGGCGACGCGAACCAGCGCCGCGGCGCTGGCCAGGCCCACCTCACAGCGGCAGGCCTCGGATGCGTCGCGGCGCAGCAGGTCCGTGTGGACGTCGCCGGCGACATACGTGCTCGTGACATGGCGCTGCGCGGGCGTCTCGAAGCGCACATCCGCGGCGCGGTTGACGCGCCAGACCCGGCGACCCGCATCGAGGCGGATATCGTGGACGAAGCTGACGCCCTCCGGGTTGAACGGGCGAAGCACGATCGCAAGCCACGCATCACGGTCGGCCTCTGCGCGACAGCGCAGTCGGCAGACCGGCGCACCGTCGGCAACCGCCACATCGGCGTAGCTGCGCAGCGTCAAGGGTCCGTCCGAGGCGATCGTCTCGACGCCCAGTCCGTCGGCCTCCATTACGAGGCGCTGGGTTACCGCGCCCCCGGCCGGACAGAGCAACTCGGTCCCGTCGTCAGCGACGACCCACGCATCCAGCGACCAGCCGTCGAACAGCGGCGTCAGCAACCCCCGCGGATCGACCAGCGGAAACGCGTTGCAGCCGGGCAGCCCCAGCGCCGTCCAGTTGCGGTGCGTCAAGTTCACGTGCGTCAGCGAGAACGCCCGCGGGACGAAAGCCGCGTCGTCTGGATCGAACTGACGCTGCACCCAGTACGGCCAGATCCAGTCGAGGTTCTGCTGAATGACCTTCGTGTTCATCAGGCCGCGCGCGTGGAACACCACGCCGGCCCGCAACAACTCCATCGGCGTGGCGACCTCCGACGGCTGGGCGAAGCGCTCCAGCCGCGCCAGGATGCTCACCGGATCGAGAAACCCGTGCGCCTTGGCCAGGCGACGGGCCAGGTATTTCCATGGAAGCCATTTCAGAAACATCGCGTCACTCGCACGGCGGCCGCTCTGAGACGCTCATGACGGCGCCTCAGCGCAGCGTCACCTCAAGGCCATCGTATGCAATCCGCGCCTCGACGCCGCGCCGGCGCCCCCATCGCCGCACCTGCGCGCCGAGGCGCCGTTCGTCGCCGGCGACGATCCGCTGCCCGCAGTGCGTGATGATCGCACGGGGAACGCCTTCGGTTTGGCACCAGGTTAGTTGCGTGCGAACGGGCGTGTGCCCCATGAGCCGGCCGCCGCGACGCCGCACGAACGACCGCGCGGGCGTGGCCCCGTCGCCGACGTACACGTCCACGCCGTCCAGCGCCTCGCCGCGGTCGGGGACGTAGACCACGTCGGGCACGTAGAAGATCGCGACCCGCCCGGCCGTGATGCGGTACCCCACCGCCGGGCAGCGGTCTGAATGAACCACGGCGAACGCCTCAAACGTGATGCCCCCAATGGCGACCGGCTGGCGCGGGCGAAGCGTCCGGCGCTGCGCGATCGGCATGCCGTCAATGATGCCCCAGGTGGTCTGTGTGGCATAGACCGGGCACGGCGCCCCGTCGACCAGTCCGCCCGCATGATCCGGATGAGCGTGCGTCAGCACGATCGCCGGCGGCGCGAGGCGCGGCAACCGGGTGCGCCAGTCGGTGCCGCAGTCGATCATCACGCGCCCGCGTCGGTAACCGACCATCAGCGCGGCGTGCATCCGATGGCGGCGATTGCGCTCGTCAATCGCGCCCCGCGTGCCGAGGAACGCCAGTGTCACGAGGCGCCCTCCGGTTCGTCGGCGGAGGCGTCGTCGCGTTCGGCGCGGCGCCGCTGGCGTTCGCTGCGGGCCTCGGCACGGTCCTGGGCGGCCAAGGCGCGCTGCTGGGCGTCCACGGCGGCGGCGTGGGCGCGGTCGCCGGCGCCGCCGGCGCGTCGCTCGTCCAGTTCGGCCAGCAACTCGCCCCGCCCGTAGACGATCAGCGTGTCACCGGCGTGTACCTGCGTCTGCCCGCGCGGCGCGCCGAGGTACGTGCCGTCGGCCCGCAGAATGCCGAGGACCAGCACGCCCTCGCCCTGAACGTCGCACTCGTGCAGGGGCTTCTCGGCCAGCCAGTCGTCTTCGTCGACGTGCAGCTCCATCACCGTGTACGGGCCGGACAGCCGCAGCAAGCTGGCATAATCGCGAACGTCCAGGTCGGTCCACCGCCGCAGCGCCCGCTCGATCAGCCGGCTGACGACACGGTCCACCGCCCGGCTGCGCGCCAGCAGCCATAGCACAAGGACTCCGCCACCAATCCACGCCAAGCGAAACAGCTTCTGCGTTCCGGCCGCCGGCCCGACAAACGAGAGAATCAGCGAGACGATGATCGTCACCAGCCCGGCGCTGCGGAGGATCATCAGCATCATCACGATCCGCCGTCGCACCGGGTGGCGGACGACCTGCTCGGCCTCGCTGGTGGTAAAACCCGTCCCGGTGAACGCCGACCGCGCCTGAAACCGCGCCGACTCGCGCGACATGCCCGTCAGCGTCAACGCGACCGTCGCCAGCCGCGTGATCACCAACGACAGCCCCAGAACCACCAGCACCGCTATCACACCGATGATGCCGATCATCTCTGCGCTCCGTCAGACGCCGCGAACACGCGCCCTGAGACACGCCCCGCGGCGTGGGCGTACCGCACCACTACAATTCCTGCGGCGTCAAATCGCAAGCACGCGATGCCGCGTTGCAAATGAAGGAACTTCCATGGAATCGACAGCCGGATTGCCGCTCGTCGCGCTGGCGCTGTTTCTGCTGGCCGGGTACGTCGCACACGTCACCGGCCCGCGGATGCACGTCCCCAGCGTGACGCTTCTGCTGGTCGCCGGCGCCGTCTGCGGACCGGCCGTGCTGGACATCGTCCCCGAGAGCGTCTCGTCGTGGTTCCCAATGGTCGCCCACATGGCCCTGGCGATGGTGGGCTTCCTGCTCGGCGAGCGGCTCGTGGGCCGGGGGCTGCGAAAACACGGGCGAACGGTCTTCGCCGTCATGGGCGGCAAGGTCTCGCTGGTCTGCGCCTTCGTATTCGTCGCGGCACTTCTGGCCGGGGCGCCGCTGCCGCTGGCGCTGCTGCTGGCCGGCATCGCGCCGGCCTCGGCGCCGGCGGCGATCTACGAGACCGTCCGGGAAGAACGTGCCGCCGGCCCGCTGACCGACACGGTCCTCGGCGTGGTCGCCATCGACGACGCGGTCGGCGTGATCCTGTTCAGCGTGCTGTTCGTCGCCGCCCAGGCCACCGCCCAGGCCCAGACCGACGCCATGCAGATCGCCCGCGGGCTGTGGGAAGTCGGCGGCGCCGTGGCGCTCGGCGCGGCCGTCGGCGTTCCGATGGCCTGGATCACCCGACGCATCCGCCGCGGCGAGCCGACGCTCGTCGAGGCCGCCGGGTTCGTCTTCCTCGTCGCCGGCGCCGCGAGCATGCTGCACGTGTCCTACCTGCTGGCCGCGATGACGCTCGGAGCCGTGCTCGCCTGGCGCGTCGGCGACAACGCCCGCCCCTTCCACGCCATCGAGGGCGTCAGCGAACCCTTCCTGGCCGTGTTCTTCATCCTCGCGGGGTTCCGCTTCCGGCTCGACGCGTTGGGGCAGGTCGGCTGGATCGCGGCCGCATACGTCGCGGCCCGCACGGCCGGGCTGGTTATCGGCGGCTACGCGGGCGGACGGTTGCGCCGGGCGCCGAGAGTGGTCCGATCGCACGTCGGCTGGTGCACGCTGCCCCAGGCCGGCGTGGCGTTGGGCTTCGCGCTGCTGGCGCGTGAGCAAATGCCCGAGTACGGCCAGGCCGTGCTGCCGCTGGTCATCGCCACGACCGTCCTGTTCGAGATCGTCGGCCCGGTCATCGCACGCTGGCACCTGCGGGGCGCCGGCGAACTTGGCCGGAATGAGACGCCGCACAGCGGGAATGCCGGCTGAGCCGAACCCGCCGCGGTCGCGGGGGAACCGACACGGCCGAACGCGAACCCGCAAACAGCCGCCGCGGCGCCGAGAACGCCCCCGGCCGCGCTTGACGGGGCCGCCGGGCGGGAGGATAATCAGGCAGTCGCCGCGCCGCACGCGACGCACGCGGGCGTAATTCAGTGGTAGAATGCCAGCTTCCCAAGCTGGACGTCGTCGGTTCGAATCCGATCGCCCGCTTC
>JAGXKT010000027.1 GCA_018335035.1 Phycisphaerae bacterium
CGGGAAACGTCCCGACGGCGACAGCCCAGTCGCTCTTGTACGGGGCCTTCCAGGTGTGCTCGCCGGGCGTCAGCGGGCCGATGTCGATCTCGCGATAAGCCTTCTTGGTATCCACCGCCACGGCCGGCTGGGGGCCGGACATGCC
This sequence comes from Phycisphaerae bacterium, assembly GCA_018335035.1. Taxonomy (GTDB): domain Bacteria; phylum Planctomycetota; class Phycisphaerae; order SM23-33; family SM23-33; genus JAGXKT01. Next base: position 146 of record JAGXKT010000027.1, read on the forward strand.
GGACAGGTCCATCGCGACGCTTTCGGCGCTCTCGGCGTAGAAAACGCCACAGCTCTTGTCCGAGCTCATCAGGCAGTAGGTACCCGACGAGCCCTTCTGCGGGCTCAACGTGTGGGCGAACCGGTCCTGCCAGAAGGCGAAGAACGTTTTGAAATACTCGGGGTGCGAATACGGGTCCCGCGACCAATCGCCCTTGTTTCCAAAGATCGCGCTGACGCCCCCGCCCATGTTGCACAGCCATAGCTGCCGCCGGAGCTTGTCCTCCGAGCCGAGCCGCTTGATCCACCACCGCTCGTCGAAGGTGTGCGGCTTGTCCGTCTCGGCCTTCATGGCCTTGACCAGGTCGCCGTACGAAGCGCCGCGGAACCAGTGCCCGCGCGAGTAGAAGTCCGCCTCCGGCCAGTAGGTATAGTTGATGTTCCCGCCCTGGTCGCGGGCGCCGAGCATGTGGCGATAAGCCATATGTTTGCGCAGGTAACTGCCCCATCCGCGCAGCTCCGCCGTGTTGACGTGCTCGGGATTGTCGTAACCATAGCCCATGATCCAGCCCGGCAGCGGCCCCAGGCGCGCGCCGATGTAGCGCAGCAGGCAGCGCTCTTCCTTCGTGGCGGCGCCGGCCTTGCCGAACGCGCGTCGGGCGCTTTGCCGTCGGCCGCTGTCGCCGCAATACCACAAATGCACCACGCCGTCCCTGGCGTACGTGCCGGCGATCATGTCCTCCAGAACGCCGAACGACCGCAGGTCCGGATCGCGCTTGTGGAACTTCGAGCCGCCGTCCCGGTCGACCCAGTAGCCGGCCATGAAAACGAATACGCCGTTGAAGCCCTCGCGCCCCAGCCACACGTCGAGGTTGCGATTGATCTCCGCGGCGCTCCAGTTGAAGCTGCGTTTCTCGAACCCCATGCGGAAGTGCGGCACGAACGCCACGACCGCGCCGTCGTTGCCCTGATGACGCGCCCACCTGTTGCCCAAATTGGTTACGAAGCCGTAAGCGTCCGCGTCCCGATTCGGCCGGACCGTCACGGCGCCGCGCTTGCCGTCCAGCTCGGGGTCCTTGGTCGTGCCGTCGGCTCCGTCGGCCTGCGTCGTGAAGGTCCATTCGCCGGTGCGCGTGCCGGTGAAGCGGAACTTCCACGTATCGTCGCCGGCGTAGAACATCTCGGTGACGCGCTGCTCCTTGCCGCTGGCGTGCGTGAACGTCGCCTTCGCGACCAGGTCGAACGGGTTGCCCTCGTGCGACGCGTTCTTCAACGTCCACTCCAGCGTCGGCGACCACAGTGTGGCCGTGTTGTCGCCGAACGTGGCCGGGGCAATTTGCTTCGCGCTATCGGCGCTGAGGGGCGCGACGACCGCCAATACGCAAACGGCCGCAATACATCTCGCCGTCATCGAACTCATGGATCGCTTCCTTTCTGCGCTGCCCGTCGCCGCAGGCCGCCTCAAGGGGCTTGCGCGGTCAGTGACTCAGCACGTCGGACGGGATCGGCTGCTTCTCGCCGCCCGGGCCCTTCCAATGGACCTCCAGGCCCTTACCGCCGATGCCCTGGAAGAACTCCACGCGGATCAGGTGCGGGCCCTCGCTGACCGTGACCGTGCCGCTGCGGGCCTGCATGCCGTGGGCGCCGTCGTTATCCACGACCTTCTTGCCGTCGATGTACAGCGCGCTGCCGTCGTCGCTGGTGGTGTAGAACGTGTACTCCCCGGCCGTCGGCACCGCCAGGTAGCCGTTGAACACGAGGCCGAAGTTGCTGCCGCGGTCGGTCACGTCCATCCCGATCCGCTCGGCCGTTCCGCTGTCGGCCGGGTCGAGCTCGTCGAACTCCGGCAGTTCGTTCCAGCCGCCGTCATACACGCGGTAGACCAGGCCCGGCTTCGCGTCATCCAGGCCGCTGAGGAAGATGAACTTCGCCATCCCCGGCTTGCCCGGCACCGGCTCGCCGTCGCGGAAACAACGGGCGCGGACGGTGGTGTCCTTCTCGACGGCAATCGGCTTGTCGTACGCCGCGGACTCGCCCGTCGGCTCGCTGCCGTCCAGCGTGTAGCGGATCGTCACGCCGGACGCGTCGGCGCGGGTGTCGACGCCCAGGCGGACCGCGACCGTCTCGCCGCCCTCGTGCAGCCCGCCGCCCGGAGTGATGACCGCATTCCAGCGCCGCGGACGGTAGAGCGCGTCGGCGGGGATCGGCCGCTTGGTCACGCCGGGACCCTCGTAACAGACGTTGAACAGCTCGTCCTCAGGATACCAACACTCCAAACGGAAGGCGTGCTTGCCGGCCGCCAGCTTCAGGGAACCCCATGACTCGAGTTCCGGTTGAAGGTACTTGCGCTTTTCGGCCTTCTCATCGTCGCGGTGGCGCCGGTGGTTATTGACCACGAGCCGCTCGCCGATATACAGCCGGCTGGGACCGGCGGTCTCCGTGTAAAACCGCCAGACGCCCGATGCCGGGACCTGCACGTAGCCGGAGTAGATCAACCCGGCCTTGCCCCTGCCCTTGCTCAACGCCGGCGTCAGCGAATCCAGCGCCTCGACGGCAAGCGGCTTGCCCAGGCGTTCGGGCTCGCGCTCCAGCGGGGTGTCGTCGTAGACCTCTACGAGAACGCCGGGCTCGATCTCCGTCGGCTCATCGGGGCGCCGCGTTTCGGCCACGAACGTGAACGTGTCTTCGTATTCCCGCCATTGCCTTCGGAAGTGCGGGCCGGGGTACTGAATGCAGCCCGCCTTGATCGTAGTCGTCTCGGTGATCGTAATCGGCCCGTCGTAGACCGTGCCCTGGCCCTCGCCGGTCTCGCTGCCGTCGGTCGAGTAGCGGACCTTGCCTTCGGGGTCGCCGAGCCAGTCGAGGCGTACCGCGACCTCCTCGCCGGCGGCGAACGTGCCGCCCGAGGGGAGGATGCGGAAGTAGCGATTGTCGATCACGCCCCCGGCGGTGACGGCGATCTCCCGCTCGGTACCGCGCTGGGCCGCCTGCTTCCGCCACCGCGCGATCTGCTCTTGCGCGTCTTCGTCGGCTTCGAACTTCGCGAACAATGCGTCGCCGGCGGCCTTATTGTGCGTGCCGAAGCCGATGTTTCGCCACGTCTGGCGGACGTCAGGATCGAGCAGGCGGATGTCGCCCTTGCCGACCCAGTCGAACACGACGTTCTCGAGCTTCTGCTCGCCGAAGATGTTCACGTTGATCGTACGTTCGGCTTCGGGGAGCTTCTCGAAGTAGTCCTTCGGCGTGCCGTCATCTCCGTAAGTGGTGCTGCGAACGCCGTGCCAGGTCACGTGCAGACGGGCCTTATCCGGGTCCGCCGTGTGCACGCGCATACGCCCTCCCGGCGCCACGGTCAGGCCGCGAACGTTGGCGAAGCGATAGTGTTGCCTGCCCAAGCGCGTCGTGGCGAGGCGCCCGTGGCTGTCCTTGATGCTGATGCCGAGATAGACACTGCGCGTGATCGGCTCGTCCGGCGTGCCGGCCAGCAAGTCGCCCAAGATGCGCATATCGTTCTTATAGGCCTGATTGCCGCTGTTCTTGCCGAGCACGGAACCGGATTTCATGATCAGCTTGGCGTCGAGGCCGACCGTTTGCACGCACCGCGGGCCGACGGAGATGACGCTGTCTTCCTCGAGGATCGTCACGCCGCGCATCCAGTGCGTCTCGTCGCCGGACTTGAACCCGCCGATGAGCGTAATGGATGCCTCGGGCGTGGCCTTGCGCACGACCCACTTGCGCGCGAAGTACGGCGCCGCGTCCATCAGCACATCGAACTGCTCGGGCGTCTCGGGCAGCGTACCGTCGTGCGGCCGGCCGTTGATGAAGAACGTGTGCTTGGCGCCGCCGAGGTTGGCGCCGCCGCCCCCATTGTACGCGCCGTTGGGGCCGATCCAGATGTTGCCCGTGCAGACGTTCAGCGCCATGTCGATGTCGCCGCCGTGCTCGACGGTCAGGTGGCGCACGTGGAAGCGGTCGCTGGCGGCGCGGACCCCGTACCGCTCATCCGCGGCCGGAAACAGCAGATCGGTCGTGTCGGGCTTGAAGAAGTTGGTGCCGAAGAAATGCCCCACCGCCCGCGGCCAACGGGTCAGCGGTTGACCGTTGACCAGCCAGTTGCCGGGGTCCTTCACCTTCCCGCTACGCCCCGGATGGGCCCAGACCATCAACTGCAGCGGCTTGTCCCAACTCTCGGTCGTGTAGGCGGGCTTGACCCCTTTCGCCGGCGGCGCATCGGGCCAGTCCGTCTGCCCGAGCAGCGTCTTGTCCTCGTCCGTCAGCTCGCGCTTCGCGTTGAGCTGCCGGCGCGTGCCGTCCACCGTCAGCGCGTGGACGTGGTCCTTCAGGAAGCTCCGCACCGTCGCCAGGCGCGGCGAGTAGACGATCAGGTGATCGGGCATGTCGAACTGCACGGCCAGCTTGCCGGCAACCTCCGTCCCGTCGACCAGCTCGATCGTGCAGGGCTTGAGCTTCAGTTCGGGCGCTTCGCCTGCCAATACCGGCACGGCCGCAGCGCACAGCACCACTAGACAGGCGGTCATCGGAGCATGTCGTCGCATTCGTTACTCTCCATACAACGCGGTTCGTTTGCCCCATATAACACACGTTATGGCCAATGCGCTCGCAGGGACTGAAACAAATCTGACCAGGCGGCGACGTGCACCGTCACGCCAGCCAATACCACGTCGACGCGGCGCTGGTGTCGCGCGACAAGACGAGCCGGACCGGGGCGGTCAGCGCCGCCCCCATGCCCCACGGCGAGAAGCCCGATGCGCGGCGTATGGCACCCGCGTCAGAGCGTGTCGGGCGCGTCCGTCTCGTCGCGATTGTCGCCTTCGGGGCAGCCGTGGGCCTCCGGCGTGACCATCCCCAGCTTCCAGAACAGCAGGGCGACGGCGACCAGCCCGACGCCGTACAGCGCCATGGCGTACCGCCCGCGGAGGTAGATTGCCGCGACCACGCCGATGCCGGCGGTCGCAGCGGCCAACACGTAGAACAGCCCGACCACGCCTTTGACACTCATGCCGCGATCGACGAGTTGATCGTAAAGGTGGCTGCGGTCCCCGGCGAAAATGCTGCGCCCCGCGCGGATCCGCCGCACAACGGCCAGACCCGTATCCAGGATCGGCAGCCCGAAAACCGCCAGCGACGAGACGAACCATCGAGGCGTGGTGGCCTGGCCGGCGGACCCCTTGCAGAACAGCATCATCATCGCCGCCACGAAGAACCCCAGCAACATGCTCCCGGCGTCGCCCATGAAGATCGTAGCCGGCGGCAGATTGTAGGGCAGAAAGCCGATGACCGCCCCGGCCATCGCCAAACACAGCGCGACGCGGAGCGGGTCGATCTGCGGCGCGGTGTCGTACATCGCCAGGTGCACAGTCAAGCCCAGGAAGCCCAGCGCAATGATCACCGTCACGCCGCCGCACAGCCCGTCCAGCCCATCCAGCAGGTTCGTGGCGTTGCACGTGGCGATGACCAGCACGATGCACAGCAACACGCTCAGTGGCACCTCGACCCATAACGGAAGCGGCACGCCCCACGCGCGAAGCACCGGATCGGTCAACGTGCCGACCAACCTATGCCCCACGCCGCCGAGCAAGAGCACGCCCGCGGCCAGCAGTTGTCCCCCCACCTTCTGATGCGGCTGGATGTCGCGCAAATCGTCCATCAACCCGACGATCGTGATCACCACGGCGCCCACGGCCACGGCCAGAAGATGCCACAGCGGATTGGCCATCAGGCCTGCCCAGCCCGCGTCGCCCCCGCCGGCGGCGATCTGACGCCAATGCGTCCCCAGCTGCGGCAGGACGACCACGTAGCACGCAAGCCCTGTCAGCAGCGCCAGGCACATCGCCACGCCCCCGAGGTACGCCACGGGCCGGCCGTGGGGCTTGAGCCCCGCATCGCCCACATCCGGACGGTCAACAACACCCAACCGGTAGGCGCACAGACGCACGATCGGCGTGACGGCGAGGGACGCTCCCGCCGCGGGAACAGCGATCCACCAGAGCGGTTTGAGTACCTCCACGGCGCTATGGACAGGACCTGCCACTGCGTAAACCCCTTGCTTTGGCCACTATGGCGAACGCCTGCAGTATACGGGGCAACGCCTGTTTCCACAACCCGCCGCACACGCGCCAAGGCCGAAATCCGCACACGATCCGACAGCAGCCCACGCGACCGAATTGATGACAAGCCGGCGGCATGCCGATATGCTAAGCGACACCGGTCGAGGCGATCATGCGGCCGGACGCGAAGGAGCCCCCATGGTTGACCCGTTGCTTCAACGCATCGAGGACCGCAGCGCCGTGATCGGCGTCGTAGGCCTGGGCTACGTGGGCCTGCCGCTGGTCCGCGAGTTCGCCGCCGGCGGCGTGAAGGTCCTTGGCTTCGACGTGGACGCCGAGAAGGTCTCCCGGCTGATGGCCGGACAGAGCTACATCGGGCACATTCCGAACGAGACGATCGCCGAACTGGTCAACTCCGGCCGATTCGAGGCCACCAGCGTTTTCGCGCGCCTCGCCGAGGCCGACTGCATCCTCATCTGCGTGCCGACGCCGCTGACGCCGATGCGCGAGCCGGACATGACGTACGTGGAGGCCACGACGCGGACGATTGCCGAGCACCTTCGCACGGGCCAACTCGTCGTTCTCGAATCGACGACCTACCCCGGCACGACGCGAGAAGTGATGCTGCCGATCCTGTCCGAATCGGGGCTGGAGGTCGGCAAAGACTTCTTCCTGGCCTACTCGCCGGAACGCGAGGATCCCGGGCGAACGACGCACACCACCCGGACGATCCCGAAGGTCGTCGGCGGCGACGATGAGGCCAGCCGTAAGGTCGCCGCCGCCTGCTATGGCATCGCCATCGACCAGGTCGTTCCGGTGACGAGTTGCGCCGCGGCCGAGGCGTCGAAGATCCTCGAGAATACCTACCGCTGCGTGAACATCGCGCTGGTCAACGAGCTCAAGAAGCTCTTCGACCGCATGGGCATCGACGTCTGGGAGGTCATCCGCGCCGCGAGCACCAAGCCGTTCGGCTTCAAGCCGTTTTACCCGGGCCCGGGTCTCGGCGGACACTGCATCCCGATCGACCCGTTCTACCTGTCGTGGAAGGCCCGCCAGTACGGGCTGCCGACGCGGTTCATCGAACTGGCCGGCGAGGTGAACGTCTCGATGCCGGAGTACGTCGTCCACCGCACGATGGACGCCCTGAACGAGCGATCCAAGGCGATGAAGGGCGCGAAGCTGCTCGTGCTCGGCCTGGCGTACAAGAAAAACGTCGACGACGTCCGCGAGAGCCCGTCGCTGGAGTTGATCGAACTGTTCCAGGCCCGCGGCGCCGAGGTGGACTACAACGACCCGCACGTGCCCCGCACGCACAAGATGCGCGAGTACGACCTGAAGCTGACCTCCCAGACGCTCAGTGACAAGATGCTGGCCGGCTACGACGCCGTCGTAATCTCGACGGACCACAGCGCCTACGACTGGGACTGGATCGTCGACAACGCCCAGCTCGTGATCGACACCCGCAACGCCACCGCCGGCGTCACACGCGACCGCGAGAAAATCGTCAAGGCGTAGCGGCGCTCAGTCGCCCGTCTCGCCCGGGCCCGTTGTCTGAATGCCGATCTTCTCGAAGCCCGCCATACGAAGGGCGTTGAACGCGTCCACGACATGCGCCCAGCGTGTGGTCTTGTCGGCGGCGAGGGTCGCCCGACAGTCCTCGCCCGGCGGGACCGCCTTGAGCCAGCGCTGCAGCGCCTCGGGCGTCAGTTCGGCATCGCCGGCGACGATTGTTCCGCCGCCGGTCACCGTGACCGTCAATTCCCCGGCCGTGACCTGCCGCGGGACCGGGTGGACCGGTACGTAGCCGCTTTCGGCGACCACGGACTGCCCGGCCGGCGTGGTCAGCCAGTCGCGCAGCGTCGCCGCCGCCGCTTCGTCGCCGAGGTCCTTGCGCGTGACGGCGTAGACCGGCGTGACCCAGCGGTATGCCCCGGATGCAATGGTTTCGCGAGACGGCATGACGTCGTCCACAGCCAGGATGTCCACGCGCGGGTTCGGCGACATCCGCTCGTTGTAGTAGTAGAACGTAAAGCCGATGCCCTGCGGATCGCCAGGAAGCTGCTCGTAGGGGCCCATCATGGTGAGGGCAACCGCGGACCGACCGGCCGTGATCGTCAACTCGCCCATGACGACGGACTGCATCGTCTCCTGGCTGCCGGAGTTGGGGTTGCGGACGTAGGCGTGGACCTCGCCCTTGCCGCCGGCGGCTTGCCAGGACGTGATCTTGCCGGCGTAGATGCCCTTGATCTGCTCGGCCGTGAGCCCCTTGACCGGGTTCTCCGCGTGGCGGAGAAACACGAACGCGTCCAGGGCGATCGGCGTCAGTTCCAGCTCGACACCCTTGTCGGCCATCAGCTTCCGCTCATCGGCGCTCGGCGGGCGGCATTCGTAAATCAGGTCGCACTCGCCGGCGATCAGTCGCGTGTATCCGGTGTGCGTGCCTTGGTGCCACGTCTTGCCCTTCAGCGCCGCGTGTATGAGGAGGTCGTGCAATCCGGGCAGCAGCGTCGCCCCGCCGACCTGCGGGCTCGGGGTCGTGCGTACGACGGGCACCAGGCGGGCCTGCAGGGGCTGCCGCCCGAAGCGGCTGGAGGCGTCACACCACTGACAGGCCGTGCCGGTCAGCCGGCAGGCGACGGTCACGCCCAGGGGATGGGCGGACGTGGACCCGCCGGTCGTCGGGTAGTCCTTGGGCTCAAAAGCCAGGCCGACATCCTCAATCGCCGCGGCCGAGGGTTCGTCCGCCGCCAGTCCCACATGCCCCGCGGCCGCCATCATCGCCACCAGCACGCCCGTCGCGATACGTCGCGTTGTCATTGCGCAGTCCTTTCCGTTACAGAAACCCGCATCATGCCTACCTGTTGGCATCAGACGCGTCAACGGCCGACATGTTCCCCACAAATGACGCCTGCGGTTCAATGCCGTCGCCGGCGGGCGACCAGCATGACCAGGCCGCCAAGGGCAAACAGGCCGGAGGCCGGCTCCAGCAGCGTGGCGCGCCAGGCCTCGGTCCGCCCGTCCGGGTCGAGCCCGACGCGCGCGCATCCGGCAACGGTGGTTCCGTCGGCGGAAACGTCTTGGGCGACGCTGTATGCGGGCCCGGCGTCCAGGAAGCAGGAAGCCCAACCCGCATAAATTGTTGGCCCGGGCGACGCCGGCGCACAGGCCGACCCCCACACCAAACGAACACAGCACACGACAGATAGCGCAGAAGCATGGCGACTCTCCTCTTTCAAACAGCGCGTGTGAGCGACAGCGATGCGTGTGAGTGAGCAACACGACACAACGACCGCCGACGGCATACCACGGATGCGTTATTTGTCAAGAAGCTAGCGCCTACGTTGGTGCGGGGTTGTGCCAGGCGGCGCGGGCACATCCAACCGGGACCAAGAGGGCGGCGGGCGCGCGTCAGCCCGTGCAGAGATCGACGACCAACTGCTGCATCGCCGCCTGGGGCCGCCGGCCGCTCTTGAGGGCGAGATCCGCCCGCAGCAGCGCCCGGAAGTCCCCGGCGAGGCGCTGTTGCGAGCGACGACGCAGCATCGCGAGGAAGTCGCGTTTAGGCCCGGCAGGCATCTTGAGGTCGGGGGTTCTGCCGGCATCAAGCTGGCGCTTGGCCTTGAGCGCGCGGCGGAGGTGCCAGGTCAGCAGCCCCAGCGTACGGAACTCCTCACCGCGCACCTGGCACATGCCGTCAAGTGCGGTCAGCGCGCCGCGCACGTCGCCGGCCGTGACTGCGTTGGTCAGGGCGAACGCGCCCGGACCGGCCGTGGCGGTGACAAGCTCGCCGACGTCGGCGGCCGTGATGGTCTGCCGCTCGCCAACGTACAGCGAGAGCTTCTCGATCTCGCCGTCCAGCGCCGCCAAGTCTTGCCCGATCCACTGAGCCAGCAGCTCGGCCGCGTCGCCGGCGAGCGTTTTGCCCCGTGCCCGCGCCATGTCGCGCAGGCGGCGCCCCACGCCGCCGGCGTTCGGGGGGCTGCAATCGATCGCGCGCCCGATCCGCTTGACGGTCTTGTACAGGCGGGTATTGGACGCCCACGAGTTGACCTCCAACACGAGCACGGAGCAGTCTGAGGGCGCCTCGAGGTACTTCTCGACGGCCGCGCGGTTTCGGCGAACGAAGCCGTCGGCGTCGCGAACGACCACGACGCGCCGCGGCGAGAGGAAAGGAATCGTGCGCAGCTCGTCGAAGACCTCGGCCGGTTCGGCATCGGCGTCGAACGACGTGACGGCGACCTGCGGATCGGCATCGCCGATGACGGCGGCGATCACCTCGCTGCGGCGCGCGTCGCGCAGAAAGGCATCTCCGCCGTTGAGCACGTACACGGGATGCACCGCCGCATCAGCCATGAAGTCGTTCCCCGAGGCGCATGACGGACATCGTGTCGCACGACCAGCGCGCGGACGCACGGGCGGGGCGCCCGTCCTGACCGCGCGCGTCCATCGGCGCCCGCGCCTTCGGCCGACAAGCGCCGCCCCCGCCCGGCACCCGGAGGTTACATCTGTTGCTTGCGAAGGCGCAAAAAGAACCAGATCAGAACGACAAGCAGAATGAACAGTGGAATCTGCCAGACTTGGAAGATCCACAGGTCCGTCGTCAAGAAATCCCACATACTCGTTCTCCTATGCTTCGCAGCGTATCACACAAGATGTGCTGCGGCCCGTCTGTGCGGGCGTCTCGTCGCGCGGCGCCTCGGGCACTGGCGGCGACTGGACTCGAACCAGTGACCTAGGGCTTATGAATCCCTCGCTCTAACCAACTGAGCTACGCCGCCGCTGGATCACGCGGCCATTGTGTGCTTCGGCTCGGAACGATGCAAGTCGTTTTTTCGCCGCCCCCTCGAGCCCGTCGGTGCCGCGTTTGCGCTTGACGAATCCGGCAGGCAGGCCGAGAATGCGGCACTTCGCGGCGGGGCGGCTCGTCGCAGTCGCCGTCGGTCGTCCCGTCGCGCCGGGAAAAGCCGGAGAGCTTGGAAGCGAGTATGAACGCGAAGCACTTACCGTTGAAGTTCGCGATGGTGGCGGTTGCCGTGGCCATCTGCATAGGGCTGCTGTCGACGCAAGGACTCCAGCAGGGCATCGATCTGCGCGGCGGGCACAGTCTGATCTTCGAGATCCGCAGCAACGAGATGGAACTCGAGCGGCTCAGCGAGCAACGCCAGTCCCTTCGTGTCGCACTGCGGCAGGCGGAACAGGCCGACGACGCCGAACAGGCCGAGAAACTTCGTCGCGACGTCGAGCGCATCGAGGCGGACATCGAGCATCTCGAACGGGCCCCCGCCGCGGCCGGTCGCACCGAAGACATGATCGCGGTCATTAAGGGGCGGCTCGACCCGCAGGGCCTGGCGGGCGTGGAGGTCCGTCCGGTAGGCAGCAACCGCATTGAGGTTCGCATCCCCGCCGCGGGCAAGGAGACCCAACAGGCCAAAAGCGCCTACCAGGCGGCCTTGGAGGACCTCGAGCGCGGCAACCTGACCCAGGGCGACCTGCGCCGGCTCGTGGAGACCTACCGCCGGGTCGGCGACATGGACGCCCTCAGCGATCGCGTCCGCGAATTGGCTCACGGCAACGCGGACCAGATCGCGCGGATCGAGACGGTCTTGACGACGTACGACGAGATCGTCGCCGCCCAACGGGCCATAAAGGCCGTCGAGACAAAGGCGAGCATCGCCAACAAGGCCGCCCGGCTGCTGGCGGCCGTCACGAAGGCACAGACCGACCTGACCGAGGCGCGCCGGAGACACGCCGATGCCGCCGAAGCGCTGAATGCGGCGCAGCAGGATCTCGCCGCGTTGGGCCCGGGCGAGCCGACCGACGCGCCCGGCGAACTCGCCGAGCAACTCGCCGAGGCCCGCGCCGCCGTCGAGCGCCAACAGGCGACACTGCGCGGCGCGGAGGAAGCCCTCGACCAGGCGACCGGGGACCTCGAGGCCGCCACCGAGGCGGTCACGGCCGGTGCGGCGTTCGTGGTGGCGCATGATCGCCTCCAGGCCGCCCGCGAGGCCGGCGATGCCGACGCCGTCGCCGACGCCCAGGAGACATACGATGACGCCGTCGAGGCGATCCGCGGGTTGCTGGCGGTCGACGCGGCAGCCAGGCAGGCCGACGCCGCCGACGCGGACGCCCAGGCCGACGCCGCCGCGGCGTTGGAAGCGGCCCGGCAGCGCGCCGCCAAGCGCATCGAGGCCGTGGCGGACCTGGCCGCCGGTGCTGATCTGTCGGCCTTGGCCGATCAGGCCAATGACATCGCTGCCCAGCGCGATAAGGCCGTGGGGACCGCCGGCAAGGCCCTGGACAAGGCCCAGGACGCCCACGCCACGGCGCGGCAGGCGGCCGTCGAACTCGGCTCCGTCCGCCAGGCCGAACTCGAACGCGACGTGCTGAGTTTCTACGTGCCGCCGCGCGAGGCCGAGGCCAGCAGCGGCGAATCGCACGAGCGGGCCGTCGCGCAGAAGATGGAGACGTTCAGAACCGCAAAACGGGAACTCCTCCAGGCGCACCCGGCGCGCCGGGAGCAGATCGAGAAGGTAATCGCGGCCTACACGGCGTGGATGGACCTGCGGCGTCCGCTGGACGATCCCGAGGACGTCAAGCGAATCATCGCCAAAGCCGGGGTGCTGGAGTTCCGCATTGTCCCGTCCTTGCCCGGCGGCGGCGCGTACACGATCGATCCGGACACGTTCCGCCGTTACAGGCGCCTGCTCGAGCAGGAAGGCCCCGAGGAGGTCCGCAAACGCGACGAGCAGTTCATCTGGCTGCCGCTGAGCGGTGAGCGGGGTGATCACTTCGGCGGCTTGCCCGTCATTCGCAACTGGGGCGAGCAGTATGCCCACGCCGACGGCAAGTGGTACATCCTCTGCTGCAACACCGAGCCGCTGACCATGCTGCACGAGAAGCCCCCCGGCGGCTGGACGCTGACCGACGCCTACCCCACCTCCGACGACATGGGCCGCCCGGCCGTGGGGTTTGAATTCGACGCCCGCGGGGCCAAGCTCTTCGCCCAACTGACGAGCGCCCACACCGGCAAGCCCATGGCCGTCATGGTCGACGACGTCGTCTACTCGGCGCCGGTGATCCAATCGACGATCTCGTCCAAAGGCATCATTACGGGGCAGTTCACGCGGACCAAGACGGAGCAACTGGCCCGGACGCTGCAGGCCGGCTCCTTGCCGGCGCGGCTGAACTCCGACCCGGTCGCGGAGAACACGTTCGGCCCGTCGATCGGCCAGGTCAACCGCGAGCGCGGCTTCCGCGCGGCGATCTGGGGATTGATCCTCGTGGCGGGCTTCATGCTGATCTACTACATGCTGGCGGGCCTTCTGGCGGACGTGGCGCTGCTGTTGAACATCATTCTCGTGCTGGGCGCGATGAGCGCGCTGTCGACGGTGTTCACGCTTCCGGGCATCGCGGGGGTGATCCTGACCATTGGCATCGCCGTGGACGCGAACGTGCTGATTTTCGAGCGGCTGCGCGAGGAGCAGGCCAAGGGCCAATCGGTCCGCATGACGCTGACCAACGCCTATCAGCGCGCGTTCAGCGCGATCTTCGACGCGAACGTCACCACGCTGATCACGTGTCTGATTCTCGCCTGGGTCGGCAGCGAGGAAGTGCGCGGGTTCGCGATCACGCTGGGCTTCGGTGTGGTGTTCAGCTTGTTCACCACGCTGGTTGTCACGCGCTGGCTGTTCCAGTTCCTGCTGGACCGGCGGTGGGTCAAACGCCCCGTGTTCATGCTGTCGATCCTCGGAACGCCGAAAGTCAACTGGATGAAGAAGCGGCACCTTTTCTGGGGCCTTTCGGTCGCCCTGATGGTGATGGGAATCGCCTCGCTGCTGTGGCAGAAGGGCGACATCCTGGGCATCGAGTTCTCCTCGGGCACGCAGTACGTCGTGCAGTTGAAGGACGGCGCGCTGCTGACGGACCCCGACTCCGGCGAGCGGGTCCTGCCCGACGACGCCGTGGTCCGGCGGTTGTACGTCGCCGAAGCCCGCACGCAGGGCCACGACAAGCTCGCCGAGACCGCGCGCGTCGAGACGCGGATCGACCCCGACCGGCTCAAGGCGTATCTCGCCGCGTACGACGACAACGGCGACGAGCGGATTGCCGCGGACGAAGCGCCGGGAACACAGGAATACTTCCGCCTGCTCGACAGCAACGGCGACGGGGCCCTGAGCCGCGGGGAACTGAACGAGAACCTGCCTCACAAGGATTACCAGATCTCCACGACCGTCACGGACGTGGACACGGTGCGGGCGCCGGCGACGGCCTTCGGTGACGCGCTGGAGACGCGACGGCCGCGCACGTTCGCCGCGCTGTCCGGAACGGCCCGGCGCCTGGGTGTGTCGCTCGGCGCCGCCGACCGCGGCATGCGGCGCATTGACGAGACGCTGGTCAGCAAGGCCGACGCGGCCTTCCGTCCCGAACTGGAGTCCTTCAAGGGCGGAGCCCTGTATGCGTTCGAGTCGGTCGCGCCGGCGATCACGCCACGCGAGATGGCCGCGCGGATCAGCGACATGCGCCGCCAGATCGACTTCTCCGACCATCGCTTCGCGCGGACGAAGGTCATCCCCCTGGATGACGCGGTCGACGACGCTCACACCGCCCTGGCCGTGCTGGTCAAGCCCGCCGAGCCCGTCTCGCGCGCGCGCCTGGACGACTGGACCGCGAAGGAGCACGACCTGTTGACGGCGGCGTTCAGCCGTTCCGAGGCCGGCGAAACACGCAACTTCGACGCCGCCATCGCCGGCGAGATGGCCCAGCGGGCGATCCTGGCCGTCGTGCTGAGCTGGCTGGCGATCGTCGGCTACCTGTGGTTCCGGTTCGGGTCGGTGCGGTGGGGCCTGGCCGCCGTGGTGTGCCTGATTCACGACGTGGTCATCGTCGTGGGCATGGTCGCCGCCAGCGGGTGGCTGTACAAGACGTGGCTCGGCGACGCGGTGGGGCTCAGTTCGTTCAAGATCGACCTGGCGATGATTGCCGCGATCCTGACGGTCATCGGCTACTCGGTCAACGACACGATTGTCGTCTTCGATCGCATCCGCGAGAACCGCGGCAAGCTGACGACGGTCTCCAGCGAGGTGATCAACCGCTCGATCAACCAGACGCTCAGCCGGACGCTGCTGACGTCGGGCACGACGTTCCTGGTGGTCGTCATCATGTACGCTTTCGGCGGCGAGGGCATTCACGCGTTCAGCTTCGCCCTGCTGGTCGGCGTGATCTTCGGGACGTATTCGTCGATCGCGGTGGCGAGCCCGCTGTTGATGGGCCTCAAGAAGGCCCTGGTCGCCCGTACCGTCGGCGAGCCGGGAGCCGAACCGGCAAGCTGACGCGCCCAACGCCGCGCGTCCCGGCGGACCGAAGCGCGCCTCGGGGCGCCGATCACAGGGTGCACCAGCGGCGCGTCGACGAACGGGCCGGACACATGGAGGCATGCGCCCGTGGGTAGACGCGGCGGACATCTTCTGGCCTGCCTGCTTCTGGCGTGCGGGTGCGCGTCGCTGCGCGGGACGTCGGACGGCGACGTGGCGTCCCCGAAGCTGCCGCCCCTGTCCGTCCAGCAGGCCCGGACCTACCCGGAGACCGTCACGGGGCGGTTCGTGCCGCTGGCCGACTTCGAAGACGTTGCAGGCGTCCGGGCCGGCCGCGCCCAGCAGCACGACTTCGCTCTCAGTCCGGCGCCGCGTCGCACCTCGCCCGACGAACCGCCGCCTCCGCCCGGCGAGGTGCGCTTCACCCTGAGACGCACGCGAACGGGCATCGGGGCGCTGGAGGTGCTCGCGCCGACAGGGCGGGAACTGCGGTACACGCCGCCGACGCGCGATTTCACGGGCTATACGCTTATGAGCATCGCGATTCATAGCCCGACGATTCGAGATGATTTCCGCGTGCAGCTGGTCACACGATCGGGCTCATGGGTCTCACGCCGTCAGCTTCTGCGTGCCGGTTGGAATACGGTCCAGGTCGACATCCGCCGCCCGGACCGGCAACGCGAGGTTGATCTGACGGACGTGCGTCGCGTGGCGATGGGGTTCTCCGATGCGGCCGGGCCGGTCCGCTTCGTCGTGGACGACGTCATATTGATCGACAACGCGCGGACGCTGCAGCCGGCGCCGGACGGCATGATGCTGCGCAAGGACGGGCTGGACTACACGGTAGCGATGGCGGATGGGCCGACGTATACGCTATCGGCCGGGACGGACGGGCTCTGGCGGCTGGGCGACCACCAGGCCGTCCTGGCCGTGACGGACGCACCCCGAGCGCCGCCGCAGCGCGAGGCACTGGCGTTGTTCGGCCGGCGACGCATCGCGCGGGTCGAGTTGATCGAACACAACGCGGTGCGCGTGCGCTTGGCGAGCACGTGGTACTTCCCCGCGCGGCGCGGTGCATGGGCGTCGGAGGCGATCCGCCGCGTGCGGTGGACGTACACCTTCTACCGCGACGGGCGTCGCGTCACGCATCTGGTGATCAACAACGCCGGGGGACGCAAGATCGGCGCCGTGCGCATTCGCCCCGCCTCTCGCTGCGCGCGAAGCGGACGCCCCGCCGTCGACGAGATCGTCGCCGAGAACTTCGCCGGGCCGGTCGGGCGGTGGAGTTGGCTGTGCGTCGCCGCCAACGATGCCGGTCGCCCGCCGCCAAGCGCCGAGACCGTACGACGCCGCTACGCCCACCCCGCCACCATCCGCCCCGTGCTGGTCGGCCGGCGGGCGTCCCGAAGCGGGCAGGCCGCGGGCTTCGATGCGTCCGAAGGGTGCTACGTCGTCCACGCCCGCGCGGGCAACTGCCGCTTCGTGGTCGTGCCGCCGTCCGACGGGCTGGAATCGCCGGTCTTTCGCGTGGTCGGGCGATGGGCCGCAACGCCAAGCGTCAACTGCGCCGGCCGGGCCGTGCGACGGATCGTCCGCCTGTCCGACGGATCGATCCTGTTCGCGCTTCCCGGACGTCTGGAGCGGCCCACGCCGGTGGAAGTCGCCGGAACATCCCCGCCGGGCGAGACGTAACAGCGACATGCCGCCCCCCGTCTGGACCCGAGCGAATCAAGCCCGGTTGACAGTTGGCCGATATCAAGGTACATTTAGCCCGCGCCGGGGGGGGCTTTGCGCGGTGGAACTGCGCTTGCAGTACGGGGAGGTATTTGTCAAGGTAGTCTAATTAGTGACCCCCGCATCGCCTGCGACGACGACCGAGCCGTTCGACCAGAGCCGTCCGGGCTGAGGAATGCGGCCGGGTAAACAAGAAAGGCCGCCCGTGAGACCCACGCGACGATCAACAATCGTTCTGACTGGTTGCGTTCTGGTCAGCGTGCTGCTGGCCGGATGTGAGGACATCCAGGACTTCCTGGCGACCGACAAGTATCGGCTGTTCGGTCCGCACCACGTGGTCCGCCCGCCGGAACGTCCGGGCATCAATCCGATCCGAGACACCATCGGCATGGGCGACACGCACCAGGAACTCGTGCCCAACGCGACGTTCCCGCGCGAGGGCGACTGGTCCTACAGCGAGCGCGACTACGTCATCGGCGCCGAAGACGTGCTGGACATCTCCGTGCTGGACCTGTTCCAGCAAGGTCTGGAGACGGTCCTGCGACGCCAGGTCAGCATCAGCGGGTACATCGACCTGCCCCGCCTGCCGGAGCGGGTCAAGGCCGAGGGGCTGACGGCCGCTGAGCTCAAGGAAGCCGTCAAGGACGCCTACCGCGAGGACATGCTGAGGGACCCGACGGTGTCGATCTCCATCGTCTCGAAGCGGCAGAACACCTTCTCCGTGCTGGGCCCGGTCGATCGCCCGGGGACATACAACATCATCCGCAAGGACATGCGGCTTCTGGAAGCGTTGGCAACCGCCGGCGGCATTACGCAGACGAACATTCCCTACATCTACGTCATTCGGCCGACGCCGGCCGTAGCCAAAACGGCCGCCCCGGGGCGAGGGGCGGAGGCCGAGCTTCCGAAGATTCCCGACGCTGCCAGCGATCAGCCGGGCGACGAACCGTCCGAGACGCCGAGCGAGGAACCGGCGGACGAGCCAACCGATGCGGAGACCGACGCGGCGCTGCAGGAGATCGAAGGGTTGCTGGGCGGCGAGGGGACCACGCGCCCGACGCCGCCGGAGCCGGATGTTCCCCGCCAGACGCACACCCCGCGGTTCAGCGAGACGGCCTCGACGGGTCCGACGACCGGGCCGTCGGGCATGCCGAGTCCCTCGCGGCGCGTTAAATGGATCTACTCGGACGGGCGGTGGATTCCGGTGACCGAAGAGGCCCCGCCCGCGGACGAGCCGTCCGGGCGCGACAGCGAGCCGGTCCGTCCGGCGGGTCGGCCCGCCCCGCACCGTGAGGCCCTGTCGCCGCGCACGCGGCAGGAGGGGCGGGATCCGTTCGGTTGGCGCGAGATCGTCCGGTCGGACATGGCGCGGGTGATCGCGATCAACCTCAAAAAACTCCGCGCCGGCGATCCACGAATGAACATTGTCATTCACAGCAACGATATAGTTCATGTACCGCCGTTGGAGGTCGGTGAGTTCTACGTGGGCGGGGAAGTGCGCCGCCCCGGGGTCTATTCGCTGACCGGGCGCAACGTGACGGTCAAGCAGGCGGTCACCGCGGCCGGCAACCTCGGCGTGGTGTCCTGGCCGGAGAACTCGATCCTGATCCGCCGATTGGGCGGCATCCAGGAGCAGATGGTTTCCTTGAACGTGGAGGCGATTTTCCAGGGCGACGAGCCGGACCTGTTTCTACGCCCGGATGACGTGATCGTTGTGGGCACGGACCCGCGGGCGACGTTCTACGCCGTCATGCGCAACGCATTCCGCATGACGTACGGGTTCGGGTTCATCTACGACCGAAACTTCGCCAATCCGCTGCTCACGACGCCCACGAGCCGACGCTTCAGCCGGTTGTAGGCCGGCGATCGGACGGAGGCACCGGTCCCCCGCGGCGGTACGCCAGAGCGATGACGAACGAACCCGCCCATGGGCATGCTGACCACTCGTCATCGCCCCACAGCGGGCGACTGGCGGACCTTGTTGCTGCGCCGACAGCGGCGCCGCGATTCAGCCAGGCCTTTCCGCCCGCGACCCTGGCCAAGATCGCCGTCATCACCGCGCTGTTCGTCTGGCTGACGGCGTGGCAGTATGAGGGGCTGGTCACCCGGTGGATCATCGACACGAACTGGTCCCACGGGTTCATCATCCCGTTGTTCAGCATGTTCCTGATCTACCTCCGCTGGGACGAGTTGCTCCGCGCGCCACGGCGCACCTGCCTGTGGGGCCTGCCGATCGTGCTGCTGGCTATCGTCGGCATGTTTGCCGGCGTCTGGCCCCTGCCCAACGCGATGCTGCAGCGGGCGAACATGGTGTTCCTGTTGTTCGGGCTCGTGCTCTACCTGGCCGGCCCGCATGTGATCCGCCTGACGTGGCTGCCGATCCTGTTCCTGTTGTTCGCCGTACCCCTTCCGGACCTGATCTACGGGCGCATCGCCGGCCCGTTGCAGGAAGTCGCCGCCAGCGGCTCGACCTTCCTGCTGCGGCTGTTCGGCGTGCAGATCCACGCCACGCGCAGCCACTTGCGGCTGTTGAGCGTCAACGGTAACGTCCACAACCTCACGGTTGCCGAGGCCTGCGCCGGGATGCGGCTGCTGATGGCGTTTGCGGCCCTGGGCGTGGCGATGGCATACGTGGAGACGCGGCCGCTGTGGCAGCGGATCACGCTGGTTCTGGCGGGCATTCCCATCGCGGTGTTGTGCAACGTCGTTCGGGTCACGATCACCTCGACCATGTACGTGCTGGACAAGCCCGAACTGGGGGATGATTTCATGCACCATTTCACCGGCATGTTGATGCTCATCCCGGCGTTGGTGCTGCTGTGGCTGCTCAGTAAGCTGCTCCAGGCGCTGTTCGTGGAAGACGAGGAGGAGGACGCCTCCCCCGCCGGTACGGAGGGCACGGCATGAGCGACGGCCGCAACACCTTTGTGGCGCGAGCGGCGCGCATCGCGCGAACCTGCCTTCGGGACCGTCACTTCGTTTTCACCGTGATTGTCCTGGTCGTCTGCGCCGGCGGATGGAACGTCGCCCACAGCACGCTCAAGTGGACCTTCCGCAAAGAGCCCATCCCCTGGCCCGAGGGCGCCCGCGTCAACGAGGAGTTCCGCTGGGCGAACCTGGCGACGGTCCTGCGCGACGCTGACGGCGAGATCCGCTACAGGATGATCACGGAGGACGCGGACGACGACGGGCGGGCCGACGGGGAAATGCATCTCCGCGACAACGAGCTGGAACTGCTGGGGATCGGCCACGCGCTGGACCGCCGCCGCCGACCCAAACGCCGCAGCAACTGGTACGTGATCCGCCATTACCGCGACGTCAAGACCGGTCAGCATTGGCGCCTGGGCGTGTATTACTACACGGGCATGCTGGATACGGTCCCGCACGTCCCCGAGCGGTGCAACATTGCCGGCGGCATGACACGCATCGGGCGCCTCTCGCGCAGCGTGAAGCTGAACGTCCCCCCCGCCGCATTGGACGCCGACGCGCCCGGGCTGAAGTGGTCGGGCCCGATCCCCTTCCAGCGCTCCGTCTTTGAGGCCGACAGCGGTCACAGAACGGCGGAATACTACACGTTCAGCTTGAACGGCCACTGCGAGCCCCGTTGGGAAGTCATTCGACTGCGCCTCTCGGCGCCGTGGATGAAGTACTGCTATTTCGCGAAGATCCAGTTCAGCCCGCGTCACAGCGTCCGCGATCTGGAAGCGCTGGACAGACAGGCGGAGGCCTTCATGGCCTGCGCCCTGCCGGCCGTGTTCAAAGGCCTGCCGACACCGGACGACATCGTCCGCGCGCGGGAGGCCTCCAAGACCGGAAACCGCTGACCAAACAAACCATCGAGAACCGCCATGGCACGACGTAAGCGACTCAACAAACGACTGGTCATTCTGCTTTGCGCCTTCGGGGTCATCCTGATTGCCGGACTGATGATCCCGCTGTTGGCCGAGCCCGACCCTTCATCCGCCGCCGCCCGGGGCGCGCGCGAGCACGAAGCGGCCAAGGCCGCTATCGAGCAGGGCGACTACGAAGCGGCGACGCAGCATCTCCAGCAGGCGGTCCGAGCGTACGCGCAGGCCGCCAATGCCGCTGAGGACAACGCCGATTACTGGTACGAACTGGCGCAGGTCCATCGCACGTGGTCTGGTGTCGATCAACCGATTCCGTCCGTCACGCGGAGCAAGAGTACGGAGGAATGGGGCGAGCACGTCGCTGCGCTGAACAAAGCGCTGACCTTGGACTCGAATCATCGCAAGGCGCGCGAGGCCAAGGCGGAGGTCGTGTGGTTCCAGGCACATCACGCCCGCGGCGGGGGGTGGGGGCCCTACATCGAGGAAGCCGACAAGCTGCTCGAGATCGCCCCCGAGCATGCGGTGACCTACTACCGGCGCGGTTATGCGAACAGCCGATTGTTTGTGCTGCGCGACGAGGACGTCTACGTTCAGCGCGCGCGGGAAGACCTGCGCAAGGCAACGACGCTGGCGCCCGAGGAGGTCGACTACTGGAAACAGCGGCTCAGCTTCCTCGAGAAGTACGCCCCGGACGCGCTCAACGACGTGTATCGCGAGGCGCTGGAGCACAATCCCGGCAACCCCGAACTGCTCGTCCAACACGGACAGCACGCCCTTCGCCGGGAAGCCCGCATCCGCGACAAGAGGGACCTGACCGAGGCCGAGAAACAGCAGGCCGACGCGCTTCACAAGATGGCGCGTCAGCAATTCGAACAGGCCATCGAAGCAGCCGAGGACACGCCTGTCGGTCATCTCGCCCTCGCCCGGCTGCACCTGGCCGAGGAACGCCCGGAGGAAGCCCTGGCCGTGCTGAGCAAAGCCCGCCAGATCGCTCCGGACAACGGTGCGGTTCATCTTCGTTTGGCAGACGCGCACGCGGCATTGGATGATTCGGACGCGATGATCGCCTCCTTGCGCGACGCGCTGGACGCCCTGCCCCAGCCCAGCCGCGTCGGGCAGGCCAGTCGCGAACAGGTTGTCGCCCAGCGCCGCAGTACCCTCGTTCGCCTGGCGTCGCTGCTGTTGCACAAGGCACTGCAAGACGCCGATCGCCGCTCTGCGCTGGTCGACGAGGTGCGACAGTGCGTCAACGCACTGAATGCGCTCGGCGGCGAACCCGCCGGCGTACTCGCCACATTGAAGGCGCACATTGCCTGGCTGAGCGGTGACACGGAGCGTGCCGTCAGCATTCTCTCGCAATCGCTCGAAGAGGAGAACTTGACCTCACGGGGGCTGAACCTGCTGTTCAACCTCTACCGCCAGCGCGACCCCGGCAAGGCCGCCAAGCTTCTCGAGCGTCTCAGCGCCACACCAGACAGACTCGCGCTGCGCGGATTGCTGCAGATTCAGTTCCGCAATTACGAACAGGCCGCGCGTCTCGTCAATCGCGCCCTGGCGTCCAACCCCGATCACGAACTGGCCGGCCAGTTGCGCCTGGCGCTCCAGGCCTTGACACGTGGCGCGACCGCCCTGCCGGAAGACCTGACCTTCGACGGCTTCGCGACGAACGCCCTGCTCGATGCATTCATGGATCGTGCCGAACAGTTGTGGGCGGAAGACCGCCAGGCGGCGGCCGTCAACCTGCTGACCGATCTGCTGAACCGCGCGCCGACCGCGCGGCCGGTCATTTCACGACTCGTGACATATTATCGCCGAATGAATCGTCCCGACGCGGCGGAGCGGATCATCCAGGCCATCAAAGACCGCCACCCGGACGATGAGCAACTGAACCGCTTCCTGGACCAACTTACCGCGCGGAATCCGCAGGAACGGTTCCAAGCTCTGCTCAAGTCCGCCGAGCAGGCCGACACGCCGCTGGTCCGCCACATCGCCAAGGCGGAGGTCTGCGCGACGTTTAACCGGACGGAGTTATTTGCCGAACACGTTCGCAAGGCCGCCGAGATCGATCCGAGCGACCCGCGCGTCGTGTCACTGCAGTTCAGCCACGCCCTGTCGCAGGAGCCACCCGATTGGGACCTCGCCGAGGCGTGCGTGCAGCGCGCCCGCGAGGGCAACGTGGACAAAGTCGGCGGGCGGTACTTCGAAGCCCGCCTGGCCGCAGCCCGCGGAAATCGCGCCGCCGCAATCGAGGCGATGGACGCCGCCGTGGAACAGCGACCGGGGATGAAGCAGTGGCGCATGCAGCTGGCAACCCTCTATCGGCGTACGGGCCAACCCGACAAGGCCGAGCAGGCCCTTCGAACTGTCGCCGACGCTGACCCGACCTACGCCCCGGCGGCAATCGAGTTGGCCTCACTGCTGCGAGCCCGTCGCCGCTACGATGAGTTCGCCACCTGGGCCATCAAGGCCGCCCGCCTCCAACCCGACGACCCCCGCGTGAAGAGCTGGAAGCAGCTGATTCAGGAAAACCGCGCCGACGATGACGCCCTGGAGCCGTTCATCCGCCGGCGCCGCGAGATGCTGAAAGACGCGGCCGCGGATTGGACAGCCCAGGACCTTCATAACGTCAACCGCCTGGCACAACTGTGCGAGCGGGCGGAGCTGATCGATCAGGCCGAACGCTACTACGAATTGCTTCACCGCAAGAGCACCAACAAGCTCGCCACGGCCACACAGCTCGGCACGTTCCACGCCCGACAGGGCAACTACGGTCAACTCGATGCCGTCATGCAGGACCTGCTCAGTAGCGCGCCCACCAACGAGGCCAAGAGCCGGGCGTACGTCCTGTATGCGAACATACTGTCCGGCGACAAGCCCGACCAAGCGATCAAGGCCTACGATGCCGCCTTGGCCGCCGATGCCGAAAATGCCGAGGCCTATGCCGGCAAGGCGCGGTTGCTCGCCCGGCGCGGTCAGCTCGACAAGGCCGACGCCACCTTCAGCCAGGCGCTTGAGACGATCGGCGAGACCACATCGCTGCTGTACCAGCGGGCGCAGGTGCGTTTGAACACAAACCGGCTTTCCGCCGCCGCCGACGACCTTGACGCGGTGCTGGCCCAAGCCCCCGACGCCCTTCAGGCGATGCGCCTGCGCGCCGTGGTGGCCCGTCGCCGCAACCGGCCAAGCGTCGCCAAGAAATATCTCAACCAGGCGCTCGAGATGGCGCCTGACAGCCCCGACTTGCTGGTTCAGCGCGCCGAGCTGCACCTGTCGATGAACCGTCCGGAAGCAGCACGGGCCGATCTGCAACACATCGAGATGATGGACAATCCGCAGATGATGGCGCAGGTGGCGCGGGCCTGGATGCGCCTCGATGAACCCGACGCCGCCGAACGGATCCTGCTGCGCGTGTTGCGCGGCGTCGACGGCGACAAGCCGCCGGAGACCGCCCTGCGGGCGCTGATCGAGCTGTACGCATCGCAACGAGAGTGGCGCCGCCTAGTGCCCGTCCTGCGAGACGCCCAGCGCCTCTTCCCGGACGAGCCCTACTACCGGCTTCAAGAAGCACGCATGTACGCGGCGCGGCAGCAGCGTGACGCGCAGTTGTCCACACTGAAGGAGGCGTACGAGTCGAGCCCGGAGAGTCTCGCCGTAACCGGCAGGTACGTTGATGCGTTGCTGGCGACCGACAAGCCCACCCAGGCCCTGCAAGTCCTTCGGAACTACGAGGGGAACAGGCCGACACTGCTTGAGGCCTATCGCGCCCGTGCCCTGCTCGCCCGCGGCGAGACGGCCGCCGGAGAGAAGCTCTTAAGCTCGTTGCTCGCCGCGGCGGAGCCGCGCGAACTTGGTCTCATCATCGAGCAGGTCAGGGTCTCATACGGCTCGCTGGCACGGGCCGCGAACAAATTGGAGGCACTGGCCGGTCAGCGCGAAAAGACCTACAGTGTTCAACTGACGCTGGGACAGTGGCGTATGGCTTCCGGCAAAGAGGACGCGGCATTGAGAGCGTTCTCGCGGGCACGCGACCTCGCCGGAAGCGGTCCCAACCGCGCCATCGCCGATTACTACATCGGCCTGGTTCACCACCAGCGCAATGAGCCGGCCGCGGCCGTCAAGAGTTACCGCGCCGCCTTGGAGAACAACCCGCAGCACTTCGCCGCGTTGAACAACTTGGCATATCTGCTCTCGGAGTCGAACGTCGGCATCGAGAAGCTGGGCGAAGCCCTCAAATACGCCGAAAGGGCCCGCGCCCTCCGGCCCGAAGATGCGAACGTTCAGGACACGTACGGATGGATCCTCGCCCAACAGGGCAAGCATGCCGAGGCGTTGGAGGTGCTGGGCCTGGCCGTGCAGATCGATCGCGACAACCCGACACTTCGGTTCCACCTGGGCTGGGCACAGGAACAGCTCGGCGAGCTCGAGCGGGCCCAGGCCCAATACCGCCAGGCAAAAGAGCTTGACCCCGAGGAGGGGTTGGCGACGAAAATAGATGAGGCCTTGCGGCGCGTCACCGAGGCGCTGCGCTCAAGGAGAGAAACGAATGACTGATCTGGTTCCGACGCGCGAGCAGCCGACACAAATCGTGCACCGCACATCGGGCAGACCGCCCGCGGGCGGGCCGCAGCCCTCCGGCGGCATGACCGGACGCGACCTGCTCCAAATCCTCCGTAGACGCAAATGGATGATCGGGCTGGCGGTGCTCATCTGCCTGGCGCTGACCACAATAGGCACTTTGTTGTGGCAGTTCTACGCGCCGCTGTACACGGCCACGGCGCTGCTGGGTGTTTCGGCCCCGAAAGTCAGCGACCTCGACCCCCACATCATGCGCGGGTCGCCACAGTACTTGGAGCGGCTGACCGCTGACGCGGCGCGAATGGCGGCACGACACGAGGTGCTCGACAAGGCCGCCTCGGACAGGAGACTCCAGTACACGCCGGCTCTTCAGCAAACCAGTTTCTTCCAGAACAACAAGGGCGACATCGTTTCCGCCCTGGAAGAAAACATCACGATCCATCCAGTGCCTGACGAGAACTTTATCAGACTCTCGATGACCGGCGGCAATGCCGAGGAATGCGCCGTCATCGTCAACGCCGTAGCTCTCGCCGCCGAAGAGGACGGCAAAGATCGCACGATCAGGCGCCACGAGCAGGACATCGCCAATCTTCAGACACGTCTGGGACAGCAGCAGGAAGAGCTCAGAGAACTCCGAGAGACCCAGGGAGACGCCCCTCCAGCGGGCGAGTCGGCGCGTCTGCTGCAATTGCAACGTCAACAGACCATGCTCGAATACAACATGCGCGAGCTGAACCGACAGATCGCCGAGGCACGCAGCGAAAAGGAGGCGGCAGACGCCGCCAAGCTCGTTGCCCAACAGTACACGCCCGAGCAGTTCGCGGAATTACCGGAAGTGCAGTTCGCCGCCGAGAACGACCCGATCGTCCGAAGTCTGCGCTCGCAACTGTCGCAATTGCGAGCGGAGCTGGAAAACGCGCGCCGTAAGTTCCACGACGAACACCTCGTTGTCAAGAACCTGCAAACGCGCCGCGACAGCATTTCCGAGCAGCTCCGCGCTCGCGTGCTCGAGGTGGCGCAGATGCTCCGCCAGGACCGCCTGACCGCTCCGGACAGCTACGCCCAGCAATTGGAGCAGCTCATCCGTCAGCGTCAGCAACTTGAAACCGAGGCCACGGGAATCGAGGATCAACTCGCCGCCGAAGCCCAGCGCCTCGAACAGGAGCGCGCCGAGTGGGAAACCGCATATGAACGGGCCAGCGTGGAGCAGCACGCCGTCCGCGACCGCATCAACCGCATTCAGAACCGCTTGCTCGAGTTGCAACTGCTCGCACAGGGCGACCCGCCGCTGAACGTGTCCAGCTACGCGCGTACGCCGAAGACCTACTCCTGGCCGAAATGGGAAGTCATGCTGCCGCTGGGCTTCTTAGTGGGGTTGTTGATCGGCGTCGGCATGGCCGTTCTCGTGGAGTTGATCGACACGTCGATCAAGAACCCTGCCGACGTCTCGCGGCGCGTGGACCTGCCGCTGCTGGGCATGGTGCCGCACACCGAAGACCTGGACGATGAGATCGCAGATATGCGGCTGGCGTTCATTGAGAGCCGCGAGTCGCTCGTCGACGAGGCCTTTCGCCAGATTCGCACGGGGCTTCTGTTCAGCGGTCCGGCCAGTGAACGTCGTAGCTTGCTGATCACCAGCCCCCTGCCGGGCGACGGGCGGTCCACCGTCACGCTGAACCTCGCCGCGTCCATCGCACGTAGCGGGCGAAAGGTGCTCGTCGTGGACGCCAATTTCCGCCAGCCCTGCATCAGCGACACGTTCGATAACTGCCCCACCGACGGGCTCAGCAGCGCCCTGGTCGGACGTGCCGCCTGGCAAGAGAACGTCCATCCGGTCGAGGAGAACTTCGACGTGCTGCCGGCCGGGCCCCTCCCGCCGAACCCCGCCGAGTTGCTCGGCTCGGACACCATGCGGACGGTCATCGGTGAGATGCAGCAGGCCTACGACCAGGTGCTTTTCGACGGCTCGCCATGCGTCGTCATAACCGACGCACAGGTACTGTCCACGCAGGTCGACGGCGTGATCCTCGTCGTCCGCGCCGGAGCCAACACCTACGGCCTCGTCCAGCGAACCCGCGACATGGTCGAACGCGTCGGCGCCCACATCGTCGGCGCCGTCCTCAACGGCGTGCGCGTCACCTCCGGCGGGTACCTCCGTAGAAACTACGAAACGTACTACCAGTACCAGCAGCGCCCGGCCGAACTGAGCGAAAGCTGATGCCCGACTCACAGCAACGCCGACGGGCGGTCAGGCAGCACTCGGCCGCCCGTTGCTTTTGCGCCGCGGAGGCGACTACGATACGACGCCGTCAGCCGATGCACGCACAGTCCTGCACAACGAAAGGACAGCGACTATGAGCAACATCACCGACCTTGCCGAACGTCTCGGCCGCGCCATCGCCGAGTCCGATGAGGCCAAGGCCCTTCAGGCCGCTCGAAAGGTCCTTAACGACGACCCGGATACTGCTGAGGCCCTCAAGAAGTACCGAGACCAATCAGAGAAAATGGCGAAGCTCGAAAGCGAGGGCAAGCCCATCGAGCCGGATGACAAGCGAGCGCTGCAGGAACTCCAGGACGCACTGACGGCCTCGGCGACGTTCAAGAAATTCACCGAAGCGCAGATGGAATACGTGGACCTGATGCGCCGCGTCAATGAGGCCATGGGCAAGCATCTCGCCGCGACCGAGCCGCCCGAACCACAAGGTCAGCCCGCGTAGGCCCTCACACGCTGTGGCGTTCACCGGGCGGCGACCCCGCCGCATGATCGCGGGCAGCCCCGCCCGTGAGGCGGGCTACGCTTTGCGCCCGCAGCAGTTCTTGAACTTGCGCGCCGATCCGCACGGACACGGATCGTTCCGCCCGACTTTCGTCGGCGGACGCGTCGGCTGCGGCGCTGCAGCGCCGGGCCCCGTCTCGAATCCCGCGTCTGCCCCCCCGGCCGGCGGAGGAACATGCCCCGCCCTCTGCGGCGGCATCTCGCTTCGCCGGAAATACTCCGCCAGACGTTTCAGTTCCGGTAGGGCCTCGCGAAAGAACATCTTGTAGCCCTCGCAGAAGTGATTGACCCGATCGGGATCGGTGCCGATGGGGCGATGGTGCTTCGGGCAACCGCCGTGGCAGTACGCGACGAATTCGCAATCCCGACACGCTGCGGGCAACTGGGTCTTCATCGCGGCGAACGCATCCAACGTGGCGTCACAGACCAGCTCGACCAGGGGGCGTTCGGTGATGTTGCCGATCTTCCACTCCGGATAAACGAAGTGATCGCATGCGTAAAGATCGCCGTTCCATTCGAGCACGTGGGCGTTTGCACAGCGTGGGGCATGGCAGCACATCGCGGCCTTGCCGTGAATCAGGGAATGCAGCACGCTGTCGATCAGACGTTCGCTGACGCGCCCGACATCGCGCGAGACCCACACGGCGAACACGTCGAGCATGAATCGCCCGAACTGCTCGCCCGTGCAGGAAAACGGCGCCGGCGAGCCATCGGATGCTCGCTCGAGAATCGGAATGAACTGCAGGTACCGCACGCCGCGATTGACGAAGTAGCGGTAGATGTCGCCCCCGTGCGGTGCGTTGGCGGCATTGAGCGTTACCAGCACGTTGAACGCGACCGATCGGTCCCGCAGCCGTTCCAACCCCGCCCAGGCGCGGTGGAACGTCGGCCGGCCCGCGTGGTCCCGACGGTAGTGATCGTGCCATTGCGGCGGACCGTCCACACTGATGCCGACAAGGAATTCCTCCTCGGAAAGGAAGTCGCACCAGGCCTCGTCCAGCAGCGTCCCGTTGGTCTGAAGAGCGTTGGTCACGACCTGACCGTCGCGGCGGTACTGCTTTTGGAGCTCAACAGCCCGTTTGAAGAAGTCCAACCCCGCCAGCGTCGGCTCCCCCCCCTGCCAACCGAACTCCGCACGAGCCGGCATCGCCTCCAGGTACTGACGCGTGTACGCCTCCAGCACCGCGTCGCTCATGCGGAATTGCGACGGATCCGACACCTCGGGGTACAACCGCTGCGGCTTCATCGTGTAGTAACAGTAGCTGCAGTCGAGGTTGCAAACCCCGCAGACCGGCTTGGCCATGATGTTGAAGGGGCGAACGATCTCTGCCATGCGTGTCACGCTCCCCCCGAGCGTAGCTGATGCGCCCCGGCTCGACCAAACGAATCCGCCTTCCATCGCGAGATTGCCCCCACAGCGTTTCGCAGGACTGCCGGAGCCCTTGTACGGCACCGGCCGCCATTGGACAGCGGAACGCATCGAGCGTCTCGATGCCGGCAGGCCCGACGCGGCCCGCGGCTCGCGCGGCAGGCGGATCAGAGCACTCGCCCGCGCGCGGTGTTCTCGCGAAGCATGCCCTCTGGCAGGAGGAGCACGTCCGGCGGCCTAGACGCGGTAGGGGTGGGATTCGAACCCACGGTGGACTTCCGCCCACAGCGGTTTTCAAGACCGCCTCCTTCAGCCACTCGGACACCCTACCGACGGCGCACGGTCGCCCGACCGTCGCCCGAGCCATTGTCGGCCGGTTGTGAGCGGTTGTAAAGCCCGCACGCCTCAGGCGCTGGCACGCCGCTGGGCGCGGTCGATGACCTCGCGCGCCGTTGCCCGGAAGACGTCCAGGTCGAACGGCTTGTGGGCGACACGAATCCGATGCTCGCCCAGCAGCATGACGTCCGGACACCGCCGCTCGGCCGTCAGCACAATCGTCCGGTCGAGCAGATCCGGGCGAAGCTGGCGGCAAAAGGCCAGGATGTCCCGCCCGTTCGGGCGCGGCATGAGCAGATCGAGGATGACCAGGTGGAACGGGCTGATCTGCAGAAGCGACATTGCCTCCTCGCCGCTGTCGCAGACCGTCACGGACGCTCCCTCGCAACTGAGCACGTCCTCGATAAGTGAACTGATTTCCGTCGAATCATCGACCACCAATACGTTGCATCCCGCTAGAGTCTCTTGAGAAATCAACATGATGTCCGCTCCTATGTTTCAACGGCACTTCACGTAGCACCGCAGCGTTTTCCAATCCCATCAGGCCTCTGCGACGGCAACCGCATGACGCCCGGCGGCGGAACCCGCCAGTCGGCGCAAGCGATGCAGCACCGCCTTGTGACGCAAGCATACGGCCGACTCGCTGATCTCGAACACCTCCGCGATTTCCGCAAAGGTCATTGACTCGCTGTAGTACAGCATCAACAGGCGGCGATCCTCCGCGGGCAACCGGCCCAGCAGCGACCGGCACGCTTCGCGCGCCTCGAACCGCTTCTGAGCGCCCTCGGCCGTCGGATCGGGCAGTTCGCCCGCGTCCGCCGTCTCGTCCGAACTGTCCATCGCCGACGTGTGAATCTCCAGCGGCGCGTTGCTGTTGGCCCGGCGGAGCAGCCCATCCTTCCGCATCTCGTCTATCGCCAGATACATCCCTTTCCGCGAAGCGAACGGCTCAAATGCTACCCCCCGATCCGGATCAAACCGCTCCTTGGCCTGCACCACACCCCACAGGGCGTAGCTGTACAACTCTTCGCGGTCAATCCATCCGTACCGCCGCTTCAATCTCCGAGCGATACGCCGGCCCAACGCGACCTGCTGCGACGCATCCGCCACCTCCGTCGGCGCAAGTTCTTGTGACCAGATCATGTTCAGCCCTTTCCTCTGAGACGCCAAATATGTGCCCGACTTCGAATCACTTGCTTCCTTCATTGCTTCCTCTTGCTCCCTGACTATGAGCCCATTATCGCACCAGTTATCAACATCCATCAACAGGGCGGTATCCTCAATGGCCTGGGCCCAAAACGGGAATACTCCTCCCCCGAAGCGGCAAAACAGGCGGTAATGGACGTTAATATAGGCAATTAAACAGACTACTCTTATTACACCCATACTTCGAGGTTCCCGGCATAGTGAACCCCCACATATGGGATACCCCGCCACCGTAACGCCTACTGCTGCGGGGCCCCATCACCATGTGCCCGGAGGGCTAGGGGAATACGCCCAGCGCGGTGGCGGGCAAAAAAGCGCTTTGTGCCCTGAAATATTCTAGAAACCGCAATAGTCTGGCCGCAGAAAGCGGCGTGGACACATGCGCCCCTTCCACTCCTCGACCCCTCCATGCTCACACGACGGGTTATACCCCGGCCAAGGGGCCACGCCTGCTACCGGCACGCAACCCGGCTGCGATGAGACGGGCCAGCGCGCCACCGCGCGCCCCCTTCCGTCCCTCGTGAAAGGGAACGAAACCATTCAAGATTATTCTTGCCTTGAGCCGATGCGGCAGCCTACACGGCCGAGAACTACAGCGTCCAGGTCTGGTACACTTACAACGCCGTCAACAACGACAAGACCGAGCAGGACATGGGGGGGTGTATGTTCTTGTCTGTAAATTGATGCGGAGCGTCCGGTCGAGG
>JAGXKT010000057.1 GCA_018335035.1 Phycisphaerae bacterium
TCTCCTTCGTGTCGCTTGAGCCCTTCGCCACATGCCCGCAACGGACCGCCCGTCGCGGGTACTGCGCCACGGGTATCGCATGAGCTGTTCGCGCCCCGCGGCCCTTCGTGTTCTTACGCAAAATCCCTTTTCGTCTCAGTGCCTTCGCAGACCGCAAGGCCGCACGCCCTGCCGCCAGATTGCCGGGAGGGGACGTTGCTGTTGTCCCGTCGCCCCAGCCGCCTCGATCACATGGGCCGCCACCGGCTGCGTCGCGACCGGCTTCCCGGCGAGCAGATTCAAGACCATCGCAATCTCGCGCCTCGCCCTGGCGATCACAGACACCTCCCGTAGGACGATTCCAAACTGCAAACCGGCGGAGCACATGACCACCCGCCTCTTCAGGGCATCTGAGCGGGCGTATTATACAGCATATCGCCCGTTTGTCAAGGGACGCGGGGTAGAGATCGTGCCAATGTGTCAACTACTGGTGTAATTTCGTCAGGCGGGGCGTTGGCGAGCACGTGCCATCGGGCCAGTTGGCCGAAGACGGCACGCTCGACGGCGGATTCGTCGTGGAAGCAGCCCATCAGCCACAACAGCGACCAGCCGTTGCGCTCCAACGCAGGCGAACTCTCTGTCGGTGATCCCTGTCATACAACGATCTCGATGACACGCTCGTTGTCTTGCCGCTCGTCGCCGTCGATGTTTATGGACAAACAGCCCTCCACGGCTTCGCAAAGGTTCGCCAGGAGCTCTTCGAAGGTCTCGCCCTGCGTCGCACAGCTGGCGATGGCGAAGGACGAGGCCGAGGCGCCGAGAGCTGGCCTGATTCAAAATCAGATTTTGAATTAGGCCGGATTCTCGAGAGCGGCAGGCGGCGACAGTTTCTCGCAACCTACTTGAATATAGCCGCTTGCACCGCTTCGTCCATCGCCTCGGGGTAGACGATGAACCCCGGGCGCTTGATGCCGTCGTCGGGATTGTAGCTCAGCGGCTGCCCGGCCAGGTCCACCACGCGGGCCCCGGCGGCACGGGCGACGGCCGCCCCGGCCGCGGTGTCCCACAAGCACGTGGGCCCGTGGCGCGGGTAGATGTCCGCCTCCCCGGCCGCCACGGCGCAAATCTTGATGCTCGAGCCGTGGCTGACGACATCGCCGACGCCGAGGGCGGCGAGGAACTGCCTGGTCTCGTCGGACAGGTGCGAGCGGCTGACGACCGCGCTTCGCGGCCGAGCGACGGCGTTGGCGCTGATCGCCTCGGCGGCGGCGTCGCCGACGGCACGAGAGGCCCCCTCGCCGGCGATGCCGGCGTACATCACGTCCTGGGCGGGCACGTAGACCACGCCGAGTGCCGGCACGGCGTCGCGGACCAGGGCGATGTTGACCGTGTACTCGTCGAGTCCCTTGACGAACTCCTTGGTCCCGTCCAGCGGATCGACGCACCAGAAGCTCTCCCACCCGGCGCCGCCGACCTGCTCGAGGTCGCCCTCCTCGCTGAGAACGGGCAGGCCGCTTTGCAGCGCCTCCAGCCCGCGCGAAATCGTCTCGTGCGAGGCCAGGTCCGCCCGCGTCAGCGGCGAGCCGTCGGCCTTCTCCGTCGCCTCGGCGTCCTCGGCGGCGACCTTCTGAATTTCCGCCCCGGCCGCCCGCGCGATGTCCTGACACGCGGCAAGGTACGTCTTCAGCGATTCCGAGTCCATGAATCCTCTCCGGAAGCCGGCCGCAGATTGCGCCCAAAAACGGACGCCCGTCTACGCCTACACAGTACGGCGCCTCGTCGTTACGCGTCCGCGGCCGCCTCGTCGCCCGTGCCGATGTACCCCTCGTGCTCCAGGTGCAGGATGACCTGCTGGGCGCACTGCTCGGGGGTGGTCTCGACGGTATCGAGCGTCAGGTCCGCGTCGTCCGGCTGTTCGTACGGGTCGGAGACGCCGGTGAACTCCTTGATGATCCCGGCCCGGGCCTTGGCGTAGAGCCCCTTGGTGTCGCGTTGTTCGCAGACCTCCAAGGAGGTCGCCACGTGCACGAGGATATATCCGCCGCCGGCGCTGATCAGGGCCTTGTTTTCCTGGCGGATGTTGTCGTACGGAGCGATGGGGGCACAGATGGCGATGCCGCCGTTCTTGGTGATCTCCGAGGCGACGAAGCCGATCCGCCGGATGTTGATGTCGCGGTGCTCCTTGGAGAAGCCCAATTCGCTGGAGAGGTTCTTGCGGACGATGTCACCGTCGAGCAGCGTCACGGGGCGCCCGCCCATCTCCAGAAGCTTGACCAGCAGCACGTTGGCGATGGTGCTCTTGCCCGAGCCGCTGAGCCCCGTGAAGAACACGGTAAAGCCCTGCTTGCTTCGCGGCGGATACGTGCGGCGCAGCTCCCGGACCACGCCGGGGAAGCTGAACCATTCGGGAATCTCACGCCCGGTCGCCAGCCGCTCGCGCAGCTCCGTGCCGGAGATCGACAGCGTCTTGGTTCCCTCGTCCACCTCGTCGACCGGCATGTAGGCGTCCCGGTCGGGCACGTAGACCATCATCTTGAACGGCACCATCGCGATGCCCAACTCCTGCTCGTGCTTCTGGAGCAGCTCTTGCGCGTCGTACGGGCCGTAAAACGGCGTGCCGGACGAATCCTTGCCCGGACCGGCGTGATCGCGCCCGACGATCAGGTGCGTGCAGCCGTAGTTCTTGCGAATGATCGCGTGCCAGACGGCCTCGCGCGGACCGCCCATCCGCATCGCCAGCGGCAGCAGCGACATCGTGGCCGTGTTGTGCGGATAGTGCTTGAGGATCGCCTGATAGCATCGCACGCGGGTGTAGTGATCCACGTCGCCGGGCTTGGTCTTTCCGACGACGGGGTGAATCAGCAGGTTCGCCTCCAGGTCGGCCGCGGCGCGGAACGTCAGTTCCTGGTGGGCGCGGTGCATCGGGTTGCGCGTCTGGAAGGCGACGACCTTCTGCCAGCCCAGCGTCCGGAAGCGCTCGCGTACCTGCGCCGGCGTCAGGCGCAGTTCTGCGAAATCGTAATGCGTCGGGCGCTTGACGCCCTCGAGCGTTCCGCCGACGTACCAGGGATTGGTCTGATTCATCAGGTACGCCACGGCCGGATGCTCGGTGTTGGTCGTGCCGAAGACCTGCTCGGCCTCGGCGGCGAGGTCCGGCTGCCAGACGTCCTCGACGGTCAGGACCGCCAGCACGTAGCCCTCCATGTCGCGCAGGGCGAGCTTGGCGCCTTTGTCCAACTGCTTGGCGACGTCCTCGGTGACATCCAGCATGATCGGCATCGGCCAGAGCGTCCCGTCGGTCAGGCGCATGTCCTTGCAGACGCTCTGGTAATCGTCTTTGGCGAGGAACCCCCGCAGCGGGGAGAACCCCCCGCACAGCAGCAGTTCAAGGTCACAAAGCTGCCGGCCGGTCAGATCCCAGGACGGGTACTCCTTGCAGGCCTCCTTCAGTTCATTCGCCCGGTCGTCGTCGACCATCACGTCAACCAACGTTCCTCCGTGCGGCTCGATCAGGTGCGTCGCCATTGGTGGCTCCTCTGGGGGCAGGGACTCGCGGCTCAGATGCTCACGACGCAGCCCCGGGACGCTCCGGGGCGCCAGGTGCGGCATCGCAACGACGCCGCCGGGCGTTGCGGCCCGGCGGAATTTTGGATTATCGCCCGAGTTGGCGATTTACGCAAGTGCGAATACTGCACGGCTTGTCCTGCGGCGGGTAGAATACGCCTCGTCGCCGAAGGTAAATCCACATGGCGTCGCGGGCGGATTCGTCCGATAGGGACAGCGACAGGCGTAGGCGACTCGGCATGAGTTGGCAGGCATGGACAACGTTGGGCGTTCTGATAAGCGTCTTGGTGCTGCTGGCACGGACGCGGATCGCCTCGGACATCATCCTCGTCGCGGCGCTGACGCTGCTGCTGGTGGCGGGGATCATCTCGCCGCGTGAGGCGCTGAGCGGTCTGGCCAATCCCGGCGTGATTACCGTCGCCGTGCTGTTCGTCGTCGTCGCCGGCGTGCGGAGCACCGGGGCGCTGAGTTGGATTGCGCACCACGTGCTGGGCCGGCCGACGTCCCAGCGCCAGGCGCTGAGCCGGGTGATCGCGCCGGTCGGCGCGATGAGCGCGTTCCTGAACAACACGCCCGTCGTGGCGATGTTCATCCCCACGCTGAGCGACTGGGCGCGCAAACACCGCCTGCCGGCGGGCAAGCTGCTGCTGCCGCTGAGCTATGCGGCCATTCTCGGCGGCATGTGCACGCTGATCGGGACCAGCACGAACCTCGTGGTCAACGGGCTGCTGCTCAGCGAGACGAACCTGCCCGGACTGGGGATGTTCGATCTGGCGTGGGTGGGCGTGCCCTGCGCCCTGGTCGGCGGGGCGTATCTGCTTCTCGTCGGTCCGTGCCTGCCCGACCGCAAGCCCGCCGTCAGCGCCACCGACGACCCGCGCGAGTACACCGTCGAGATGCTCGTCGAGCCCGGCTCGCCCCTGGCCGGGCAGACCATCGAGCAGGCCGGGCTGCGCAACCTGCCCGGGGCCTACCTGATGGAGATCGAGCGCGACGGCGAGCCGATCGTGGCCGTCGGACCGGACCAGAAACTCCACAGCGGCGACCGGCTCGTCTTCGTCGGCGTGGTGGAGTCCGTGCGCGATCTGCGGAAGATTCGCGGGCTGACCCCGGCGACGGACCAGGTCTTCAAGCTCCCCAGCCCGCAGGTCGCCCGCCGCCTAGTCGAGGCCGTCGTGAGCAACTCCTGCCCCCTGGTCGGGCGGACCATCCGCGAGGGGCAGTTTCGCAGCGTCTACGGCGCGGTGGTCATCGCCGTCGCCCGCAACGCCGAGCGCCTCCGCAAGAAGATCGGCGACATCGTCCTGGCGCCCGGCGATACGCTGCTGCTGGAGACGGACTCGGCCTTCGCGCGGCGCCAGCGCAACAGTCGCGACTTCTTCCTCGTCAGCGAGCTGGCCGACTCCGCCCCGCCGCGGCACAGCCGCGCACCGGTCGCCCTGCTCGTCCTGGCGGCAATGGTCGCCCTCGTCGCCGCCGGGCTGCTGAGCATGCTTCAGGCGGCGATGCTGGCCGCCGGCGCGATGCTCGTGACCCGCTGCCTGACCGGCGGCGAGGCGCGCCAGAGCGTGGACTGGCAAGTGCTGGTGACCATCGCCGCCGCGCTGGGCATCGGACAGGCCGTCGCCCGGACCGGCCTGGCCGAAGCGGGCGCCCAATTCCTGCTGCGCTCCGCGGCGGAACGCCCCTGGGCCGCTCTGGCCGTCATCGGCGCGATGACCTCGCTGATCGCGGGGTTCATCACGTCCAACGCCACGGCCGTGCTGATGTTCCCCCTCGCCGCCTCGACCGCGGCGCAACTCGACGTCAGCGTGATGCCCTTCGCCGTGGTGACGATGATCACCGCGGCCGGCAGCTTCGCCACGCCGCTGGGCTACCAGACCAACCTGATGGTCTACGGACCCGGCGGATATCGCTTCGGCGATTACCTCCGCGCGGGCCTGCCGCTCAACGCGCTCGTCTGGGGTGTCAGCGTCGCCATTGCGCCGCTCGTCTGGGCGTTTTGAGGTCGCTCTACGCCGGCCGATGCTCGCGGTACCACTGGATCGTTCGCCGCAGGCCCTCGTCGAAGTCCATCTCCGCGCGGAAGCCGAACCGTTCGGCGGCCCGGCTGGTGTCCAGGCAGCGCCGCGGCTGGCCGTCAGGCTTGGATGTGTCCCACGTGATCTTGCCTTCAAAGCCGACCATTTCGCGGATCTTCTCGGCCAGGTCGCGGATGGTGATCTCGAAGCCCGCGCCCAGGTTGACCGGGTCGGGATCGTCGTACCGCTCCGTGGCAAGCGCCAGCCCGCGGGCGCAATCCTCGACGTAGAAAAACTCCCGGCTGGCGCTGCCCGTGCCCCAGCAGA
>JAGXKT010000058.1 GCA_018335035.1 Phycisphaerae bacterium
GGCAGGACGGGCGAACCACCGTTTCGCTTCCCGGCTGGGTGCGTGATGCACTGGCCGCCCAATCGACGCACCGCGACGTGGTCAGCTACGTCAGCCAGCACGTGGACCCGCAGCAGGAGTTCTGCGGGCTGCCGCCGGACCGTGATGAGATCGTCCAGCGCATCGCGCCGTGGTACGCCGCCGTGTGGCGCGACCTGGCGGCATCCAACGGCCGGGCGCTGCTGGAGCACCTGGCCCGCATGCTGGCCGACTGGCCCGAGCAGCAGCGCGACCTGCGCGAGCTGGCCCCGCTCGTACAGGCGATGTACCGCGCGTGGTCGGCGTTCCGCGCGGCCGGCGTGGAGCGGACGCCCGCGTTCCGCGCCGTGGGCTGGGACATCGTCCGTTGGCACCAGGTCACCGGCGTGCCCAAGCCGCGGGGCTTGCGGCGACACGCGACGATCACCTCGCCGGAAGCACGGGCCGAGCACCGGCTCGCCACCCGCCACGGCCGCGACGCCGCGGCGCAGCTCAAACAGCAGCACGGCTCGGCCGCAGTCGCCGAGCGGCAGCAGCCCCGCAGGTAGCGGCCGCCGCCGCGGCCTGTCGGGCGATAAGCGCCGACGAACCGAATGATCCCCGCGCTCCGCCCGGCTCGTCTGCGTCGATTCCGATGCGGCCATGCTCGCCCGCGCCCGCAAGCTGCTGGCCCGCCCGCCGCGCTGGGCGAGCGACGTGGACACCGGCCGGATCGAGCTGGTCTGTTGCGACGCGACGCACCTGCCGCTGGCCGACGTGAGCTTCGATGCGGCCTTCCTCTTCGGCGTGCTGCATCACATCCGCCAATGGTCGGCGGCCATCGCCGAGGTCTACCGCGTGCTCAAGCCCGGCGGCATGTTCGCCTTCGAGGAAGCGTTGATCGGCTCGTCGCGCCTGCTGGCCAATCGCTTCTGGCGGCACGTCCCCTTCGGCCGCGATGAGCTCCACGCGGCCCTGCGCGACGCCGGCTTCAGCGTCGAACGCTTTGAGACCGCCCTGGCCGGGGCGTGGTGCTTCGTCCAGGCCCGCACTTCCGTCGGTACGTCTGTCGCCATATGTCACCGTCCTTGGCGGCCCCGGCCGGGGCGAGCCGGACGGTGAGAAGCTCCCCCCACCGGGCCGCGTGTCTCGCTGGGGATCAGCCAGCGGGCCCATTCTCCCACGGCGCCGTGAGCGATACAAGGCATGAGCGCCCCTCGCCGGGCATACACCTTCTCAGGTGTTCACCCCGCTTGACGGGCCCCGCATGGCCGCGTAGGATTGGTGCCGGTAGCATGTGGGCCGTCTTGGCCGGAAAGGGATACAGCCATGAAGAAGCTATTCACATTGGGCATCGCGTGTGCGCTGCTGGCAACAACGTTTGCGCAGACGCCCCTGATACTGACGGCTTGACCTACCCCCCCGCCCTTGAGGCCCAGCGTCGGCACATCGGTACGATGGACGGCATCGACGCTTGGTATGAGCGCGAAATCGCCAAATTGAAGGCCCAGCGGTCGCAAAAGGTGAAGGCGGCCCGCTTGGCATACCTCGCAGAGTTGGATGAATGTAAGGGCGAGTTGACACGGGCGGAAAACCTGGACCAGGCGATCAAGGTCCGCGACGAGATGATGCGGGTGCAGGACGCCATGAAGGCCGCGGAGGCCGAGACGAAGAAATCCGGTGATGTCGAGTCTGAAGAGTTCACGGTGAGTGCCAAGCACGGGCCCACATCGGCGTTCGTTGCATACGACACGCTTCCCGCGGGGACGCGCGTCTTGGTCGTGCCGCTCGGCGGCAAATGGGCCTGCAACCACAACCCGGACATGCTTGTTGACTACCGCGGAGAATCGCGGGCGGACAACCGCATGGCCCTCCACGTCCGATGCGGCGAGTTCGAAGAAGCGGTGCGCGGCAAGTCTTTGACCTTTACCGTATCCGAGCCGGCCGCACTGGAGATGCACTGCAATGACCCGCGAACGGCGGACAACGCCGGCGAGATCCAAGTGCGCGTGAGCATAAAACGCTGCCGGTCACAAGACGGCGACGGGGTATCACGAGAACGTCTGCTCCGCTCCGATGGGCCTGGCCTCCCACTCGAACGCCACCTTGTTGCCCGTAAACGCCCCGGAACAGACCAGCAGCAGATCGATCGACGCAACCCGTTCTTGCACGGACTGCTGAGTTGTCGGAACATATCGGCGGCTGACGAGTCTGATACCGACAGCTCGGCATGATGCGGTTTCCTGTAACCGAAAGGACTGCGCAATGACAACGCGACGCATCGCGACGGATGCTCAGAACCCACTTGGGAAGTCCGTCATCTGCATACCCATCGCACTTGTCACGCTTGGCGTGCTTGTTGGCGGATACGCTAACGGCGAGTGCGAACCGGAAGAAGCCGTCGATGTGCGGCCTGTGGCGGATGAGGCCGGCGGCGTCGACGGAACGCCCGAGGACGAGCGAGCGGCCGCGGAGTCCGAGGATTCCGCCGGCGACGGCGGCGCGGCGGCGGTCTACGAGGAGTGGCCGTTTGACGCGGAGGAG
Organism: Phycisphaerae bacterium; assembly: GCA_018335035.1. Lineage (GTDB taxonomy): Bacteria > Planctomycetota > Phycisphaerae > SM23-33 > SM23-33 > JAGXKT01. Next base: position 2,542 of record JAGXKT010000058.1, read on the forward strand.
GCCAAGCGTCGCCAGCGCGAGACGGCCGAGGCATTGGGTATCCCCGTCGAGAAGACGCTGGACCTCGGCGATGGCGTGACGATGACGCTGGTGCTGATCCCTGCGGGCGAGTTCGTCATGGGCAGCCCGGCGGACGAGGAACGTCGCGACGATGACGAAGGCCCGCAGCGCCGCGTGATGCTCACGAAGCCGTTCTATGTGGGCGCCTACGAGGTGACGAAAGTGCAGTTCGCCCAGTTTGTCTCCGACAGCGGGTACAAGACGACTGCGGAGAAGCAGGGCTGGAGCTATGCGTGGAAGGGGGGTGGTGGCTGGGGGAAGATCGACGGGGCGTCTTGGCGCAAGCCGGGCTTCGCCCAGGGGGATGACCATCCCGTAGTCTGCGTGAGCCACGATGATGCGTCGGCATTCTGTCGCTGGTTGAGCAGGAAGCACGGTGCGCGGGTTCGATTGCCAAGTGAAGCCCAGTGGGAATACGCAGCCCGAGCAGGCACTAGGACGGTCTATCCTTGGGGAGATGATCCGGACGGGGGGCAGGGCTGGGCGAATGCGGCCGACCGGACGGCGAAGGAGAAGTACAGCGGCTGGATCGTATTCAACTGGTCGGATGGCTACGTCTTCACGGCTCCCGTGGGCGGTTTCCGGAGCAACGGTTTTGGGCTGCATGACACCGTGGGCAACGTCTGGGAATGGTGCGCGGACTGGTACCAGGACAGTTACGAGGGCCTGGCGACGGAAGACCCGAAAGGCCCGAAAGGCGGCAAACACGGGGTGCAGCGCGGCGGGTCCTGGTGCAGCTTTCCGTGGGACTGCCGTTCAGCGCTCCGCTCCTGGAGCCTCCCGGTCCACCGGAGCGGCGGCATCGGCTTCCGGGTGGTTGTGTTGGGCGGCGACCCGCGTGGCAAGGAAGCAACCGGCGACGGCGAAGACGAACGGGAAGAAGCGGGCGACGGCGGCGCGGCGGCGGTCTACGAGGAGTGGCCGTTTGACGCGGAGGAGGCCAAGCGGCGCCAACGGGAGACGGCGGCCGCGCTGGGCGTGCCGGTTGAAAAGACGCTGGACCTCGGCGATGGCGTGACGATGAAGCTGGTTCTGATTCCGGCGGGTCGGTTCGTCATGGGCAGCCCGGCAGGCGAGGAGCACCGCGACGATGATGAAGGCCCGCAGCGGCGTGTGACGCTGACGGAGCCGTTTTACATGGGCGTCTGCGAGGTGACGCAGGCCCAGTACGAGCAGGTCATCGGCGAAACGCCGTGGCGAGGGAAACACTTTGCCAAGACCGGCACGGAGCACGCGGCAAGCTATGTCTCGTGGGACGAGGCGACGGCGTTCTGCGAGAAGCTCTCGGCGCGGACGGGTCTGGATGTGCAATTGCCGACCGAGGCCCGGTGGGAGTACGCCTGCCGCGCGGGCAGCACGACACGGTACTGCTATGGGGACGATGACGGGAAGCTGGGCGCCTATGCGTGGTATGACGACAATGCGTACGACGTGGGCGACAAGTACGCCCATACCGTAGGCCGGAAGAAGCCCAACGCCTTCGGCCTGTACGACATGCACGGCAACGTGTATGAGTGGTGCGCGGACTGGTACCAGGACAGCTACAGGGGCCTGGCGACGGAAGACCCGAAAGGCCCGAGAAGCGGCAAATACCGGGTGCTGCGCGGCGGGTCCTGGGGCATCGCCCGCCGGTGGTACTGCCGTTCTGCGGACCGCATCTGGCTCAACCCCGACAACCGGAACAACACCTACGACGTCGGCTTCCGGGTGGTTGTGTTGGGCGGCGACCCGCGTGGCAAGGAAGCAACCGGCGACGGCGAAGACGAACGGGAAGAAGCGGGCGACGGCGGCGCGGCGGCGGTCTACGAGGAGTGGCCGTTTGACGCGGAGGAGGCCAAGCGGCGCCAACGGGAGACGGCGGCCGCGCTGGGCGTGCCGGTTGAAAAGACGCTGGACCTCGGCGATGGCGTGACGATGAAGCTGGTTCTGATTCCGGCGGGTCGGTTCGTCATGGGCAGCCCGGCAGGCGAGGAGCACCGCGACGATGATGAAGGCCCGCAGCGGCGTGTGACGCTGACGGAGCCGTTTTACATGGGCGTCTGCGAGGTGACGCAGGCCCAGTACGAGCAGGTCATCGGCGAAACGCCGTGGCGAGGGAAACACTTTGCCAAGACCGGCACGGAGCACGCGGCAAGCTATGTCTCGTGGGACGAGGCGACGGCGTTCTGCGAGAAGCTCTCGGCGCGGACGGGTCTGGATGTGCAATTGCCGACCGAGGCCCGGTGGGAGTACGCCTGCCGTGCGGGCAGCACGACACGGTACTGCTATGGGGACGATGCCGGGAAGCTGGGCGCCTATGCGTGGTATGACGATAACGCCGACGACGCCGGAGAGGAATACGCTCACGGCGTGGGCCGGAAGAGGCCCAACGCCTTCGGCCTGTACGACATGCACGGCAACGTGTCTGAGTGGTGCGCGGACTGGTACCAGGATAGCTACAGGGGCCTGGCGACGGAAGCCCCGAAAGGCCCGAGAAGCGGCAAATACCGGGTGCTGCGCGGCGGGTCCTGGAACTACCTCCCGAGGAACTGCCGTTCGGCGGGCCGCTACTGGTTCATCCCCGACTACCGGTTCAGCGGCTTCGGCTTCCGGGTGGTTGTGTTGGGCGGCGGCGTGGACTTGAAGTAGCCCTTTGCTCTTTGCTGTTTTACCCTTTGCCCCGAGCGAAGCGAGGGCGGGGTCCAGGGGCGTACGCCCCTGGTCGGCCGCGCAGCGGCCGTGGCGCAGTTTTCCAACGCGTGGGGCTGCTTGATGCGGGCCCTGCCTGCGTATCTGTGTGTGGAACAGGGCGCAAGCGATGCGATTCCACACGCGGGATAATCTGATTGGTCGGCTGGAGCGGCCCGGTGTAGCGGCTCTGGCGGCCGAGAAGGCCGCCGAGCGACGGGCCATTACACAGGTCCATCGAAAGGCGACGGTGCTGCGTGTCGGCCTCGACGTGGTCCGCAACCTGCTCGGTGATACGCAGCTCCGCCGAGGCGGCCAGGCCGTACTTGGCGAAGTGCTTGCCCAGCCCGGCGTGCCTGGCCTTGGCGGTCGTGAGGTACCGCTCGGCCTCGTCGGGACGGTCGAGCTTCAGTGCTACCAGCCCGGCCGCGAAGGCGCCGTCGGCCAAGTGCGTGGCCTTGCGGAGGTGACGCAGCGCCGCACGCTCGTCGCCGCGGACGAGCTCGCGCATGCCGTCAACGAAGGCCTCCTCCTCGGCCGGCGTGATCAGCCGCTGGAAGAAGCCGAGCGTCAGGCGGTCTTCCGG
>JAGXKT010000008.1 GCA_018335035.1 Phycisphaerae bacterium
GTTCGGCTTGCGCGCTCCATGCGCGGGATTCGCGCTCTTGTTGCGAGCGCCCCATGCACCGGCGGTGTTCAATAGCTACGCAACCGACGTAGGGAGAATTACGATGATGCGAAACCACTGGATTACCACTGTTTTGGCCGTGTTGTCTGTGACGGCCTTCGCCGCGTGTGCCGCCGCCGATGAGTTGCAGCTCGAGCCCTGCACGATCGAGCTGGTCGACGGCACGGAGATCGATGGCAAGCTGGCCGTGCAGTTCGAGATGGACGATCACCTGATCGTCTATTCCCCGCGGCTGGCGACGGTGCGGAGCTTCCTGAAAAAGCACGTCCACGCGGTCACCGTGGACGGCAAGCGTCAGGAACTCAGCGCCAAACGCGAATTAACCGACGCCGATAGGAAGCTGATCGGGCAGGTCGCCTGGCCGGACGAGCCACCGGCCGAGGGCCCCAAGCCCGCCTACACCACTGAAACGTGGAAGGCGCCGCGAGAGCTTCTGGTGTGGGGCTCGCCGGGAAAGAGCGGGAAGTTCTTCGACGTGGGCAAATGGCTCCAGAACGGCAAGCCGCGGACCGAAGCGTTCACGGAAAGCGGCACCTACAAGCGACGACACTCGACGACCAGCGCGTTCCTCACGCCCGAGACCGACATGCTGGTGCCCGTGTCCGAGAAGCGCTATGAGGTTCGGGGCCGGGCGCACTGGCGGGGCGGTCACTACGTGATACGCCACACCACGATAGAGAACAACGTTACGTATCAGCACAACCTCGTCGGCGGGTTCGGCAATCTGTGGGTTCATCCCGACGGGTCGTTCAACGGCGGCGGCGGGGCCGGCTTCCGCGGCGTCAAGCACACCTTCCTTCGCGTCGGTAAGGTCCGCCCCCTGGGTGAGCCGGTCGAGCCGGCGAAACTGGACGGGCCTACGCTGGGGCGCAAATGGGAGCTGCGCAAGGACGACCCGAAGGCCTCGATGGAGATTATCGGAACCGCCGTCTCCGGCGACGAGACGCATTCGGTCCGCGGGCGGCTGATACTCAGCGAGGGCAGCACGATCCTGTTCGGCCCGCGGTGCGTCTTCAGCGTGGGCAAGGACGCTACGCTGGAGTTGCACTCGTCGTCCGTGTTCATGATGAACGGCAACTGCACCTACCGGCCGGACGTTCACGCCAAGGGGCCCATCCTGATCGGCACGCCCAAGCGCCCAATCGAGCACGACGTCATCATCGGATTGGGCTTCAAGGACCGTCACGATGCGTTGAAGAGCAAGCACCACGGCGACGATCCCAAATACGGCATGAGCGTTCGTGACCTGCGCATTTACAGCACGAATCCGAAGAAGGCGCGCCTCGTGTTGCAGTATCACGGACGGGACGGCGACGGCGAGAAGCCCGTCCCAAAGAAGGACAAGCACCCGAAGAAGCACGCGATCTATCAGAACCTTCCCAGGAAGATCAGCGTGATGTTCCGGGACTCGGTTGTGCTGAACGGCGTGGTGTTCAACGATTTCATGAAGGGGGGCATCAAGCTGGCCAACCCCGCCGACCGCCGGAAGTGGAAGAACGTGTTCTACGGCGAGCGGAACGCCGGCACGCCGGACGAGTTGTTCGGCCGCTGAGGTCGGTACCCGCGCCGCGTCGAGCCGGCGGGTGGGGGCGCCGCGGGTCCGCTGCGCGAATCGAGCGTGCAAAACTCGGCGAATCCGTGTATATCGTCTTCTGCGAACGGCGGCGCGACGCCGCGCGAGGAGACGGCATATGATTCGGCGGACCGTAAGCATCTCGATGATCGTTCTGGCAGCGTCGTCCGCTGCCGCGTGGGCACGGACACCGGCCGACGTCGGCGCGACGGACCCGGCGGACATCCCGGCCGAGCACTACGTGCAGGTCAGCGCGGACGGGCATCTGGAACTGGGCGGACAGCGCGTCCGATTCTGGGGGCATATCGGGCATTTCCCTGACCCCAAGCTCGGGCAGCGCGAACACCCTCGCCGCGATCACGAATTGATGGTTCAGCGGCTGGTGGACCTCGGCTTCAACATGCATCGCCTGTGGTTCAACGCCCACACGGAGGACTATGAGAAGCACGACGGATCGCGCGCCGAGCTGCGGGACTACGGCATCTACCTGATGAAGCAACGCGGCATCCGCATCTGGTTCTCGTGCCTCAACAACCTGGGACTCGCTCAGGAGAAGGACGTGGACGTTTTGGATGATCCTGCCACGGCCGAGGCATGGAAGAAGGCCATCCGCAGCATGTCGCGCACATGGTGGTGGTCCGAGGGCAAGGTCGGCGCGCGGATGCACCGCAACCTGGCGCGGATGTGGGACCCGCGCCTCCAGGCGCTGTCGCTGGAACGGATGAAGGCCGTCGCCACGCACTTCAATAAGTACACCGGCCTGCGATACTGCGACGATCCGGTCATGGCCGTGTGGGAACTGAGCAACGAGGAGTGGTGGCTGCGCCAGATGTTGATGAAGGGCTGGTGGCAGGATGAGGAGAAGCTGGCCGACTACTTCCGCAAGACGCTGATCGGGCAGTGGAACGCGTATCTGCGCACGAAGTACGGGACGGACGAGGCCCTCAAGCGGGCGTGGCTGGGGCTGCTGCCGGGCGAGTCGCTGTCCGGCGGGACGGTCCTGTTCGCGCCGATCGCCCAGCCGGTCGACGTCGACGCCCAGTGGCGGGTTCTCGGCGTCGATCCCGCCGGCCGGGCCGATGGCACGGTCGAGCGAGGCGATTTCAACGCCGCGCGCATGGCCGACGTGATCGACTTCTGCCTTCAGACGGTCGTCGCCCAGAAGCGCCGAGAAGTTGAGGCCCTGCGAAGCTGGGGCAAGAGCACGCGTCTCTGTCCGGTTATCTGGGACACGGGCTTCGGCAGCGAAATCCACTCGCAGTACCTCCAGCAGTTCGGCGACGCCATCGCGCACGTCAACTACACGCATGGGCTGCACGACGATCCGACCCACGAGCACTATCCGTTCCGCAGCGGGCTGACGGAGTATCCGCAACTCCGCTGGAACGGCATCTCGCGCGGCGAGCACGGCAAGGCGCCGGGTAAGCCGTACTTCATCTACGAGAACCAGATCGGCTCGACCAGCAAGTACCGCGCCGAATACCCCATGCGCATGGCGGCGCTGGGGTCCACCCAGGACTGGGACATCATCTGCTGGCATTCGTACGGGCCCGGGCCCGATGCGGCCAAGGACCGCCCGCACGTCCGCGCCCTGGAGGTCGGCACGGAATTGAACCTGCACTTCGGCGGCGACGAGGTGCAGCTATCGTCCATGCGCGCCGCCAGCGAAATCTTCCGAAATTGCCACGTGGCGGCCGCACCCGACCCCACGCATTTCATCTTCGGCCGGACCGCCCTGTACGATCCGGAAAGCATGAACACGGACGAAAGCTACGGGCTGATGGGGATGCGAATGGCCCCGACCGCCTACCGCTACGGCTGCCGGGTTACCGTGGACCCGACGCTGGACGATCGGCCGGACGCGCCGATCTTCCTCGGCGAGGATGGCAAGCCCGATGTCGAGCGTTTCGAACGGTTCGGTCGTGAGGGGTATCTCGTCGTCGGCCCGACGGTACGCCCGCGGGCCTTCAAGCCGTGTCCGGTCCGCCCGAATGACCAGGTCAGCTACGATTGGCGGCGCGGTAATCTGACGTTCGACGCGCCGGGCGCGGCGATGTTCACCGGCTTCTACGGGCGCCTGGCCGATCCCGAATCCGGCGTGAGCTTCCGCAACGGCGTGACGCTCAGCGACGTGGAAGTCCGCAACCCCGAGGGCATGCCGTATCCGGTCGAGCCGGGCGAGCGGTACATCACCTTCGCCCTGGCCAGTACCGACGGCCGGCCTCTGGGCGAGTGCGGCGCCGCCGTGCTGTCGCTGGTGTCCACGAGCTTCAACACGGGCTTCCGGCTGGACGAGGCGAACCCCCGCCCGCTGCACGGGTGCAAAGTCGCCGAGCCGGGCGGCCTGCCGGTGCTGGTCGCGCGCGTCGGCGCGCGGATCGCCTGCGACGCGATCGACGGCATGGCGTACACGCTGCGCGACTACGAGATGAACGTGATCGGTCAAGGCGTTGTCCGCGACGGTGAGATGCGTCTCTCGGCTGATGATGCCGTGTTCTACGTGGAACTGCGCCGTGACACGGACGCCGAGGAATAGGCGAAGCGCAGGCGGGGCTCGCGTGTTGCATGTCAGGCGTTTTCGGGATGCCAGGCGACGCCGCGAACGACGTTCTGCTGGGCGGCGTGGACGGAACGCTCGCGCTGCTGGTCAACGAGACGCTCTCGCTCCGCGAACCGCCGACGGAGCGGACCTTCCATCACGACCGCAAGCGATACAACGTGACGATCCTGGCGATCGACGTGGCCGGGCCGGTCGGCGTGATGGGCGCGACGCTTCTGCTCACGGATTCCGAGAAGCGCACGATCGCGCGCCGCGCGATCGGAAACAACGTCAACGTCGGCAGTTGCAGTTCGGATCGGGTCAACCTGGCCGTTCGCGAGGACGGAACGTACACGCTGACCGTGACGTGGTCGGACGGGGCGAGCCGCGACGTGACGGTCGAGGTGGGCGAGAAGCGGCGCATGCCGCTGACCGTCGAGCGGCCGGAGTAGGAGGACCGTGGCGGCACGGGCACAATGCCCGTGCTACATATGGGCGCAACGCCCATGCCACAATCGAGTCGGGTGCCCGCTGTGCAGCGGCGGCGATTTGGGCCTGTCGGCTTGCGTCTAATTCCGCTAGTATCGCCGCCTCGTTTCAGCGGTACATGGCGAACCCGTCGTTTCCAGCGAGAAGGTTTTTTGCATGAGCAAGACGCGTGAACTCATAGTCGATTGCAACAACCCCAACGCCGACGACGCCAACCCGGGCACGTCGGACGAGCCGGTCGCGACGATCAACGCGGCCGCTCAGCGCGCCGAGCCGGGCGACACGGTGCTGGTGCGACCGGGCGTCTATCGCGAGTGGGTCCGCCCCGCACGCGGCGGCACAGCCGATGCGCCAATCGTGTACCGGGCGGGCGAGCGGGACCGTGTCATCGTCAAGGGCTCGGACCTCTTCGAGCCGGACTGGGCCCGCCACGCGTCGCTCGACGGCGTCTGGACGGCCGAGCTGCCCGAGCAGCGATTCACCTACCGCAACCCCTACACGACCGGCGAGAGCATCTCCGGCGAAGACCACAACCCCGTCGCGCGCCCGCACGAGGGCCCGGAGTTCCCCCTGACCCTGGGGCAGGTGTTCGTCGACGGGCGGATGTTGACGCAAGTCGAGTTTCACGAGCAGCTTGCGTCGCTGGCCGGCGTGTGGATGGTCAGCCCGGACGGGCGCGAGCTTTGGCTGCACCTGCCGGACGCGGTGGACGAGCCGGGCGACGCGGCGATCGAGTTGTCCGTCCGCCATCGCATCTTCTCGCCGATCCGTCGCGGGCTGGAGCACCTTCACGTCCGCGGGTTCGTCTTCGAGCATTGCGCGAACCAGGGCAGCTTTCCGCAGGCCGGGGCGGTTTCGCTCCGCAGCGGCAGCCACTGGCTGATCGAAAGCAACACCGTCCGATTCGCCAACTCCATCGGCGTCGACATCGGCATGGAGTTCTGGAAGCACGACCGGATTCCGGACGTCGTGCCCGAGGACCAGCACGCCATCATGCCGGTCGACAACGTGATTCGTGCCAACCGCGTGACGGACAACGGCCTGTGCGGCATCGCCGGCGCCGGGTCGCTGCGGACGCGCATCGTCGGCAACGTCATCGAGCGGAACAACGCCCTGGGCCATACGCCCAACCGCGGCAAGAAGATCTGGGAGGAAGAAGGCGGCATCAAGACCCACGGCATGGCCTACGGGCTGATCGAGGGCAACCTGCTGCGCGACAACGACGGGCCGGGCATCTGGATCGACAACGGCTTCACGCACGCCCGCGTCACGCGCAACGTCGTGATCGGCAACCTCCGCATCGGCATCTTCATGGAACTCGGCTCGGGCCCGGCGCTGATCGACAACAACTTCATCGCACACACCCGTATGGGCGACGGGTTCTACTCGCACGACGCGGCCCGGATTACGGTGACGCACAACACATTCTTCGGCAACGCCAACTGGGGCCTGTGGTGCGCCTGGGCGACGGATCGCCGCTTCCGCTGCCATACGGACGAATCCGGCGAGAGGCATTACGAGGAAAGCCACCACCGCCATTGGCGCATTCGAAACAACCTGTTCGTGGGCAACCGCGCCGGGACGATCAGCTTGCCGCTGGAGATCCCCGGCAAGGTGGAAGACAACCACTCCGACCACAACCTCTTCCTCGGCGGCGGGATGGGCACCGACCTGTCCGAGGAGATCATCTACCCGCTGTTTCAGGTCAACCACGTGCACAAGAAGCGTACCCGCGAGGACGTGGCCGAGGCGATGGTCGCCGCGCTTGGCGAGGCCGGCTGGTCCGCTGAGCAGATGCCCAATCCGGAGTTCTACAAGCAGCATCTGCTGCTGTCGCTGGCGATGTGGCAGGCCTTCACCGGAAACGACGAGCACTCGCAATGGGGCAAGACCGGCCGGCCGAACCTCTCGGCCAGAACGTGCGTCTTCGAAATCAAGCCCGACGACGAGCCGCCGACCGTGCCGGACGACGAAGACGAGCGCGTCACGCACGACCTGCTGGGCCGAGCATACGCCCCCGGCGAGGCCCGGCCCGGCTGCATCCAGAGCATGCGGAAGAACTGGAACCGGTTCGTCCTCTGGCCGCTGGCGACGGCGTCGCTCAGCGCCACAGAAGCGAGCTGACGTACAGCAGTCCGCTGCCGAGCATCGCGCAGGCGACCACCACGGCGAAGGTCTTCTCGTTGAGCCCGCGCGCGATGCGCTGCCCGGCGACGGTCGCCACCAGCGCCCCGCCGCACGCGACGGCGATGAAGACGACGTCGCCCGAGGCGCGCGGCCTCGATGCGCCGGCCGGGGGCAGCCACACCAGCGCCGCCAGCAGGATGTTCAGACCCGTCCAGATCGCCGCCAGCGTGGCGCGGAAGCTGTCGCGCTCGGGTAGCCGCAGGCGCATATACGGCACGAGCACGGTCCCGCCGCTGGCGAACGCGCCGTGGACGCACCCGGCCAGCGCCAAGACCCCCAGCCCAACCGGGCGGGGCAGGGTCAGCGGCTTGGCCCCCTTGGCGCGCAGCAGGCAGATGCCCGCGCCCGCCAGCAGCACGCCCAGCGCGGCCTTGATCGCGCCCTGCGAGGCGACATACGCCGTGTAGCGCCCGACGGGCAGCAGCACGCCGACGCTCGCGACGGTGTAGAGCGCCTCGCGCCAGCGGATGTGCCGCGCGTTCGACGTCGCGATCACGCCCGCCTGCAACAGGCCGCACCACGCCAGGACCGCCACGCTCTCGTGCAGGCGATCAGTGCCGCCCACGGCGACCAGCAGCGCCATCGCCAGCAGGCTGCTGCCGAACGCCGTGACGCCGCCGACGACGTGCGCGGCCGTGATGATGCCCGTCGCCCACCAGTGCCATTCGCTCATGCGGTCGCCTGCCCGTCCTTCCCGCCGGCCGCCGGGGCCCGCGTAGTGGACTTGGCCGGACAGCCGCTGAGCTACAACGCCGACGACGGAATCAAACGCCCGGGGTTCATCGTCTACCCCGAGGCGATGCACGAAACGGTGCAAGCGGCGATCTAGCTTCTGGCCGCCTCGCGCCGGGCCAGACGTCGCAGTCCTCGGGCGGCTGTGACGAGCGCCGTCGCCGCCAGGATCAGCAGCACCGGCTCGACCGGCAGTCGGTAGCGTACCATGAACAGCGCGGCATAGTAGATCAGAGGGAAGATCACGGCCGTCGCTACCAGAATCCAGGCGCGGCGGCGACGCCACAGGACGATCACGGCCCCGAGGATGGCCAGTGTGCCCGGCACGGTCGTCGCTGCGACGCGAATCACATGATGCGTGGGCGAGCGGGCAAGCTCGTGGCGGCCAAACCAGAACCACCGCATGCGTCGCAGGGCGAGCCGGAAGAATCGCTCTGGATTCTGACGCCACCACCGGCCCACATCCTCCCGGCAGGCCTGGAAGTAGCCCCACTCGCCCAAGCGGCCCATCCGTCGGGCTTGTTCTTCGTTGAAGACCGGGTGGAATCGCTCGCCGTCCTGGTTGAAGAAGTAACCGTCTGACCACGGCGCGTTGCCGACCCACAGTTCCATGGGCAGGTTGCCGCGGAGGTAGAGGAGCTTGCCGAAGGTCACGTAGTTGCGAATCGTCCAGGGCGCGATCGCCACGGCGAAGCCCGCGACGATGAGGCCGGCGTATCGCGTGAAGTCCAGAACGCGACGTCGATCGGGCCGGCGTCCCAGCCAGGCGCAGACGACCCAGGCCGGGTAGCACAGCGTCCAGCAGGGGTTGACCAGTGCGCCGGCGCCGAAGCCCAGGCCCGCGGCGAACACGGCCAGCGACCTGCGCGGCGGGGCAAGGACGCACAAGCCCAGCAGGGCGGCGCCAACGAGCATGGCCCAGTTGGTGTCCCACACTTCCGGGCTCTTGTAGACGATCGTCGGGCTGAGGCAGATCAGCGCCGCGGCCAGCCAGGCGGTGGGGCGGTCGAGCAGGCGGCGCGCCACAAGAAAGAACAGCCCTGTGCTGACGCCCAGCGCCGCGAGATTCAGCAGGCGAATCGTCGAGAGCGTCGCCGGGCCGCTCTGCCCGACTACCGCCATCACGGCGGTCATCAGGGCGATGTAGCCGGGCACATACCAGCTCGACGGGTCGTCGCGCGGCGGGCCGACGGGACAGACGAAGCCCCGCCCCTGGAGCAGATACTGCGCCATGCGATACTGCTCATTGTAGGGCGTGGTCGGCGAGGTCAGTTTGCCGCGGACGCCGGCCAGACCGGCATGAACGATGAACACGACCCCGGCGACCGTCAGGAACGGTTTCCAGTTGCCTTGCATGGGCTCGCAACTCCCGTCATACATGTGCGCAACAGGCGGCGGCATGGCATCGGCTGTTGCGCCCTGTCGCGATGATGCCCGCGCCGGGCCCCAGAAGCAAGTGCGCTGCTGGCGGAAATGCGTATCGGCCTTGGCGAACATCTCCTGCTGCGCCTCGTCCGTGAAGCCCTCGGCGATGGCTGGCGAGGCGGCGCCGGCGGCGGTACCATGTCCGTGGGAGTCATTCATGGTCTGGTTCGTGGTCGGATTTTTGGCCGGGGCGGTGATCGGCGCCGGCGTGGCGCTGGTCGCGGCGAACGCGCGCGGGCGTGCGGCCCAGCGGCAGATGCGCGAGACGTTCGCCGCGCTGGCCGGCGAGGCGCTCGACGCCAACGCCAAACGCCTCGGCGAGGCAACCGCGGCGCAGCTCGACGGCAAGAAGCAACTGATCGACCAGTCCATCAAGGCCGCCAACGACCGTCTCGAACAGGTCCGCCGGTTTCTCCAGCGCATCGAGGCCGAGCGCAAGCAGGATTTCGGCAAACTCAGCCAGTCGGTCGCTTCGCTGTCGACCACGACAGGCGAGCTGCACCGGATGCTCGCCAGCAGCCAGCGGCGCGGCGCCTGGGGCGAGCGGATGGCCGAGGACGTCCTGCGCCTCGTCGGCATGGTCGAGGGCGTCAACTACGCCAAGCAGGACGAGCGCTATGCCACGACCGGCCGGCCGGACTTCACGTTCTTCCTGCCCAACGACCTCAAGTGCAACATGGACGTCAAGTTCCCGCTGGAGCATTACAAGGCGTACGTCGACGCCGACGGCGAGTCGGCGCGCGGGCGGGCCGCCGGCGAGCTGGTCGCCGCGGTGCGGCGATACATTCGTGACGTGTCCGGGCGCGGTTACGTGGACGCGGCGATCCCCACGGTCAACTACGTCATCGTCTTCGTGCCGTCCGAGCAGCTTTACGCCGTGGTGCTGGCGAGCGAGCCGGACCTGATCGACGAGGCGCTGGGCCGCGGCGTGGTCCTGGCCAGTCCGCTGACGCTGTACGCGATGCTGGCGGTGGTTCGCCAGGCGGCCGAGAGCGCAAACGTCATGCGCACCGCCGATGAAGTGCTCGACCTGCTCGGGCAGTTCGAGAGCCAATGGCAACGCTACAAGGAGGAGCAGGACAAGCTCGGCAATCAACTCGAGACCGTCCGCCGGACCTACGATGCCCTCCGCACGACGCGGACGAACACGCTGGAAAAGCCGCTGGTCAAGATCGACGAACTCCGTCAGCGGCGCCTCTCGGGCCGGGATGAGTCGCCCGACAACGCGCCCGGGTGACCCATGTGGATGAGCGGGCGCCAGCCATGTCGGGCCCTCGGGGCGTGCACGCGTCTTGCTTGGCTCGGCGCGGTCTTGCTCTCCGTCACGGCGTGTTTCTGTGCTCAGCAGCGAGTGCCTCCGCGATCACGCGTGTCTGACAGGCGCACACGCCTTGAGGAACGCAGACATGACGTGATTATGCGAACAAATCATCGGTATCGCATTCCTGCTACGGCTGACGGCCGTGCCGGTACCCGTCGGGGCCGTCGACGGCAGACCGCCACGGCTGAAATTCAACATCGATGACTTGATGGGGCGGTAATCCAGTGGTACGATACACGTGCTAAGTTTACTCAGAGGGATAGAGGCCTACACCCCACTAGATAGCCGCGGGAGGTAACACGCGAAGGTGATCTGCATCGATGCCACTTGTTACGCAAAATGACATTGCCAAGGCCGCCGGCGTCAGTCGCCTGAGCGTTCATCGCGCGTTGACAGGCCAAAAGGGGGTCAGTCAGGCGACACGGCGACGGATCCAAAAACTGGCCGACAAGTTCGGCTATCGCCCGAACGCCTTCGCACGCGGGATGCGAACGGGCACGTTCGGCACTGTTGCCCTGATACTCTCAAAGCACGCGGAGCGGAGCTACCTGCCCTTCCAGGCCCTGGCGGGCATTTGCGACGCCCTGGATCAAGATGGGCTGCAATTGACGGTGGCACGGTTGCCGGACGAGAAGCTCACCGATGCCAGCTTCTTGCCGCGAATCTGTCGCGAGTTGTGCTCGGACGGGATGCTCATCGACTACACCAACGATACGCCGAACAAGCTTGATCGTCTCGTCGAGTCGCTCCGCCAGCCGGCGATCTGGCTGAATCGCAAACGGGCGCACGACTGCGTGTATCCTGACGACGTGGCTCTGGGGCGGGAGGCGACGCGGCGGCTTCTGGCGGTCGGGCATCGCCGCATCGTCTACTTCGATTGGGGCCCCGGCTGGAAGCAACTCGACCATGTTCACTACAGCCGGCGCGATCGACAGGTCGGCTATGCCGAGGCGATGCGAGACGCCGGGCTGACGCCGCGCCCGATCCGCCGCGACGATTCGGACGTGCCTACCTCGTCGCAGGAGATTATGGCGGTCATCGGCGAGCTTGTCCGCGGCGAGAACGCCGCGACCGGGTTCGTGTCCTATGCGTGGCGGTTCGGCCGGCATGTCGCCGCAGGGGTTCAGCGGCAGGGGTTGCGCGTGCCGGCGGACGTGTCCATGATCACGATCGGCGAGCAACTGCACCGGACGGACGACAACACGTGGGTCGATACCGCCGTCGTGCCGAGCTACGGATACGGCGTGGCGGCTGTGGAGGCCGTGCTGGATAAGATCAAGTCTCCCGAGACGCTGCTGCCCGCTCGGGCAGTTGAGCCCGCGGAGTTTCGCTCGGGTCAGACCGTCGCGCCCCCGCCCGGTGTGAGCCGTAGCCAAGCGGTGCACGACGGGAAGTGGATCCCCACGCAGACGGGCACGCGTGGCCGCGTCACGTTGGATGAGGGATGGATCGCTGACAAGGTCGGCGTGTGAGCCGGTCGTCCCCGGATCGTCCAGCGGACTCAAACCGCGTGTGCAACCGAGCGCAAGCGGCCGGCGCGAGAGCATGCGGGCACGGATTGCAGGGACGGACGTACCACACGCGATGCAGGGGGGAACTACCCGCCTTGGTTTTTTTCATCGGTGTGACCGTGCTGCCCATGACGTGTGTTATACATGGCAAAGTGTCGCTGACCTACGGAGATGAACAATGCAGAAACAGGCCATGATTGCCGCTGTTACGGCCGTCTTGTGCGTCACGGTGTGGCCGGTTTGGGCCGCGGATGAGGTCTCGGAGCTGGAGCTGAAGCCCTGCACGATCGAGCTGGTCGACGGGACGGAGGTCGCCGGCAAGCTTGCCGTGCAGTTCGACATGCCCGATCACCTGATCGTCTACTCGCCGCGCCTGGCGACCGTGCGAAGCTTCCTCAAGGACCACGTTCATGCGCTGACGGTGGACGGCAAGCGCGAGGAACTGAACCCGAAGCGCGACCTGACGGACGACGACAAGACGCTGCTCGGCCGCGTGACCTGGTTTGACGAGCCGCCCGAAGCGGGGCGCAAGCCGGCGTATACTGTGGAAACGTGGGGGCCGCCAAAACAAGTGCTGGTCTGGGCCCAACCGGGAGAAAGCGGGAGGTTGGAAGAACCGGGGAACTGGCTGCTCAACGGCGAAAAGCTGCCCGCGATCCAGTTTGACAAGGAGAAGCGGCGGGCGGACGGGGATGCCTTTGATCTGAATACCGATATCGTTCTTCCCGCCGCCGGCGCATCCTACGCGGTCGGATACAGCAGCCGCAATCGAGGTGGTTTCAAAGCGCGGCACATCAGCATCGGCAACAACGCCAAGCTGAATACCAGCACTCTGACTGTTACGGGCAATGTGCGTGTTGTTCCTCTTGGCAGACTGCGAGTGCGCTACACTATTGCGCTCAAGGGCGACCGCGACACGTTCTTCCTCAACGACAAGCCGCCTTTTACTGCCGAACAGAACAACGCCCTGCAGGCAGGCTACCCCGCAACAAAGTACGTTAATGGAATCGGCTATAGCGTTGCCCAGTACCTCCGCGTGCAAAAGGTCCGAGATGCCTCGGTGGAGTTTGTCGGCACGACACAGACCAGCGACGACTTGCAAATGCCCTCGGGGGTTACCATCGTGGCGCCGGCAGCGCAACTGATGCCCGGCAAACGATCTACTCAGAGAATCGGCGAGGAGGCGGTGCTTCGATTGCACTCGGGCAGCATGTTCTGCAAGACGAGCAACTCTGTGTATTACGACAATGACTTGATCGTCGAAGGGCGCATTGAGGCGGGCACAAAGGAGCATCCCATCACCAAAGACTGCATCCTGGGAATCAGCTTCAAGGACCGTTCCCACTACGACATGGATGGGCCGTCGGTCAAACGGGCGGCGCCGGGATTGGTCTTCCGACCGGGCGCGGATGTGCAGGTTCACACCGACGACCCGCGGACGGCCAGATTGGTGATCCGCTGGCACGAACGCGAGAACACGTGGCAACGGGCCCGCATGAAGAGCGAAAGCGGCAAGGATTACATGGCCTTTCCCCGAAAGATTGAGATCGAAGTGCACGGCAGGCTGACACTGAACGCCGTATGCTTCGACGATGTGCATCGCGGTGGCATTCATCTCGCCCATCCGGAGGTACAGAAGCGTTGGGAAAATGTCTTCTTCGGGACCGACAATGCTGCTCCGAAGGAAGACCTCTTTGACTCATTGCCGGAAGAAGATAAGTGAGGGCTGGGGCAGTTGCGACCCGTGCGCTCGAACGGTTCAAGTTCAAGGCGCCCCAAGACCGCATGAAGAATGGCGACGCATACGTCTTTGGCCAGTATAATCCCGCCGCAGCACAGTCCACGGAGAAACTGCCAATGAATCACCGCACGAAGGTTATGCTCGTATCCGCCGTCGCCGTTCTGATGTGCGCGGCGGCGTACGCCCGATCAGATGACGCACCGGAACTCCAGCTCACGCCGTGCGCGATCGAACTGGTCGACGGGACGCAGGTCGCGGGCCGACTCGCCGTGCAATTCGACATGCCGGATCACCTGATCGTCTACTCGCCGCGCTTTGCGACCGTGCGGTCGTTCCTGAAGGACCACGTTCATGCGCTGACGGTGGGTGGCAAACGCGAGGAACTGAACCGGAAGCGCGAGCTGACGGAGGACGATAAGACGTTGCTCGGAGGCACCGACTGGCCTGAGACCCCGCCAGCTAAGGGGCCCAAGCCCGCCTACTGCACCGAAACGTGGGAAAAGCCCCGGCGTCTTCTGGTCTGGGCCCGGCCGGGCATCAAGGATCTGCGCGCGGACAACCCGTCCAACTGGTTGCTGAACGGCCGGCCCGTCGAGGCGTTCGAATACACGCAGCGCCAGCCCTTCGTCATCGACGCCGAATCCGGTAAGAAGAAGGAGGTCTCCTCTTTGTTCGACACGGAGACCGACATCCTCATCCCGGCCTCGGACAACAGCTATCGAATCGTGTACAGCTCGGAGCGGGAGAACATCGCGCTGCAGTGCCGGCACCTGACCACGGACGTCAATGCCCTGTTCCGGCCGCGGAACCTCAGCCGCATGGCGGGGAACCTCTGGAACCGGGGGGGAAGGGGATGCATGTCCGGACGCAAATGGATCCGCTTCAGCGGCGACAAACACACGTTCATCATCAACAACGTTGACCACCCCGGCTTGGCGCCCGAACCGGTCGGCTCGGGCCTGTCGTATCTCCAGACCATCTTCGCGCACGAGGTCTACTTCGATAAAGGCGAAGGTTCCGTGCATTTGTTGGGTCCGCTGGCGGCCAAGTATCACATGCAGGCCATTTCCGGGACGACGATCGTCGGTTCAGGCGCGATGCTCATGTACGCGTCCGACACGCCCTTCGTGGTCGAGCCCGACGCGACGGTCGAGTTGCGTTCCGGCGGCATCGTCGCCTACCGCGGCGCGTCCCGCTGGGGCAAAGAGGAAAACGACTACCGGATGATTCTCCGTGGCACGCTCAAAGGCGGGTCGGCCGAGTTCCCCTTGACGTCGGACTGCTATCTCGGCGTGCCGACCTTCGAGCATCCGGCCGAAGGCGTCCTGCCGCGCCTCATTTTCGCGGAGGGCGCGACCGTGAAGGTCCACACGAGCGATGCGGAAGCCGCCCGGTTGGTCGTGACCAACGATCGTCGCGACAAGGGCGAGCACATCGCCATCGTCGTCAACGACGCGGACGGCCTGCATCTCGACGGTGTGCTGTTCGATCACGTGCGAGAAGGCGGCATCATGCTCGCCGATATGACGATGCGTCGTGCGTGGAAGGCCGCGTCGTTTGGCGAGCACAACGCGGCCGGGCCGGACGAGTTGTTCGCGTCGATTCCCAAGCATCTCGTGCAGGGCCAGTGGCTCTACCCCCAGGACGCCCCGGTGCCCGAGATCGCCCCGGTACCCCGCGTCCATGTCAAGGGCCGGGATACGGTCCGCGTCACCCTCAGCGCCGAGGCGGCCGCCGATGGTTGCATGCGCTACACGCTCGACGGCACGGTGCCCGACGTCGGCGATCAGGTCTACGAAGGCCCGATAGCTCTCAATGAGACCACGGTGGTCAGGGCCCGCTGTTTCAAGGATTCCCAGCGTCTGGGCCCTCCCGCGCGGGCGCATTACGTGTTCGAGGCCCCTCGAGCCCTGAAACCCGGCAAGCCGGACATGATCGAGCAAGGTCTGAACGTGGCTCACTTCGGAAAGGCCAGCCGCTATACGTCGTATGGCGTGTTCGAAAACGCGCCCGTGCGCACGGGCGCCGTCGAGCAGGTGGACCTGAGCTTCACAAAGGGCCAACCGGCGGCGCTGCGATTCACCGGCTACCTGCGGATACGGAAAGCGGGGGTCTACGAATTCGAGGCGGTGACCGACCGGGCAAGCGACGACCGGGGCTTCGCGCGCATGCGGCTCGCCGGCCGGCCGATCTTCCAGCACGCGTCGTATCGCGTGGCCGCCGACGACGTTCGGCTGTCCGGTGTGGCACGGCTCGAGGCCGGCATGTACCCCCTCAAGCTGCACACCCTCGCCGAAGGCAGCCGACTGAAGTTGCTGTGGAAGGGGCCCGGCTTCGATCGCCAAGCCATCCCGGCAGAAGTGCTGCACCAACCGCAGCGATGGAACGCGGTCATCATGCCGGGCGGCGGGCTGCGTAAGGACGGCAAGCCGCTCGCGGTCCGCATGAGCGTCGAGACCCGCGCCGCCACGGACGGCGTGACGGTCCACTACACGCAGGACGGCAGCGAGCCAACGGCGGGATCGGCGGCGTATGCCAAGCCGATTACCGTTACGGAGGACATCACCGTTCGCGCACGGTGTTTCCGTGACGGCAAGCCGCTGCCCGGCAAGGTGGCGACAGCCCAATTCCTGTTCCTCAGCGGGCTGGATGACGCGAAGCCGGGGCTGGTCTATCGCGCCTACGAGGGCGGCTGGAGCACGCTGCCGGACTTCGACAAGCTCGACCCGGCCGTCAGCGGCGTGACGGAGCGGTTCGGTCTCGGCGCCATCGAGCGCGACAGCCGCTTCGCATTGGTGTTCAACGGGTACCTGAAGGTTGCCACGCCCGGGCAGTACACGTTCTACACCACCAGCGACGACGGCAGTGCGTTGTACATCAACGACAAACGAATCGTGAATAACGACGGCGCGCACGGCATGCAGGAGCGCCACGGCACGGTCACGCTGAGCGAAGGCCCGCATCTGATCCGCGTGGAGTACTTCCAAGGCGGCGGCGGGAAAGGGCTAGAGGTTCATTGGAATGGTCCGGGCGTCGACAAGCAGCCCATCCCGGCCGACGTGCTAAGCCACTGACGTCGCCTTACCGGCTGAGGCCGCTTGGCGCACACGGCGAGCCACAGGGCCTCGCCGTCCCAATGCTGCCCACCTGAGACGTTTGCGCCGCGCCGTGCATTTCGGCCGCCGCGACGGTAGGATCGCGGCGTCACGAGACGAGGAGATTTCGATGCTGGCAAGCATACCGGAGCAGCGGCGCGCGTGGATCGCCGAAACCGTCGCGGGCATGACGCTGGAGCAGAAGGTCGCCCAGGTCATCGGCCTGCACTTCGCCGAGCGAAACGAGGAACAGGTCCGCGAGTTGATCGAGACGTACCAGCCGGGCAGCATTCTCGGCGGCGGAGGCGGCAAGGATCAGGACGGCTCGCAACGCATCCGGGAGATGTTCGCCGACTACAACGCCCGTCACGAGATTCCCCTCCTGCTTTCCGGCGATTGCGAGTCCGGCGCGGGCATTGCCGGCGCGAGCACGCCGTTTCCGTGGTCGATGGCGGTCGGGGCCTGCGACGACGAGCAGCTCGCCTACGAGATGGGCCTGGCGACCGGGATCGAGGCCCGTGCGTTCGGCATCCACTGGACCTACTCGCCCATTGTGGACCTGGACCTCAATCGCAATCCGATGTGCATGTGCCGGTGCTTCGGCGAAGATCCCGCCCACGTGGCGCGGATGGCGCGGGCGTTCATCCGCGGCTGTCAAACGGACGGGAATCTCGCCTGCGCGGCCAAGCACTTCCCCGGCGACGGCGTGGACCTGCGCGACGCGCACGTGATCGCGTCGATCAACTCGCTGCCGATGGACCAGTGGTGGGAGACGTTCGGGTACGTCTACCGCGAGGTGATCGACGAGGGCGTGATGTCGATCATGACCGGGCAGCTCGCCCTGCCGGCCGTGGATGCCGGCGACGGCGGCTACCTGGGCCCGCCGCCGGCGACGATGAGCCGCAAGATTCAGACGGACCTGCTGCGCGGGGAGTTGGGCTTCGAGGGACTGATCGTCACCGACGCGATCGACATGATCGGCTATGCCAGCCGGCTGCCGAAGCCGCGACGGGCGATCACCGCCCTCGCCGCCGGAGCCGACATCGTCCTGCGGTGCGAGGTGCGGGATTTCGAGTGGATCGCCGAAGCCGTCCGCAACGGCGAGATTCCGCAGGAGCAACTGGATGCTTCCGTGCGGCGCGTGCTGGAGCTCAAAGCCCGCGTCGGGCTGTTCGACGACAAGCCCGCGCCGGACCCGACCGAGCACAAGGAGCGCTTCGAGACCGCCTCACGCACGATTTGCGAGAACGCGGTGACGGTCCTGCGCGACGCGACGGGCCTGCTGCCCCTGACGCTGGATGCCGGCGCCAAGGTGCTGACGATGGACCTGCAATTCGCCGGTCGCCAGCGCGGCCGGGTGCAGGGGCTTCAGACCGTCGCCGAGGCACTGCAGGAGCATGGGCTGGACGTGGACCATTGGGTCTCGCCGCTGCACGGGGAGTTCGACATCTACCCCGTCATCGACCAGTACGACGCGATCTTCGTCAACTTCCACGTCCCGGCGCGATACGGCTCCACGCGGATGCACAGCGAGATTATCGACGCGCTGTGGAACGGGTGGTGGATGGACCACGGACGGGTCGTGTTCACGTCGTTCGGCAACCCGTACACGATCTGGGAGCTGCCCTGGATGCCGAATTACATCAACACGTTCAGCAACAGTGCCGCTTCGCAACGCGCGGCCGTGAAGGTCTGGCTCGGCGAGATGCCTGCACGCGGCAAAAGCCCGGTGCGGCTGGAGGGGTTCTTCGATATCCAGGTGGGCGGCGACGGCTGAGCCGCGCCCGCGCGGTCCCTACACGCCGTTATCGAGGCACCACTTGACGGCGCGTTCGATGCCTTCCTCGTAGCTGACGGTGGGCTGCCAGTTGAGTTGCTTGCGGGCCTTCTCCGGGCTAAAGAAGCACCGCCGCCCCATCAGCCAGACGGAATACCGCGTCACCAGCGGCGGGGTCTTCCGGCCGAACATGTGCCCGAACAGCTCCATCAGGAACGCCGCCGAGTACGCCACCTTGTAGGGGACCTTCTTGGTCACGGGCTTGGCGCCGAGGCACGCGGCGATCTTGTTGAGATACTCGCCCTGCGTGATCTCCCCATCGGCCGAGAGGTTGTACGCCTCGCCGAGCGCGGCGTCGGTGGTGCCCGCGAGGATGGCGCCCTCGGCCTCGTTGGCGGCGTAGGTGAGGTTCAGGCGGTTGGTGCCGTCGCCGATGAGCTTGGCCTTTCCGGCGCGGATGGCGCGGATGAGTCGCGGCATGGAGGCGCGATCACGCGGTCCATAAAGCCAGCTTGGTTTGACGACGGTCAGGGGGATCTCATTGCGCTCGTAGTAGCTCCAGGCGATGCGTTCGGCCTCGGCCTTGGCGCGGCTGTAGTAGCTCCAGCGGTGCAGGTCGACGCCCAGCGGCGCGGATTCGTCGAGGACGAGCCCTTCGCCGTCGGGATGCCCGTAGGCGGAAATGCTGCTGACGTGCACGAAGCGCTGAACGCCGGCGTCGCGGGCGGCGGTGAGCATGTTACGCGTGCCGTCGATGCTGATGGCGACGAACTCGCGCCACGGGCCCCAGTCGCCGACGCGTGCGGCCGCGTGGTAGACCGTCTCCACACCCTTGTGCGCCTCGATTAGCGACTTCGGATCGGTCACGTCGCCAGTGACAAGCTCGACGCCGAGCGATTCGAGAAAGCGCGTGTCGCTGGTTGGGCGGACCAGCGCGCGGACCGGTTGGTCGCGCTGGACGAGCTGTTGGGCGATGTGGCTACCGAGCAATCCGGTTGCGCCGGTAATCAGGTTCATGGCGTCTCCTGAGCTGCCCGGTGGCCTACACGGACCGGACGAGAGGGCGGACTCTAAGGCGCCCGGCGGGCCTCGTCAAGGGCGGTTTTCGCTGGCCCGTCAGGGCGATGCGCTGGTAGGGTGACGCACGCCCGCCGAGCGGCGGGACAGATCGGGAGGGCGACGTCATGCCCACACGCAACCTTATCTTCCTGGCGGTTCTGGCGGCGATTGCCGGCGGGTCCGTCGTGGCGTTCCATTGGGTGCAGTCGCGCCAGCAGCGCCGCCTGGTCGAACTGAGTGAGAACTACGCCGAAATCCACAGTCAGCTCATTCAAGCCGGCAGCGACATCCGCGCCTTGCGTGGCGTTGTGGCCCAGTCCGACGGCCCCCTGACGGCCGTGGACATCGCCCGCCGTCTCGAAAAGGGCATGCCGCAGTACGAGCTGACCGATGCCGAACGCCAACGTGTGCTGGAAGGCGGCCTGCAGGGCGAGGTGGACGTGCTCCGTCAGATCACCGGCGACAAATACCTTCGCTACGTGCCACAGAGCCGGCGGGAGGCATTCACGGAGCGTATCGGCGGGACGGGGCGCGGTCTGGGGCTTCGATTCGAGCTTGGGGACGACGGTGCACGGATTACGGATGTTCTGGTCGGCTCGCCCGCCGACGCTGCGGGCCTGCGCGCCGGCGACCGCATTGTTGCTATCGACGAACAGCCCGTCGCAGCGATGGATGCATCGGCGGCGCGGTCGGCGCTGCACGGCCGGGTCGGGCGCAGCGCGGTGCTGGAAGTCATTCCCGTCGAGACGCCAAACGGTAACCCGAAGCGGCTGGATCTGACAGGGCGCCGCTTTGAGGTCGGCACGGTCGAAGGGCTTTACCGCCACGGCGACGGGCGATGGCACTATCGGTTGCCGGACGCGGCGTGGAAGTACCGCCCCGAGGACGAGGCCTCGGGCGGGCTGCATTACTTGCGGGTAAGCGAGCTGACGAGCCAAACGCACCGGCAACTGCGGCGAGCGATTCGCCGCATGGGTCGACCGCAGGGGCTGATTCTCGATCTCCGCGATAATCCGGGAGGCCAGCCGCAACCCGCTGCTGAGGTCGCCAACCTGTTTGTCTCCGCGGGATTGCTGTTCCGCACGGTCAGCATTTTCGACGGGGAAGCGTCGGAGAAGTCGTTTGCCGCGCACGCCGAGGGCACGTACGGACCAGAGATGCGGATGGTGGTTCTGACTAACGGTCAGACGGCTTCGGCGGCGGAGATCGTCGCCGGTACGCTGCGTGCCCATGGGCGGGCGGTGCTTGTCGGCGGTCGCACGTACGGCAAGCCGTGGGTTCAGAGCATCATGCCGGTGGGCGAGTTGGGGCTGATCATTCATAGCACGGGATGGTATTTCCTCGGCCGCCCCAGCGATGTTCCCCCTGCAGCTCGCCGTCGAAGCGAGTACATCACGCCTGATGTCGCCGTGCAGGCCCGCACGTTCGACGAAGGCGAAACGGGTAAGCTTCTCCATGCCCGCCTGCGCGCCCGAATGCGCGCCATGCCGCGACCATGGCGCGATGCGCTTGCCGACGATACGGACGCGGCGCGATGGGAGGAGTCGCCTGTGGTGCAATGGCTCTGGCTTGATGCGCCGCTGGCCGCCGCCGTCGAGATGCTGAAGTCGCCGAAGCGGTACGAAGCCATCTTGACGCAGCGCCCCGACTGGTTCCGCACCCCGACGACGGACACGGCCAATGGTGACTAGCTAGATGCACATCCTCGGCATTGAGACGAGTTGTGACGAGACCGGATGCGCCGTGGTCGTCGACGGCCGCGCGGTGCTATCCAATGTCGTTGCCAGCCAGGTCGAGCTTCACGCCCGCTTCGGTGGTGTGGTGCCGGAGATCGCCAGCCGCGCGCACATCGAGGCGATCAACCCGATTATCGCCAGGGCCCTCGCCGAGGCCGACTGCGGCCGGAAGGACGTCGCCGCCGTCGCCGTCACGCACGAGCCGGGACTGATCGGCTCGTTGCTGGTCGGGCTGATGGCCGCCAAGACGCTCGCCTGGGCGTGGGGCGTGCCGCTGATCGGCGTCAATCACGTCTACGCCCACGCGTATGCCCCCGCGCTGTATCGCCCCGGCCGGGACGAGCCGCCGGCGCCCATCGAGCCGCCGGCCGTGGCGCTGATCTGCTCGGGCGGGCACACGGCGCTGTATCGTTACGACGGGCCGACGGAGCTGGAACTGCTGGGCAGCACGATCGACGACGCCGCCGGCGAGGCGTTCGACAAGGTCGCCAGCATCCTGACCCTGGGCTATCCGGGCGGACCGTCGGTGGAAAAAGCCGCCCGCGACGGCAACCCGGCGGCCGTGGAGTTCCCCCGCTCGCTGCTGAAGGGCCAATCGCTGGATTTCTCCTTCAGCGGGCTCAAGACCGCCGTGCTGTATCACGTCAACGGCGTGCCCGGACGCCGGCGCGAGGTAGCCGGCGAGACCGCCCATCCCAACGCCGGGCGAGGCATCGAGAACTTCACGCAGCGCGAGATTGCGGACACGGCTGCGAGCTTCCAAGCAGCCGTGGTGGACGTCCTGCGGATCAAGCTGCGCCGGGCCGCTCGGCAGATCGGCGCGCGGACGCTGATTCTCGGCGGGGGGGTCTCGGCGAACTCGGCCCTGCGCGCCGCGGCCGGCGAACTGGCCGATGACCTCGGCTGCTCGCTGCGCCTGCCGGCGATGGCGCACTGCGTAGACAACGGCGCGATGATCGCCGGGTTGGCGTATCACGAGTTGCGCGCCGGGCGAACAAGCGGGCTGGACCTCGCTGCGCGCGCGACGGTGCGTGGATGACGACGCTGTAGAATGTCGCAAGCGCTCTATAATGGGACCGCTATGGATGCCGAGACGCTGAGAGAACTGCTGGCCCGGGTTCGCGACGGGCAGGTGGACCCGGATGCGGCGCTGGAGCGGCTGCGGCACCTGCCGTTCGAGCGGACGGACTGCGCCACGGTGGACCACCACCGGGCGATCCGTTGCGGCTTCGGCGAGGTCATTTACTGCGCCGGCAAGACGCCCGAGCAGGTTCGCGACATCTTCGCCCGCCTGGCGGAGAACAACCCCACCGTGCTGGCGACCCGCGCCGACCGGGCCCACTACGACGCCGTCGCCGAGGCGATCGACGCGTCGACGTATCACGAAACCGCCCGGGCGATCACTTTGCGTCGCGAGCCGGTGGCGCCGGTCGGCCACGTGGCGATCGTCGCGGCCGGCACGACGGACCTGCCCGTCGCCGAGGAGGCGCGCGTGACCGCGGCGATCATGGGCGCTCGGGTGACGACGCACTACGACGTGGGCGTGGCGGGGTTGCATCGGCTGCTTGCCGCCGCAGAGGCGCTCCAGGCGGCCCACGTCATCGTCGCCGTCGCCGGCATGGAAGGGGCGCTGGCGGGCGTGGTCGGCGGGCTGGTGGGCGTGCCGGTGATCGGCGTGCCGACCTCGGTGGGCTACGGGGCGAGCTTCGGCGGCGTTTCGGCGCTGCTGACGATGCTCAACAGTTGCGCCTCGAACGTCAGCGTGGTGAACATCGATAACGGCTTCGGGGGCGGCTACATCGCGGCGCTGATCAATCGCCGAGCCGCATCAGCGGAGTGACGGGAGCAGACCCATGACGGCTTCAAACGGGCAGAACGTTCACCGTATCGAGACACTCGAGTTACTCCCGCCGCGCGCGCCGGACGGGCACAAGGGTGATTACGGCCGGGTCCTCGTCGTCGGCGGCTCGCGGGGGATGGTCGGCGCCGTGGCGCTGGCGGCCAATGCGGCATTGCGCGGCGGGGCGGGGTTGGTGACGTTTGCCGCGCCGCAACCGGTGCAGTTGACCATCGCGGGCCTGGCGCCGTGTGCCACCTCGATCGCGCTGGCGTGCGACGACGCCGGGTTGCTTGCGCCGGAGGCCGAGCAGCAACTGGCCGGTGTTGCCGCCGGCTGCGACGTGTTCGCCGTCGGGTGCGGATGGGGCGTCGGGTCCGGGCAGAAGGACCTGCTGGCCTGGGCGCTGGGCCAGTCCCGCCCGATGGTCTGCGACGCCGACGGGTTGAACAACCTCGCGGGGCTCAGCGGCTGGCAGACGGTGCGGAGTTGCCCGCTCATCCTGACGCCGCATCCTGGCGAGATGGCCCGCCTGACGGGACGCGACGCCTCGGATATTCAGTCCGACCGCGAGACCGCCGCGCGGCAGGCCGTGCTGGACTGGGCGGGTTCGCCGCGACCCGGCTGCGCCCCGTTCGTCGTGGTCCTCAAGGGCGCCGGAACCGTTGTGACGGACGGGCGGCGGGTCTACGTCAACGACACGGGCAACCCCGGGATGGCGACCGGCGGCGCGGGTGATGTGCTGACCGGGCTGATCGCCGCGCTGCTCGGCCAGGGCATGCTGCCGTTCGAGGCGGCGTGCCTGGGCGTCTACGCACATGGGCTGGCGGGTGACCTGGCCGCGGCGGCGCTGGGCCGGCTTGGACTGATCGCCTCGGATCTTCTGGATTTTCTGCCGGCCGCGTTGGAGGAGGCCCACGGTCGGCCGATTGCACGGGCCGACGCGGTCATCGACGCCGACGAGGATGGCGACACGGACGCGGAGGGCGACTGACAGGAACCGTCGCGAGGTGCCGGGCGAGCGGACTTCCGCCGCCCCGGTTGGCGGCTTAGAATGCTCCGGATGAGCGCACGCCTGATCCAAGGTCTGCAAAACGTCGACGACGCCCTCCGCGGCGGGGTCGTGACGGTCGGAAATTTCGACGGCGTCCACCGCGGGCACCAGTCGATCCTGCAAACGGCCCGCGCGCTGGCCGACGCGTCGGATGCGGCCGTCGCGGCCGTGACGTTTGACCCGCCGCCCGATGGCGTGCTCCGACCCGGTCATGTCGTGCAGCGCCTCACGCCGCATCGCGTGCGGTGCGAGCATCTCGCCGTGGCGGGCGCCGACGCCGTCGTCGCGATTCGTGCCGAGCCGCGAGTGCTGAACATGCTGCCGGAGGACTTCATCGTGGAAGTGCTCGTGGCGCGGTTCGCCCCGCGGCACGTGGTGGAGGGGTGCAACTTTCGCTTCGGGCGCGACCGGGGCGGCGACGTGGAAACGCTCGCGCGGTTCGGCTCGCGCCACGGCTTCGACGTTCACGTGGTCGAGCCGGTCATGGTCGAGATCGACGGCACACCGGTGCGGGTCTCCAGCACGCGGATTCGTCGTCTGGTCGCCGACGGGCGGATCGAACAGGCCAACAGCTGTCTGGGGCGTGCGTTCACGTTGTACGGGACGGTCCGGGCGGGTGCCGGTCACGGCCGGCTGCTGAAGTTCCCCACGTGCAACATCGACCCGGTCGAGCAGGTTGTCCCCGCCGACGGGGTCTACGCCGCCGTGGCGATCGTCGACGGCGCGCGCCACGCCGCGGCCGTGAGCATCGGCAACAAGCCGACGCTCGGCCCGGCGCCGCGGCGCGAGGTCGAGGCCTTTCTTCTCGATGCCGATGGGGATTACTATGACCGCGAACTGGCGTTGGCGTTGTACGCCCGCCTGCGCGACCAGCGGCGCTTTGACGGCGCCGAGCAGTTGAGCGCGCAAATTGCAAAGGACGTCGCCCGTGTGCGGGACATCTGCGAACAACGCGTTTGAGCAGATCGTCGAGCGATTGGCAGCGGCCGATTCGCTCCTGCTCGTGACGCATGCCCGCTCGGACGGTGACGCCCTGGGCAGCATCCTCGCGCTGGCGCGTGCGGCCGAGGGCGCCGGAAAAACCGCGCGCCTGCTCGTGCCCGATCAGCCCCCGCCGCGATACGGTTTTCTGCTTGGCGAGCGGCCGGTCGCCTCGGGCGGGCAGTTTGCCGCTCTGGGCGACGCTGCCGATCTCGTCGTCATCGTCGATACGTGCGCGCTGGGGCAGTTGGAGGGGTTGGAAGACGCCATCGCTGCCCGGCGCGACAAGATCGTCGTGGTCGACCACCACGCCACGGCCGACGACATCGCCTCGGTTCGCTGGATGGACACCGCCGCCGCGGCCGCCGGCGTGATGGTCTCCGAATTGCTCGATGCGCTGGACTGGCCCGTGGACCTGCACACCGCCGTCGCGCTGACCACGGCGGTCACGACGGACACGGGCTGGCTGCGCTACGCCAACACGGACGGCCGGGCGCTGCGCGCCGTGTCACGCTGGCTGGACCAGGGCGTGCGTCCGGATGAGCTGTTCCGCGAGATCTACCAGTCGGATCGCCCCGAGCGGATCGCCTTGCTGGCGCGGACGCTGGCGGGCCTGCGCCTTTACGCAGGCGGGCGCCTGGCCGTGATGGTCATCCGCGACGCCGACTTCGCCGCGACGGGCGCGCGGGCCGACGAAACGGAGAACTTCGTCAACGAGGCCATGCGGCTGGGCTCTGTTGACACGGCTGTGACGTTGGTGGAAAACGGCGCATGCGTCCGCGTGAGCTTGCGCAGCCGCGGCGCGATTGACGTGTCCGAAATCGCCCAGCGCTTCGGCGGCGGGGGCCACAGCCGGGCGGCCGGGCTGCGACAGCACGACCCGATCGACCAACTCGCCTCGCAGCTCATCGAGGCCTGCACGACCGCGCTCGACGACGCGCGCGAATAAATCTCGCGCCTGCCGCGGCGCGAGATTCGCCCCGTCCTGCGGGCGCCAACGTGCCTGAGCGGGCACCGCTACGCGGCGTCGCGGCGGAAAAAGCTCGCCCGGCGGCTTGACGAACCCGCGTCCGGCCGCTACAGTACCACACGTTGCAGGTGGCTCGGCGAACGCCGGGCTGACAAAAGGGAAGGCCGTGAGAATCGGCCGCGGACGCGCCGCTGTAACCGGCGACGAACGCTGCAAAAGGCCACTGACCTCGTGCGTAGCGAGGTTGGGAAGGCGCAGCCAGTAGGATGATCCCGACGACGTCGGGGTCGCGACCCGGAAGCCAGAAGACCTGACCTGCAATCGACCTGGAACGGCCATCGCGGTACGTGGCCGGTCGGGACGATGCAGCCAACGGTTCGCAATCGACCCCGGCCCCTCGACCGCGAGGGCGCCGGGGTTTTTGTGTGGCCGCTCGCGGACCGGCGGCTGGTACTCGCCCTCCGCTTCGGTCGTCTTCGCACATTCCCCTCAGGTCGTCGGCCGGTATGCCTTGCGCCCGGGCAGACCGGCCAACGCTCGATGGGCTCGCGGAAATGTGTAAGGAGATCGCCCCCATGCCGTAACCGACCGGATGTGCGCTCGACGTGTTGGATGGCTGTTTGCCGAAGGCGGCGGACCCCGCAGGGCTGCCGCAAGCTCTCAAAACATAGAGGAGAACGCAATGCTCACAGGACGCTCCATTGCCGTGTGTCTGGCCGTCGCGCTGTGCGGGACGGCAGCCACGGCCGCAACCCATGACTTCAACGGAACCCCGGTGGATATCGAATACTGGTGCGGGTACGGATCCTCGACGAGCGGCACGAACGAGGCCGTCTGCGTCGTGGACTACGCCGATGGGAACTCGTTCGCCTTCGGATACAAGTGGCCGGGCGACGAGACCCGCACCGGTTACGACATGCTGGCCGCGGCCGATCTCGGCGGCGCCCTCGAGGTGGACCTCTCCTGGTGGGACGACATGGGCGCGTTTATCGACGCTATTGAATACGACGGCAACACCACGACGAACTGGTGGGCCTATTGGACGTCCGCGGACGGGCAGAGCTGGGATCCCCCTACGGTCGGCATGTCCGGCCGGACGCTCAGCGACGGGGATTGGGATGGCTGGAGCGCCGCGGCCGATTTCGGCAGCGAGCCACCGGCGGTTCCGGCGCCGGAGCCGGCCTCGATGGGGTTGTTCCTGTTGGCGGGCGTGGGATTGCTGAGACGGCGCCACCGACGCTAGATGGAGCGGTCCGGCCGGGCGGATCGGCGCGTCCGCCCGGCGCGGGCCGATCGACGCACATGAGAGACAGGTGTGGACAAGCCGCTGGATTTACGCTGCTCGAACTGTTGGTCGTCATCGCCATCATCGCAGCGCTGGTCAGCATCCTGATGCCCTCGCTGGAGCAGGCCCGCGTTCTGGCCCGGCGCACGCAGTGCCTGGCGAATCTGAGCAGTCTCGGGCGGACCATGGCGTCCTACCATGCTGATAACGGAGAGACGTTCTGGCCTTGTGTGGTGTACGACCACCCCGAGCCCGGGACGCACACCTACTTCTGGGGTACGGCGACGGTCCCCGTTGATCGTGCGCCCAGCGGGCTGATGCAATACTGCGATGGCAAAGTGGGCTACCTGCTGTGCCCGTCGATGCGTTGGGGTCAGTACGTCCCCCAGGGCGGCGTGGACGAACCGACCACCACCTACGGGTACAACGCGTGGTGTCTCGATCCGGCCTACTGGGGGCGGCGGGACGACGAGGGAGATCCGCTTTCGCGCAAGCGCGCGCACGACTTGAATCGACCGTCCGACCTGTTCGTCTTCGCCGACGCGGCGATGTACTGGTCGCCGGCCGGCGTGCCCATTTTTCAGAACAGCACGTCGCTCGACCCACCCACGCTCGGCAGCTGGGGGGCGAACGATACGCCGACGACGCACTTCCGCCATGACGGGCGCGCCGGCGCGCTATGCGCCGACGGGCACGCGGCGACATTCGACCCCGCCGGCGGGCGTATGCCTGTGCCCGAACGCAACCTTGGTTTTGTCGGAGAGACCAATGTGCCGCATTACGGTCAGGATTAGCTTTGTCTTCGGGGTGGCGATGCTGCTGGGCGGCTGTGGCCGGGAGTACGGGCACGAACGCCTGGACGACGCCTCGGAGCCGTCGCGTCGTGTCCGCGAGATGATCGCGGCGCTGCGGTCGGCCGGCACGGAGAACCTCGCTGTGGTCTATCACGCTCAGTGTGTGGCCGAACTGAGTGAGGACCGCGCCGACCGCCTGCGCACGGCGCTGCGCCGTATTGCTCAAGCCGACGCCGCTGAACTGCGCAAACTCGATGCCTACGGGGGCGATGTACTTCGTGCGTCGATCGAGCTTCAAAGCGGTCAGCGCCGCAAGACAGTGTTTCTGCTTCTGGTGGCTAAGGGTGACAAGCTTCTGTGGGCGGGCGTGAACTGACGGTGATGGAATCCCGACGGGCGGGGCTCGGGCGGCTGCCATGCCGGTCCGATGCCCCGCGCCGTTTTCATTGCCGTGTCGGCGGGGGCACGTTGGCGGACTAACGAGAGGCCTTGTCGGCTTTGCCCGCGAGGATGCGTCCCAGCGCTACCAGCCCGCGGGCCAGCAGCGTGATCGTCAGCAGCACCAGCAGGTTCGCCCACACGTACGTCAGCAGCGGCCAGGCCGACTTCTGCAGCAGCCAGCCGAACCGTTCGCTGATCGCTCCGGCAAGGGCGATGCCGCCGGCGACGACGACCACGGCCGCCAGCGTCGGACGCATCGGTCGCGTCACCGGCGAGAGCCGTACCGACAGGCACGCGGCGAGATAGACGAACAGCGGCCCCGTCCACGTCCGCCAGGCGAAATCGCCCAGCGCCTCGAACATCCGTCGCAGGAGCGTCACGTGAACGTGTACGTGGTCCCAGAGCTGCGACCAGCTTGTCGGTAGCGTCTTGGGCAACTCGTCACCGGCCGACAGCGGGCCCTGCATGAATTGCCCGACGACGGGCTCACCGAGAAGGGCGTGGGCGGCCAGGACGGCGCCGATGCACGCGACGATGGACAGCACGCTGGCCAGCACGGGCCCGACGACCTTGATGCCTGCGGCCGCGTCGGTCGTCGGCTCGCTCGTCGAGCGTTTGTCCTTCCCGGGCAGATCGATGATGCGCGCGCGGCGAATCTCGCCGCCCGTGATCAGGCACCCGAAGATGTAGGCCATCTCCGAGACGACCGTCCCGGGCAGCAGCGCCCAGTGCACGTACGCCGGGCGCGTCAGCGACGTCCACATTCGATAGACGCCGACGCCTGCGAAGAGAATCAACACGAACCAGACGGTAAAGGCGGCGTAGACCACGATTTCGCTCCCGATCGCCGCGCGGCCCCCGCCGACGGCGCATTGACTATCTATCGGCCTGAGAGGGCGGTTTTCTGCACCGCGTTGGGACGGCGTGGTTCGGTATGCTGTTAGCGTTTCTTATGCGCCCTATTCGCCTCGGTGGCGGCGTCGGCATTGTCGGTCATGGCGGGAAGATGCTAGACTGAAGGTCTGCGAATTGGACGCGTGGCCGGGAAAGGACCCCGCGATGTACGAGGTCATTCACAACGAGGAGCTGGCCCCTGAGGTCTGGCGGCTGGTGGTTCGCGCGCCGCGTGTGGCGGACGCCCGCAAGCCGGGGCAGTTCGTCATCGTCCGCGCCAGCGAGGCGTGCGAGCGGATTCCGCTGACCATCGCCGATGCCGATGCCGACGAGGGGACGATCACGCTGGTCGTCCAGGCCGTCGGCGACAGCACGCGGGAGATCGCGTCCGTGCCCGCCGGCGGGGCAATGCGCGATGTGGCCGGACCGCTGGGCCGACCGACCGAGATCGAACAGTGGGGGCGCGTCGCCTGCGTCGGCGGCGGGGTGGGCACAGCGGTGCTGTTCCCGCTGGCTAAGGCCTTGGCCGAGGCGGGCAACGCGGTGACCACGCTTATCGGCGGGCGCAGCGAACCGCACGTGATTTTGCGCGACGAACTGGCCGCGTTTTGCGAGGACGTCCGCGTGACGACGGAGGACGGCTCGCTGGGGCGCAAGGGCTTCGTCACGGCCGAGTTGGAGGAGATGCTCGCCGACGACGCCACGTGCCCGCAGGCCGTCTATGCCGTCGGGCCGGTCCCGATGATGAAGGCCGTCGTCGAATTGACCCGCCCGCAAGCGGTCAAGACCATCGTCAGCTTGAATCCGATCATGGTGGACGGAACCGGCATGTGCGGCGGCTGCCGCGTGACGGTCGGCGGCGAGGTGAAGTTCGCGTGCGTCGACGGGCCGGAATTCGACGGGCACGCGGTCGATTTTGACGAGTTGTCCACCCGCCAGCGGACCTACGAGGAAGACTACTGCCGCCTGGACGCGCAGTTTCGCCAGACGGAGTGACACCGGCAGGCCGCGGATGGCGTAGAGGGCTTCCGCGTGTGCCGCTGGAGCGTCTGCATGGGCCAAACGGCAGGCCGTAATGTCTGAGTCATCTGTGGATAACGTTGTTGTGAGCGTCCCATGAGCACGACAGAAACGCCGACAGCGAAAGAGCGCATGGCCATCGAGCGGGCGGCGATGCCTGAGCAGCCCGCCGAGGAGCGCGTGCGGAACTTCAACGAGGTCAACCTCGGTCTGGTAGAGGAGGTCGCCGTGCGCGAGGCACAGCGGTGCCTCCAATGCAAGAATCGCCCGTGCGTTCAGGGCTGCCCGGTGGGGCTGCGGATTCCGGAGTTCCTGGAGAAGATCGCCGCGCGGGATTTTGCAGCCGCGGCGGAGATTCTGCAGGCCGACAACGCTCTTCCCGCCACGACCGGTCGCGTCTGCCCGCAGGAGGAGCAGTGCGAGCGGTTGTGCGTGCGTGGCAAGCGGGGCGAGCCGGTGGCGATCGGCTGGTTGGAGCGGTTCGTCGCCGACTGGATGGCCGAGCACGCCACGGCGCCGGCGTCGAAGGCCGATCCCAGCGGCTTCCGCGTGGCGGTGGTCGGCTCGGGTCCGGGCGGTCTGACGGCTGCGGGCGAACTGGCGCTTCGCGGGCACGAGGTGACGATCTTCGAGGCCCTGCACGACGCCGGCGGCGTATTGCGCTACGGCATACCGGAGTTTCGTCTTCCCAAGCGGATCATCGACCGCGAGGTGGCGAACCTCGAGGCGCTCGGGGTCGCGCTTGAGACGAACGTCGTTGTCGGGCGGACGCTGACAATCGGGCAGATCCGCGAGCAGTTTGACGCGTGCTTCATCGCCAACGGCGCAGGCCTGCCGCGATTCTGCAACATCCCCGGCGAGAACCTCAAGGGCGTCTACTCGGCCAACGAGTACCTGACGCGCGTTAACCTGATGGGCGCGTACCGCTACGAGTCGCGGACGCCGGTGGCGCGCGGGACGACAACGGTGGTCTTCGGCGGGGGCAACACGGCGATGGACTCGGTCCGGACGGCGCGGCGACTGGGCAGCGAGCGGGCGATCATCGCCTACCGCCGCGGTCGCGAGGAGATGCCCGCCCGCGCCGAGGAGGTCAAGCACGCCCAGGAGGAGGGCATCGAGTTCATGTTCCTGGTCAGCCCTACGGAGCTTCTCGGCGATGAGGACGGCTGGCTGCGTGCCGCGCGGTTGCAACGGATGGAGCTGGGCGAACCAGACGCGTCCGGGCGGCGGCGCCCCGTCCCCGTCGACGGCAGCGAGTTCGAACTGCCCTGCCAGGTGGCCGTTGCGGCCATCGGAACCAAGGCCAATCCGCTACTGACCGGTACGGCGCCGAACCTGCAACTCAACAAATGGGGCAACATCGAGACGAACGAGCGGCACCAAACGTCGCTTCCGGACGTCTTTGCCGGCGGGGACATCGTTCGCGGCGGGGCGACGGTGATCCTGGCGATGGGCGACGGAAAGGCGGCCGCACGCGAGATCGACGACTTCCTGCGAGAGGGCGCTTCGGCATAGGCGGCGGGGCCCGCGAGCGTCACCGGCGCCCTTGTCTTCGCGCTAATCGCCACCGGTAAATTCGGCGGTGGCTTCCAGCGACGTGATACCGGCGGTCAGGAGGGCAGCCGCCGCGCGGCGCCGTGCGTCGGCCGTTCGGCGACGGATCGATTCGATGTCGCCGGCGCGGACGGGCCCGGCGAGGGCGTCGCCGGCGATGCTCACGGCCGCCGCAAGTGCTCTGCCCGTGTAGCCGCTGTGACCGCACGCGGCGCAGCCGACGGCGCGGAACAACTCGTCGCCGGCAGCGTCGCCCAGCCAGTCCGGCGTCGTCGTCTCGCCCGGACGTTTGCAGTGCTCGCAGAGCCGCGCGACGGCGCAGGTCTCCACGACGGTCGAGAGCGTCTCCGCCAGTGGCCAGGGCTCCACGCCCATCTCCAGAAGCTCGCCGATCGCGGCCGCGGCGTCGCGCGCCTGCATGGCCGCGAGAATCGTCACGCCACTACGGGCGGCCTCCAGGGCGTCCAGCGCCGTCGCGGGGTCGCGCAGGTCGTCTATCGCGATGAGGTCCATGTCCTGCGCCACGGCGGCGCTCAGTGCGGTTGCGTAGCCCAACCCGTCGCGCCCGGCCGCGAGGATGTGCGCGAGTGTGCCGGGGGCGCCGCGCGGGCTCCGCGCCAGGACGCCAGCGGCGGCATCCGCTCCGGCGGCGCTTTCGGCCAGCGAATGCAGCAAGGCGGTCCGCCCCGTGCGCGGCGCTCCGGCCAAAAGGACCATCGCTCCCGGCGTCACGGCGAGCGCGCGCAAGCGACGGACGTCCTCGTCGCTTAGCCGCAGTGCGTCGAGCGCCATCGCCTCGTGCGTTGCGCGGTCCAGATGAATCGCGATGCGCTCGCCGCCGGTCGTCGGACACGTTGCGATCTGCAACGCACAGTCCCGTCCGTTTACCTTCATGTGAGCCGTGCCCTGCTGCGGTCGGCTGTGGGCGTTCGCCTTCAGGCCCGCCATCGTCTTGAGTCGCTCGACGATGCGGGCCTCCAGCCCCTCCGGGAGGTGCTCGGCGAATCCCGGCTTGGCCCGCAGTGCATATCCGACACGTAGCCGGAGCATCATCGTTTCGCCCGACGGCTCAAAGTGTACCGCCGTGGCGCCCTTGTCCAGGGCGTC
Source organism: Phycisphaerae bacterium (assembly GCA_018335035.1). GTDB lineage: Bacteria > Planctomycetota > Phycisphaerae > SM23-33 > SM23-33 > JAGXKT01. The sequence goes on from JAGXKT010000008.1 coordinate 33,183, forward strand.
GGCCAGCACGGCGCGAATCACCTGCTCGGCGGCATCGCCCGTGGCCGCGTCGCTCGCCGGTTCGTACCGGCCGATAGCATCGGCCGGCTCTTCGAGCGCTTCGCCGGCCTGCTGCGGCGGCTCGCCAGGTGAGGCGTCTTCCTCGTCGTGCGGCTCAGGCGCAATGTCCGGCGGCGGCGCGGAGGAACGGGAGACCGGTTCGGTTGCGTCAAGGACGTCATCGTCCGATAGCCCGCCGGCTCGTTCGCCGCGCCACGGCGCTTCGGCCGGCGGCGCGTCGGGGGGGAATGCCTCCGCGTCGTCGCCGGGCATGTCGGCTTCTTCAAGGGTGGGTGCTTCACGTGGGCCCATATCCTCGGCCGGATCAGCCGCGATGCGCCGCACCAGCAGCTTGCGCGCACGGCGATCAGCGTCTTCATCCGCCTGGGCGCCGGGGGCGTTCTCGAACCGCGCACCGGCGAGGATCTCCGATAAGTCCACTCCGCGGTCCTGCAGAAAGCTGACCAGCCCGCGCTCCGATATACGGATGCTCCCCTCGGGCATGCGGCGGACGGGCAGCCACCCCTTCTGAATCCACTCGACGACCGTCCCCGGCGTCTGGCCGAGCAGTTCGGCGACCTGATACGTGGTAAACGTCCTCTCAGACATCGCGGCCTCCTGCGTTGATGCGGAACGTATTGTCCCACCGCTCGGCGAATCCGTCAACGCCGCCGTTGCTTGTCAGACGAGGCGGGCGTTGGTAGACTCTGCGTTTCGGCGTCGCCGTGCGGCGACGCCGAACCCCTACAAGCGCGAAGGAACAGGACATGAGGATTGCGGTCATCGGGGGCGACGGAACCGGGCCCGAGGTGGTCGCCGAAGGGCTCAAGGTGCTTCAGGCGGTTGCCGAGAAGGTCGGCTTCGACTACGAGACGACGGATTTCGACGTCAGCGGCGACCGGTACCTGGCCGCCGGAGGCGACCCGAACGTCGCGTCGATCCCCGTGATCCGCGACGAGGAAATCGACGCGCTGCGCGCCTACGACGCGATTTACCTCGGCGCGGTCGGGCATCCGGACATCGCCCCGGGCATCCTGGAAAAGGGGCTGCTGCTGCATCTGCGGTTCGCGCTGGACCAGTACGTCAACCTTCGTCCGGTTAAGCTCTACCCCGGCGTCGAGACGCCGCTGGCCGGCAAAGGTCCGGAGGACGTCGACTTCGTCGTGGTCCGCGAGAATACCGAGGGGCTGTACACCGGCATGGGCGGCGTGCAGTACGCCGGCACCGCCACCGAGGTCGCCACGCAGATCATGTGCAACACGCGCCACGGTGTCGAACGCGCGATCCGCTACGCCTTCGAGCTGTGCCGCCGCCGCAACGACAAGAAACGCCTCACGCTGGTCGGCAAGACGAACGTGCTGACCCACGCCCACGGGCTGTGGTACCGCGCGTTCTGCGAGATCGGCGAGGAGTATGACGATATCGAGAAGGACTACAACCACGTCGACGCCTGCTGCATGTGGTTCGTCAAGAACCCCGAGTACTACGACACCATCGTCGTCTGCAACATGTTCGGCGACATCATTACCGACCTCGGCGCGATGATCCAGGGCGGCATGGGTGTCGCCGCCGGCGGCAACATCAACCCGGACGGCGTGTCCATGTTCGAGCCCATCGGCGGCTCGGCGCCAAAGTACACGGGCCAAAACGTCATCAATCCCGTCGCGGCCGTCGCGTCATTGGCGATGCTCCTGCGCGAAACCGGCCAGAACACCTCTGACGCCAAGCTCATCGAGGCCGGCGATCGTGTCGAGGCGGCCATCATGGCCGTGACGCCCAAAATGAAAAGCCAGTCCGCCAAGCGAATGGGGTATTCGACGAGCGAGGTCGGCGACCTGATCGCGGCCGCCGTCGCCGAGGCGCAGTAGCGGCGCAGGCAGCTGGCAGACCAAAACGGCCGTGCTCAGCGGGATGCCTTGTCGAGTTTCAAGAACTTCCGAAAGGGCTCGTACTCTACGGTCAAGCTCCAGTCGGTTCGCTGGTTTAAGCGACGAGCACCGCCAGGCAGGAGCCGGTGGCTACGCGTCATAAAGGCGACGTTCACCACCTGCTTTCCGCAGTCTTTGGCAACTTGGACTGCTGGCACGTAGTCTTGGTCACCTGAGACGATCACGGCCACATCGTAGATGTCACGGAGCATCAGTAGGTCGGTTGCAAGTTTGACATCCACAGCTTTTTCGCGGCCAAATGAACGATAGAAGAGGTTGTAGGCGATCGTGCCTTCCCGTCTAAATTCGATGGATCGATGGGTTTCTGCGATCTTGTCGTGTACTGCACTCCAGCCATCGAAACGCCGCTGCATCTTACGTCGCTCGGCAAGGAGGTCTTCCCGCCGCTTTCGCAGTTCCTGTGAGAGTGATTCGCCTGCCAGTTGGTCCAGTTGATCTCGGTTGTCCTTGTCCTTGCAGAGAAGCCGCTGCAGACGGCCTGGCTCTTTGTCAGCGCTGGGGAATTTATACGGGAAAAATCGATACGCCCCACAACATACCAGTAGGTACGCAGACGTCGGGCATTGCCGCCTGAACTCATGCGAACCACCCAGTCGAAGAGCCCTTCCCAATCGGCGTTCTTTGGCAGGTAATCTTGTCGAAGTCTGCGAAGAGGTCGGTGATGCTATGGCGAAAATTCTCTCCGTCGATGAAGACACAGGCCCGTTGCAACATGACGCTCCCCTAATAATAGGCGGAGGGCACGCAGCCCTCCGCGGAGGTATCCAGGTCTGGGACACACCCAGACCTTTGATCGCAGATTAATACTCTATATTACGACCGAAATGCGCCAGCGGTCAACAAATTTCCGCTTTTTCTTGCAAACGACGCTCTGACTACCCCTTATGTTGCTCCCTTCTTAGCCGCGGCGTAGGCGGCCAGCCCCGGCCGGCTGCGGCGGAGTTTGCCGATCCGCTCGGCCAGTTCGCTTTTCTGCTCGGCCAAGGCCAGTTCCAGGGCATGTTCCAGGGCGGCAATTCGTTCGATCCGCTTCTGATCGGGCCGGGCCCCGGAGTTCAGCGCGGCCAGCCGCTCGGTGCACCGTCGCAGATCGGCATCCAGCCGGGCGAGCTGTTCGTACTGGCCCGCCTGTGCCAGTTCCAGTTGCCGTTCCAGCACGGCTGCGATGTCGCCCAGAAGCCCGTTGACATCCTTGGGCGGACCGTGTTGCGGGTCGTCGGTCGTGGTCATCGGTTCAACACGCCGGCCGTCTCGTCGGCCGCCAAGCGGCGCTCAAGGTCGCGCAACAGCTCGGCGGCCTCGGACTTGTCGGGCTCCATCGCCACCGTACGCCGCAGCGCGTCGCGGGCATCGTGGAGGCGGTCTTCCTTGACGTACAGCGATGCCAGGCAGAACAGCACGCTTGCGTCGTCCGGGTGGCGGTCCAGATAGACCTCCAAAAAGTGAATGACCTTCGCGAACGTGCCCATCTGGCAGGACGTTTGGAACAACCCAAGCAGCGCGGTGAGGTTGTCCGCGTCCAGTTCGAGGCACGTCAGGTACATCTCGAACGCCTCGGCGTAGCGGCCCTGTTGCTGATGGACCATCGCCAGCCCCCCGTAGGCCTCGGCGCAGTCCGGCTCGGTGCGGGCGGCCTGGGTGAAGGCCTCCAGGGCCTCGGCGCTTCGCCCGGCCTGCAACGCCAGGACACCCAGCCCGATGTGCGGTTTAGCGCGGGCCGGGTCCAGCGCCATCGCCTGGCGATAATATCGCCGGGCGGCGGGCGCGTCGTCGAGCCCGGCGTAGCAGTCGCCCATTTCGATCATCACGTCGTATCGGCGAGGGGCGTTGAGCCCCACCCGAGCGGGTGCGTCGTGCCCTGTCTGCTTCCAATCCATTCGCAGGTCTCTCGGCATGCCCGCAGCATCGGCGCGCGGCCATGTCCGCCATTGCACTGCAAATCCCATGCCGACCCGTAGATCGCCGCAATGCCCGCATTCGCACAGTTTCCGGCATCGCCGCGTCAAGATATCACACGCGGCTGCGTACAAACGCTTGGCAATCAGATGAAGTCCAGCAGCGACAAGCTCAGCACCCGCGACGCGCTGGCCAGCGTCGTCTGGTACAAGGTCTGCGTGCGGGCGAGGTCGGCGGCCACCTGGGCCAGGTCGGCGTCGGCGAGGCGGCCCTTTTCCATCTCGGCCTCGCTCTTGACGTTTTCCAGCGTGGTCTGGAGCGAATCCATCGCGCTGATGCGCGCGCCGATGCTGGTCATCTGTTCGGTGACCTGAACGGCGACCTCCTCCAGGGACGCCAGCGACTCTTCCATGAAGGCCTTGCGCGATTCGGTGTCCAGCCCACGCTGCCCGGCGAGAACGTCCCGCACGGCGATCAGCGTGCCGAACACGTCGTACGTGCCCGGCATGCGCACGGGTTCGATGCCTTCGCGCACGATGCCGCTCGTGTCGACGTTCAGAACCTGTCCGCTATCGGCGTCGGTCACGGCCAGTTCGCCGCCGAAGCTCGTCAGCGCCGTGGTGCTCTCGCCGTCGTCGATCGAGGCCGTCCCCGTGCCCGTGACGGTGACGGTTTCGTCGTTGCCCGACCAGCCGGAGACGTCGACGTACACCACGTCGCCGTCGGCGTTGGTGACCTGAACGTTAGTTTCGCCCGCCGTGAAGCTCGCGCGCGGACCGCCGTCCAGGGCGATCTCGTTCGTCGCGGCGTAGACGTTCAGCGTGTGCTCGCCGAGGATCGTGCCGCCGTCGGCAGAGTCGTCGCCGGCGGCCAGTCCGTGCGTCCCGGCCGCGTAGTTCGTCGTGGTGTGCGTCAGTGTCAGCCAGACGTCACCTTGTACGGAGTTCGTAGCTTCACCAGCCGCGGCACCCGTGGTGCCGAGGAACTGCGCGTCCTGCCGGTCGTCCGAGCGGAAGACCTCTTCGCCCACCATGAGTCCGGAGTGCAACACGCCGTTGGCGACGGGCACGGGCATGTCCTCGTAGCTTCCCTCGTAGCGGACGTGTGAGATGTCTCCGTCGGTCCGCTCGACCACATAGGGCCGAACGCCGGTGCTGGCGCCGCTGAAGACGTACCGTCCCATGCTCTCATGATTCGCCAGCGAGACGACCTGTTCGAGCAGCGAGTTGATCTCCTGGGCGACGGTGCGGCGGTTGCTCTCGTTGAAGGTTCCGTTGACGGCCTGAGTGAGCAGCTCGCGGGTGCGCGACAGTGCCGAGGAGACCTCCTGAAGGGCATTGGTGCCCTCTTGCATGCTCTGGACGACGTTGTGGAGGTTCTCGGTGTAGCTGGCGATGGTTCGCGCTTCGCTGGCCAGGTGCATGACGCGATTGGCGTCACTGGGATCGTCGGAGGCGCGAGCGATCCGCGCGCCCGTGGAGACCTGGAGTTGCAGGTCGGCCATCCGCTGGCTGTGAACGCTCATTGCGCGCGTCGTCGTGTTGTAGATTGTGCCCCATCCGCTCATCGGGTCTCTCCGGCCTCAGATCGCTTCGTCCGCGATCAGAGCAGTTCGCCCAGAATGCGCAGCGCCTTTTCCTGTGTGCTCATGAATTTCGCCACGCCCTGGAACATCTGCTCGAAGATCAGCAGCTTGGCGGCTTCCTCGTTGACGTCTACGCCACCGATCTCGTCGCGCCGCTGCATGAGCTGCTGGACGACGGTTTCGAGCCCGTCGCGGCGTGCCCGCCGGACGGTGACGGCCTGCCCGATGGTCGTCGTCAGTTCGCGTGACGCGTCGGCGCACGTCAGCCCGTCCAGTGAGTCATGCGTCTGCTCGCCGATCTCTGCCATGCGGCGGACGTTTGTGTTATCGGTCATATCGGCGCCCACGCTGCACGCCAGGCGGCGCGGGTCGGTCAGGACGTCCTGCCGCACGCCCAGCGTGCTTGCGGTGCGCCCGGCGAACAGCGTGTTGACGCCGGCCGCGGCGAGCAGGCCGGTTTCGTCCGTCTCCAACAGGCCTAGAACCGTAAACGATTCGCCGTCGGTTACCGTGCCGCCGGACAGCGAGACGTTCAGCCCGTCGCCGATGTCGATCCGGTCGCCCGGGGCGTACCCGGCCCCGATCGCCACGGTATCCAGCAGGGCGCCGCCGCCGTCGCGAATCTCAAGCGACAGGTCGCCGGTGCCTATGGTACCGGCGCCGCTGACGGTCAGGGTGTACTCGTCGTTGCTCGCGCCGGTGTAGATGCCGCCGGCCGATGGACTGGACGTGCCGGACCAGCCCCCCGACGTGTCCGCCAGCGGCGCCGGAAGGAAGTCGAACGTGAAGACGTCCGCGTCGGCGCTCTGCAGGCGCAGCGCGCCACCGGCGATCGAGGCAGACAGGGCGGTCGTTCCGTCAGCGTCGGTCAGCCCGTCCAGTGTCGTCGCGACGTCGCTGAGTGTCATGTCCGTGGTGATGTCGACCTGGTGGCGCGTGGTTGTGTTGGTGTCTGTGTTCGTGATGCGCACGTACAGGGCGCCGGCGGAAATCTCGGCGTTCCAGTCACTGAACGCTTCGGTGGACGAAGGCAGCCCAATCAGCTCCGTAAACGCCCCGTTGGACCCGACGCCCTGGGCGTGCAGACGGTTGACCTGGTCGGCGACGGTCGCGGCCAGGGTGTCCAGCCGGTCGGCCAGGTCGGGGATGATCTCGTTGTGCAGCGACAGAAGCCCGCCGAGCTTCCCGCCGTCGCAACGCGTGGTGTAGCTTGCGGAATCTTCGGCCGCGATGCCGAGCTTGCCGCCCATGGTGATGCCCGTGGCCAATCCGGTGGAAACATTGCTGACCGACAGCGGTGTTCCGACGGACATGACGGTCACCGCTCCGGAATCGCCCTCGGGATAGCTGATGTCCGTCTCGATCAGCGTGCCGAGTTCGGTCAGTGCCTGGTCGCGCTTGTCGAGCAGCACGTTGGGGTTGCCCCCACGGACGTTCATCGTCTCGATCTGGCGGTTGTAGGTGGAGATGTCGCCGGCGAGGGCGTTGACCTGGTTGACGGCGTTTCCGGCTTCGAGAACGATTTGCTGTTTGAGATCCGTCAGGTAGGTTCCCAGGCGGCGCAGCTCGGTCGTCAAGGCGTCGGCGGACCAGACGGCCTGCTGGCGGAGCGGCTGGCTGTTCGGGTCGCTGCTGAGTTCGCGAAACGCGTTGAACAATCCGTCCAGCGCGCTGGCGAGTCCCTCGCTGTCCACCTCGCCGAAGACGCTTTCAATCGTCTCCAGGGCGGTCAGTTCGCGGTCGATCTGCCCCTGCGTGGGCTGCTGGTTCATCAGTTCGCGTTCCAGCAGCGTGTCGACGGCCCGGCTGATGCCGGCGACCTCAACGCCCTGGGGGTCCTGCATCGTTCCGCCGTACACGATCGGCGCCAGCTGCAGGTCCTGGCGGTGATAGCCCTCGGTCGCGGCGTTCGAGATGTTCGTGCCGACCAGCTCGATGGCCCGCTGGGCCGCGTCCAGCCCGGTCAGTCCGATCGACCAGTTCATGCGTTACGACTCCGTATCCACCAGCCCCGTGTGCGGACGCCAGGATTCCCGCCCTGCGGCACCATATGTCGTCACCGGCGTGCTGGCTGGGAAAAGACTCTCCAGAAGCTCGCGATTGATCCGCGCGCACTCGGACAGAAGCATGGCGGCCTTGATGTGCTCACGGCGGACCGCCTCGACCAGCGCGACGATCCGCGCGCGCCGCCGCTCGATCCGATCGCGGTCCGCGCCGTCCAGTCGGTCGACCAGTCGCGACAGCCGCAACTGGGACGCGTCGCACGCCAGCGCTGAAGCCATCGCGTTGCGGGCGGCGCGCAAGCGGTTGTCCGTTTGCGCCTGCGCCTGCTGGGTTCGCTCCATCTGTTGGAGCAGGCGCTCGGTGGCGCGCTCGTCGCCGCCGGGAATCGCGACGGTCAGCCGGGCGAGTTGGTCGCGCCGCGCCGCCAGAAGGTCGATTTCCTCGTCAAGGACGGCGGCCAGGTCCGCCACCCGTTGCGTGCGTGTCGCTCCGGTGGGCATCATCGCGCGGGCTCCGTGCCGGGCGCGGCGGCGCCGTAAGCCCGGCTTATGTCTTTCCACAGTCCCAGCCCGCCGCTATCGGCCAGATCACGTGCCAGGTACATCCAGAAGATGTCCTGCACCTGCTTCGTGATGCCGCCGGACAGCAGCCCGGAATCCGGGATCGTTCGCTTCATTTCGTCGAGCAGCTTGCCGAGCAGGACGGACTCGAAGTCCTTGGCGGCCTGGTCGGGCGAGGAGGCCTTGTCGGCCGCGGCGCGTGCCTCGGCCGCACGGAGCGCTCCCAGCGGGTCGATCGCTTGCTGCGGCTGGATGGGCATATCGCTTCCGCTCATAGCGTGTTCCTACATTACCTTCAGTTCCGCTTGGAGGGCGCCGGCCTGCTTGAGCGCTTGAAAGATTGCGATGATGTCTCGCGGTGTCAGGCCCATGGAGTTCAGCGCCCGCGCGAGATCGGCGACCGACGCGCCGCGAGGGATGACCTCGAGCTTGCTGCGCTCCTCGATTACGCGAATGTCCGTCTTCTTCGTCTTTTCCGTGGTGCCGGTTCGCGAGAATGGCGACGGCTGGGAAACCTCTTCCCGTTCTTCGGTCACGATCGACAGATTGCCGTGGGAGATCGCCACCTCGGAAATCCGCACGTTTTGGCCGACGATGACCGTGCCGGTTTTCTCGTTGACCACGACCCGCGCGGGGTAGTCCACCTTGACATCCAGCCCGCGTATCTTGCGGATGAATCCCGCCAGCGTCTTGGGCGTCACGGCTTCGGGCACGGCGACGCGGACGGTTCCGGCATCGGCCGCCGTCGCCGCGTCGGTATGGACGGCGTTGATCGCCTCGGCGACGCGCTCGGCCGTCGCAAAGTCCGGATTCCGCAGCAGCAACGTCACCTCGTCGTTTTCGACGAACTCGCCGATTTCCTCGCGCTCCACGATCGCCCCGTCGGGAATGCGTGCGACGGTGGCATGGCCGCTGGTGACGGAGCTGGCATCGCCCGTGGCGCTGAATCCGCCGACCGTGACCGGCTGCTGCACGACGGCGTAGACCTGTCCGTCGGCGCCTTTGAGCTCGGTCATCAGAAGCGTCCCACCGCGTAAGCTGCTGGCGCTGCCGATGGTCGAGACCGTCACGTCCAGCCGTGACCCGCGTCGGTCGAACGAGCCCAGTTCCGCCGTGACGATCACGCTGGCGATGTTGTCACTGGAGACGTCGTCGGGGTCGAGAACCAGTCCCTCGCGCCGCAGGATGTTCGTCAGCGCCTGGCGGCTGGCCGTGCTGTTGTCGCCCGTGCCGTCCAGGCCGATTACCACGCCGTAGCCCCACAGCGGGTTGCCGCGGGCGCCCTTGATCGTGGTGATGTCCTTTATGCGCTCAGCGCCGGCAGGTGCCGTCAGCGCCAGCAGCGCCAAGCCCGCCAGGAACCATCGTGTCGTTCGCATTTGCGGTGTCATCATGCAGGCGTCCTAGTAGGGGCTCAGGGCATTGGCCATTCGAGACAGCCAGCCCGGATTGACGAAGTCTTCTTCCTGCCCTCCGCTCTTGAAGACGATGTGGAAGTCGGCGACGCGCTCGCTGTCGACCTCGTTGCTGATGTCGATATCGGACGGGCGGACGATGCCGCTGGCCTGGATGATCTGCGTATCGCCGCCGATCGTCCGCGTGCGCGTGCCCAGGACGACGAGGTTGCGATTGGGCAGCACGTCCTCGACCACGACCGAGATCTTGTCGGTCATACTGCGATCCGTGTCGAAATCGGCGCTGCCCTCGAACTCGCTGCCCGCCTCGCTGGAGAAGTCCAGCTTCGGGAAGTCGAAGATGTATCGCCCGACCTCGGCGACCAGGTTCGCCGGATCGAACGTGCCGCTCATCTCGGCCGACCGGGCTTCGCTCTTGTCCAGCTCACGGCTGGTCTCATTTTCGATCGTGGTCTTCTCGTCGATGACGACGGTCAGGATGTCGCCGACGTTCCGCGCCGTGTCGTCGGCGTAGATCGTCTGCGTTCGTCGCGAGCCGCGGGCCCAGATCGAGCCCGCCAAAGCGGGGCCGGCCAGCGTCACGGTCACAAGCATCCACGCCAGGATTTGCCGTTGTCTGCCCATGGGTTACCTCTTCAGTACCGGCTCGACGGCGCCGTCGAAGCCGACTTTTGCCACGACGACGCGGCGGGAATCCACGTTCTGGACCTTGATAAATTCGCCCGGGCGGCCGTCCTGCAACGCCCGGCCGACCGTGGAGATCACGAACCCCTCACCGGTGATCTGCATCATCACCGGCTCATTGCGACGGACGACGATTTCCAGCTTTGCCGGTGCCAGGTGCGCGGCGCGAAGGATTGTCCCGGCGCTGACACGCTGGCGGAGCTTCTGCCCGTAGGGCGGTTGCCAGTCCGCCGGCGGGGGCGAGGTCTTCTCCACCGTGCGAATCTCGGTATTGGTCGGTGTTAGGACGGTCCCGGGCGGCAGGTCCTCGCCCGCTACGAGTTGCCGGACGCGATACCGCGCCGAGAAGTGCAGTTCCTGTGTCGCCAGCGTCTTATCGCCGGCAACGGCCGAGACCGTCACGCGCGCCCGCCCGGCCGCGCTGTCGTCGGCGAGGTGCGCCGTCAGCGTCGCGTCCGCGTCGGCGGGCACGGCCAGCGGCTCGGGGTGCCGCGTCAGGTGCCATGAGGCGCTTGCGACCTGCCCGGTGTCGGGAAGTGCCTCATACGCTGCGGCGAGAAGCCGCTCGGGCGCGATCAGTTGGTCGCTGCGCCGTACGCGTATTTCCTCGGCGCCGCTGAAGCGGACGCGCTGCGGCGCAATGCCCGATGCAGCCAGGCGGGTCAGGATCGCGCGGCGCTGGATGGCGATGGTCTCGTCCTTCCAGGGCGTCCGGCCCATGGCGACGGTGCAGGCACGGGCATGGAGGTCCGCGTCGTCGCTGCTGAGCACGGCGATCTGCTCCAGCGTCAACCGCGGGCCTTCCACCGTCATGCGCCGCGGGCAGTAGACGGTCAGCGGGGGGGGTTGGGCCTTGCTGCCGGTATCGTCGCCGTTGGCGGGCAGCAGCATCACGGCCGCGGCGAGCAGAGCCAGTGCCAGTCGTGTCGTTCGCGTCATGGCGGTTCCGGTTCTCATGAGATCAGGCGGTTGGCGGTGGTGAGCATCTCATCGCCGGCGCGGATGGCGCGGGAGTTGATCTCGTACGCCCGCTGGGCGGTGATGAGGTTGACCAGTTCCGTGACCATCTGCACGTTGGCCTTTTCGAGGAAGCCCTGACGGATGGTTCCGAACCCACCGGCCCCGGCGGTGCCCGTCGTCGCCGAGCCGCTGGCGGGCGTCTCGGCGAGGAGGTTCTCGCCCTCGCTGCTGAGCCCAGCGGGGTTGGCGAACCGCGCCAGCGTCAGCGTGCCGACCACGCTCGGCGTCTGCGAGGCGCCGGCCAGCACGGAAATCGTCCCGTCCTTGCCGATGCTGATCGACCGGGCGTCCGTGGGGATGCTGATCGCGGGGGACAGCAGGTAGCCCGACGAGGTCACGAGGTTTCCGTTGGCGTCGATCCGCAACGAGCCGTCGCGCGTGTACCGCGTGGCGCCGTTGGGCGTGGTCACCTGGAAGAACCCGTCGCCTTCGATCGCCACGTCCAGCTTGCGTTGGGTGTTGACCATTTCGCCCTGGCTGAAGACCCGCAACGTGGACGCTGGCGAGACGCCCGTGCCGACCTCGAAGCCGCTGGGGGCCACGACGCCCGCGGCCGTCTCGCGACCGGCCTCGGCGAGCTTGAGATACATCAGGTCCTGGAAGTCCACCTGGGCACGCTTGTAGCCCGTCGTATTGATGTTCGCCAGGTTGTTGGCGATCACGTCCACGACCGTCTGTTGGGCTTCCATGCCCGTTGCCGCTGTCGAGAATGCTCGTAGCATCGATGTCGCTCCCGTCTGCTCAGGCCATTGCGACTTGTAGAATCTGGCCCATGCGCTCGTCCTGCTTGCTGATGGATTTCATGTTCGCCTCGTAGAGGCGTGTAACCTGGATCAGATTGGTCAATTCCGTGACGGTCGAGACGTTCGAGCTTTCCTGGAAGCCGCCCTGGACGGCGACGTCGCTTGCCGCTACCGGGCGAAGGTCTTCCGGCGCGGCGAAACACGCCGCCCCGACGGCCTCAAGCTGCGCGGGATTCTCGAACCGCACGAGCCGAAGCTGGCCGATGGTTTGTCCGCCCGCCGACAGTCGTCCGTCGCGCGCCACGCTGACGTGCGAGACGCCCACACTGCTTGGCAGCACAATCGGCCCGCCGGTACCGGCGACGAGCCGCCCGGCGCCGTCGACGAGTTGCCGCCGCTCATTCGTGCGAAACACGCCGCAGCGGGTGTAGAGCTGTCCGCCAGGGGCATCGGGCGTTTCGACGACGAAGAAGCCGTCGCCGTGCAGCGCCATGTCCAGCCCGCGCCCGGTTCGCACGAGTCGGCCCTGGGTGAAGTCCACGGCCGCCTTGCCGATAATCGCGCCCGGCGCCTGTTTGCTGTCGGTCTCGTACGTCATCAGGCGGCGCTTGAAGCCCGGCGTGGCGGCGTTGGCGAGGTTTTCCGTCGTCGTGCGGAATTGCTGCGCCAGCGACTCCAGCCCGGTTGTCGTGCTGATCGGAAGGGTCATGCCTGTTCGCCTGTCTCTGCCGGCGCGGTGGCGTTGCGGGCGGCCGCATTTGTCGCGCGGACCAGCTCGGCGGTTTGCTCTTCACTGAGCCCGGTCAGCTCCATCGCCAGAAGCGTTGTGTCGCCCTCGCCGGGCTGGACGCGCCGGACGGTTCCGACGGCGCGAATCTTCTTGTCCTCGTCGATGTGCACCACGGCCAGGACGTTCTGTCCGACGCGGGCCTGAAGCGCGCTGGCGATTTGCAGCCCCGGGCCGGCGATCTCAACGACGTTGCCGGGCAGGAACGTCGGCGCGTTATCGGCGTCGGCGGATTCGATGCCGCCGGTCTCGGCGACCTGCGCGGGCATGTCGGTCGCCATGCGGGCAAATCTGCGCCGGTTGATGTAGCGAAACGTCTCGGGACGGTTCAGCACGAACCGGTTCTTCTCTCGCCGCAGCAGCGAGGTGTCAAACTCCCAGACGGTTCCGCCGTTGGGGTAGCGAACCAGCCACGCCTCGCCCGGGCGGGTCGTCTCCGGCGGCAGGTCGGACTCGATCACCAGTTCGCTGTCGGTCACTTCGCGAATCGTGCCGGCATATCCACCCGCCTGCCCGCGATGCACGACGGAGACCTCGCCCCCTGTGTTCAGGGGCTGCCTGTCGGTTTGAGAGGGCGTCTTGGTCGGGCGGCGGAGGAGCTTCTCGCGGAGCGACTCGATGTGTCCCACGATGCTCTGTTGCGACTCGACGCTCAGCCCGCCAAACGCGCTTCCGGCGAAGTACGCCGACACGCCGCGAGCGAACGCCGGTTCGGACGTGAACACGGTCGAGGGATCCTTGAGCCGTGCGGCGCGGGCGACGTTCCAGGCGGTGTCGACTTCCGCACCGCTCAGCCCGGACTGCCGCCCTTGTCGCTCGAACGCCTTGCGCCGGCGGCGCGAGACGGCGCAAACACCGTAGATGATCAGCCCGATCGAACTGAGCACGAGCAGACCCAGTACAAGCCACAGAGCAACCCACAGCCAGGACGACGAGGTGTCGTCGGACATGTTTCGGGCGGCTTCGAGCCGTTCCACCGCATTGAGCGCCCAAAACGGATCGCGCGCCGGCGAGGATGTGCCGGCGAGCGTCGCCGTTGCGGCCGGGCTTGTTGTCACCGACGCATACGTCATGGCAGGCGGCTTCCTGAGCGGTCAGCGGATCAGATTGGTCAGTTCGCGGAGCATCTCGTTGCTCGTCGTGATGGTCCGCGCGTTGGCCTGGAACGCGTTCTGGGCCTGGATGAGGTTGACGAACTCGTTGGCCATGTCCACGTTCGAGCCCTCCAGGGACCCACCGTGGACCGCGCCGGCACCGCCGGACATCGCCTTGGTCGGCACCGGCTCGCCGGAGTTGGCCGAGGGCTCATAGTAGTTGTCGCCGATGGCCAGCAGGCCCGCCGGGTTCTGGAACGTCGCGACCTTGATCGCGGCCAGGTCGCGCCGCGCCCCATTCGTGAACACGCCGACCAGCACGCCCTCGCGCGTGACCGACACGCTCGACAGCGCCCCGGAGGCGTACCCATCCTGCCCCGAAGGCGAGACCGTGGAGGAGCCGCCGAACTGGCTCAGCCCGTCGTACTGGCCCACCGTGCCCAGGTCGACGTTGACTTCCACTTCGCTGTCCGGATCGTGGGCGAACTTCATCTTGAAGCTCTGCGCCTCGGGCGGCGTTGCCTCGGCCAGCCCGCCGAACGCACCGTCGGACAGGAACGTGATGCCCTTGACGCGGCGGTCCACCAACTCGACGTCGCCGGTGATGGTCGTCAGCACCATGTCCCACTGGTTGGCGGTGTCGGTTTTGACGAACGCGGCCGAGAGAATATGGCTGTTGCCCTGCGAATCGAACACCTCGACGTTGGTGTTCTTGACTTCCTGTCCGCCCGCCTTGGTGATCTGCCAGTGTTCCGGCAGTTCGAGCGTGGCGTCCGTTCCGCCGGAGAACGCCATGTGCAGGTTGGCCTGGCTGTAGCCGGTCTCGTCGTCGGTCAAATGGATCTCGCCGTTGACCAGCGACGCCGTCGAGCCGTCGTAGAGCGAGCTGACGTGGGCCAGAAGATCGTCCATGGTGTAGACCTCGCCGGCTCCGGCGACGGCGTCGACGACGGTGACCGAGTCGGACACGGCAGTGCCGTCGCGATCGGTCCCGGTGATCGCCAACGTGCCGCCGACGATGGTGCCGCCGGCATCCGTGACGTCGACCTGATCGAGGTCCTTGATCAGGGTGTCGCCGGAGGCGCTGGCCCCGTCGATCGTGTACTGGATGCCGGAGTCGATCGTGTGTTGGGTAGGCGTGGTCTGGTCGGCCGAGAGATTGCCGTTGTACGTGATGTTCTCGGTCGCCTGGGCGGGCAACGCCACGTCGTACGGCACGCGGATGGCGTCGCTTGTCGGGTCCTGGAAGCCCTCGGAGACGCCCTCGGAGCCGACGCGCTGCACGCGGTAGCCCGTGCCGGGGTCGACGAGGTAGAACTCCGAGTCCACCGCGAAGGTTCCCACGCGCGTGAACACGTCCTGCGTGCCGTCATTCAGCACGAAGTAGCCCGCACCCTCGATCGCCATATCGAGCGGCTGGCCCGTGTTGAACAGACTGCCCGCGGCCATGTCGCGGTCGATGCTGGCGATCTGCACGCCGCTGCCGACCTGGGCCGGGTTCGTCCCGCCGACGCTGGCCGTCGGCTGAGAGGCCTCCTGTGTGGTCTCGCTCATCAAATCGGCGAAGGTGATGCGGCTGGCCTTGTAAGCGTTGGTATTGACGTTGGCGAGGTTGCTGCCCGCCACGTCGATCATCTTCTGGTTCGCCCGCAGGCCCGATACGCCGGCTAACAGTGCATTACTCATGGTCTATCCTCACACAAAAACGCATTGCCCAATGCTCAATGTCCGCTAAGACGGTTCGGCGCCGCGCCGTCGGCGGCGTCATTCTTCTATGGATCCGATCTCATCCAGGGGCACGACGGCGTTGCCCACGTGCAGCATGATCTGCTCGCCCGTCAGGTCCACGCGGTCGACGCGCCCGACGACGGCCTCGGTCGCATCAGTCGGAAAGTAGCTCACCCGCTTTCCGATCAGTTCGGCGGCCTGGTCCCGCTGCGTCGAGGCCAGCACGGCGCCGAACGTGCGGTTCATGTTCTCGATCTGCTCGAGCTGCGAGAGCTGAGCGAGCTGCGAGGCCATCTCGTTGTTGTTGAGCGGATCCATCGGGTTCTGGTTCTGAAGCTGCGTAATGAGCAGATTCAGGTAGTTCGTGGTGATCTCGCCCGATGATTGTCCCAATGCGGAAATCGCCATCGTCGTCTCCTACAGCCACACGTTGATTGAGTTATCGGCGACGTGCGCCCGCCCACCGCCGACGGCGGCGTTCTCGGCCGGGTCGTGGGAATCCGGCCCGCCGTTGGGCTGTGATTCGGACCGGCCGGCCTGCAAGGCGCCGCCGCGGTTGTCGCCGTCGTTGCCGGCGGCCGCCTGATCGCCGTCCCGCGTTGCGCTGTGCCCGTCACTGTCGGCACCACCGCGCTGGGAGGCGTCGTTGAGCGTTACGTCCAGACGTCGGAAGGCGATGCCCTGGTCGCTGAGCCGCTCGGCCAGGGCGGCGCTTTGCCGCTCGACCTCGGCCAGTGTCCTCGCGTTGTCCACCTCGACGACGCCACGCACACCGTCGCCGTCCGAGCGGATCGTCACGCGGACGCTGCCCAACTCCGGCGGGTGCAATCGGACGACCACACGCCGCCCGGCCCGCACGCCGCCGCCGCTGATTGCCTCGGCGATCTGATCGGCTACGGGCGTCTGAGGTGTCGGCGGCGCCGACTGCGGGGCTCGCGCGGCGCCGACATCCGATGCCGCGTCGACCTGCTGGACGCCCTCGCTGCCGGCGATGGTCTGGACGGACGTGACCCGCGTGCTGGGTTGCGAGGGCGTGCGCACCACCGCGCTTGCCGCGATTGGCGGCGGCGTCTGGATCGGCGACTCGCCCGCCCGAGCGTCCTGCGCGGTGCTCGGCGGCGCGACGGCGAATCGTTCGGCTGTGGGCGCGGCGCCTTGCGGGCCGCCGTGAACCGGGGCGTCGGCCCGTCCATCCGTTGAGACCGTCTCCATCGGCGTTTGCCTGCTTGTCGATATGTCAGCGGGCAGTTCGCTTGTTGCTTGAACGGCAGACGGGGGCGTCGATGTGGCGACACCCCGCTCGGCGTTCGCGCCGACGGTCTGTCCCTGTGCAGGCAGGCGCTGGGGCAACACGGCCGAGGAGTTCGTCGCGTCGTCTGCGCTTGCCGCGGGTGTGGTCGTTGCGGCCTGCGCAGCCCCATTGCTTATCTGCTGGACGGGCTCGCCAGCGACGGGCACGGTCTGCGTCGTCATGGAGCCACCGGCTGTCTGCGTCGGCTGGAGCGGGCCCGCGCCGTCGGGCCGCCCGGGCGCGATCTGTCCTGTCGGCATGCTTCGCGCGTCCCGTGGGGTTGCGGGGCCTTGGGCCTGTGCTTGCAAGACTGCTTGCGGCGCGTTCGGCGCGGGGGCGGCGCCGGCAAGTCCCGCCGCAACGCGAAGGGCCCGTGGGATGGCTCCGGGCTCCGAGCCACTGGCATTGCCGGCTTGCTGAGCGCCCGGTTGTGCCAGGCCGTCCGCGGTGACGACCGCCTCAGCGGCCGAGACGCCGGTACGCGTGCCGACCTCGGCCAGCAGCGTCGCGAAATCGCTTTGCGGCACGCTCCTCGGCACGGCGTCTTGCGCTTGTCCGGCCGCCAGTGCGGCCTGGCCTTGCGGTTCCGTCGCGTCGTGCGGCTTCGAGACGTCCGTCTCGCGAGCCCCCGTGTGCGACGGGTGCGTTCCGGCGTCTGCTGGGGGCGGCTTGGGTGATTTCGCCCCGTGGCGTACGGGATTCACCTGTCCTGTTCGGAGCGCCGGGTGTTCGGACGGCGCCGACGCAACGGCTGGACGCGCCGCAGTGGAAGGCGGGGTGACGTTCAGGATGTCCGAAACGGATGTGGTCATGATGGTCGATGCGAGACACACTCGCATCGCACATAACGCAAGCCGCGTGCCACGTCGGATCGGTTGCGGCGCGCAAATCCACATAACCCGTTTTTAGGATGTGTGTTATGTCATTCCTTCTTCGGCCGAACGTTTCCGCATGGCGCCCGGCCGTTGCGGCTCGCCCGGAAGAATCTTCCGTCGGCGGTCGAAATCGCCGTTGCGTGCTGGCCGGCCGGGCAGCCACACGATGCGCCGTGCGAAGCGGCAGGTAGTGCGGCAGGGGATTGCCTGATGTCAGGGGCTGTCACAGCACCGTGCTCTGAGTTTCGGAAAAATGCGAAACTCCCCCTTGCATTTCGTGGCCCGGGTTGCGTAAGCTTCGTGCCCATGGGGCTATGGAAAGCCCTCCAGCTCTCGGGCAACCCTACATATAGGGGGGGGGCTGCTTGGGCGGCATATTATCGTTTGGTAGGAAGGCAGGAGCGTCGTTGATGGAACAGGGCGCGAAGGCCATGCTTGGGTGCGTTGTTGTAACCGGGCCAAGGGATGCTCAGCGACTCACTGAGGTGGCTGATGCGCTGGAGCCGCTAGCGCGTCAGGTCTTCCGTGCGGAGGACACACAGGCGGCACTGGCGTGCGCCCGTGCGGAGCGGCCCGATCTGTTCCTCGTTGCTGAGCGGGGCGCCGGCTCGGCCGGGGGCGTCGAGGTCGTCATTGGCCTGTCCACGTGCGAAGCGCCCGTGGTCGTGCTCGCCGAGCAGCCGAGCGTCGATTGGGCGGTACAGTATGTCCGGCACGGCGCGTACGACTATGTCGCCGGTGACCTGGACGAGGATATGCTGGGCCGGCTGGTTACGGGTATTCGCGGTTGTGGTGACGGAGGCGACGACGCGCGCGATCACTGCTTCTGCGACGAATGCCCGGCGGGCGTGCCGTTCGTCGGGCGGAGTGAAGCCACAGTCAAGGTCCTTGAGACAATCCGGCTGGTTGCCGAGAGCCGCTGCAATCCTATCCTCATCGTCGGCGAGACGGGCACGGGCAAGGAGCTGGCCGCCCGCGCCGTCCACGCATGGCGCTGCGGCGATCCGGAGCAATTTGTCGCCGTCAACTGCGCCGCGTTGACGGCAACGCTCCTGGAGAGTGAACTGTTCGGGCACGTCAAGGGGGCGTTTACGGGGGCTGACCGAGACAAGGCGGGCTTGTTCGAGTTGGCGGGACGGGGCACGCTGTTTCTCGACGAGATCAGCGAAATGTCGCCCGAATTGCAGGCCAAGCTGCTGCGGGTCCTCCAGGAGAGAAGCTTCCGAAAGGTGGGCGGCACGCGGGATATCGCCTGCGAGGCGACCATCATCGCCTCGTCGAATCGCGACCTGCTCGCCGCGAGCCGCAGCGCGAAATTCCGCCAGGACTTGTACTACCGGCTGGCGGTGTTCCCGATTCGTCTGGCGCCGCTACGCGACCCGTCACGCCGTTCGGACATTAGCATGCTGGCGGAGTACTTTCTTCGGACGAGTTCGCTCGGCGGTCCGGAGGCATCGCTGACGCCCGAGGCCGAAGGCGAACTGACCGGCCACACTTGGCCGGGCAACGTCCGCGAACTTCGGAACGTGCTGGAGCGTGCGCTGTTGCTGGCGCGGGGTGGGCAGATCACGCCGCAGGAACTGCGCATCGAGCGCGTCGACGCGGCGCCTGCGGATTCGGCGCGGGCCAGCGCCGCGAAGAAGAAGGATTTCTCGCTGGAGACCGCCGAGCGCGAGTTTATCATTCGCGCCCTACGGGAGACCGGCTGGCAGCGAACGCGCGCCGCAGCACTGCTGGGGATTACGCGCGCGACACTTCACGCGAAGCTCAAACGGTATGGCATTCAGCCGCCTGACAGTGCCCACTGCGGCCGCGGCCAGGTCGGCGAATCGTCCGGCGCGTGCCGCCGTCGCCAGCCGCAGCGGGCGGACAAGTAGTGCACGCCGAGTAAAGAAGGCGAGCGCGGCCGCGCGCAAAAAAATGACACGCCTCAGGTCCAGACCGCTAAAAACAGAGTCGGCCCTTGACGTTAATATCCCCTGAGGCACCCTTGAATGCCCCTCGTCTTATTTTGTCACCTGTGGCATATCTGTTGCAAGCTGCTCGTCAAGGCGGTCTGCGCACGCGCCGTGTCGTCGTGCGCGGGCGGGCGGATAACGACAGAGCCACATGGCCGACAACGACAGACAGGACAACTCGGCGAAAGCGACTTCCGGAGCGGACGGCGAGCCGTCGGCGGCGGATGCGGCGGACGATCAGGCGCGGGCGCCGGTCGGCGACGCGGCCGAGGGCGCCGACACGCCGGGCGGGCACGCGCCCGAGGCAGATGCTTCGGTGGCCGCTGACGCACAGGACGCGGCTGACGAATCCCGGACGCCCGACGATGCACCGCTTGCCGGCGAGGGGGAGGCCGAATCGTCGCGCGCCGCTGACGACGGGCAGGCGCGGGGTGCGCCGGGTGAGCCGTCGCTTGAGCAGTTGATTGCGCAGCAGCGCGAGCGGCTCGGCGCCACGGTAGCCAAGAAGGACACGTCGCCGCCGGGCGGGGCGCCGACGGGCGAAGGCGGCGGAGAGGGCGTTGAGCGCCGCGAGACGACGGAGGCGCCCGTTCCGACGACCCGGGGAGCGCTGCAGTCGCGCTTCGTGCAGGCGATTCTGGTAGTCAACACGTTGCTGATCTTGGGCGTTGTGGCGGTGATGATCTGGCAGTTCGGCTTTCTGTCGGACGGTTCTGCCGCCACACCGGCCGGCGCGGCGCCGAGCGATCCGGCGTCGACGACGCGTCCGGCGGCTCCGGCCGAACCGCCGCCGCGGCCCATGTCGTGGGCACGGGCGGAGGCGGCACTGGAACAGCAGCAATACAAGGTGGCATTGGCCGGGTATCGCCACTTGCATGCCGAGGCGGCGCGCACGCCCGCCGATTCGCTGGTTGCCGATCTGCTCGTGTTTCGCCGGGGGTACTGTCTGGCGCAGATGGGTCGCGGTGATGCGGCGCGGGCGCTGTTACGTGAGGCAACGGCCAGCGGCTCACCCCTCGTGCGAGCGGCCGCGTGGTATCACCTGGGGGCGCTCGACCTCGCCGGCGGACAGCATCTCCAGGCACGGACGAAAGCATATCGGGCCTTGGGCGCGCTGGGTGCCGTCGCCGAGCCGCTTGCCTTGGCGGGTGACTGCGACGCCCTCGCCGCACGCGCCGTAACGAGCAAGGTGTTGTGGACGTACGGTCAGGTGGAGGCGGTGCGCTGGACCGACAGGCCGTGGCGGGATCCCTTCGCCGGCCTGTCGCAAGCGGCGTTGCGCGATCGGCTGCGCTCGGGCACCGACAAGCTGGAACAGGGCTTGCTCGGTCCGCAGGTGGCGCGCGCGGAGCCGCGCGCCTTGCGGCGGCCGTGGCACGTCCGCGCCGTCGAGGCGCATCTTGACGAGTTGCTGGCGCGACTGGGCGCTCAGGCGCGACTGGATGTCCGTTGGGTCAACGTCCGTCCGCCCTTGCGGGAGCGGGCGGTGACGGTCTTTGCCGGGGACGCCTCCGAGACGCGCATAGCGGAGATCGCAGTCGGGGCAGCCGGCCTGGTCGCGCGGTTCACCGGGGAGACGGTGGACGTGTACGACCCGAACGGCTTCGACACATTGACCGGCGCGCGCGACCTGCTAACGCGCGAAACAAACGCCTGCTGGCGGCGGCTGCTGCTGCGTCTGGGCGGCCGCGACACGACGCGCGCGGCGACGGGGCGTTTCGCGCTGGCGGTCGTGCAAGAACTGGCCGGCGATACGCTGGGGGCGATAAAGGAGTATCAGCTCGTCGCGGGACGGTTTGACACGTCGCGCGTCGCGCCGCGGGCGCTGCTGCGTTGCGCACGGCTGCGTTTGGCGATGAACAACGACGACGGCGCCCGAAGCGACCTTCAACGATTGCTGGACAAGTATCCGGATTTCCAGGCGCAGGACGAGGTCTATCTGGCTCTTGGGGAGGCCAACCGTCGCGCCGGACAGTTCAACGAAGCAATCAGCGACTTACGCCGCCTCTACGTCCAGAACCTGTCTGCGGATTCTCGTGCGGCCGCCGCCTACGGGTTGGGGCGCTGCTACCACGCCAAGGGCATGCCCGTCGATGCCGAGACGTGGCTGACGCGGTTCATCGGCCTGGCCGAGGCGGACCACGCGGACCTGCCCGCCGCGTATCTGCTTCGCGGACGGTGCCGGGACGGCGTCGGAAATATCGAGCCGGCGGAGGGGGACCTTCGCCGGGCGCTGGTCTTGGCCGGGGCGCAGCAGGTTCACCTGGATGCCGCGCTGGCGCTCAGCGAGCTGTACCTGGATTCCCAACGCTATGTGCGCGCCCTGGGTGTGCTTTCCGACCTGGACGTAGCTTCGCTGCCGCAGGCGAAGCTCGGGCGCTACCTGGTGCTTTCCGGAAGGATGTATCGGCATATGGGGCTGCCGAACCGGGGGGTCCGCCTGCTGACCGATCACCTCGGCGCGGTTAAGGATACGCAGGCGCGTGCACGCGTGGCGGCCGAGATCGCGCGTGGTTACCTCGCGTCTGATCAGCGCGACGCGGCCGAGCAGGTCCTTACCGACGTGCTCGAAGAGATGACGCCGTGTGCGGCGTACTATGCTGCGGCGTGCGATTTGGCGCAGTTGTGTCTGCATCGCAGCGAGCCGCAACGTGCGATACGCCTGACCGGCATCGTGCGTACCGGCGACAGCGATGAGGCGACGCGCCGGCGCGCGACGCGCCTGCTCGGCGAGGCCTATGCGTTGCAGGGCGACTACCGCAACGCCGCTCTGGCCTACTCGAACATGCTCGACGACGAGACGGGAGGCCCCCAGCGATGATCCGGTGGGCGTGGTTACTGTCAGCATTGCTGCTTCTTGCCGCTCCGGCCGCGCCGGCTGCGGACGAGGAAGCGGCCGCCACCGCGGACGCCGCCGAAGATGAGGCCTTGCGACAGGGCGTCAGCGAGTTGTGGCGCGAGAGCATTACCGCGCCGCCCGACGACGCCGATCGTGAAAAACGGACGGACCTGCTGGCGACCGTGCGGCGATTGCGCGCCTTGCACCTGGAGGCCGGGGAGACGCAAGCGAGTTCTGACGCGGCGCGGGCGGCTTCCGACGCCGCCGCCGCGGCGCCGACGACTCGCCCGGTCGAGGCAGTCGCCGCACCGCCCCCCCAGCGGTCCGGTCTGGATGTAGCGACGTTGGAGACGCTGCGGACGAAGGTCGCGCCGGACAGCGTCGCCGACCCGCTGGCGCTGGCGGACATGCTCTTCAAGGCCGGACACGACAAGACGGCGGGCGCGTTCTATCGCATCGCGCTTCGCCGCGCCCCGCCGGCACAGGAGGAGGCGTGGATTCTGTTGCAACTCGGCAATTGCCTGCGCGACGACGACCCCGCCGCGGCGCGCGAGGCCTACCGGCGCGTCATTGCCGAGCACGCCGACAGCCCCTGGACGCCGCTTGCCGAGGCCTACGACGGCCTGCTGGCGTGGAAGAATTCGGCCCGTCCGACAAAGTTGATTCGCAAAATCGAACAGTTGCCCTCCGCGGACGCGCCTCTGGCTGTTGACGAGGACGACGAGTAGATGGCCGAACGCATCATCGAAGACATTCTGATCGTCAGTCGCCGCCAGGACGTGACGCGCCTGGTGCTGGAGACGCTCGCGGCGCGGGCCGTACGCGGCACGGTGGTCGACGGCATCGTGGCAGCGGCCAAGCGGCTGGGCGATCGCGACTGGCGACTGGTGCTGGCCGAGTTGGACGGCGACGTGGCCGCCGCGGCCGAGTTGATGGCGCGCGTCCGCGCCGTGCACCCCGAACTGCCGGTGGTGATGATAGCCGCCGATGATTCGGTGCAAACCGCGGTCGGCGCGATGCGCGCCGGCTGCCGCGACGTGATCGAGCCGCCGGTAACGCGGGAAAAGCTGGAGAGCGTATTGAACGCCTATGCGCCCTCGCACGCGGTACCCCTGGCCGCCAGCGGTGCCGCCGACGCCCGCCGGCCGTATCGCATCGCCGGTCAGAGCCGTCGCCTCCGTGAGACGATCGCGCTGGCCGAGAAGGTGGCGGCTACGTCGCTGCCGGTTCTGATCACCGGGGAGAGCGGGACGGGCAAGGAGTTGATCTCCCGGATGATCCACGATCGCAGCCGGCGCTCGAGCGAGCCGTTCGTGGCCGTCAATTGCGGCGCGATGAGTGAGTCGCTCCTGGAGAGCGAGCTGTTCGGTCACGAGCGTGGGGCGTTTACCGGCGCTCACGCGCGGCGGGTGGGGCGGTTCGAGCAAGCCCACGGCGGCACGCTGCTTCTCGACGAGGTTTCCGAGACGAGCCCCCGTCTGCAGGCGGAGTTGCTTCGCGTGCTGGAGCAGCAGTATTTCGAGCGCGTCGGGGGTAGCGACGCGGTGGACGTCAACGTCCGGGTCATCAGCACATCGAACCGCAACCTGGCGCGCGATGTCGAGCAGGGCGCGTTCCGTCGAGACCTGTACTATCGCCTGGGCGGGGTGCAGATCTCCGTGGTGCCCCTTCGCGAGCGTATTGACGACATCGCGCCGCTGGTATGGCACTTCGTCAACAGTTTCGCAGGCGAGGTCGGTCGGAACATCGAACAGCTCGACGAGGAAATGCTCGTTGCCTTCCGTAGCTACGCTTGGCCGGGAAACGTACGGCAGTTGCGCAACGTGGTACGCACGGCGCTGGCGCTGGGCAAGGGGCCGACGCTGTCGCTGGCGGGTGTGCCGGCCTTGTGGAGCGAGTTGCGGTGCCCGCAGCCGCGCAACATGTCCACGCTGTCGCTGGCGGAATTGGAGCGATCGGCCATCTACGAGGCCTTGCGCCGCACCGAGGCCCACCAAGCCAAGGCCGCCGAACTTCTGGGCATCACGGACCGAACGCTGCGTGAGAAACTGCGGCGGTACAAGCGCGACGGGTACGCCCCGCCCGACGCTTTCGGCCGCACGGGAGAACGCCAATGGGCGACGGCGTGAACATGATCGACATCCTTCAGACCGGCCTCCGCGCCACCGGAACGCGGGGCAAAGTGCTGGCCAACAACATCGCGAACATCAACACGCCGGGCTACCGCCGGCGCGCGGTCGCGTTTGAGAAGGCCCTGTCCGAGGCGATGGCTTCCGGCGACGCCGAGGCGCTGCGCGAGGTGACGTTCGAGACCCTCCAGCCGCGCAACACGCCCGTCGGCGCGAACGGAAACGACGTGGATCTCGACAGCGAGGTCGGCGATCTGATTAAGAACAGCGCCTTGCGCAAGACCTACATCCGCCTGCTGCACAAGGTCTATCGCCAGGCGGAGATGGCGATACAGACGAACAAGTAACCGGCTCGGCGGCACGCCCGTCGCCTGCGAGGTAGACAGACATGGCAGTCAACGCGGTCAGCAGTTCGGTCGACATCGCGGTTTCCGGGCTTCGCGCCCAGTCGCGGCGGATGAATGTCATCGCCGAGAACCTCGCCAACGCGCACACGACGCGGACGACCGGCGGCGGGGCGTACCGTCGCAAGGAAGTCGTTCTCGATACCGCAGGCGACGACCCGACCGGCGTGCGGATCGAGACGATTCGCACGGACAACGAGACGCCGCTCAAACGTGTACGCATGCCGGGCCACCCGGACGCCGACGGCGACGGGTTCGTGACGCTTCCGAACGTCTCCATTCCGACCGAGATGATGAACCTCGTGGTCGCGTCACGGGCGTATCAAGCGAACGCGGCCGTGCTGAAACGATACCAGCAGTCCGTGGATACCGCACTGGAATTACTGCGATAGGAGCGCGAGTTCGATGGCAATCAACCCGATAGGCGGACCCGGCGCGGTACAGCACGCGGCGCAGGTCGCGTCAGCGGGCAAGACCCAGCCCGCGGCGCCGGGCAAGTTCAACGAGGCACTGCAGGGCTACCTGCGGAGCGTGGACCAGGACCAGCAGGCCTCGGCAGAGGCGGTCCAGAACCTTCTCAGCGGCAAGACCGAGGACGTCCTGCCGGCCGTGACGGCGATGGCGCGTGCCGACATGAGCTTCAAGCTGCTGGTCGGCGTGCGGAACAAGATGATCGAGGCGTACAAGCAGACGCTGAACATGCAGGTCTAAACCTGCGGTGAGGACGAGCCGTGGCTCAGATACTTCGCAATCTCGGCGCTGTCTGGCATCAGATGAGCTTCATTCATCGGGTGCTCCTGCTGACGATCGTTTTGGCCGTCGCCGGTGCGGCGCTGCTGCTGGGCAACTGGGCGACGCAACCGAAGATGACGATCCTCTACGGGGGCCTGAGCCCCGCCGACGCCGCCAAGGTCACGGCCAAACTCGGCGACCGCGACATTCCATACGAGTTGGCCAATGGCGGCACGACGGTTCTCGTGCCCGCCGAGCAGGTCAATGACTGTCGCATGTCCCTTGCGAGTCAAGGGCTGCCCGGCGACGGACAGGCGGGGTACAAGATCCTCGATGATGAGAAGCTCGGTACGAGCCCGTTCGCCCAGCGCGTCAATTACGTCCGCGCCGTCGAGGGGGAGTTGGCCAAGACGATCCGTACGCTCAACAACGTGACGGCCGCACGCGTGCACATCGTTCGCCCCGAGGGCGCCCTGTTCAGAGGCAACGAACAGAAATCATCGGCTACGGTCGTCGTAGGGCTCAAAGGCGGCCACGCGCTGGGGGCCAACAACGTCGCGGCTGTAGTTCATCTGGTCGCCGGAGCCGTCGAGGGGCTCCAGGCCGATGACGTGGTCGTCGTTGACACGGCCGGTAACCTGCTCAGCGGCGACGAGACGGACGACATGGCCGGGCGGGTCGGGTCGTTCCAGGCCCACAAGAGCCAGGTCGAACAGCGGCTCGCCGACAAGGCCGAGCAGATGCTCGCGGCCGCCTTGGGCCCGAACCGTGCCTCCGTCCGGGTCAGCGTCGAGATGACGTCCAAGGCCGTTACCCGCGCTATGGAAAACTACGACCCGGCCAAGCGGGTCGCGCGAAGCGAGACGATCGACAGCGAGTCGTCCACCGGCACCGGCGAGGGCGGCTCCGGCGAGGGCGGAAACACCAAGGCCGAGACGATCAAGACCGAGTACCTCGTCAGCAAGACCACTGAGCAGAGCAAGCAATTGCCCGGCGAGATCGTTTCGAAGTCGGTGGCCGTGCTGGTGGATCTCTCGCCGCCGGAGGGGGAGGAAGACGGCGAGCCGGTGATGAAGCGCGAGGACGTCGAGGC
This sequence comes from Phycisphaerae bacterium, assembly GCA_018335035.1. Lineage (GTDB taxonomy): Bacteria > Planctomycetota > Phycisphaerae > SM23-33 > SM23-33 > JAGXKT01. The sequence continues at coordinate 60,008 of JAGXKT010000008.1, forward strand.
GCTGGTCGCCGGCGCGCTGGGTTTGACGTTGGAGGCCGCCGGCGAAGGCGGTGAACCGGTCGATGCGCTGTCGGTCGTGACGACGAAGTTCCCGCGCTCGCCTCAGGAGGAGCCGGTTGAGGCCGGTTTCCTGACGCCCGATTTGCTTCTGAGTCTCGCCAAGCGCGCCTCCTTGGGGCTGGTCGTGATCGGCATGCTGCTGGCGCTGAAGATCTTCGGCGGCAAGAGCAAATCGAAGAGCGAGCCCAGTGAGCAGGAGGCCACCGGCGAGCTGGCGGTGCAGAGCGGTCAGATGGATCATTTGCTACCAGGCGCCGCCGGCGAGCAGCGCCGCTTGAAGGAACGCATCACCCGCGCCCTGGAAGAGAACCCCGATGAGGTCAAGCGGCTCTTTCTGACCTGGGCGCAGAGTGATACGACCAGCGCGAAGTAACAGTGCGGGAGTTGAGAACGTGGAGTTGACCCCGACACGCAAAGCCGCCTTGCTGCTGATGAACCTGGACGCGTCGACCGCGGCCGAACTGCTCGGCTCGGCCGATGCCGACAAGGTCGCCGAGATCGCGGCGGAAGTGGCCTATCTCAAGGCCTCCGGGCACACGCCCCAGGGCGCCGATGAGCCGGTGCGGGAGTTCTATGGGTTGCTGGAGCAGTCGGACGCCGGCGGCGGGTCGTCCGGCATGTTCGTCGAGCAGATGCTGGAAAGGGCCCTTGGCGCCGGTCAGGGACGGCAGACGATGCAGCGCGTTCGGGAGCTGGTCGAGGCCAAGGACCCTTTCCTGCCGATTCGCTCGGCGTCGGTGGAGGATTTGACCGAGGCCCTGTCCGGTGAGACGCCGCAGGCGGTGGCGGTCGTGCTGGGCGAACTGCCGCAGAAGACCAGCGGCAAGCTTCTGGGCGCACTGACCGAAGACGTCCGCGCCGCGGCAATCCGCACACTGGCGTCGGGGGCCCCCGTCAGCGCCGAAACGAAAGTGCGCGTCGCCTCTGTCATGCGCCGGCGGTTGGAGGCGCGTCAGGCGGGCGGCGAACCCGCTACTGGTGACGCGCGGCTGCGTCAGGTGGCCGTTCTGCTGCGCGGGTTGGGCAATGAACTGCGGAACAGCATGCTGGAGTCGATTCGCGAGCAGAACGCCGAGACGGCCTCCGGCGTCGAGCGGATGATGGTCGTCTGGGAGGACCTCCCCGTCATCGCAGACCGCTCCATGCAGGAAGCCCTGCGCGAGATCGAGGCGCGTCAGCTCGCGCTGGCGCTGTCGGACGCCGAGGAGGCCGTCCGCGAGAAGATCCGCAGCAACATGTCCGAACGCGGCGCCGCCATGCTGGACGAAGAGGCCTCGCTGCTGTCGTCGCCAGGCGACGAGGACATCCAGGCCGGTCGCGAGGCGGTGTTGAGCACGCTGCGCGACATGTCGAGCAAAGGATCGTTGAACTTCGAGGAAGGCAGCTGACATGGCCGAGCCGGTTCGCCTCAACGTGTCCGGGCCGATCGTATCGGTTTGCGTGACCGGCGGCGAGGACGGCGACGCCGCCGCCGACCGCTCCGGGCAGCTCACCGAGCAGCTCGAGACGGCCCGCGCCGAGATGATCCAGGCGCGCGACGCGCTGCTTTGTGCCGCGGCCGAGATCCCCGCACTGCGCCAGAAGGCCTTAGAGGCGGCGGAAGAGCAACTGGTAGACCTGGCCGTCGATATCGCCGCCAAGGTGCTTTGCCAGCAGATCCAGGCCCAGGATTACGAGATCGAACCGATCGTGCAGGACGCCCTGAGGCACGTCACTCTCGGCGGTGACGTCGTTGTACGCCTGAACCCGGGCGACTACGCAAACTGCAGTCGTGAAGACACGGACATTCCCAACGGCGTCACATTGATGTCCGACACGTCCGTGGCTCCCGCCGAGTGTCGCGTGGAGACACCCGGCGGGATCGTCGAGTCAAGCGTCGAGGGGCAACTCGAGCACATTCGTGAAGCGCTCAAGGGCTCGGAGGCCGAATGAGCGTCGACCTGAACAAATATCGGGATCGTCTTCGCCAGACCGACACGCGGAGCTGTCGCGGACGGATCGTTCGCGTCGCCGGGCTGACGGTCGAGTCCCACGGGCCGCCGGTCGGCGTCGGCGAGCTGTGTCAGATACACGTCGCCGACGGGCGGCGCGTGTCGGCCGAAGTCATCGGCTTTCATGGTGTCAATCGCGTGCTCATGCCGCTGGAGCCCATTGAGGGCATCGCGCCGGACGACGCCGTGACGGTCCGGTCGGCGCCGCGGTCGCTGCCCGTCGGCCCGGAATTGCTCGGGCGCGTGATCGACGCGCTGGGCCGGCCTCTGGACGGTGCCGGACCGCTGGGCGGGCGCCAGCGCCGGTCGTTGGATGTGCCGCCTCCGCCGCCGATGAGCCGGCCGCGCATCACGGAGCCGCTGCTGTTCGGCCTGCGGGCGTTCGACGGCCTGCTGACGTGCGGAAAAGGTCAGCGGATAGGCATCTTCTCCGGAAGCGGCGTCGGCAAGAGCACGCTCCTCGGCGAGATCGCCCGATGCAGTTCCTCCGACGTCAACGTCTTAGCGCTCGTGGGCGAGCGGGGGCGCGAGGTCCGGCACTTCCTGGAAGAATCGCTCGGCCCGGAGGGCCTGGCCCGAAGCGTCGTGGTCATCGCCACGTCGGACGCTTCGCCCATTCAGCGCGTAAAGGCCGCCTTCACCGCCACGTCTATTGCAGAGTACTTCCGCGACCAGGGCAAAGACGTTCTGTTCATGATGGATTCGTTGACGCGCTTCGCCACGGCGCAGCGGGAGATCGGCCTGGCGGCGGGCGAGCCGCCGACGACCAAGGGCTACTGCCCCAGCGTCTTCAGCGTGCTGCCGAAGTTCACCGAGCGGCTCGGTCGCGCCGAGGTCGGCAGTATCACGGGGGTGCTGACCATCCTCGTCGAGGGCGACGACATGGACGATCCCGTCGCGGACACCGCCCGCTCGCTTCTGGACGGGCACTGCGTGCTGTCGCGCAAGCTCGCCGAGCAGGGGCACTACCCGGCCGTGGACATCCTCCAGAGCGTCAGTCGGCTGATGGACCGTGTCGTGGATGACGAGCACGTGCTGGCGGCACAACGGTTCCGCGCGATCTACGCGACATACCGCAACGCCGAGGACCTGATCAACATCGGGGCGTTCTCGCCCGGTTCGAACCGTCGGATCGACAAGGCCGTCTCGTTGATCGACCGCGTGAGCGAGTTCCTTCGCCAGCCACGCGGTGAGCCGGCCGCGTATGACGCGATGATCGCCCAACTGAAAGATATCACGGAGTCGTGGGAATTCCTGATGCCGACGGACTCGCCTGAGGCAACGAATGTCGCGCCGCCCGAAGGAGGCGGAGCATGAAGCGATTTACCTGGCCGTTGCAGCGCTTGTTGGACGTGACGGCGCAGCGCGAGCTGGCATTGCGTGCGGAGCTGTTTGCCTTCGCTCGGCGGATCGCGCAGCAGCGCCAGCAGATCGTCCACCGTCGTTCGGTGCTGGACGGCATGCTGGAAGCGTTGGGCCGGGATGCGTCGGCCGAGCGCTTGACACGCCAGGAGCTGTTCATGCGCTACGCCGAGACGGCGCGGCAGGAGATCGACTCGCTCAATATGCAACTCGAGTCGCTTCGTAAGCAGCGGCGACAGAAGACGGCGGAGTTTTCAAAAATTCGTTCCTCGCGCAAGGCGCTGGAGCGCCTGCGCGAGCAGGCGCGACGCCGCTGGCGCCGCGACTATATGCGATTCGAGCAAAAGGTAACCGACGAGAACGCCAACCTCGCCTACGCGCGGCAACGGGCCCGGTCCCGAACCGCCGCGCTCGGCTAAGGAGCCACCCATGAACCGCAAACGGATGATTCTGATTCTTGCCCCGCTGGCCGTGGCGGCGTTTGCCGGTTCGTACTTTCTGGCCGGCATGTTCGGTGTTGGCAGCGCGCCGCCCCCGCCCGAGTCCGCAAAAGCTCCCGCCGTGGGGCAGTTGCACACGTCCGAGCCATCGGAGGGGGGGGGCGCCGCGGATGTGCCGCGCGCCCGCGAGCGCCAGCTCGAACAGCTTATCAAGGACCTTAAAGCCAAGACGGCGCAGCGCGACCGCGAATTGAAGCAGCTTGAGCAGGATCGCCAGCGCCTGGCGCTGGCTCAGCGGGACCTGGACACGCTGCTGAGACAGTTTCGCGAACTCCGTACGCAGATCACCGAGGCGGCCGGCAAACTCAACGTCAAGTGCAAGCAGTTCGAGGGTCGGCTGGTGCAGATTGAGGCCGTCGAGCGACGCAATCTCAGAGATATGGCCGGTGTCTACGATCGGATGGACTCGACGGCGGCCGGCAAAATTATCACGAGTTGGTGCCAAGGCGGACGGATCGACGACGCCGTCAAGCTTCTGCACTTCATGGGTGATCGCCAGGCGGCGAATCTGCTGGCGGCGATCGCGGATGAGCCGCTGGCGGCGCAGCTGACCGAGCGTCTCAAGCGCATACAGGACACGGCCCCGGCGGAAGGATAGCGTTTTGGATCTGGCCACCATCATCGGCATACTTGCGGGCTTTGCCTGCATCGCCTCGGCGATCGTCGCCGGCGGCAGTGCCGGCGTATTCGTTAACGTTCCGTCGGTCATGATCGTCATCGGCGGCATGCTGTCGGCGACGCTGATCCACTTTTCCATCGGGCAGGTTCTGGGAATCTTCTCGGTGGTCAAGAAGACGCTGTTCTGCAAGCTTCCGGACGAGCAGGACTTGATTCAGAAGATGGTCAACTACGCGGCGATCAACCGCCGGGACGGCGCGCTGGCACTCGAGCGCCAGGTGGACGAGGCGGGCGACTCGTTCCTGGTCCAGGGCATGCAGATGGTCATCGACGGTCAGAGCGAGGACGCCATCGGCGAGCACATGGACATGGAGATCCGCTACCTCCAACAGCGCCACTCCACCGGCAAGAAGGTGCTGGAGTTCATGGGCGCCAGCGCCCCGGCATTCGGCATGATCGGAACGCTGATCGGCCTGGTGCAGATGCTCGGAACGCTCGAAGACCCGTCCCAGATCGGCGTGGGCATGGCGACCGCGCTGATTACGACGTTTTACGGTGCCTTCGTGGCGAACCTCGTGTTCATCCCGCTGGCGGGAAAGCTCGGCATCCGCTCCAAGCGCGAAACGTTACTGCGCGAAATGATCCTCGAGGGCCTGCTTGGCCTCGTCCGTGGCCAAAGCCCCACCGAGGTCCGCGAGCGCATGCACGCGTTCGTCTCCGGGCGCAAGCGCGAGGAGCTTAAGCCGAACGTCTAGACGCCGCGACGGTGGCGACGGAACCTGCAACGCATGGCACGCCGAAACAACAACCCCCAACCGGCAGAAGAAGGCGGCGGCACGGCCGGCGACTGGATCGTCACCTTCAGCGACTGCATGACGCTGCTGCTGTGCTTCTTCGTGCTTCTGCTGACGTTCTCCTCCTTCGAGGAGATCGAGGCCAAGCGTCTGGCCGGCGCGTTCGACTACATGACGCTGCATTCGGTATTTCCGATCAAGCGCGAGATTCCCTCGTCGATCGTCCCGCCGATTCCACGGCAGCAGGACCAGGTCCGCGAAGGGGCCGAGACGCCCCAGGACGCCGACTGGGACCGCATAGAGATCCCCGAAAAACTTCCGGAGATACTGGCTCTCGACGCGTACAAGGACCGCCGTGTGCTGTCGTTTCGTTCGTCGGACATGTTCTGGGCGCGGGGCGTGACGCTGACGCCCGAGGCCGAGAACTGCCTGCGGATGATCGCGACGTTCGTCCGCCAGGTGCCGTGTCGTGTCGTGATTCGCGAGACCAGTCCGCAGATCGGCCTGGGACGCGCCGCGGCGGTGGCGCGATACCTCGCCGACGACGCGAAGCTTCCGACGGAATACTGCTACGTGTCGGTTCCAGCGCCTGGACATCAGGCCGGCAGCGACGCGACTGGCGAACTGGAGATCGCCCTGTTGTCCTGGGAGACGTATTGAGATGCCCCGACGCGCTCGCGACAACAACGCCAACGCCGAAGACGAGCAGCAGGGCCCGCCCGGCTGGATCGTATCGTTCAGCGATATGGTCACGCTGCTGCTGGCGTTCTTCGTTCTGCTGCAGTCGTTCGCGACGATTCAGGAAGAGGAGCTGTTCTACGTGGGCCAGGGCTCGTTCCGGCGCGCCGTCAGCGGCTTCGGCATTCCCAAATGGATATACGGTAAGGAGGCCCGGCCACGCCACCAGCATGTCGAGGTCAAACACCCCACTCCGTCTGACCCGGACAACCCGGCCGAGCAGCGGGCGATCGATCCGAAAGACGCTCGCATCCGTCAGCTGTTCCGCGAAATCGCCGCCCAGGCACGGGCCCGGAGCGAGGACGTGGAGCAGACGGACCTGGCGCCGAGTGGTCCGGCCGTTCGATTCGCGCCGGGCTCGGCCGATCTGCCGCCCGCCGCGGCAGAGCGATTGCGCGACGTGGTCCGCGCGCTGGTCTCCAGCGCCGAGGCGACGGACATCGACATTTACGTTGTCGCGCTGGCGCCGGATGCGGCCGATGCCGCCGATCAATGGGAGTTGTCGACGCAACGGGCGGCCGCCGCCGCGGCCGTGCTGCGCGACGAACTGGCTCGGCAGAACCTGGTGGGCGTTTGGCCCGTTCGGGCGCTTGGCGGGGGGCGCGGCAACGCGTGGTGCAAACGCAAATTCGGGTTGACCGCCGACGGGTCTCACATTGCCGTCGCTGCGATTCTGGAAGGAACACGTTATGGCCGATGAACCCAACGAAGCGACTGAACAACAGCAAGAGCAGGACGACGCGCCGGCGGCGGGCGGGTCCGGGCCGGTGATGATGATCGTCCTGGTCCTGGCGACGGTTGCCGTGGCCTCCGGCGCCGGCGTCGCGCTGCGCGCGGCCTTGGGCGGCGCGGGCGGTGACGGGAAGGTGACCAAGCCCGACGAACCCGAGGTGCCCGACCTGGCCGAAGATACGGAGTTCGAGTACTACGAATTCACGGACATCGTCGTCAACGCCAATGTCCCGCGGCGAAACCGCGTCATTCGGGCGACGGTCACGTTGGCCGTAGGCAAGAAACGCTGGCCTCGCGTCCGCGAGCAGATCACGAAGATGGACCGGGAGCTTCAGAACTGGCTTCGGTCGTACATTTCCGGCCTGACGCCGGAGCAGATCGGCGGCGAGGAGAACCTCAACCGCATCCGCGAAGAAATGTGCGCGACGCTCAACGAACAACTCTGGCCGGACCATCCCGGGCAGATCCACCACGTCCTGCTGGATGCGATTGTGCAATGAGTCCATCGAAACAAGACAACACCGGCGCCGACTTCGAACGGCACTTGGTCGAGCAGATGCTGGCCGCGGCGCGTGCCGGTCGCGACGACGGCGAGCCGCAGGTTGAAGCGACGCCATACGACTGGTCCACGCCGCACGTATTGACCAGCGCCCAGCGCGCGCGGCTGGAACAGCTTGCGGCACGCGCTGCGACAGAGGCCTCCGGCCGTCTGGCCGCTCTCGTACGGACCGAGTTGGCGCTCACGGTCGTCTCCATCAGCGAGCACTATGCCGAGGAGTTGACGGCCGCGGAGATCGATGCTCGTACGTGTGCCCTCCAGGCGGACGACCGGACCGTCGCGGCGCTGGCGGTGGGCAAGGCGCAGGCGGCCGCGTGGGTCACGCGACTGCTCGGCGGCGAGGACACCTCATCGGATGCGGCGGCGGAGTTGTCGCCCCTTCAGGCGGCCCTGCTGACAGACGTCCTGGGAGCATTGGCGGGGGGGTTGTCGCGGCTGGCGTTGCCGGCGGGCGGCGCCGTCACGTGCGGCGAACCGGCTTGCGACGCCTGGCCGATAGAGGCCGAGGCGGGCGCGACCTGGGTATGCGTTGGGCTTGCAATCGCCGAGTCCGACGAGGCCGAGCCGGTCCTGCGCCTGATCGTGCCGACGGCATCGGCCGTTGCCGCTCTGGAACCGGCCGACGCGGAGCCGGTGGGTCCGCCGGAGCAGCAGCGCGACGATGCCCTGGCACATCTGAAACAAGTGCGCGTGCCGGTCACGGCGCCGCTGGCGGTGCTGGCGCCGATGCGCGACGTGATGGCGCTGAGTCCGGGGGACGTGGTGGTCACCGAACACGAGGTGGATGGCGTTGTGGGAATTCGCGTGGGGGGGCGGACCGTCTTCGCCGGTAAATATGGCCAGAGCGAAGGATACTACGCCTTGAAGATCGTTTCGGCCGAGGGACAGGAAGCGTCCGGATCGGCCGGTTGAACACGAAGGATCGAGAATCATGGCAGACGAAGAAGCAACAACCGAGCAGCAACCCGACGCCGCTGACGAGGCCTCCGAAGCACCCGAAGGCGTGGACGTGGAGGAGGCCCAGCTTGCCGACGCCGGGCCGGACGCCGGGCAAACGGGCGATGGACAGATCGACATTCTGCTGGACGCCACCGTGCCCGTGGAGGTCTCGCTGGGCCAGCTGGACATGCAGATTCGCGACGTGCTGCAGCTCGGCGGCGGCTCCGTCGTGACGCTCGACAAGCAGGCCGGCGAGCCCGTCGACCTGTATCTCCGCGGCGTGAGGTTCGCCACGGGCCAATTGGTGGTCGTCGGCGAGCGGCTCGGCGTGCGGATCGAGCAGATCGTCCGCCAGAACGGCTAGCCGCCGCGCCGGCGGCGGGGCGCTGCGCACGGCCCGGGTTGCTTCGCCCGCCGCCCGGGGCAGTGGTCTGCGCGCCGCCCGGCGCCCAAAGATTTACCGCGCGGACGTGGGAAATTCGCGCGCCGTGACGTGGACCATGCCGCCGTCTGCGGGATTTCCGAAGAGGGGTGGCCCTATCGTCTTTTTCGATAGGTAGTTACGGCTTCTCCGCATCATTGCAGGGCCCGTGGGCGTTTGGCATGCGATGTGCACGGGATTGGGCATGAGCTTTCCGTATGCCCTCATGCGATCCGCCGCGGGTACACTGGTGGCGCTGTCAGCAGGCCTGTGTCTGGCGGCCCATGGGCCGGCCACACAACCAGCTTCCCGACCGACCACACAGCCCGACACCCGGGCGATGACGCGATCCGCCACGCAGCCGGCACCCAAGCGCGGCGATGACGAGGTCGCCGGGCGCCGCGACGAGGGGCTGCACCTCAAGGACGGCGGCGGCATCGGCCCGGTCTGGGAGATGCTGGCCTACACCATCATCCTTCTGGTCCTGGCCGGCGTGGGCATCTACGTCGCCCGGCGTTTCCTGCCGCGGATCGGCACGCAAGCCGGAAAACGCGTCTCCGTGGAGGAGACGGTCGCCCTGGGCCCGCGCAAGAGCGTTCACCTGCTGCGTGTGGCCGGCAGGCGGTATCTCGTCTCCAGTTCGCGCGAGCAGATCACGCTACTGGCCGACGTGACCGACGCCGTTGCCGACGACGCGGATGCCGCTGCGGCCGATGGCGCGATTGCCGGCGAGACGGGGGCCGGCGATTTCGGGGCGGTTCTCAACCGTCAGGCCACCTCTGACCCGAAGCGGGAGGACGATTAGCCCATGCGGCGACGGCTTGTCATTGCGGCGCTGGCGGCGGTCATCCTGGCCGGGCCGGGTCGGTGCCGCGCCCAGGAGACCGACGGCGAGGCCGATGAAGCGACGGCGGCGGATTCCGTTCCGAACATGGGCCAGGTCCTCGAGGGCATCGACAAGGCCACCAAGACCCCCGAGGGCGAGCCGAGCGAATGGTCGGGTCCGATCAAGCTGGCGGTTGTCTTCGCCGGGCTGGCCGTGCTGCCGAGCTTGCTGGTGATGATGACGGCGTTTACGCGGATCGTGATCGTTCTGGGCTTTATTCGCCGGGCGCTGACGACGCAGAACATCCCGCCGACGATCGCGATTATCGGCCTTGGGCTGTTTCTGACGCTGTTCACCATGGCCCCGACGCTCGGGACGATCAATCGCCAGGCGATGCAGCCGTACCTCAGCGACGAGATCGGCTTCGACGAGGCCATCGTTCGCGGCAACGACCTTCTCAAGGACTTCATGCTCCGCCAGACGCGTCCGAGCGACCTGAAGCTGTTCGTGTCGATGGCGGAGATTCCGATGCCCGAGACCCGCGCCGAGGTGCCTACATACGTGGCGATTCCGTCATTCGCCGTCAGCGAGTTTCGCACCGCCTTCGAGATGGGCTGCCTGCTGTTCATCCCGTTCCTGCTGGTGGATTTGGTGGTGGCGAGCATCCTGCTCAGCGCGGGGATGATGATGCTTCCGCCGGCGATGATCTCGCTGCCGTTCAAGATCGTTCTGTTTGTTCTGGTCGACGGTTGGCATCTGCTGGCCGAAGCGCTGGTCAACAGCTTTCACTGAGGACCGTCATGAGTGGCGAAATGGTGTTGTATCTTGGGCGTCGCACGCTGGAGATGGCGCTGATGCTCGCGTCGCCCGTCTTGGTGGTCACGTTGGTGGTGGGGCTGGTTTCGGCGCTGCTTCAGGCGGTCACGTCGATCCGCGACATGACGCTGGGGTTGGTGCTCAAGATCGCCGCCGTCGGCGTGACTGTCCTCATTTTCGGCGGGTGGATGCTCCGGCAGGCGGTGGGCTTCACCGAGGACGTGTTTTTCCAGATCCAGGCGCTTGGACAATGACCAATGAGCCCGTGGATGCAACTTCTGCTGCCGTTCATGCTGCTGCTGGGGCGGGTGGCGGCATTCTTCTCGGTGCTGCCGATCTTCGGCTGGCGGGCGCTGCCGATGCGCGTCCGGGCGGGCATCGCGCTGCTGGTGACCATCTTCTTCGCCATGCTTCTGCCGCCGGCGCCCGAGACGCTCGGCGACGTGCATTGGGCCGCCGCCGCCCTGCTGCTGATTCGGGAGATTCTCGTCGGCCTGGCGCTGGGCCTGGCGGCACGGCTGGTGTTCACCGCCGCCCAGCAGGCCGGGCGGATCATCGGACGGCAGATGGGCTTCGCCCTGGCCAACATCATCGACCCGGTCAGCGGCGCCGGCGCCCAGCCGGTCGGCTTGCTGTTCGAAGTCACCTTCGCACTGTTCTTTCTGACGGCCGGCGGACACCACCTTCTGTTGCTGGCGCTGTCCAAGAGCTACGAGGCGTTTCCGGTCGCCCGCACGCCGCAGATCGGCGCCCTGACCGAGGCGGTCCTGGCGGCCGGGTCGGCGATGCTGCTGTTCGCGCTGAAGCTGGCCGCTCCGTTGCTGGCGGCGTTTTTGATTCTCGCGGTGGTCCTGGCGATCCTCGCCCGCGTGCTGCCGGAGATGAACATTCTTTTGACGGCCCTTCCACTGCGGGTGGCGGTTGGGTTGTTCATGGCCGCGGCGCTGATGCCGGCGCTGCACGGCTTTGCCCGCGAACTGGCCGACTGGCTCAGCCGGAACCTTATCACGGCGTAGTCGCACGGACGTTTGGCATGGAGTCGTGAGACGCGATGGCGGAAAAACCTGCATCAGAACGCACTGAGGACGCGACCCCCGAGCGGCTCAAGAAGGCCCGCGAGGAGGGCCAGATTCCCGAGAGCCGCGAGGTGCCCAGCGTGCTGATGATCGCGATGCTGCTGTTGGCGCTGACGCTCGGCGGCTCGTCGGTGCTGCATTGGCTGTCGGTCCGCGCGCGGCGCGGGCTGTCGCTCGAGGGCGCTGGCGGCGGCGGCAGCGTGCGCTTCGGCGGGATCCTCTCCGACATCGGCGGCTCGCTGCTGGTGACGATGTTGCCGTTTATCCTCGCTGGGGCGGTGACGTCCGTCCTGGCCAGCTTCATCTCCAGCGGGTGGTCGTTCGCGCCCAAGGGCGTTCAACTGCGGATGGACCGCATCAATCCCGCCAACGGGCTCAAGCAGATCTTCTCATCCAAGGGGTTGGTGCGGATGCTCGTGGCGATCGCCAAGATGACGCTGGTGCTCCTGATCGTCTGGCTTTACCTGCGCGGGAAGGTCGCGGCGTGCCTGTCGCTGCGGTGGGCGTCGCCGGCGGGCATGGTCACGGGCATCGGCGAGCTGGTCGTGGGCGTCACGGGGCGTATCGTGCTGGGCCTGGCGGTCATCGCCGGGCTGGACCTGCTGTTTCAGCGGTGGCGATACAAACGCGATCTGCGCATGAGCCGCCGGGAGATCAAGGAGGAGCGCAAGCAGCACGAACTGTCGCCCGAACTGAAAGGCCGCATCCGCGGAACGCAGATGGACATGGCCCGCAAGAGGATGCTCAACGACATTCCGCAGGCCGACGTGGTGATTACCAACCCGACGCACGTCGCCGTAGCGCTGAAATACGACGCCGAGCGGATGGCCTCGCCGCAGGTGATCGCCAAGGGCCCCGACCTGCTCTGCGAACGGATCAAGGCCATCGCCCGCGAGCACGCCGTGCCCGTCGTTCATCGGCCCGAGCTGGCGCGGGCCCTGTACGGGACCGTGGACGTCGGCGAGGCAATCCCCGAGGCGCTGTTCGTCGCCGTCGCTGAGGTGCTGGCGATGATCTACCGCCTGCGTCGCAACCGCAACGCGTATCTGCCGACCGGAGCAACGCCAACGACATGAGCTTCACGCCGAATCATCCCAGCGACAGTCTCGTTCAGGCCAACCACGCGGGCCTGCAGCGGCTGCTGCGCCACAACGACGCGCTGCTGGCGATCGGCGTGGCGGCGGTGCTGACGACGTTGCTGATTCCGCTGCCGACGTTTCTGCTGGACATGCTCCTGGCCGTGAGCATCGCCGTGGCGCTGTCGACGCTCGTGGTGGTCCTGTCGATGCGGGAGTCGATCGAGTTCTCGACGTTCCCCTCGCTGCTGTTGTTCGTGACGCTCTTCCGCCTTTCGCTGAACGTGGCCTCGACGCGGCTGATCCTGCTCAACGGAAACGCCGGGCGCATCATCGAGACGTTCGGGCACTTCGTCGTGGGCGGCAACATCATCATCGGGCTGGTGGTGTTCCTGATCCTGGTGATCATCCAGTTCATTGTGATCACCAAGGGCGCCGAGCGGATCAGCGAGGTCGCGGCGCGGTTCAACCTCGACGCGATGCCGGGCAAGCAGATGGCCATCGACGCGGACCTGAACGCCGGGCTGATCGGCGAGCAGGAGGCCAAGCAGCGCCGCGAGAAGATCGTCGCCGAGAGCGAGTTCTACGGGGCCATGGACGGCTCGAGCAAGTTCATCCGCGGCGACGCCATCGCCGGTCTGGTTATCACGGCCGTCAACCTCGTCGGCGGCTTCGTCGTCGGCATGACGCGCGGCATGTCGGCCGGCGAGTCGGTCAGCGCGTACGCGATTCTTGCCGTCGGCGACGGGCTGGTGACACAGATACCGGCCGTCATCATCTCGACGTCCGCCGGTTTCCTCATCTCCAAGGCCAGCACGGAAAGCTCGCTGAGTGTCGACCTGGCGCGGCAGTTTCTCGCGCGCAGCCGGCCGATCACGCTGGCGGCTTTCCTGTTCGCGGCCATGCTGTTCGTGCCCGGATTTCCCAAGCTCCCGTTCATCATGCTGGCTGTGGGGGCGGGCCTGCTCGGTCGCAAGCTCCGCGCGCTGGAGGGCGAGGCCAAGAGCCGCCAAGCTAAGGCCGACAAGCAGGCCGACAAGCCGGAGGAGGGCCCGGTCGAGGAGTTGTTGGACGTGGACCGCATTGCGATTCACGTCGGCCCGCGGCTGATCAAAACGGTCGACCCTCGCCGGAAGGACAGCTTGTCGCACCGGATTGAGCCGTTGCGGCGGAAGTTCGCCGAGCAGTACGGCTTTATCCTGCCGCTGGTGCGCCTGCGCGACAGCGTGACACTCGACGCCACACGGTACGAGATTCGTATCAACAATCACATCGTTGCCGATGGGCAACTCGAGCCCGACGGGTACCTCGCGATGGATCCCGGGACGGTAACCAACCCCGTCGACGGTCGTCAGACGACCGAGCCGGTATTCAACCTGCCCGCCCTGTGGATTAACGCCGATCAGAAGGAGGAGGCCGAACTGGCCGGATACACCGTCGTCGAACCGGAATCCGTCCTGGTCACACACTTGTCCGAGACGATCAAACGACACGCCGGCGAGTTGCTGACGCGCGACGACGTGCGCCAGCTTGTCGACCGGCTGCGCGAAACGCAGCCGGCGCTGGTCAACGGCACCGTCGGCGAGTCGGTCAGCATCGGGCTGTTGCAGCGCGTCTGTCAGCGCCTGCTGAACGACGGCATCGGCATCCGCGACCTGCCGCAGATCATCGAGGCCCTGGCGGACAACGTCGGACGCACGAAGGACCCGCAGATGCTCACGGAACTGGCGCGCAAGGCCCTTGTGCGCACGATCACGGAACAGCACGCCGAGCCGTCGGGGACGATGCGTGCGATCGTGTTCGACCCGTCCCTGGAATACGAGTTGTGCAGCAGCATCAACGCCGGCGACGGTGGCGAGTCGCTGGACATCGCGCCGGAACGCGCCATGGAACTCGTCCGGCGCATCGCCGATGCGTGGCGCGGCGCCATGAGCCAGGGCCACGACAGGACCGTCCTGCTGTGCGACTATCGCACGCGGGCTCACCTCGCCGGGCTTCTGGAACGGCAGATTCCCGAACTGTCGGTCCTGGCCTACGACGAAATCGCCATTGGCACGAACGTCGATACCATCGCGACGGTATCGCTGGATTGCGATGAGGCGACGGCGGCGCCGGAGCTTGAGGCCGCCGGCACGTAGCGACCGCGGCATAACGAGACGACATGCGACAATTGGCTTGGAAAGTTGCCGTGATGGGCTTCTTCGGCCTGGCGCTGGCCGGGATGGTGACCGGTCAGGAGGCGCTGACGTGCACGGTCCGCGCCGTGGCGGGCGCGGTGGTGCTGTTCGTTCTGGTCAAGCTGGCCGGACGGGTTCTGGCGTTGGTTCTGGCCGACGCGCTGTCTCACCATCGCCGCCGACCGGGCCCGGAGCAGGAGCGTAGCGAGTGATGGACGATTCGCAGAATACGGCGACGTCCCGGCAGAAAGCGTCCGAGACCGGATCGCCTGCGGCCATGCGCGCCCGCGTCAGCGCCGCTTACGCGGCCGAGTCGCGCCACGCCCAGGAGGAGAAGTGGATTCTGGACCACCTGCCGCTGGTGCGTCACATCGTTCACAGGATTGCCGGGCACGTGGGGAATCAGGCGGACATCGAGGATCTGATCTCGGCCGGCACGCTCGGGTTGATCAAGGCGGCGCGTGCGTACGACCCGAGCAAGGATGCGGTCTTCAAGACGTACGCGTACATCCGCGTCCGCGGAGCCGTCATCGACGAGCTTCGCGGGCGGTCGTTCGCCCCGGCCAGCGTGCACGGCCAGGTGCGCCGGATTCGCCAGGCGTACGAGCAGTATGCCGCGGCGCACGGACATCCGCCGGACGACGAGCAGCTTGCCGCCGAGGTGGGCATTTCGCTTGGGCAACTGTACCGAACGCTGGAAGAGGCGCGGCGGCAGCACTTCTTGTCGATTCACGGGTTGACGGACGATTCGCCGGAACTGGGCGTGTTCATCCCGCCGGACGACGCGCCCGGTCCGGAAGATCGCGCCGAGCGCAAGGAGATGCTCGAACGCCTCGCGGAGGCGATCCGAACGCTGCCGCAGCGCGATCGCCTCGTGTTGCTGCTGTACTACGAGCGGGACCTGACCATGAAGGAGACGGCTGCCGTGCTGGGCGTGACCGAGTCCAGGGTCAGCCAACTTCACGCCGGGGCCCTGTTCAAACTGTCCGTCAAACTGGGAGCCAACCATGAGCAGCAGTGACGATTATGCGCTGCGCGGTCCGAGCCATCCGCACGAGGTCTCGCGCCCCGGGCGGTTGGCGGGCACTTCGGACGAGGCCCAGGGGGGCAGACCGGCGCGGCGGCGACGCCGAAAATCGCACGACCGTGGCAGGAAAGCCAAACAGAAAGAGCAGCCCGAAGATCAGGACGCCGACGCCGTCGATCAATCCGATGTGCCGAACCAAAAACCCAGCGACGACGATGAATCGCACGGCGTGGACTACCTTGCCTGACGTGATGCCCACGGCCGGAGATGGACCATGAGCAGACAACCATCCGTAATCAAGAGCGACCGTGTCCGCATGTCCGGCAGGCGGGCGGTTGGCGAAGCGCCCTCCTCGCCCCCGGCGGGCGCGGCGAACCCGCGGACCGAGGCGCAGTCGCCGACGGCACGCATTGTCGAGCAGGGCCCGGCCGCGGTGGTGATCGCCTTGACGTGCCCGTGTGGGCGCACGACATACCTGGAGTGCGCTTACGAGGGAGCGAGCGCGCCGTCCGACGCCGGTGAATAAACTCAAGCTTAGACTTTCTAAGGAGATACGACAATGGATAGGCACGTGTGGGTTGGAGCGGCGATCTGCCTGACAGCCCTGTGCGGCTGTGACTTCGTGGACGGCACAGGCGAGTTCGGCTCGCCTCCGCCCGAGGTCAAGGCGCCACCGGGCAACGGCGACGCCACGTACCTCAAGGACATGGTTCGCGGTAACGATGAGACGCCGGGGCCCAGCGCGGTCGACAGCGCCATGGTCTGGGCGCGCAAGTACACCGAGGCGACCGAGAAAATCCTCCAGCTCGAAAAGGCCAACCGCGCCCTTGAGAAGGACAAAGACGCCCTCCGCGGACGGATCGAGGTGCTGGAACGCGAGTTGGAGACGGCACGCGGCGAAATCGCCGACGCCAACGCGATGGTCCGCGCCGTTCGCGAGGAGAATCGCAAGTGGAAGCAGAACGTTCTGGGCTTCCGCAGCGAGTTTATGGAATCGCAGCAGGCCATGCTGGACTACCAGATTCGGATCATCAAGCTGCTGGGCGGGGAGCCGCAGGCGGGGTCGCAGCCGACCACCCGCCCGAGCGAGCCGCTGGCGCGGAAGGGGGTGCCCGGCCCATGAGTGTTTCTCGCGTCATCCGAATCTGCGTCGTCGCGGCGGTGGCAGCGGCTTGCGGGGGGTGTCCGCCCGCGACGCCGATGGATGCGACTGTGCGCCACCATCTGTCCTCGCCGGATGATGTCCGCGCGCTGGGGCGCGTCGTGCTGGTTGAATTGGCGCACGACGACGCCCACACGCAGATGGCCGAGGAAATGACCACCGCCCTGTACAAGGCATTGCAATCGCGCGGCCTGTTTCACGTGTCGCGCGTTGGGCGGGACGATCCGGTCTGTCGCGATTTGCCGCTGGGCCGTGACGAGCCGCTGACGCTTGGCGAGCTTTCGGCGATTCGCCGCCGCCTGCGGTGCGACGCCGTTCTGACCGGGCGCCTGAACGCCTATGCGCCGCACCCGCGCATGCAGGTGGGGTTGTATCTGAACCTGCTGGACCTGCGGGACGGCAAGGTTGTCTGGGGCGTCGATCACGTGTGGGACACGACCGAACGCCGGACGCGGCGCCAACTGAAGCGGTTCTACCGCGATCGGATGAGCGGCCCCTACGGGCCGGTCGATTGGAAGCTGGCGACGATGAGTCCGAAGCACTTCGCGAAATTTGTTGCCGAGCAAGCGGCCGGGACGCTGGATGACGTAAATGCCGAGACCCGGAAGCAAGCGAGCGTTATCGACCGGTTGCGAGGCGAGGTTTAGAAAATGTCCGTGAGTTTCTTCAGAAAACCGTCCGAACGGGCTTAAGCCGAACCGGTCGGGCCCGACAATACAGGTGACCGGTGCCGACAAGCACTGCATAGGAACAACAGCGCGATGCGAATCGACCCTCCCAATGGACTGACGCCGCAACAGCCCGGGCAGACGCCCGCCGGCGAGTCCGCCAACGGCGCGGATTCGCGGACGGCGGCTGGTAAGGCGGCGAAGATGGCCTCGCAGCAGGCCGTCAGCATGCACCGCCGGTACGAGGCATACGTCCAGGCCGCCCGCGACAGCGACGAGGTCGACACCCAAGCGGTCGCCGACGCCAGGCAACTGCTGGAAACGGGGCAGTTGGACACGCCGGACCGCGCGCGCCGTGCCGCCGAGGCGATGCTGCGCCGCGGTGTCTGACGCTGTTGCACATCCTCGGTCCGCCCATGAACACCGCCTCCAGACGACGGCGATCGCTCGTGTTCAATTTCTATGAAGCGTGGGTGCACCAACTCGGCTGGACGGACTGCGATCTGGACGTGATCGCGGACCTGCCCGGGCGTGCCGTCGGCGGCTGGGACGAGCGCATACGCCCGGTGCCCGCCAACGCCCGCCTGATCTCGTTGAACGAGGCCCTGTGCGCCCAAGGCCGCTACGACTGCGTCGTCGCGCACAACGTGCGGGATGTGTTTACGTCAAGGAACTCGCCGCCCCCCCGCCTGCTTGTGCTGCACTCGGCGCTGGAAGGGAGGGCCCGCGAGGAAGGCGCCACGGTGTCGACAGCTTCGTCGCGGATCGGCCCGGCGTGCATCACGAGCACGTCTGGCGGCAAAAAGCGGGTCAGCCGCGGACCGGCACCGCGACGCCGACGTGTCCAACACATCCGACATAAGCGGGGAGCGTTTGCCGGGCGGCGTGACGAATCGTATCGTCTCAGCGGTCACAAAAAAGGTGCCAAACGGGACCATCTGTGCGTTCATACGTTTGCCGCATGACCTTTGAAGCCCACGAGTTCCATGGTTTTCAAGTTTTTCCAATTTGTAGCTACAAGCCGCTCAAGTCTCGGGCGTCTGCTTCGATAATGCTATGCGGATATACAAGGGGTCTGCTGACGCAGTGTCGCGTCCGGTTGCCCCCGCGGCGGGTTCGCGTCGGATCCGGCCGCGTATGCCTCCGACCCGGCGGAGGGTCGAAGGATGAAAAGGCTTTTTGGTAGAGGAGATGGGACATGTTAGCGATCAAGAACAACTTAATGGCGGAGGTTGCGGCTCGCCAACTTGGAATGAGTTATGATTCTCTTTCCAAGTCGGTTGAGCGGCTCTCGTCAGGCCTTCGGATCAACGGCGCCCAGGACGACGCAGCCGGCCTGGCCGTTCGCGAGTTGATCCGGGCTGACGTAGCGCAGCTCAACCAGGCAAGCCGGAACGCTGCCGATGCCGTCAGCATGTTGCAGACGGCTGAAGGTGCGATGGGCCAGATCGACGAGTTGCTTGTCCGCATGAGCGAGCTGGCCGAGCAGGCCGCGACGGGTTCGTACTCGTCCGAGCAGCGCGACATCATGAACAACGAGTATGCCGAGCTGTCGTCCGAGATCACGCGAATCGCGGAAAGCACGGAGTTCAACGGCAACGAGCCGCTCAACTCCACCACCGACATCGACATCCACGTCGGCAGCGGCAACATCACGCTGACGCCGGAAGTCATGACGGCGACGGAACTCGGCGTCAACACGACCGTCGCGACGACCGAGACGCACACGAATACCTACGGCGTCGCCTCGGCGGACAATAACTACGTCACGATCGATTCCGGCAGCGACTTGGATGAGTTCCACTTCCAGTTCGGAACCGAGACGGCTGTGGACATCACGTCTCTCGGCTCGGACGGTACGATGTCGTTGAACGACCTGGTGGACGTGATCAACGACGAGGCCGGCTACGCCGCCGCCTTCGCCGCCTACGACAGCGATTACGGCACGTACTCGCTACAGCTCAAGGCGCAGAACTCCGGTGCCTCGCACGACCTGACGATCACGGATACCAACAACCCGACGCGTTTGGCCGCGGCGAACTTCACCGAGACGACCGACGGCGCCGACGGGTCCGGCAATGACCTGACTACGACCAGCGGTGCCGTCTCGGCCCTCAGCGCTGTCGAAAGCGCCATCAGCACCAAGGACATCTACCGCGCCAAGCTCGGGTACACGATGAGCCGGCTTGAGGCGGCCCAGTCCGTTCTCGATATCCAAGGCGAGAACCTTCTCTCCGCCGAGTCGCGCATCAGTGACGTGGACGTGGCGACGGAGATGGCCGTGCTGACGCGGAACCAGGTGCTCACCCAGGCCGGCATCAGCATGCTGTCGCAGGCCAACATGATGCCGCAGATGGCTCTGAGCTTGCTGCAGTAGCCCCGCGGCGCACAGACAAGTGAATAACCGATTTTGGAAGGCGGCCTCGCCGACGATAACAGAGACCGCACCCATGCCCTGACCCAGGCGGGGTCGCCTTCCAATGGCATTCCAGTTGTTCGCGTTCTCCAGTGGCGTCCCCGCGGTACGTGCCGTGCGGACGCTACTTTTGTGCGCGCGTCGACCCGGTACAGAGCTCAGGCCCGCGGGCGGTCCTCGTAGCCCAGCAGCGCCAGCGTGCGCTCGTAGGCGGGGTGCCTCCTGAAGCGCGCCAACAGGTCCGGGGGCGCCTCACGCGGCGGTAGCGGTTTGATCGTCCGCATCGGGTCGCCGCGGGACGTGCTGCGAGTATCTCCGGTGACGTTGGTGTAGTCGCACCAGCGATCCAGGAAGCCGTCGTCATAGGGCAGATCGAGCATGTCGCACAACCGGCGCATCGTGCCGGTCGGGTCGCGCGTGAAATCCTCGTACCGCACGAAGCCGACCCGCCGGGCCTGCTCGGCGAAGGCCGCACAACCGTCCAGGTAGGCCGCCACGTCCAGCGTGCCGTGGATCAGCGTGAGCTTCCGCAAGCTGAGCCACTGGTCCACCGGATGCCGCACCAGTGCCGCCCGCCGCAGCTCGAAGCGCGGCGCCAGCGCCTCGGCCAGGCCCATCCGCCCGCTGGGCCGGTCGACGAAGGGCACGCCCATGTAGTCCAGATGCGACCAGTCGCGCAGAACCAGGTGCCGCCCGCCCGGGGTACACTTGTCCGCGATCAGCGCGATCGCTTCCGGAAAGCTGATGCTCCCGCGGCGCTTCATCGCGGCCAGCTCTTCGGGCGTGAACAGCCCGTACCACTGGTCGGCCTGGGCGATGGGGTGGAACATCCGCACGCCGAGGGGGTGGATCTCGCTGAGCAGCACGGTATCCGGCAGGCACGCCAGGCAGCGACTGACCAGCGTTCCGCCGGAGCGGGCGAGGTTGTGCAGCAGGCGGACCGGCTTGGTCTGCGGCGCCGAAGCGGGGGAGCACGTCGATGTGTCGGCGGGTTCGGTCACGTGTTCGTCCTGCCGCCGGCACGTGCGCTGCCAGATGTCTCGGTACGCGGCCTCAAGGTCCCGCGCGAAGCCGTCGCGGTCGCACAGGGGCGAGCCGGCCATGCGGTCCCGCAGCGAGCTCCGCAGCGTCGCCAGGGCGTCGACGTCGCCGGCGGTCGCGACGGCCGTGGCGACGTACTGCTCGGCGTCCGCGGCGGCGAACCGCTCCAAGCCGACGCTGCTGAGGATGCTGAGGCCCACGCGCGACACATGCCGGTCGCCGATGAGCGTGACCACGGGCACGCCCATCCACAGGGCTTCGCACGTGGTGGTCGTCCCATGATACGGGAAGGTATCCAGGGCGATATCGGCGCGGTGGTACAGGCGCAGGTGGTCGGCGTACGAAGCGACGGTGCCGATGATGTCGACGCGGTCGCAATCGACACCGGCCTCCGAAAGCATGTCGCGATAGTGCCGCGCAAGCTCCGGCTCGCCCCCGCCGCGGAACTTCAGCAGAAGACGCGCGCCGTCGACGGCGTGCAGGATGTGCGCCCACAGCGACAACACCTCCGGCGTGATTTTGGCGTTGTTGTTGAACGAGGCGAACGTCACGTAACCGTTTCGGTGTTGCGGCAGGTCGCTGACGTCCGGTCCGTCGCTCGGCGCGCTGAAGCACAGGAACCCGCGCGGCAGCCGCATCAGCGACTCGGTATGCCGCGCCTCGGCGCCGGGCGGGTCCGCCCGTTCATCGGTGAGGCGGTAGTCGATCGCCGGGATGCCCGTGGTGTCAGGGTAGCCCAGGTAGGTGACCTGCACCGGCGCCGCGCCGTGGGCGAGGACGCCCAGCCGGTGTCCGGACGTGTGTCCGACCAAGTCGACCAGGATGTCGATGCGGTCGCCGGCGATTCGCCGGACGACGGCCTCGTCGCTGGCGCCGCTGATGGCGCGGTACGTGTCGAATTTGGCCGCCAGACGCCGCGTGACGTCGTCGGGGAACGTCACGCTGCCATACCCGTAGATCTCGAAAGCGTCCCGATCGTGGGCGTCGAGCAGCGGCTCGAAGAACGACGCTACGGGATGCCGACGGAAGTCAGGCGAGATGTAGCCGATCCGCAGGCAGCGGTTCGGGTCACGGGGTTCGCATGGCGGCCGGGATGGCGCCGGGGGCGCGTGCGCGGCGCCCCAGCGTCTATGCTCTTCGAACAGCTCCTCGCGATCGACGTTCTCCGGGTAGTGTAGCGCCAGCAGCAGGTCGGAATGAACGCCCGCATGTGTGGGCGCGCGCGCCCGCCAGCGCCGTAGCAGGTCGATGGCGTCCTGTATGCGGCCGGCGCCGAGAAGCGTGCCGGCCAGAACGCGGGCGAAGTCCGGGTTGTTCGGCTCGGCCTCGGCCGCCTTGCGCCGCAGCGCCAGTGCCTCGCAGGGACGCCCGCTGCGCAGGCAGATCGTGGCGAGGTTGTTCCAGGCCTTCGGCGTGGGCGCCTCCTTGAGCAGCGCGCGATAGTGCTGCTCGGCCTTGTTGGTGCGCCCCGTGCGGCGCAGCGCCTCGGCCAGGGCGTACGCCTCCCGCGGATTGGCGGGCCCGCGCGATGCCAACTCGTCCACGAGGTCCGCCGCTTCCGTCGCGCGCCCGGATTGCACGCAGGCCTCCACCAGTGCCAACCACGCCTCGCTCAGGGAGGCATCCAGCTCGAGCGCACGGCGGAGTTCTTCGATGGCGTCGCCCGCCCGTCCGACGCCGAACAGCGCCCGGCCCAGCGCCGCGGCGATCTTGCCCGACTGCCGTTGGGCCTTGCCGGCTTGTTCGAGGTGGGGCAGGGCTTGTCCCGGCCGTCCGAGCCACAGATACACCTCGCCGAGGCGCGACAGGGTTTCCGGGCGGCGGTCTCCTCGCGCGATAGCGCGTTCAAGGATGTCGGCCGCTTCCGCGACCCGCCCGGCTTGGATGGCGGCCACGACGCGATCAACGGGTCGGCGGCGGTTTGGTCGCCTTGCGTGACGCCGCCGGGCGGTTGAGTTGGAGGTTTTGCGACGGCGTCGTCGCTGCGAGTCCTTTCGCCGCGCCACGGGGGGCTCCTCGTGCTGCATCCCTGCCGTGCGATAATGGCACTGCCGGCCGGGTCCGCGTCCGTCACGGATTCCGCTCGATTCTACCACGGAATGACGTGAAAGACACCGTCTTTCTTCCTTGACTATCGTCGGTTTTTGGGCAGCGCGGACGCCTTCGGCGGGGGGATATGCCGCCTGTTCTGCCCGGTACGGAAGTCGGTTCCTGACGCTCAAGTTGCCCCGAGTTCCACCGATAATTAGGGCAGACGGTGGTCACGGACGACCCCGCAGACGGCGAACGTCGGAGGCCGGCTCATGGGTATCAGCTTATCGGGCGTCTACAGCGGCATTGACACCAGCAGCATTGTCCAGCAGCTCATGATGACCGAGCGGACCACGCTCAACGCGCTGCAGGATAGCGAGGACCAGCTGCAGAGCGAGCAAAGCGCCGTCGATGAGATAGAACGACGCGTCAGCCAGTTGCACGATGCGGTCGATTCGCTCCGCGACGTGGACGAGTTGCGTCGCGTCAACGTCTCCAGTTCGGACGACGACATCGTGAGCGTCTCGTCCGACACCGGCGCCATCGAGGGCAATCACACGGTCGAGGTCAACGCCCTGGCTTCCGCCCATCGCATGGTGCAGACCGCCGGACTGGCGACGCTGGATACCACTGTCGGAGCGGGTCAGTTCGTCTATACCTACAACGGAACCACGCGGACGCTGACGACGACGGACACCACCACGCTCGAGGACCTGCGCGACATGATCGTCAACGACGCCGGCAACCCCGGCGTCACGGCCAGCATCCTCGAGCAGGGCGGCACGTATCACCTCGTGCTGGCCGGGAAAAGCCCCGGTAGCGACTACGGCATCACCATCGAGGCGACAACCACTCTGAGCGACTTCGAGGCGGCGGACTTCACGACGACGCGCACCGCTCAGGATTCGCAGATCAAGGTCG
Source organism: Phycisphaerae bacterium (assembly GCA_018335035.1). Classification (GTDB taxonomy): domain Bacteria; phylum Planctomycetota; class Phycisphaerae; order SM23-33; family SM23-33; genus JAGXKT01. Next base: position 83,959 of record JAGXKT010000008.1, read on the forward strand.
ACGGCTTCCCCCCCGGTGCCGAAGAGTGGATCGAACGCAGCAGCAACCAGGTCACGGACGTGGTCCCCGGGCTGACGCTGAATCTTGAGGCCACCGGCAGCGTCAGCGTCACGGCCTCGCGTAACACGGGCACCCTGAAGCGCGACATCGACAACTTCATCGAGATCTACAACGGCATCGTGGACAAGCTTGATGAGTACACCGGCTACGACACCGAAACCAAGACCAGCGGCGTGCTGCAGGGCGACGTGACGCTCAACACGCTGCTGCACGACATACGGGCGGCGTTGACCGGCTCAGCGGCAGGTTTTGACAGCGACAACGACACCTACACGCTGGCGACGCAGATCGGTCTGGAATTCGACCGCGAGGGTCACCTCGAGTTGGATGAAACGGCATTTGACGAGGCGATCGACGAGGATTACGAGGCCGTTCTCAACGTGCTCGGCGCGCTGAACACGGGTAGCACCAACAGCGACGACCTGCAGTTCACCAGCGCTTACCAGACGCAGGGCGGCACGTACGACGTGCGGATCAAGTACGACGAGGCCGGTGCGATCGACTGGGCGAAGGTCAAGCTGTCGGACGAAGAGGGCTGGCGCTACTTCACCGTCGACGGTATGACTTTGACCGGTGCGACCGGCGAGGCCGAGCAGGGCATGGAGTTGACCGTCGTCAACGCCGGCACGTCCGAGACGCTGGACTACGAGGTCCGCGTTCGCGAGGGGGTCGCCGGGACGATCTACGACGAGACGGACGCCATGCTGGACGATTCCACGGGCGTATTCGCCGTCAAGGACGATCACATCGAAGGGCAGCGCGAGCGGATCGAGGACAAGATGGAGCGGGAGAACGCCCGCCTCGAAAGCAAGGAACAGTACCTCCAGGAGAAATACGCGCGGCTCGAGACGACCCTGGCCGACCTCGGGTCATTCCGGGCGCAGTTCCAGAGTCTCCTGTCCGCGTTTGGAAGCGGCGGCAGCATGAGCGGGATGCTTAAGCAAAGCATGTAAGCATAAGAGAAAGCGAACTGAACGATGGACGGAATCAAAGCGTATCAGGAAAACGCCGTCACGACCCAGTCGCAGGGGCGTCTTGTCGTGATGCTCTACGAGGGCGCGGTCAAGTTCCTGGCACAGGCGCTGGAAGCGCTCGAGGCCGGTGACGACACCCGAAAGGGCGCTTGCATCGTCAAAGCCCTGGCGATCATAAACGAGCTGGATGCGTGCCTGGACACTGAGGCCGGCGGCGAAGTCGCCATGAATCTACGGCGCCTGTACGACTTCATGTCCCGTCATTTGCAGCAGGCCAACACGCGCCGCGATTCGCAGGCCGTCCGCGACGTGATCGGCCTGCTCGAAGACCTCAACGAGGGCTGGAAGGCGATCGCGACCTGATCGCAACCACGCCGTAATAGCCCACAAGCAACGACGCCCGCGACCGGACCGGCCGTGGGCGTCGTCGTTTGTGTCGCAGCCGGTGGGGCCTGCGCCTACTTGTTCTGTTCCTCGCGGCGTTCGGCCTTGGCCTCGTCCCCGACGCCGCGGACCGCCCAGCGGGCCATGCGCATCCGCGTGCTGTCGTCGATCTTGATGACGACCTCGTCCTCGCGGACCTCGACTACCGTCCCGCAGATGCCACCGATGGACGTGACTTTGTCGCCCTTCTTGAGATTGGACAGCATCTCGCGCCGCTTGGCCTCCTGCTTGCGTCGGCTGCGGCCCATCCACAGATACAGAAGCAGGAAGCCGCCCAGAATCACGATGAACGGCATCATGCTCCCGCCGCCCATTTGACCGCAGCCGGGCTGCCTCGGACCATTTTTGTTGTCGTCCGATTGCTCCTCGCCCCCGTCGTCCGAGGCCTCGCCGCCGTCGCCTTTGTCGCCCTTGCCGGCGTCGTTCTCCGTCTCGGCGGGTGTGAGTTCAGCAGCGCCGCCGTCGGTGTCCGCGTCGTCCTCGGCCCAGGCGCTCGAGATCGGCACCAGCGCCAGCAGCAGTGCCGCGAGTATCGCCCACGCCGCGACCGGCGGATGGCTCGTCCTGCATACGTTCATTGGGCATCCTTTCGATTCAGTTCGCATCGACACGACCATTGTGTCGGCTTGCTGCGGGCGGGTCAACCGCAATCACGTGAGCATAGAGTATGGACAGTCTCGCGGATCGGGGCGATAATCTCAGTTTCGTCCAGCGCGAGCGAGATGGATGATGGCCAAGGACTTCGTCAACATCCTGGATTTTACGAGCGAGGCACTTCGGGCGATGCTCGAGCGCGCCGTGGAGCGGAAGGCGGCCTTCGAGGCCGGGCAATTGGAGCCGTGCCTTCAGCGCCGCACGCTGGCGATGGTCTTCGAGAAGCCGTCGCTCCGGACGCGGGTCAGCTTCGAGGCGGCGATGACGCATCTCGGCGGGCACGCCATTTACCTGGCCCCGGCCGATATCGGCCTCGGGCAGCGCGAGCCGGTGCGCGACGTCGCCCGCGTGCTCGGGCGGATGTGTGACGGCATCGTGGCCCGGACGTTCGCCCACGAGACGGTCGAGGAACTGGCCCGCCACGCACCGGTGCCCGTGATCAACGCGCTGAGCGACCGGGCGCATCCCTGCCAGGCGATGGCGGACATGATGACGATCCGGCAGCGGCTCGGCGATCCGGCCGGGCGCACGCTGGCGTTCGTGGGCGACGGCAACAACGTCGCGCGATCGCTGGCGGCCTTGTCGGCGCGACTGTCCGTGCGGTTCGTACTGGCCTGCCCGGCCGGATACGAGCTGGACGCGGAATTCCTCGCCGGGCTGCCGCCTGAGGCGAACGTGGCGGTCTGCCACGATCCGCGTGCGGCGGTTGCCGAGGCCGACGTGATCTATACGGACACATGGGTTTCTATGGGCCAGGAGGACGAAAAGGCCCGCCGTCGGCGCGAGTTTGCGGCGTTTCAGATTAACGCGAAACTTCTGGCCGCGGGACGTGACGACGCGGTGGTGATGCACTGCCTGCCGGCCTATCGCGGCTGCGAGATCACCGACGAGGCATTCGAAGCGCACGCCGAGACGGTTTTCGAGCAGGCGGGCAACCGCCTGCATTTCCAGCGCGCGCTGCTGGAGATGCTGCTGAGGTCGTAACGGCCCGACGCCTTGTGTGACCGCCGTCGCGGCGGCTAGACTAGCAGCATGACAAACGCACTACGACAGGACGGGCGGCAGCCGGGTCAATTGCGCCCCATCGCGATTACGCCGGGGTTCGTCGCCAGCGCCGACGGCTCGTGCCTCATTGCGCAAGGCGGGACGCGCGTCATCTGCACGGCGAGCTTCGTGGCCGGCGTTCCGGCGTGGCGCGAGGGCTCGGGCGCGGGTTGGCTGACGGCGGAATACGGCATGCTGCCGGCATCGACGTCGCAGCGCCGGCCGCGCCCGGGCGCTCACCCGCACAGCCGCGACGTGGAAATCCGCCGGCTGATCGGGCGGGTGCTGCGCAACGTCGTGGACCTCGAGACCATCGGCCCCCACACGGTCTACATTGACTGCGACGTGCTCGAGGCGGACGGCGGAACGCGGACGGCGTCGGTCACCGGCGCCCAGGTTGCCTTGGCGTGCGCCGCTGAGTGCGCCGCCGCCGCCGGCCGATGCGACGCCGCACTGACCGGCAGCGTCGCGGCCGTGTCGGTCGGCCTGCTCGACGGTCAGCCGGTGCTCGATCTCGATTACGCCGAAGACGTGCGTGCCGAGGTCGACATGAACGTGGCGATGACCGCCGAGGAGCAATTCGTCGAGATTCAGGGCACCGCAGAAGGCCGCGCGTTCGGGGGCGACGAGTTGCACGCCATGCTCGATCTGGCGCGGTGCGGATGTCGGGATCTTCTGGTCGTGCAGCGCGAGGCGCTGAGCGCGAGGGCTTCGCAATGAGACGCGTTATGATCGCAACCGTGCTGGCAGCGTGCGTAGCCGTTGGCGGATGCGGTAACGGCGGCGCCGACGGCCTGGCCGGCTTGCCGGGCCTCAACAGGGACTGGACCCAGACGCCCGACGGGCAGTACACGATTCTACTGAAGACCTTCTCCCGTCCGAGCCATGTGCGCGATGCGAACTACTACAAAGACAGGACGCTCGAAAGCACGAACTGGCAGGGCTTGAACGTGGTCCATGCCGCCGGGCGCAGCGAGTTGTATTGGGGGCGATACGCCTCGATCGATGACGCCCAACGCAATCTGAAGCGTGCGAAGGTCTTTCAGCCGCGCGAAGGAGCGATGTACGTCTACGGCCGGGCGCTGGTGGTGCCCGTGCCGGGAGAGGATCCCGGCCCGCCGACATGGGATCTGCTCAACGCCACGGGGACCTACACGGTGGTCGTGGCGAAGTTCTACAACCTGCCGCGCGACGGGGTCCACCCGCCCGTGACGACACGCAAACGGGATGCCGTGGAGTACTGCCGCCGCTTGCGAGATGCCGGCGTGGCGGCGTACTACTACCACGGCCCGGCCAATTCACTGGTGACCATCGGAACGTTCGGTCGCGGCGCCGTGGTCTCGCGTGGCAAGCGGACCGGCCCGGACTACAACGCGCCGGTGCAGTTCGAAAAGAAGATTCGCGACCCGAGAATGGTCAAAATCCTGAAGGAGCATCCGAAGCTTGCCGTCAACGGCCGGGAGGAAATCGTTCGCCATCGCGACCCGAAGACCGGCGAGGTTGTCGAGAGCGTCTCGCCGAGCTACCCCATGGAAATCCCCGAGAAGCAGGTCCTGCCCGATGTCGAGTCCTTCGATCGTCCTGGCGACACGGAACCCCGGTAAGCTTGCCGAGATTCGCGACGTTCTGACGCCGCTGGGCGTGCAGGTCGTCTCATTGGAGGCGTTCGGCCCGATCCCCGAGCCGCCGGAGTCCGAAGAGACGTTCGCGGGCAATGCCCGCCGCAAGGCCTTGGACTACGCCCGCGCCACGGGGTATTGGTGTCTGGCGGACGACTCGGGACTCGTTGTCGACGCACTAGACGGCGCGCCGGGCGTCCGCAGCGCTCGTTACGCGGCCGAGTGCATGCCCGCCGACGCGCCGCGCGGCGTCATAGATGAGGCCAATAATCGCCGTCTTCTGGAAGCGCTGGCCGACGTTCCCGACGAGCGGCGCACAGCACGTTTCGTCTGCCATCTGACGCTGGCCTCGCCGCAGGGCGTGCTGCTGGAGGCCCACGGGACGGTGGAAGGGCGGATCGCGCACCGCCCGGCGGGCGGCAACGGCTTCGGGTACGATCCGCTGTTCTATGTGCCGGAGTTGGGTTGCACGACGGCGGAACTGCCTCCCGAGCGGAAGAACCGAATCAGCCATCGCGGCAAGGCCGTGCGCGAATTCGCACAACGCTATCAGCGGTGGCGCCAGGCATCGCCCACGGCGTGATCGTCGCGACGGCGGCGCAGCAGGGCGGTAGCGGCGCAGGCGCCGGCCAGCAGACCGTGGACGATGACGGGGTCGTACCAGGTCGCCGGGGGTAGGGTATGATGCTGAATCTGCCCGTGGTCGTACATCATCGGCATCTCGTTCCAGGACTGTCGCATGGGCTCATAGACGGCCGCCGTGACGCCGTAGAACGCGTTGACGCGCACGACGCCGGCCGCGACGGTTTGGCCTGTCTCACGGTTTCCGGCGCGGGTCAGCCCGCCGACCCAGAAGGGCGCGCTGAGCATGGCGATCATGGTGACGGCCGCCGTCGTGGCGGCAACGGCCCGTGCGGGCGCGGACCGGCCCAGGCGTGCGGCGGCGACGCCGACCAGCGCCATCGCCGCCAGGATGCCGTAGATCTTCACCGCGGCGAGGAAGGTGACATGCGGCGAATGGATCCACAGCACCAGCAGCGTCACGGCGGAGGCGTCGGCCGGCATGCCGCCGCGCAGCAGGGCGCCCAACGGGGTTGGGGCGCTGGCTGCAGCGGGAGCAGCGGCCAGCGCGACCCACACGAGCGCACAGGCCAGGCAGCCGAGCACGGCGTTGCGATTCGGCACCGCCGAAGCGATTGCCGCGTATGCCGCCAGTTGCAGGGCGACGGTCGCGGCGGCGAGCCCGCAGGCGACCGCGCCGTGCCGCCGCCAAAGGCCTCGCAGCGATGACGCCCGCGGGGTGCTTCGCACGTCCCGCCTCTCGGTCTCGCCCGACGGCTCGCGGCTCACGGCGTCTCCTGAGGCGCGTCGTGCTCTTCGAGCAGTGCGCGCAGGTGGTCAGCGTACTGGTTGAGCAATTCCCGGCGGCGTTCCATATGGCCCAGCTCGGAGTCGATTTGCTTGAGGACGGCACGGGCCTCGTCGCGCGGATCCAGCAGCAGCTTGTCGGCGCGGGCGAGTTTGTCCGCCCAGGGAGCCAGGGCCTGCTCCAATTGCGTGTCGGTTCGCGGCAGCAAGCCCATGGCCAGGCGCAGGCGCTGGACCTCGTAATCGCGCAGCCCGCCCAGCCACAGGCCGCTGATGGCATTGCCGACGTCGGCGACGCGGGCGCGCCCCTCGGCGCGAATGTGCACGAAGCCCTTGGGGTGCTTTTCGATGTAAGCCCGCGCCCACGCGTCGAGCCGGTCGAGCGGGATCGTCCGCCCGTCGATCCGCATCTCACCGAAGCGGTCGATCTCCAGCAACTTGCTTGCATACGGGGACTTCCTTGCGCCGGGCAGCGGCTCGACGATCACCTCGACGGGCGTCTTCCGCGGGGGGATGGCCTCGGTGCGCGCCTCGAACTCCAGCGCGGCATCTTCGGCCGTGCTCTCGAAGGGCACGTCAATGACCGCTGAGGCGAAGTTCGCCAGGGAGACCACGTCGCCGTCGACGTCCGCCCAGTAGCGCCCGTTGGCCAGGATCTGCGAGCCGACGAATACCCATTTGTTGGGCGGCGCCTTGGCCGTCTCGTCAGTGGGTTGAATCCAGTCGGTGGCGTTGACCTGGCGGGTCTTGCCGTCCTTGTCCATCCACCGCAGTTTGATCTTCACTTCCGGCCCGCGCGGCGGCTGGAACGTCGGCTCGGGGCCTTCGTCGCTCCAGTGCGCGGACCGGCCGGGCGTCAGCCCGAGCGCCAACAGCAACGCGTGCAGATGGGCCGCCTTGGCCGGTGTGGCGAGGATGCTCTCGTGCTCCTTGCTCTGGCGGCGACAGACCAGAAGCTCCAGCGGCCCTTCACGGAGCACCACGCGGGCGTCGAAGACGATGCGCTCGGCCTTGCGGTCGATGCGAATGTGCTTGAAGCGTACCGTGTCGGGCGCATCGCCGGCGGGGCGTGTCGTCGGCTCGTCGGCGTTGACCGTCGCCGCCGTCGCCAGAAGGGCCATCGCAAGCCATGTCGCGTATCGCATAGCGAACTCCTTCCAGGGTTGTGCTTTCATTGTACAGAACGCCGTCCATGGCGTCACAGCGCGAAAAAACGGCCCGTCCGACGAGGGTCGCCGGACGGGCCGGGGGCTTGTTCGGCCGCAGCCGCGTTACTCCGGGTGGGCCTTCTTTTCGTGTTCTTCCGGAATGATGATCTCCGGGCGGATCAGAATCAGCAGCGTTTGCTGATCCCGGACCTTGCCGCGATTCGTGTAGAGGCGGTTGAGGATCGGGATTTTGCTGACCATGGGCACGCCGAGTTCCTGCTCGACCTCGCCGGCCAGCGTCTGCCCGCCCAGCAACAGGGTGCCGCGGTCCGGCACCATGACGGTCGTCCTGAGTTCCTGGACGGCGACGATCGGCAGATCGACCGGCCCAAAGGGCGTCTGCTGGGTCGAAATATCGCTGAGCGTCGTGACCTGCGGGCGGACCGTCATGATCACGTATTTCCGGTCGCCGGTCACAGTGGCCTGAACGTCCAAGGTGGTGCCGGTCGGCACGGTGCTGACCACCGGAAGGGCTGTCAGAACCACGTCCGCGTCTTCGCCGGCGATGTCGATGTCGTCGGGGAACTCGTATCCTGAGACGTAGGCCTGGTGGGTCGCGACGGTCACATACGCTCTCTGCCCGTTCCAGATGGTCACGCGCGGCGCCGTGAGCGTGCGCGTCGCGCGATGGGCCTGCGTGGCCTGCAGCAGGAAATCCACCTGGATGTCATCGAGGAACACGCCGGCGATCTCCAGGCCCGGATTGCCCACCTGCCCGCCGATGGGTGCTGCGACGGCCCCCGTACTGACGCCGAAGATGTTGCCGAAGCCGGTCGTGCGGCTTCCGCCGCCGGTCACCGCGCCCATCGGCGGGAAGGACGTGCCGCCGGGCACGTTGTGCGTGGCCTGCATCCAGCCGGACTGTCCGATGGCCGGCACGGTCGCGCCCGTCCAAGGGTCCTCGACGGTGTTGGGCGCCCCGCCGCCGAGTGTGGAGCCCAGGTTGAAGTAAACGTCAAAGTCGATACCGATGGCGTTCAGGAAGCCCGTGGCCACGGAGATGAATCGTGCCTCGATCGCTACCTGCATCCCGGTCGATTCGCCGAGCTGGTTGAGCAGCTTGGCGAGGGCTTGGTGGTTCTCGGCCGTCTGCGTGACGATCAACTTGCCGTGGTGTTCCTCGATGGAGGCGTCGAGATCCCACGAGCCCGGCGCGATCGTCTCTCTGATCATCTCCGTGAGTTCGTTGATGATCTGCTGCTTGCTCTTCTCGTCATCGTCGTCCTGGTCGTCATCGTCATCATCACCGGGGAAGCCGAGATCGCCGCCATCGTCGTCGTCATCGTCGTCCTCGTCTCCCAGGTCGCCGAAGTCGAACGTCGGGCCGTCGAAATCGCGCACGTGGTAGAGCAGGTGATTGATGTCGTAGACGCGCGTGGTCTTCTTGCGTCGCAGGTCTTCGCCGGTGGAGATCTTGACGATGCCGCCTTCGATGACGTATTGCAGCGGCTGGTCTCCGCCGGCGTCCGCGAGGACGACTTCCAGCGCCCGGCGAACGGAGATGTCGGCGAGTTTTGCGGTGACCAGCGTATCCCTCGTGACGTTCTGGAACTGCAAAGCGCGCCAGTTGACCCAGATGTTCGCGTCCGACACGTCGCGGAGGAACCCGACCACGTCCCCGAATTTCGCCGCGTTGAAGTCGATCAGGTCGATGTTGCGATCGAGCTTCTGGCGGGCCCTGAGGTCCTCTTCCGTCTCGCCGCTCGCGACGGCGCCGTAGATCTCGGCGCGCTTGCGGATCTCCGCCCACGTGCGAGGGAAGTTGATGTACTTGTGCCAGGGTACCATCTTCCACTCGATCTCGGCGAGCAGCTTCGCCTCCTCGACTTCCTGGGCCCGCTCGGACATCTTGCGGTCCTCCATGATGACGAACTGCTCGAGAATGTCGCGCTGGTCGCGCGCCCAGTCGTTTTGCGGGTCCAGCGCCAGAAGCTGCTCGGTGACTTCCAGGGCCCGCTCGAAGTCCCACTTCTCTCGCAGGACGCGAATGTCACGCTCGTAGTCATCGATCTTGCGTTGGCGTTCGCGCTGCTCGCGCAGCCGGCGCTGGCGCTCCTGCTCAGCGGCTTCCCGGCGGGTCCTTTCCTCCTTGGCCTGCTGCCACTGCTGCCGGCGCGTCTTGATGCGCTCGATATACTGATTGATGCTCGTCAGCTCGCTGCGGTAGGTCTTGGGCGGGAAGACGTTCTCGTTGTTCTCCAGGACCGCCTTGGCGGAGTTGGCGAGCTTCATCGCCTCGTCAAAGTCCTTCTCGCTCGCGGCGTCATCGAGTTCCTTGCGGGATTGCCGCAGGCGCGCGGCGATCTCAACTTCGGCGATCTGGCGGGCGATGCGAACCTCGATCTCGTAGTCGCTCAACGCCCCCGACCGTGGACCCGCTTGCCCCGTACGCCGGGCAAACTCGTAGAGTTCCTTGGCTTTGGCGTTATCCGGCTGAAGGGCCAGGGCCTGTTCGAGCAGGTCGATGGCGGCGTCCACCCGGTTCTCGGCGAGGGCCTCCTTGGCCTGGTTGACCAGCTTGGCGGCCTCTCGCGACCGATGCGCAACTAGGTAGCGCAGCGCCTCGGAGTCGCCGGCGTCCGTCTCGGCCGTGTCTGGCTCGTCGTCCCCCGCCGCTTCGTCGGCGGCCTCGTCGGCCGTCATCTCGTCGGCCCCGTCGGCGCCTTCGTCGGCCGTCGGCTCGTCGGCCCCGTCGGCGCCCTCGTCGGCCGTCATCTCGTCGGGCTCGACAGCGGCCTCATCGTCACCTGTCGCTTCCGCGGCGTCCGGGTCGACCGTGGCGGCGATCTCCGCAGCTCTCTCGGCCTTGCGCTGTGCCTCGGCGAGATGCGCCTTGGCGTCGCGGCGCTGGGCCTCCGGGAGGTACTCGCTGGCGGCGGCCTGCTGGAAGCCGGCGATGGCGGCGTCGTAGTTCCCGGCGTCCAGCGCCTCGCGAGCGTCGCGCAGCGCTTGCCGCGCTTGGCGCTGTTGCGTGATCGCCGTGCGCACACGCTGCAAATAGCGATTGAGTTTGTCGGCGTCAGCGTCGTCCAGCGCGTCGGCGTCGACCTTCAGAAGCGTCGCCTTGGCCGCCTCGAACTGCAGCGAGTCGAACTGGCGGATCCCTTGGTTCAGCAGGGCCTGGGCCCGGTCGGCATCGGCCTCCTGGCCGGCAGCGAACCCCGCGACGGTCAGGATCAACGCGACCGGCAAGGTCCACGACAACATTCCACAAAGCTTTCGCACGGCAAGACTCCTTCCAGGAAGCGGTTCGCGGGGCGAACCTCACCCCTGGGTTCAGGGGTGCGTTGGCGCGTTGCGTCCGGGCGGCATGCGCCGCGACTGCTCAGCGGGCCCGATCGACGCAACGGATTCAACAACGGCGGCAATCTCGTCAATTCCGCGTGAAACTTATGGATGAAAACGCGGGGGGCACCTCACGAAGATGCCCGGATATCGGCGGCAAAGCATACCCACACGCTGCAGGCCAATGCAAGCCAAAAATGGCACGGCGGACGGTCCTATTCCGCTGTCTGTCCGCGTGCCGCGGCACGCTTGGCTTCCTTCAGTCGCGTGCGGTACAACTGCCTGCGGTCCTCGTCCTGCACGTAGTCCACGTGAACCTGTCGATGCACCGTGCCGCCGGCGTCCACGTAAGTGACCTCAATCGTGTTGCGCGTCGTGCCCTGGTAGCGTAGCGGCTTGTCCAGGTCTCGGGCGAGGACCACCGCGCCCGTGGCGAAGTCCACCTCTCGACGGACGCGTTCGTTCGTTAGGGGATTGAGCAATTCAACGGTTTCCGGCCGGCCGATCTGCTGGCCCGCCGCGGCGGAGAACACCTGCATGACTGTCTGGCCGAGCACCTGGCGGAACACCGTCACGTACACCTGTTGCATCGTGGCCGAACCGCCTGTCACGAAGATGTCCGCCACATTCGGCGTTGCCGTCGGCGTGGTCCACGCGCTCCAGTCGGTCTCGATGAACTGCTGGCGGGCGTCCTCGCGGTTGCGGGCCTCGCCGGGGCCGTTGTAGGTCAGCAGCGGGTTGGCCAGCATCAACTGATATCGCCAGCGGTAGGTTGTACCCGCATCGAGGCCGTCGGTGTCGTGGAACCAGATGAGCACCTTGCCGTCGTCGAACTGGCGGGTCAGGTCGGGCACGACCGTCGGTGCGGGGCCTTCCGCCTCCGGTTGTTCGGGTCGGCGAGGCCGCTCCGGACTGCGGGGATCACGGGACGGACGGCGCCGCTCGGGTGGGGGGGCGTACGACTCAGGCGGCAGGCCCGGTCGCCCCGCGCCGGGGTAACCCTCCGGGGTCGGCGGCGCGCTCGGCCCGTAGCGAGGCGTGCGGCGCGGCGTGGTGCTCCGGCGGATCGTCCGCGGGGCGGTGCGCCGGGCGGGCGTACCGTCGCCGTCTCCGGTCGCCTCCGCCTCGATGCGTTCGCGCTCGGCGCGGCTGAGCGGCGTCTCGGGCAGGTGGATCAGCCAGGTGGTCCACTGTCCGGTAATGGGCTCATAGATGTCAGGATAGGACGGCTGGAGAATATTGAGGATCGCGTCGGTCGAGCCCTGTTGCGGGAGCACGGCAACCAGGCGGCGGACGGGCTGCTCGCCCTCTTCGCGGACGAATTGCTGAAACTCCGCGAACACCGAGTGTCGATCCATCGCCGTGCGAACGGTACGCCGAGTTGCCTCGGTTCCGTCGAAGGGGGGGATGACCTGCTCGGGCGGCGGCGCCGGACCGAGCGGCTGGCGGCTTAACTGTGCGACGGTCTGAATCGTCTCGGGTTCGCTCCAAGTCCCGTCGAGTTGCTGTCGCGACCGCTGGGCCCGGACGGCCGCCACGGCGAACCGCGCGCGAACGTCCGTTTCGGAAAGGTCCTCGCGCCACTGACGCAGCAGTTGCATCATCGGGTACGTTGCCGCGACGTGGGCGACGATCTTCTCGGCGGGTCGTTCGGACTCCTCGGGCAAGCTTCGTAGCTCGCGGGTCACCTTGACCAGCGGCAGGTGCGGGGTCGGTGTGTGTGCCTTGAGCGTCGCCAAGTCCGGGCCGGAGGCCACGTCGATCGGTTCGACGCGCGCGATGACGGGCAAGTCGGGATACGCCGGGCCGGCGGGCAGGCGCTGCAGCGGCGCCGCCACGGCGGTATCCGGCCACGCGGCCAACAGCCCCCGCCGCAACGGGTTGTCCCGCGCGGCGACGAGTTCGTTGGCCAGTTTCGGTTGCTCCCACTTGCCGAGTGTTGCGTTCCGGGCGGTCTCGACGCGTTGCTCGGCGGCGCGGAGCAAGGCGTCGTCCAGCTTCGCAAGCTCCACCTCGTTGCCGTTCAGTTGGACGGTGGGCGACCCGATCGATGTCAACGCCAGGATCAGCAGCATCAGAACGCAGATGCCGAGTACGCCCTTTTCCACGTGTTGTACGACGGCACTCAATTGCTCTTTCTGGGCCATGCGTCGGCCTCCCTGCACCAGGATGAACGGGTATGCTTAGCGACCCATCGGGTAGCCCGTCGGCTGCTCCGAACGGGTGGGGACCACTTTCTCATCGGCCGGGCGCAACGCCTCGCGAACGTCGCTGAGCATGTGCCGCAAGGCCTTGGGCGGAACCAGCGGCTTGTCCGAGACGATCCAGGGCTCGTCGGCCGTGGCGGTCTTGTCCGGATTCCAGAGCAGCCACATGTCCTTTTGCTCGGGGTGTGGCTTTCCGCGCGCCCAGTCGGTCTGGAGCAGCAGTTCACCGACGAGCGTGACCGCCACGACCGGCTCGGGACCGTAGTAGTACTCCCGCGCGTCACGCTGCTCGCCGCGGGGGCGCCGGTCGCCGTCGCGCCGTTCGGGCTCCGCGGGCAGCACGATTGGCCGGGGCTGTTCGACCGAGGCCATCTCGCACGTCAGCACCGTGTGATACGTGCCGCTGGTGAGATTCTTCATCAGCCGGGCGACGTGCTGCTCGGGCATCACGACGACGAACCCGTAATGCACCACGTCGAAGTCCTTGGACGAGACATGCCCGGTCAGCGTTGCGCCGCCGGGCGCGGCGCCGGTCTTCCGGGGCGGGCCGAAGCTTGGCCCGCGACCAGACATCGAGTCGCGCATGCCGGTGGCCTGCGTCTGCTCGCCGGTGTAGTACTGCCGTGCGACTCGCACTTCAACCAGGCGCTTGACCGCGGCGCTGAGGACGTTCCGTCGGTCTTCCGGCAACGGGGCGAGCACCTCGTCGTTGGTCTTTTCGATAGCGGCGAGGATATCCTTCTGCACCCAGGCGTTGACCTGCATCTGCCACAACTGGATCGGCGTGGGGTTGTAGTTGCCCTCGACGAAGTATCGGTCCAGCGCGGTCACGTCGGCATAGATACGCCCGTTACGCGCCTGATGGTGCTGTGCGTCCGGCCAGGCGAACGTCTCGGCCGCCTCGAACGGCACGCGGTACTGGAGGAGGGCCTTGGCGTCGTCGCGTTCGGGCTTGTCCATGCGGATGGTGACCTGCACGTCGGTCATCTGCGTCGTGCCGCTCGGGGTGCCGTAGCTGGGACGCCCCGTGGGATAGCCGCCGAACCTGCCTTCCGGAGGCGCGGCGCGCGGCGGCGTCGCGCTGCGTGGCGCCGACCTGCTGCCCGCCGTGAAGGTCCGCTCGGCCGGCGCGGTCAGGTCGAACAACTGCGCGATGGTGGCGTCGCGGTCCTCGGCGGCTTTGGCGATCGTTCCGGCGAGCTGATCGTACTGTTCCCGTTTCTGTCCGAGCTGCTGACGAAGCTGCTCGATGCGCTCGGCGTCGCCGGTCGGTTGTGCCGCGGCCAGCGCGTCGGTCAGCCGGTCCAGTTCCACCAGGGCGTCGCGGGCATCGGCGATGTCCTGGCGGTCCGTCTTAAGCCGTGTCTCCAGTTCCAGAAGTCTTGTGAGTTTGTCGCTCCAGGCCTGCATTTTGGCCGCGACGGTGGCGTGCTGGCGCACCTTGGCGCGGATTGCGGCCGGCAGAGCGGTGGCGTCCGTGACGCTGAGCCGCCCGTCCTCCGTGAGATAGCCCTCGTTGCGGAGATCGGCCTCGATCGGGTCCAGCTCGTCATTCAGTGTGCTGATGTGGTTTCTGACTCGCGTGATGGCGGCCTGATTGAGCAGCTCCAACGTCTTGTCGATTTTCCGGTTCATGTCACCCAGGAGGACGCGGCTCCAGTGTCGGATCCGCTGGGCGTAATAAGCGTCGACGGAGCTGGCCGGACGGGTCCGGTCCAGGCGGTCCATCCACTGATCCCACAGCGCGACGTAGCGGTCGGTGACTTTGAACCCGAGGCGCAGGTCCTCGTAGGTCTGCTCGTCGTAGGGGAACGCGGCGACGGAGCGCCCGTCAACGTCGACGACAATGGGGGGGTAGTCGCTGCCCTGTCCGGCCAGCTTGCGCTCGACGGCTTCGCGCTCGTCCTCGACGATGTCGTTTCGACGGCGCTGCTCGGCGAGCATGTCGTCGTTGACCAGTTTGAGCCGTTGCGCCGTGTTGTACTTCTTCTGGATCTGCTCAATCCGCTCGTCGCGCTTGTTGGCTTGCGACGCGCGGAGCACCAACACCACGGTCCCGAGGACGACCACCATGCCCGCCAGCGACACGAGGAACGCGTTGTTCCGGATGAAGTCCTTCATGCTTGTGCCTTTCGCCGCGGCGCTGCATCCGCAGCGCCGTTTACTCGATCGTCAGCACCCAGCCGACCTGCAGTCGCTGGTCGTCGGCCATGTCTTCCTGAGGGAACAGCGGGTCCGGGATTTGCGGCGCGGCGCCGTCCTGCGTGCCGCTGTCGCGCTCCGGTCTGCCGCCGGTCGGCCAGCCGTAGGGCCTTCCGGGTCCCTCGGGCCCCGCGCCCCGCGCGCCGCGGCGGCTGACGCCCTCGCGCTGCACGGGTGCGGCCTCGGTGCGGGTGATGGTGAACAGCCCGGTTTGCTCGCTTGCCTGCTCCCCGCTGGCGTGCAGCACGCCGATGCAGTCATTGGCCTGTTCGGCGTTCAGCGGCGTGCGGATGGTCAGGATCACGGCGAAGCCGCGTCCCTCGGGCTCGGTTTCGCTCGGCGTCTGGGTTTGCCGGCCCCGATCGACCGTGCTTTCCCGCAAGCGATCCATGCCCGTCAGGCCTTTGACCTGTTGCTCCGCTTCGGCGATATCCGCGTAGTATCTGACGTCGACGGCCTCGATGAAGCCGATCCGCCGATTCTGACGGGCCTGGGCGCGGAACGTCAGGGCTCGCATGACCACCCGGGCGGCTGCGGACGGCCGGGGGCGATCGGGCTCGGCGGCCAGCAGCGCTGCCCGCAAACGCGCCTGGTCGGCTTGCGGCAACGCCGCGACGATCGCCTCGGCGACCTGCACGTCGCTTCGGCCGATCATCGCATCAAGCTGCGGGGATGCCTCGATCCGCCGGCGGACGTCCGCAGGGACGGAAAGATAGCGGACGTAATCCGTCAGAAGCGGCTGGTCGTCGAAGGCCTGGTTGACGGCCTGGTGGATCACGCGGTAGGCCTCCGGCCAGTAGGCGCGCTTGCCGAAGACGTCCAGCATGGTGCGCATCCTTCTAAGGTCGGCCTCGTCGCCGCGTTCGAGATTGTCCAGCCGCCCGGCGCGGCCTTGCTGCTGGGCGATGATGCTCGCGGCGCGCTGGACGTTGGCGGCGTTGTCGTCGTCGGCGAGGACGGCTCGCTGGCGGTAGGCGCTCCATAGCGGCAGCAGCAGCGCCACGAGCAGCGTGGCGGCCGCGGCGGCGAACCAGGGCCGCTTGCGCGCCCAGAGGCGTCGGTGGGCCAGTTCGTCCGGCAGCAGATTCGTCGAGACGTGGCTGAGCCCGAGCCCCTGAATCGCCAGCCCGTACGCCACGCCGAGGGACTGCACGTTTTCGGTGAATGCCGGCGCGTTGACGGCGGGCGAGGGTTCGAGGTTGTTGTAACTGTCCAGTCGCGAGACGGGGACGTCGAGATTCTGCTGGAGGAATTTCTGCAGGCCGGGCAGGCGGAAGCCGTTGCCCAGCCCGAGCACCTTTGCGAAGCGCGTCTCGCGGTGCAGGGACGTGTAGTAGCCGATGGATCGCTGGACCTCCTGGACGAGGTCGGCAAAGACGGGGCGCATCGCCTGGAAGATCTGGCGGGCGTACTTGCTGGTCGCGGCGGAGCGCTTGAGCTTCTCGGCCTTGGCGAACGAGAGTTTGAACGCACGGACGAGGGCTTCGGTGAAGTTGTTGCCGCCGATCTGGATGGTTCGCGTCCAGATCCGGGCGCCGTCGGCGACGACCAGGTCGGTTTTGTCCGTGCCCACGTCGATCAGAAGCGTCGCGCCGTCGTCGGCGAGTTGATCGTCGCCGACCATGAAGTTGTACAGCGCCAGCGGCGCCATCTGGACGATGTCGACGCCCAGGCCGACTTCGCTGAGTTGGGCGATGGCCTCGTCGACGTTCTCGCGCTTCATCGCGAACAGCCCCACCTCCACGTCCGGCGAGTCGGGGTCATGGAACGTCTGCCATCGCCAGGTGACCTCGTTGATGGGGAAGGGAATCTGCTGCTCGGCTTCGAAGCGGACGATGTCCGGGACCTTCTTTTCCTCGACGGGGGGAAGCTTCACGAACCGCGTGAAGCTGGTCTGCCCGGGAACGGCGACGGCAACGACGGCGTCGCTGATCTCGTTGCGGGCGAGGAACTGCTCGAGACTGGCCTGGATGATCTGGCGCCGATCCGCGTCTTCCGGAGAGAGAATCTTGGGATGCTCGATGATGTCCAGCGCCTCGACTTGAAGCTCCCCCTCGATGCTGCGCAGCTTCAACGCCTTCAGCGCACGTTGACCGACATCGATGCCCCATACACTTCGTGGTGCCGGCATAAGCACTCCTTGCCCTGGAGGGCACTGCACGCCCGTCTGCCGATAGGCAGGAATCGTGACCAGAGGACCCGCAACAGCCGGGCCCGATGCGGTATACTACGTGACTGCGCGTATGTGGGCAAGAGGCCGTCCGCACCGCAAAAACGCATACCGCTCTGGCGACGGATCCGGGTGATGTTCAGTTTCACTATGACAACGCTGGGCTGCAAAGTCAACCAATACGACGGCGCCGCGGTCGCCGCTGAGTTGTCGGCCGCGGGACTGCGCCGCGCCGCGCCCGGCGAGCGGGCGCACGCCGTCGTCGTCAACACCTGCTGCGTGACGACCACCGCGATGCGCAAGAGCCGCCAGGCGCTGCGACGCCATCTGCGAGACCATCCCGACGCATCGGTTCTGGTCACCGGCTGCTACGCGGACTACGACCCGGACCGACTCGCGCGGCTGGTACGCCGAATGGGCCCGCGCCGCCGGACGGTGGTCGTCGCCGGGCACCACGAGGACGTGGCCGCGGCGGTCCGGGCCCTTGTGGTCGATATGACCGGCCGGCCGGCGCCCGCCGGTGTGCGCGCGCCGCGCGGCGGCCCGGGCGACCTTCGCCGGCGCAGCGCCGCGGCGCGCCGCGCGCCGGATCGCGTACCGTGCGCTCCGCGCGGCATCGGCGGATTCGACGCCCGGCGTCGCGCCTTCGTGAAGGTCCAGGACGGCTGTGATGCCTTCTGCAGCTACTGTGTCGTCCCCTACACGCGCTGCCGCGTTCGTTCCCGCGCGCCGGAGAAGGTCGACCAGGAGTGCCGCCGCCTCGTTCGCGCCGGGCATAAGGAAATCGTCCTGTGTGGCGTGTTCCTCGGGGCGTACGGGCGCGAGACGACCGTGCGACGCCGCTGGGAAGCGGGCACCCCGCCGCTGGTGTCGCTGGTGCGGCGCATCGCGCGGATCGAGGGGCTGTGGCGCCTGCGACTCAGCAGCATCGCGCCCGGCGACGTCACCGACGAGCTGCTCGACGCACTGGTCGGTTGCCCGACCGCGGCGCCGCACCTGCACCTGCCGCTGCAATCGGGCTCGGCCGACGTGCTGCGGGCGATGAATCGCCAGTACACGCCGGACGACTACCGACGAGCGGTCCGCGCCGTCTGCGACGCGCTGGACACGCCCGCGATCACCACCGACGTCATCGTGGGCTTCCCCGGTGCGTCGGACGAGGATTTCGCCGCGACGCTCGCGATGGCGCGGGAGGCGGGCTTCGCCCGGATTCACGCGTTTCCGTTCAGCGCGATCCAGCCCACGGCCGCGTGGGCGCGCCGCCGCGAGGCGCCATCGCCGGATGAGATCAACCGGCGGATGGAGCGCATTACGACGCTGGGGCGCGAGCTGGCTTCGGCGTATCGCAGGCGGCTGGTCGGGCGGACGCTGGACGGCCTCGTCGAAGGGCCGAACCGCGCCGGGGTCGTGCGGGCGATGACGGATCGGTATCAGCCGGTGGCGTTTGACGGCGAGGTGGCCCCGGGCAGTGTCGCGGCGTTCGAGATCGTCGAGCCGCGCGGCGAGGGGCTGTACGGCCGCGTCGTCGCACCCAAGCCGTCGCGCGTGTGAGCCGGCCGGTCGGCGTTACAGCCAGTCCTTGTCTCGCAGATGGAGCTGGAACGTCATCGTCGGTGGCTCGCCGCGAAGCTTCAGCCCGTCGGGCAAAATGACGACGGCTTGTCGGCTGCGCCAGGTGCCGGCGGCGTCGCGGTCCGCCTCACGCAGCAGGACAAACGCGTGGATCTGCTCGCGCCGCAGCGTCGCCAGGCGCTCGGGGGTGCCGGTGATGGTCAGCGTCGTTCGCCACGCGTCCGGGTTGCGGCGGACGAGCGTGTACCGCCGCCGGGTATCGTCGCGTGACCACTGCGGCGGACTCTGGACCGCGATGTCCACGGTCATCGTTCGCACGCGGGCGTCGGCGGGCGTGTCGGTGTCGGGCGCGTCGTGCGGCGCCACCGCCTCGGCGTCGGGCGTCTCGGACCAGGAGGCGTAGACCTTGCGACGCTTGTCGCCCTGGGCGAGCAGTTGGTCGATAATGGCCTCGGCGCCGTCGGCGTCGATCGGTTCGAGCAGGACGGCCGCGTCGCAGTACGCCTCGATGTAGCCGGTGGCGTTCTTGCGGGCGGCGCGGGCCTCGGCCTCGGCGCGGACCTCGGCGACCTGCCGTTGGACGGCCTCGCGCACGATCGCCATGGCCGTGTCCGCCGCGAGGTCGCTCAGCAGGGCCTGACAGGCCGTCCGATCACTGGGCAACTCCAGCGGATCGACGGACAGTCCGACGCGCGGATTCGCGTTATCGATCACGTCGTCTTTGTAGTCAACCTCGCGCCGGAGCGTCCGGCGCGCGACGAGGCGCGGGCCGGCCGTGTCCTCCAGGCGCAGCTCGACGCGGACCTCGCACCGCTTGCGATAGGTGTGGACCGTGTAGGGCCATTCCACCGTGACACGCCGCCGGACGGTGCGCGGTTCGCGCGCCAGGTCGCGCTCGATCCGGTCGATCCGGCGCTTCTGGTCGCGAATGTCGTCGGCGTCGGCGCCGGCGTCACGCAGGCGGCGCAGTTCGCGCCGCGCGTCGCGCAGGCGGCGGCGCAGGCGCGGGATCTCCGGGTTCGGTACGTTGCGGACGTCTTCGTATTCGTGGATTCGCCTCTGTGAGCCGATGCGCTGTTTGCGCGTGTCGAATGCGTCGATGACCAGGTCGGCTCGGTAGCGCAGCGGCGCTGCAGCGCGTCCGCGGACGTACGCCGGGGCGTTACGCGCCAGAGCCGTCGCGACGGCGTTGTCGTAGAGCCGCGGGTCGCAGGGCACGTCGCGGGCGGGCGCCCGCGTCCGAACGTTCACCGCGAACGCCACGCGCGCCGCCAGACGCGATCGCATCTGCGCGACCTTCCGCAACGCCGCCCTGTCGCGGACGTGATCGACCGCGTCCATGTACCACAGCAGCGCATTGCCGAACAGCTCCATGCCCTCGGCCTCGTCGCCGCGTCGCATCGCCGCGGCGGCAAGCCCCGCGTGCGCCTCGCGAAGGTCCACGTACTGCAAGGCGTTGTGGAAGTGCTCTTCCGCAGCCAGCAGATCCCCCTTTTCCAGACGCGCCTCGCCACGCCGCACGTACTCCTCGGCCGCACGCTGCTTGGCACCGGCCACGAACGAACGCGCCTGCGGATGCGTCGGGAAGATCGCCAGCGCCTCGCGGGCCCGCGCAAGCGCCTCGTCCCAGCGGGAGTCCTCCGCCAGGGTCAGGGCCTCCTCGTACAGCGCGTCCGACCGGCGGCGCTGGGCGCGGGCCTGTTCGAGCTTCTCGCCGGCCGTGGGGTGGCCCGGCCAGACGTCCGCCGCCTGCTGCAGCGCGGCGATGGCGGCATCGAGCCGGCGCTGACGCAGATGCTCGGCGCCCGTTTCGGCCAGTTGGCGCGCGTGGGCCAGCGTCTGCCGGCAACGATGCAGCGCGACGCGACAGGGCAGGTGGTTCGGATTGGCTTGTATCGCCGCCTGGAGCGCCCCAGCGGCCCGTTGCCAGCGCTTCGCCGCCTCGTGCGTCCGGGCCTGGCGGCGCAGCGCCTCGGCCGGTTGCAGCGCCGGGCGGATGCGGCCTTCCGCGGAGGCGACGGCCTGGGCGGCGGCGGCGTTGTCCGGGTCCAGCTCGGCGGCGCGCCGGGCGTGCGCCGCGGCGGCGTCCAGCCGGCCGGCGTCCGCCTCGCTGCGGGCCTGGCGCACGCGCGACGCCGCGGCCTGGCGCTTGGCGTCGGCCAACGCCGTCTGCGCCGGGGCGTGC
>JAGXKT010000028.1 GCA_018335035.1 Phycisphaerae bacterium
CGTACTCGTCGACGACGTGCCGCACGTGACGCCGGCCGAACAGGACCATCTTGCTCAAGCACTCTCGCTTGATGCTGCGCACCCAGGATTCAGCGTAGGCGTTGAGGTTCGGCGACTGCTTGGGCATTCGCAGGCAGCGGACGCCGGCGGCGCTGAGCGTCCGGCGGAACTTCTTCGTGAAGAGGGGGTCGCGGTCGTGAATCAGGACGCGCTTGTCCTTCAAGAAGCCCTCCTCGGCGTCGGTAAGTTGGCGGGCCCACTGGGTCATCTGCGGCTCGGCCGGGGCGGGGTGGATGCCGGCGATCTCGACCTTGCGGCTGGCCAGGTCGATCACGAACAGCACGAGGAAGCGTGTCAGGCCCTTGGGCGTCCAGGCCTCGACAGTGAAAAAATCGCAGGCCGCGATGGACTCCCAGTGGCTGGCCAGCGAGCCGATGCCGTTGGCGTCGATCCGCTGCGGCAGGTCCTCCGAGCGCGGCATGCACTGAAGCTGCGCGATCTTCTCGGCCAGCGTCATGCGCTCGAGCAGGTCGGCTGCTCGGGCATCGGGCGAAAGCGCGGGGTTGCGGTACGGACAATCGTTTCGGTCGGCACGCTGGGTCATGGCAGCATCCCGGTAAGACGCTGCGTCGCGGCGCGCGCGTCATCTTACCAGCGCCGCCGGCGATGTCACTGCGGAATTGATCGCCGCCGGCGGGGCCAGTCCGGGCGGTGCTTCGCCGGCGCGAACGTGCTCCTCGTGCGCACGAGTCAGGCCGGAACCCGGCGAATGCGGACTTTCGACCTGACTAGCGCCGGCGCAATCGTTACCCGGCTTCGTGACGGCTCGTGGGCCG
The DNA here is from genome assembly GCA_018335035.1 of Phycisphaerae bacterium. Classification (GTDB taxonomy): domain Bacteria; phylum Planctomycetota; class Phycisphaerae; order SM23-33; family SM23-33; genus JAGXKT01. The sequence goes on from JAGXKT010000028.1 coordinate 837, forward strand.
GACCACGCGGGTGCGACGATCGCGGTGATCGACACGGAAGAACTTATCTGCCCAGGACGGCGCGCGCCGGCACAAAGCGGCGCAGGAGCATGCTGTTCGCGTCCTTTCGTACAATGCCCGATCAGACCCTGCGCAGGAAGATGCCCGCCAGCCAACATGCGATGCCCGCCAGCAGAAGCGGCGTTCGCAGGGAACGCCGCGTGTCCGCGGGGCTCAGTTCGGCAAGCACGTCGTCTCCTTGCAGGCGAGGCAATTTCGCGAACGTGGCGTCCGGCCGTGCGGCGAGGCGATACTCCGCCGGATAGCCGCGGCGGTAGTGGAGCACCTTGAGTTTGTCAGCGGCCGCGTCGCGCAGGCGCAGCGTGAATCCGCCGCCAGTCGGACGGTTCGTTCGCATCTCGTAGAGTCCCCATCCGATCTGACGGACGGGGAGCGTGGTGACGTGTCCGTCGTCGTCCAGGCGCATGGCGGACCAGTCGGCAGTGTTGACGGGCCGGCCGGCCTCGTCACGTCGCCGGATGATGTAGCGAAGCTGCCGGCCCTCGCGCGCGCAGCGGACGCAGATGCCGGACTCGTCCGCCTTGCGCACGACGGCGCGGAGGATCTGAGCCCACAGCTTGCCGAAACCCCGCCAATGGAGCCATTCGCCCGCCCACCGGTCGGAGGCGTCGGAGGTGAATGCGGCCGCGTTGCCCAGCCCGTAACGTCCCAGAGCCAGAAGCGGATCACCATTTTCCGTAATCAGTTGCATACGCGCCGTGGGCTTGGCGCGGGTCATGACGTATCCGAGCAGGTAGGGGGCGACGCCGAAGTCAATGCCTTCCAGCAGGTCGGCCGAACCAATGCGCACCGGAGTGAACGGCGTTTCGCGGATGGCGGAGCGCGACGCTTCGACCGTTTCCTTGGTGAAGATGCGCGGGACGGTGGCGGCGTCGAGCGTTTCATAATAACGTCCTCGCCCGATGCGGGCGATCGCCTGCATCAGCCCGCGGTCGGCTCCGGCGCCGAGCGCCACCGTCGAGACGGTCATGGACTCGTCGGCCATTTGCCCGGCGAGCTGCTGGAATGGGCCCGGCATCGACTGCCCGTCGGACAGAACGATCATGTGGCGAATGCGGGCGTTGGCCGTGCGCAGCATCTCGTTACCCTGTCGCATGGCGGGATACATGTTTGTGCCCCCGCCGGAGCCGATGCGATCGATCGCCGCTTGAACGCTTCCGGCGTCGGTGGCGGGGGTCATCTCGCAGACGACGAGCGGCTGTCCGTCGAACGCGATCACGGCGATTTGGTCCCGCGGGCTGAGCAGTTCCACCGCGGCGCGCGCCGCCTGCCGCGCCAACTGAATCGGCACCCCGGACATGCTTCCCGATTTGTCGATCACAAGCACCATCGCCAGCGAGGGGCGTTGCTTTTCCTTCTCGTAACGCGAGACGATGGGCAGTACCTCCTCGATGGGCGTCTTGTAGTATCCCCCCAGCCCGAAGCTGTTTTCTGAGCCGAGCATCACCAGCCCGCCGCCGAAATCCGTGACGTAGGACTGGACCGCCAGCATTTGCCGTGTCGTCAGCGTCGTCGCCGGCACATCGGCGAGGATGATCGCGTCGAACTGCAGCAGGCCCGGCAGGGAGCGGGGCAGCCCGTGTTCCCCGCGGACCTCCAGTTCGATGTGCTGCTTGCTCAGGGCTCGCTTGAGATCCCGCAGGCGCCGGGGCTTGCGGTGAACCGCCAGCACGCGCGCCCGCCCCTTGACGTTGATGGTGCAGCCGGCCGCGTTGTTGACGGGGAAATGATCCTTCTCGGCGACGACCTCCACCTGCCAGAGGTTCGCGCCCGCCGTGGACATGGGCGCGTCGCACCGGAACACGTTCTCCCGGTCGGCGCGGAGTTCGACGGGGATCTCACGCTCGACGACGCCGCGGTGCACCAGCCGCAGCACCGCCGGCATGTCGCGATTGCTCGAGACGGTCACGTCCAGCCGCACCCGCTGGCCCATGTGGGCCGTCGTTGCCGACGGATCGACGGACACGACGGATGCCTCGGGTACGGCCAGCCCAGCGAGAGGCACGGCGCGGATGTCGATTCCTTCGCCCCTCAGCGCCGCGACCGATTCGCTCAAGGCGCCGTCCGTGGGGCGTCCGTCCGAATAGAGCACGACGCGTGCGGCCTTGCCCGAGGGGACCCCCAGCCGCGCGCCGCCGAGCGCCTCGCACAAGCGGGACGCGCTTCGGAAGGCGTCATCGGCAATGCCCTTGCTCCATCGCTCCATCTCCGCGGCGAGGGCGTTCGGCGCGACGGCACGTCGCCCCGCACCGACGGCCAGAAGTGACCAGGAGTTCCCGTCGTCCAACGCCTCGGTGTGGCGCCGGATGCGGTCAAGGGCGTCCCGCGCGGCCTGCAGGTCCACGGACTCAGACACGTCCAGCAGGAACACGATGTGAGCATCCGACGTCTGACGGCGCATGAAGGGGCGGCACATCGCCAGCATGACCAACACGATACCGGCACACCGCAGGGCGAACGCCGCGGCGCGCAGCGCCGGGCGGCGCTGAACGAGACTCCAGGCGAACGCCGCGGCCGGCACGACCAGCACGATCAGCCACCACAGGGGCTGTAACGTGACGAATTCCATACGCTTAGCCAAGCTTCCTTCGGTGATAGAGTCCCGCTTCGACGCAGGCCAGCAGCACGGCGGCAATCAGCAGCCACTGTCCGGGCGTGCTGCCTCGCCGAAGGGCTCCGGCGCTGTCGGCCAGACCGTCGTTGTTGAGGAGCACTTCGGCCGGCGGCGAGCCGCCCACGCCCAGCGAACGCTGTTGGCGGGCGGCGCTGCCGGCAGCGGCGCCGGCGTCGGCATGCAGGCGATAGAATCCGCGCTGACTCAGCGGGGCGGTCATCGTGGATTGCCCCTTTCGCACGCTGCCGTCCGGGGCGGTCAGCGTCCACGCGGCGGCGCGTCCGGCGGCATTGACAGCCATGCGCGTTCCCGGCGGCAGGCAGGTGCGCCCGACAAGCGGACGTCCCGTCAGATCGTTGACCATCGAGTGCACCAGCACGGGAAACCACGCCGACAGGAAGAACTCCGACGCGACCGGGTCCAGGTTCACGACGTACGCCGAGCGGTCGCCCGCGGAACAGCGATACAGCAACGGAACGCCGCGTGCGTTGGTGGCGATGACCACGGCGCCCGGCGGCGGCTCGATCCGCCGCGCGCCGGAAAAGGTCACGTTGGACAGGTCGCAATAGCGCACGGCGGGATGCTCGCTCAGCACAACGCGCGTCACGTCGGCGGACGCGTCCGCCTCGCCCAGTGAGGTCCAGAAGGGGCTTGTCCCGCTCGGACGAAAGATGATCTCGGCCGGGGCCTCCTCGCCGTCGCTGATGTCCTGGCCGCATGACAGGACGACCTCCGCCCGGTTGCGAGTGAGTTGCATGTCGGCAAGATCGCTCCCGAATGCCTCGACGCATCGTGCCAGGAAGAACGTCTCCACTCCTGATCGCACGGCGATCCGCACCGGACGGCGCCGCGGAACAACGGCGAAGGCGCGGTTGTCTTCCGGCAGCGCGTCGTCTACGTCGAGCGCGAGCACGTAGCGCCCGGGCCCGCCGCCGGTGACTGTGAACAGCTCCGGCTGGCCCAGACCGGGGCCGACCGTCACCGGGCAGACCTTTATCACGTCGTCACGGCTGTTGCGGCAGAGCAATACGTCGACATCGACCGGCGTGTCATGCGAACTGGCCAGATGGAAGTACAGGCCCAGTCGGTGAGTGTCAGCGGTGTCGTTGGCTCCGTTCGAGGCGACCGGCAGCGGAAATAGATCGAAGGTCACGATGCCGATGTTGGCGGCCGGTTCGCCGATGCGGATCAGCTCGACATCGCCAAGCGTGTGATGATCGGCGAAGCACCCGTCTGTCAGCAGGATCACGCGGGGCCGTTTGGCGGCCTCTTCGGCCCCCTCGGGCTCGGCGCCTCCGCTGGCGAGCAGTTCGCGCACGGCATCGGTCGACATGGGCAGATCGGTCGGTGTGATGTCTTCGAGCCCTTCGAGCAGTTCGCGGCGATTGTCCGACAGATGAACGCGAAAGCGCACGCCGTCGGCGACGCTGGCGACGCTGGCGCGATGTGTCATATCCAACCCGCGCAGAATCTTCGCAGCCGTGCGGCGGGCCTCGTCCAGGCGGCTGTGACCTGATGCCGTGTTTGCCGACATGCTGGCGCTGTTGTCCACCAGCAGGATCAAGTCGCGCTGCTCGCCGGTGGAGAAGCTGGGCCGGGCCAGCGCCAGCACTACGGCGACGACGACCAAGGCCATCAGCAGCAGACTCAGCGCATCCCGCAGGCGGCGCAGCAGTACCGAGGAGCGGCGCTCCTCCAACGCCAGGTCCCAGAGGAACCACGCCGTGGTATGCTGACGTCGCGGTCGGACCTTCAGCAGGTACAACGCTGCCAACGGCACAAGCAGCGCCAGCCACCATAACATGCCCGGTGCCAGCAGCGTCATGCCACCAATCCTCCGCGACGGAGAATCCGCTGAATGACGTCCTCGAACGGCACGTCAATCGTCGCACGCGCATAGCCGATTCGCCGGCGGGCGCATTCGGTTCGCAGCGTCTGGTTCCACTCTGCTACGGTGCGGGCGTAGCGTGCGGCCTCCACCGGGCCGATCGTGACCTTTCGCAGGCGGCCCGTCTCGACGCATTCGAGGGTCACGTCGCCTCGCCAGTCGCAGGTCAACTCGTCCAGGTCGAGCACCTGAAGGCAGTAGACGTCCTGTTTCGTCCAGCGAAGGTACTTCAACGCGTCGAGATAGCCGCCCGGCGTGAAGAAGTCGCTGATGACGACGCAGACGCCTCGTCGGTGCCGTCTGGCCTGGAAGCTTCGGAAGCACGAGCTGAAATCCGTGTCGCGTCCGCGGCACGCGGCGGCTTCCAGCGCGCGCAGCATCGGGAAGATACGTGCCCGTCCGTGCGCCGGCGGCAGGATCGTCTCCAGCCGGTCCGAAACGGCGTACATCGCCAAGCGGTCCGAGTTCGACAGCGCAATGTACCCCAGCGCGGCCGCGAGCTTCCGTACGTAGACGCGCTTGGCCTGCATCGAGGGGCTCAGGTCGATCAGCAGGTAGACCGTCAGATCCTCCTCCCGCTCGAAGAGCTTGATCATCAGCTCTTCGAGTCGTCCGTAGATGCTCCAGTCGATGTTTCGGTAATCATCGCCGAAGTGGTAGTCGGCGTGGTCGGCGAATAGGATGCCGCTGCCCTTTTTGCGCGTTTTGCGGTCCGCCTTCAGCGAACCACTGAGAATCTTGCGCGCCAGCAGAAACAGCATCTCGAGCCGCTGGATGAACTTTGGGTCGGTCAGCATGCCGGGCGGACGCCCTTGATGATGTCGGCGATGAGTTCGTCCGTGGTGATGCCCTCGGCCTCGCCCTCGAACGAGAGGATGATGCGATGTCGCATGGTTGCCGCGGCGACGGCGTCGACATCTTCGACGGCGACGTGGTACCGCGTGTGCAGCAGCGCGCGGGCGCGGGCGGCGCCGAGCATCGCCTGGGCGGCGCGCGGACTGGCGCCGTAGCGAACGTAACGGCGGATGCGTTCCGTGGCGTTGGCGTCTGACGGGTGTGTCGCGCGGACCAGGCGGATCAAATGGTCCTGCACGTCTGCGGCGATTGGCACCTGCCGCACCATCTGTCCCATGCGCAGCACTGTCTCGCCATCGGTGACGGGGCGGATCTGTGGCTGGTCGACACCACCCGTGCGGTCGAGAATCAAGGCAAACTCGTCGTGTTTGGGCATGTCGACCTTTAGCTTGAAGAAGAACCGATCCAACTGCGCCTCGGGCAGGGGATAGGTCCCGTCCATCTCGATCGGGTTCTGCGTCGCCAGGACGAAGAACGGACGGCTCAACTCGTGCGTCGTGTGTGCGACACTGACGGTTTTCTCCTGCATCGTCTCAAGCAGTGCCGATTGCGTCTTCGGTGTTGCGCGGTTGATCTCGTCGGCCAAGAGGACATTCGTGAATACCGGTCCGGGCTGAAAGCGAAAACGCTTGTGTCCGGAGTCGTCCTCAATCAGCAGGTTGGTGCCCAGAATGTCCGCCGGAAGCAGATCGGGCGTGAATTGGATACGCCGAAAGTCCAATTCTACCGCCTGAGCGATCGTGTGAACCAGCGCGGTCTTGCCCAAGCCGGGCACGCCCTCCAGCAGCACGTGACCGCCGCAGACGACGGCCATCAGAACCTGCTCGATGATCGCCTCCTGCCCGACCATGAATCGTGAGACTTCGTTGCGCAGCGTCTCGAAGGTCTGGCGGAACTCCTCGGCGCCTTGCTCGGCTTCGGCGTCCGACAGGGGGTGCTGCCGGTTGTTGGGGATCGCCACGTGATCGCTCATGCGTTACTCCTGCGGTGGGGACGACGCGCCGCCCGCGGATTGGGCCGGCGCCGCGTCTGGTTGTCCGGTCTGCGGCGTTCGATGAATGAGCTCGAAGTACCGTTTGACGCCTTGCGTCAGTGTGTGGGGCACGTCCTCGCGATGGACGAACGACTCGACCTGGGCGCGGAACCTCGCGTCGCGCTCGGCCGAGGCCAGGTGGCTGACGCCCGACCCGTCGGCGGCGTGTTCCACCGCGACGCGGGACGGACCGCTGCCGAGTTGACCGCGCAGACGCGTCAACTCGCCGGTATCGGCATCGCTTTGGGGGTCGCCAAGGCGTCCGTCCTTGGCGGCGCCGATGCTCTTTTGCGGCAACAGGGCGACCGCGTCCGACCGCATGTAACCCTGGCACCGTCCGAGTTGCTTGAGCATGCCGTCCATGCGCGCGAGAAACGTCCGCTTGCCGTCCATCTCATCCATATGACGTGCCAGGCGTCCGATCGCTTCATCGGCGTCCTTCTGTTCCTTCAGCATGCCTGCCTTGCACGCGCGGCATTCGCCCGTACGCTGGGCCTCGCGTTCGGCGGCCTGAACCGCCTTTCCGAGCCGCTCGGAGGCCTTGCAGACCTGTTCGGCGCGCTGCTTCAGCGCGCTGTCCAGGTCCGCGCGCTGTCGCGCCGCCTTGGCGAGGCGGCGTACGGCCTCGTCGAGCTTGTCGTGGGGCTTCTTGGCTTTGTCGGGCGATTCGTTCGCGCCCTGCTTCAACGCGTCAAGCGTGTCGGCGGCGTCCTTGTATCGCTTGTCCGACAGGTCGCGCGCGAGCGTCTCGACGTCGGCATCGCTGCTTTTCGCGCACTGCTCGGCGCACGCGTCGGCAAACTGCTCGTCGCGCTTCAGGGCAGTCCGCTCGGCGAGTTTTCGGATTGTCCGCTCGATGCGCGCGTACTGCCGCAGGGCTGCCTTGCGATCGCCCGTGACCTTGAGTTGTTCGACCTGTTCGACGAGCTTGGCCTTCGCCAGACGGCGCAGCTCGTCGTCGTCCATGTCGCCACGCATGTCAGCAAGATACGCTTGCAGGTGCTCCTTGACCTCGGCCGATCGGGCGCGCGTGCGGTCCGCCTCGGCGCGGGCCTGGCGAACCAGCGGGGAGTCCGGCAGTGTGCAGAGCCACGCCGTCGCCGCAAGCAGCGCCGCGGCGATCGCCGGCGCGAGCCAGTGCGGGCGCACGCGTATCGCCGTGACGTCCACGTCCCTGGCGTGGGTCAGCGTGTCGCGAAGCTGGAGGTCGTAGAAGGCGCCGTGGCGGCCCGTTCGCTGGAATGCCAGCGAAGAAATGAGACCCTCGCGCAGCGCGAACATCGCGTCGGCCCGCCGGGCGGCGCCGTCCGCCGTGCAGCGACGCAGCACGTACGCGCCGATGCCGACGACGGCTGCGGCCGTGGCGGGTATCAGCAGCCATGTCCGTTGCACGCGATAGCCCGACAAGACGAAGCCCGCCGCCACGACCAACGCGCCAAAGGCCGCTACGACCAGCGCGATCAGCGCGGCCGTGACCGCCTGGCGAGCGTTCAGCCGCCGTTGCAGACGCCGTACGAACTGCCGCAGTTGTGCTGCTGCTGTCATGGTCCGTCTCCTGCTCGCTCGTCGTCCGGCGGGGCGACCGCTTCGGCGAAGTCCTCGCGCAACGCCGCTTCGTGCAGCTCGCACAAGGCCCAAGACAGCATGCCTTTGTCGTCGTAAGCAAGGTCGTCCACTTGGAAGCACGCTCGCAATACTCGGTCGGCTTCGTCCGGAATTTCGAGCAACCGATACAGGTACGCCCGGAGCACCGCGTAACGGACCGGGGCGGGACGCCTGTGTTCGTCCACGGTCTTGATTTGTTCGCGGATCTCGGCTTCCAGCCGTTTGGCCGGTGTCGGCCTGTCGGACAGCGCAAGACTGACGGCCTCCACGAAGCGGGCCTTGAGCCACGTGTCGGCATGCAGCCCATCCGGCCGGGGCCCGCCATCGGCGCCGCACTTGGCGGCGGCTTGACGCGCCACGTCTATTGCGCGGGCGTGATTGTTATCACGCTGAAAGTTGTGGGCCGCCTTGAGCAGCAGTTCGCCCGCGGCGGGGTCCTCGTCTTCCCGCTCGGCCGCTTGCAACAGCGCCTCCGCCGCGTCCGCATATCGGCCGGCCTTCTCGCATACCGCCACACGTAGCGCGCGATACGCCGGCGTGGCGATCTTCTCCATGCAGGCGACCGCCTCGTCCACCCGCCCCAGCGCGAGGCAGGCCCTGGCCTTTTCCGCTTGGAACACGGCGCCGCTGCGCGTATCCGTCGCGGCAAGGTGCTTGTCACAGGTTGCCACGACCTGTTCGGGCTCGGACAGCCGCCCGATCAGTTCGATGGCGTGCCGCCGCGCCTCATCGCTCGGCGGGGCGGTCAGGACTTTGCGGGCGGCCTCCAGCGCGGTGTCGGTGCCGGACTTCTTGATCGTGTCCGGCGAGCACTCCCGGAACAATTGTACCGCCTCGGCGACATACGGCATGGCCTCGTCCTGCTCGACTTCTTCGCCCAGCGTCAGCGCCAGCAGGGCCCGCTTGGTGCCGGAACGCAGCGCCTTGTCGAGCTTGCGGCGGACCTCATCGCTCGGGTGCGCTCGCAGATACCGCCGCGCCAGGTCGCCGGCCTTGTCGTGCTGTCGTTCCTCGCGTCGCCACGCGATGACGTGGCAGACGGTTTCGAGCGATGTCGAGCCGTCGGCGACGCCCGCGTCGATCGAGGCCAGTGTGGCCTGCAGATCGGCTTCGAGTTGCTCTCGCAGCACGGGGCGTCCGCGCATCCACGGCCGGCTGGCGACGCAGCCGGGCCCCACGGCCTCGAGCCATTCCGGTTCTTCGACGGCCTCGGCGTCTGAAACGAGCCGCGCGAATTGCTGCAACAGTTCCGACCGCCGCTCGGCGGATGCCGATCGCATCGCCAACTCGAACACGTCCGGCTGATAGCGCCAGTCGGCCTTCCGCAACCGCTTGGCGACGCTTTCCGGCAACGTCTCGAGCCAGGCGTCCAGTTCGTCCTGGCGCCCCGTGACGTAGTGCAGTGCCCAGACCGCTCCTCGGATTCGCCACTTCGTTTTCGCCGCGATGAAGTCATCGGTGGTGACGACATCGCTGACGAGCTTCTTGCCGAGGGCGAGCATCTGGTCCGGATCGCGCTGCCACGTGAAGTCCACGGGCAGTTTGGACGCGTCCGACAGGTAGGTCTCCAGCGGGGTCAGAAGCTCGCGGCAGGCTTGCCTGCTGTCCCAGTCGTCCTCGCTGTCGGCGCGCTTGGCGGCCTTGCGGTAGGCGGCGAGGGCCTCGTCCTCCTTGCCCTGGTCGATGAGCAGGCATAACTGGATGCCGCGCATGTCGTGGCCCGTTTCTTCGGGACCGTGGGCGACCGCCTGAAAGCTGCCGTGCGCCCGGGCAGATGGACTCGCCGCGCCGCCTCGCTTGCCTTCGGCGCGCTCGGCGACCACGCGCGCCATGTGCCACACATGCGGCGGCACGTCGAACCAGGATGCGCACGTCGCGCGGGCGTCTTCGTCGCTGAAGGGCAGGTCCGCCAACGCCGCCACGACCACCGCGCCGCGCGGCTGGCCGGTCGGCTCGCCCTTGAACCAGTCCTGCGTTGTGAGCTGCTGCCGACGCAGGCGGCAGACCGTCAGCAGGGCGTCCGACGCCTCGAACGCTACGGGCGGGCGGCCCCAGGCGTCCGGCGGCTCGCCGCCGTGCTGCAGCCCGGGGGTGCAGTCCACGGGAAGCGACGCCAGCAACGCTTCGGCGATTAGCCGCAGGTCGCCCGGCGCCATGGCCGAGAGCCAGTCGTCGGCCTTGCTGCGAAGCTCAGCGCTGAGTGGCATGCATGCATCAAAGGAGGACGCCGGTGGAATGTCCTGCCAGTGCCGGCCGAGCGTCTCGACGAACAGGGCGCGCGGCCCGTACTTCAGCAACACGGCGTATGTCTGGCGTTGCGTCGCCAGGGCGCCGTCGTGCTCGCTCAGCAGCGCCCTGGCTGCCTCCAGGTCGCCGAGCTTCAGCGCCAGCGTCAACGCCGCCCACTGAGCGAGCGCGTCGTTCCGTGGATACGTGGCGTGCCCGCCATGAGTGGCGTGCGATCGCCGCAGGGCCGTCAGCATGGGCTTGGCCGCGGCGCGCCAGGCGTCGTCGACCTCCAGGCGGTTGGCGATGGAGACGAGTTGCATTAGCGCCGCGGGCGGGAGGGTCTTGGCGTTTTGCGCCGCCAGTGCGAGTGCCGGCGCCCACAAGCGGCGTCTCGGCGTTCCGGGCCCGTTCAGCACAGGCACGTCGTGCCCGTACTCGGCGTCCTCGTAGCCATACTCCAAGCGCATGAACCGGCGCGCCATGCGCGTTCGCTTTTCGATGACCTTCTGCTTTTGCGGTCCCGTCCACGCCGGCTTCAGGATCCGGCCGATCCGCCACGTTGTGGACAGCGCGTCGTCCTTGAGCCCGTCGCGATGGAAGGCCATGACCTCCTCCGGCATCGCGATTTCTTCCGCCCAGTCACGTTTGGATGCCCACGGACGCCAGAAGTTGTGGTTGCTTCGCACCATGCGCACCGTCGCCAGCGCCTCACGCAGCAGGTTGGACGCGTCCTTCCTGGCGGTCAGCAGACGCTCGAGGCAGGCCAGTTCCACCGGTCCGTAGCGCGCGAGGGCCTCTTGCATAGCTGCGGCCAGCCCCGGGACGCGCATGCCGTCGAATTGCTCGTCCAGCGCGTCGACGGTTTGCAGGAATATCTTGCCGCGGCTGACAAAACCGTCGGCTCGCTGCCTGGCGTGTGCTTGCTGGTGCAACCGCTCCGTGACAAAACGCGTCTTGCCCAGCGACTCGAGTCGCATGTACAGGCCGAGCGTACGGCACTTGGTCTTGGCCAGTCGTTTCAGGACAAACGGCACCGCCTCGCTTGTGGGAGATTCCTCGATCACCAAGCGCAGCAGTTCCGCTCGCGGTCCGTCCGGCATCTCGTCGTCGTAGCGCGAATGGGCGTACTGCTGCCTCAACGAAACGATTTTCCGCTCCGCACGGGTGAGTAGCGATTCGGCCTCGTCGCGATGCGTCACGAACAGGTCGCCGACGACGCGCGCGACCCGCCTGGCGTAGTCATCGTCGTCCCACGGCTCGACGTCTTCGCGTTGCAGTCTCCGGGCCGTCTCCAGGAGCTGGGTATCCAGCATCTTTCGGGCGAACGTGGCGTACCGCCCGGCGGGGCCCGTCAGGCCGGACGGCGCGCCCCCTGCGATGCGCTCGCTGAGGTAGTGTACGGCGACGCAGAGGTCCTTCTGTTGCGATTCGTCCATCGCTTCGATCGCGTCGAGGCGTTCGCCGAGGTAGCTGTAGATCGCCTCGGGCGTCGTCTCGGTCACGATGGTCAGCAACAACCCCGTGCCGAATGTTTGCGGCCGGCGGGCGCGCAACCACGCGATGCCCGTGAGGGCTTCGGCCGGTTGTGTGTGCGGCGCGACGGTTCCGGTCGGTTGCGTCTGCGGGGTCGCGCTCGGGCGGCTTACCGTCGCTTTGGCGACACCCTCCGCGCGTACGAGAACGTCTCTGTATGCCGGCATGTTGTCCCCGGCACGTGTGAGCAATTGCTTGACCCACGGCATCGCATCGGACGTGTCACCGGAGTCGATGATTCGGGCGGCCGTCAGCGCCAGCACACTCGCGCGTGTCTCGTGCATGCATCCGGCGCTGAACGCGTCCGCCTCGGCCGTAACGGCGGCGCCCTCGAGGAACGCCGGGCGGTCCGCAAGATTCGCCAGGCGCGTCGCAAGCGTGTCGCCTTCGAGGGGATTGCGGCTATATCCCTGGAACTTCACACGCGCATACAACTCGGGATAGTGTGTCGCCGTGGCAAGGATGGGCGCCGCCGTCTGTGGGTCGGATGTCAATTCGTTGATGGTCTGCGCAAGACAGGTCTTCGCCGCGGTACTCAACTCGTTCTCGCGTGCTTCGCAGCGTAACGTGTCGCCGAGCGTGCGGACAAAGACGGCGGCGACCTCGCCCCCTTTGCGATCGCGCAGCGCGCGACCCCAGTGTGCGATGAAGCCGGGCATATCAGCGTTGTACGACGTCATGGCCGCCTGCCGGACGGCACGGGTGGCTTCGGAAATGATCAGCGGCGTCAGGGAGACGTCACGATTCGTGTCCGTCCAGGCGTCGATGACCGTATCCAGTGGCGTGTGCTCGCTCGTTGGCATTCGACCGGGCGCGCTGCGCCGCATCAGTTCCTTGCCGGCGTCGATAAACTGCTCGTCCTTGGCCTCGTAGAGGGGACGAAGCATCGAAATGCGTTTGCCGCTCGTACGCTTGGCGGCGGGGCTCAGCGTCGCCACGAAGGCGTCCAGCGCCTCGGTTCGCCCCGTGCGGCAGGCGTCGGCGACAAGGAACCGCTCGGGCGTGTGATACGGAATCTCCGTACCGGACCAGTAGTGGTGTGTCGTCATGCCCGAGCGGATTGGCGCACAAGCGGCAACGGCCTTGCGCGCCACGGCCAGCAATTCGCTTTGTCTGTCGTCGAGGGTGTCGTCCGTTACGGCCAGGTGGACCAGGCGGCGGAAGGCCCAGTCTTTGAGGTGGGGTGTCTGGGCGGCCTCGATGCACAGACGCCGGTAGACGTCGCGCCGCTTCCTGTCCAGTTCGGCGTTCACTTCGCCACCGGAAGGCGAGAAGAGTTCATTAAGGTGCACGGCTTTGTTCGCACCCCAGGACCCGCGCATGGAGTGTTCAAGCGTCGCCATTGTCTCCTGGGCCCATGCGGCGTTGCCGCCATGCGGATGAGCGCGGAGGCGCTTGAGCACCTCGGCCGCCAGGGCGGCGCGGTCCAGGATGGTTTCGAACGCCTCGCACTCGTCCACGCCCCAAGCGAGCATCATGCCCAGCCGCGGCAGCCAGCGTCGGGCGTCGGCCGGCGAGGCGTCCACTGCATCGAGGTACTCTTCGCGTTCGGCGCCGGTCGTCAGCATCGCCAAGTGAAGATGCGCCTGTTTCTGTTCCGGGTGCGATTCGAGCAGGGCACGGTACGTCTGTCGCGCCTTGGCGGGCCGGTCGAGCTGCTCGTGCAGGTACCCCAGCGCCAGGCGATCCCGCGGCGATCCGGCGGCAAGCCTGGCGACGAGTTCGTCGTCCAGTTCATGCAAACGGATCATCTTGCACGTGGTCTGCAGTGCCTCGCGATGCCGCCACGCCGGTGAGCCGGCGGCAAAGAGGCCCTGGAACGTCACGCGATAGCCCATCGCCAGCAGCCGTGCGGCTTGGTCCTTTTTCCCGTCAGCGACAAGCTCGGCGATGCGATCCGCCTGCACCATCGACGACGATGCCGCGCTATGCCGCACCGCTGCGCGCAGGGGGTTGGCGGAGGCGATCTTCTCGGCTTCCGCGGTCATGCCAAGTGCCACCATCGCAGTGCGCAGCTCCCGGCCCTGGTCCGGCCCGAGACGGCATCGGCGCAGCCGCATGGCGGCCGCCCGGGAGGTGTTCTTGACGTCCTCGTTGTCTGGTGCCAGCAGGCCGCTGCCGACGATCATGCCATCCAACTGCCGCCGGAGGGCGTAGTTCATTGCCAGGTGCCGCGTTTGGTCGAGCAGCGCCACTGCGCGGGCGGCGTCGCCGGCGGACTGATGCCAGCCCGCTGCCAGGAGCAGGTTCGTCGCATTGGGCTCCGACGAGCCCAGAAGCGCGTCGATCTGCGCGGCGGTGACCTTACCGTCGCCGGCACGCCAGGCCAGCAGCACCTTCAGGACCGGGTGTGTCACGGTGTCGACGTGCTTGGCGGCATCCGCCTGGCTAAGCGTGTCGACCATCTCACGGGACTTGAAGAACGACAGTACGGCGTCGCTGAAGCCCGGCAGCGACGTCGGGGGGAACGCCGGCGGCTTGACGAGCGACTGGTTCGCTCTGCCGCGATACCAGAAGGGCATGGCCGACTGCCTTCGGCTGCTGTGACCGGCTTCCATCTCCAGAAGCTCGACGAGGTCCTTGGCATCGCCGCCGGCGGCGACGGCCGGGACTACGATGCGGAGGACCGGCATGAAGGAGGCCTGCCTGCGTGGCAGCTTCGGATACAGCTTCAGGAGCGCCTTGCTGAGTGCGGCCGCCTGGGCCTCGGGCAACTGTTGATTTCTCACCGCCTGGCCCAGTCCGGCAAACAGGATCGGTGAGGGGGTCTCGAGGGCGCCCAACTGCTCGATGGCTCCGCCGAGCAGATCGTCGTCGGATGCCTCCGACCGCCGCGCAAGAAGTACCGAGAGGATGGCCAACTGGTCATACCCGTGGTCGCGCAGCGTGTCGCGGACGCTTCGAACGGTTTCCGTCTCGACGAGCGCGGGCTCCCACGTAACCAGCGCCAGCGTTGCGAGGACGGGATCATCCGGATGCTGGCACCGCAGGTCTCCGACCAGTGTCCGGTCGGGTTCGCCGTGTGAAAAACGCAGTTTGAGTTCCGGATACGCCACCCCTTTGTGCAGCAGGCGCAACGACAGCGCCTCGATCTCCGCGTCGCTGAGCAGTTGCGATAGCTGCCCGAGATGTGCCACTGCGAGCGTCTTGAGATTGCCCAGTGAGTGGGGAAGCGGCACGTTGCTCGTCATGCCGTGGTGCCCGCGCATGTGCGCAATGGATTGGGCTTGCGAGACCTCCATGATCTCAAGCACGGCAGGGGGCAGCACGCCGCTTCCCCACATCGCCATGGGGCTTGCGGATGCCGGCGCTCGGTGCCCTGGTAACTCCCGGTCGATCTCGAGCGCTCTCAGGAACGCCTCCAGGGCGGCGTCGACATCGCCGGCCTTCTCCAGGCAGACGGCCCTGAGGTATGTCAGGCGGTAGTTGTCCGGCGTGGTGGCCAGGGCTTTGTCCAGCAGGTCGGCCGCGCGTTGCCACTGGTTCGTCGCGACGAGCGTCTGGGCGATCGACTCGGCGACGGCGGGGTCGGCCTGCTGTCCGGACGACAGCTGCAGGAAGATGCGTTCGCCCTTATCGATATCACCGTAAAGAAAGTAAAGCCGTGCCAGCTCCTGTGGCGATCGGGTGGTTTTGTCCCTCGACGCCGCGCGTTGCAGGGTGGCGATTGCCTGCTCGTAGTCGCCTTCGCGTTCTTCGATCTTCGCCAGGTGACGCAGCAGCGACACGTCGTCGGGGCGGATTTCGGCGGCCTTGAGCAGGTACTCCCGCCGGCGGGCATAGTCGTTCAGGTGGTGGTAGATCTCCGCCAGCGCCAGCGGCGGCAGCAGACTCTTGGGGTTGTTCTTGAGCCGTGTTTCGAAGTGGAAGATCAGTCGGTCGGTCCGCTCGCGCATCTCGGCAAGCTCCGCGAGCTGACGGACCAGCGCGAGCTTGGCGGTGAGCTCCTCCTGGCGCTCCAGGAGCTTCCAGCAGATGCGCGCCGCCTCGGTGTATCGGCCGGCGCTTCGGTTTGCCGTCGCCAGGCGGTACAGCAACTCGTTGTTGTCGGGAAACTTGAGCGCCGCCGAGCGCAGCACGGCGACCGCGGCGTCGGCGTCGCCGTTGCGGGAGTGGACGCGCGCCTCGAACATGTAGGGCGCCGTTGCCGAAGGGGAGGCCTTCTTCCATTCGTCCACGTGCCGGACGGCTTGCGGTACGTCGCCGGCGCTGAAGGCCGTCTGGGCAAGCCGTTGCAGGTAGAGACTGCGCCGCGGGGGCTCCAGCGCCATCATGCGCTTCAGTGCGGTCGCGGCCACCTCCCATTGCAGCCGGCGCCGCGCCAACTGGTACTTCATGTTCCACAGCAGAACGGATCGCTCGTGCGCCGCCAAGGCGCCGGTCAGCGTCTCGTCGGCGTCGGCGCGGAGGTGCAGGTCGTCCAGCAAGGATACGAGCAGGCACGACTGACCCACCGTGCGCTCGTCGATCCCCGCGAGTTCGGTGCACAGCGCGTCGCGCGTCTCGCTGCGCCGCGCGGCGGCGACAGCATCGTTGACGGCCATCTCCAACTCCAGTGGCCGGGCGGCGGCTTCGACGCGCTTCCGGGCATAGCGCAGCGCTTCGGCGTGCTTTCGCAGCGCCGCGGCGTGCTCGTACAGTCCACGCAGGTAACCGACGTCGTCGTCGTACTCGTCGGCGTGCGCTTCGAGAAGCGTCAACGCCTCCGCGTGTTCCTTGTGACGCGCCAGCGCCCGTGCCACGCGCAGCAACGTCGCCTTGTCGCCGGTGTCGGCAATGGCCCGGTATGTCGCGAGGGCTTCGTCTTTCCGCCCGGTCGCGTACAGGTGCTGCGCCTGCGATTGCCGCACGCTTATGCTGTCGGCGAAACGCTCGACGGCCGCCGCGTAGACGTCGGTCGCGCGGTCGTTAAGCCCATAGTTTGTCAGCAGCCGCGCCGCCCGCAAGTGGGCGTACTGCGAGCCGTCAGAGCTTTCGAGATAGCGGTCGATCAGCGAAACCGTCTCGTCCTTGCGATCCAACCGATGCTTGAGGTCAGCCAGGAGCAGCAAAATCTCCGCATCGTCGGGGTGCTGCTTGGCAAGTGTTTCGGCCGCGGCGGCGGCGGACTCGTAGCGCTCGGCGCGGACGAGCATGCGGATAAACTGCTCGCGGGCCTGCTTGTTGCCCGGCGTCAGCTTCAGCGACTCGCGGAACACCGTGATCGCATCATCTGTGCGCCCAAGTTCCTGCAGCACGCGGCTGTGGCGGCGTGCCAACACCGTCCGTTGCGGCATCGCCGCTCGCAGGCCGGCGTAGCACTCGGCCAGTCCCGTCAGGTGGTCACCGGCGCGAAAGATACGCTCGATCCGCGCCAGCGTCTCGGTCTCGAGCCAACTGCCCGTGCCCACCGACTTGAGCGTCTCGCGATGCGTCGCGAGGGCCTTGTCATTCTGGCCGCACCGCGCGTACATCTGCCCCAGCCGCAGTCGCAATGTGACGGCCTTGTACGCCTCGTCGGTCTGGTCGATGAGTTCGCGACAACTGACGATCGCCTGTTGGAACAGCCCCTCCTGCATCTGAAGGTCGATCAGCTCCTCCTGCAGATCCGAGCGTTCGGCCCCCGCCGCGTCGACCATCGCCTGCCACGTCTTGAGCCCGTCGGCGCGGCGACCGACGCGAAGGTACAGCGTGCCCAGAAGCTTCCGGATTCGCAGCGACATCTCCTGCGGCGGATCGTGTTCCAGTGCCGCCTCCAGCCCGTCGATCGCCGGTTCGTACGCCAGCGTCATCGATTGCAGCCGCGAGCGGTGATAGAGCACCTCCGCCGCCGGCACTCCGACGGCGGCGGGGGCGTTTTCATCGCGCTGCGCGCAACGCTTCATCGCGACGTCGTACTGCGCCAGGGCGCGGACGTCCTTGGCCTCCGCCTCGTACAGGAACGCCAAGAGCAACGCCGCCTGGGGCAGCTCGTCGGACTGCGACGTGAGGAACTGCTCCAACTGCTCGCTCGTGGCCGTCTCCAGCCACGCGTTGCGAAAGCGGTCGAACAGATACCCCCGCTGCGGACGCGCCGCCAGAATCCGCCAGTAGCGCGCGGCCTTGTCATTAGGTTGGACCACGTGTCCGGCCTCGACGGCGCCGGACTCTTCGGACGGCACGTCGGCCGACAGGCCCGCCCCAAGCAGCAACAGACAAGCTACGTGCGAAAGCGCGACGTAACGCCAGGAGATGTAAGGCACGAGGAGCCCCTTTCAGATTCCCGCAGGCCTCGGCACGCTCCGCCGCACGCCGACGCCGTCTCGAGTTCCCGAATCCAAGTTGTAACGTCCGAATTGTACCGCGGACGGCCGATCGGCAAAAGGCCTCGCGCGGCGGACATCGCGTCAACTAGCGTGCGCAACGCCATCGGGCGCCGCTTACCGCGGCCCAGTCGGCCGCGTAGTATCTGCGTCATGATAAAGTACGACCTGGTCCATCACCAGCGGCATGTCGCTCAGCGCGTCGTGCTCATGACGCGCTTGACGTGGGGTGCGCCGCGCGAGTGGAACGGGCCGCGATAGCCCAACGAGCAGAAAACGAGACGCCCCCAAGGCCCGTTCATCGCGAATGGGCCTTTTTCCATGGACGCGCCATGATGTCCAGTTCGCAGTGCCCGAGATCGACAGACAGGTCGCCCGGGCTGCACGTCACGGCTGGCGTCGATTGCGGGGATTGCCACGCCCGACGTACCGTCAAGGAGCTACACGAGTGCCGGTGACGGTCGGACAAGGAATTCTTCGGCCGGGCTTCGCCCCGCGCCGTCGTCAACTCGCGCCGGTCTTACGGTGGGCTAGGCGGAGCGTCCTCCGCAAGCTGTTGCGAGCCCGCCCCACGCGGAGTAGACTCTGATGCACTGTCGCAAGCGGTGACCAGGGGCGGATCAACGCAACCCAAGCGAAATGGGAGTCCATCTTGGTGGGAAGAACATGGCGGACGATTCTGTCGACGGGGCTTATGGTCTGCGTAGTCCATGGCGCGCTCTTCGCGGCCGAGCCAAGCAACAAGGCGCGTCGTTACTACCGGGTGCTCCTGGAGCGGCCTCGGCGGGGCTATGTGTTTGATCGCTTCCAGCAGACGTGGCTGGAGACGTCCAGTGCGGAGCAGCTCGAGGCGTTTCTGCGGGATGAGGCCGACAGCGAGCCCGTTGCCGGGTTGCTGTTGGCGTTCCTGTACGAGACGCAGGCGGCCGACGCGAAGGCGATGAAGCAGTACGACGCTCTGCTGCGCCACCGGGCGGACGCGCCGCGCATCCTCTACCACAAGGCCAGACTGGAGGCCACGATGCTGGCCTACGAGGCGGCGATTGCAGACCTCGAGACCGCCGCTGCGCAGGAGCCGTCGGCAGAGCTGTCCGTCCGCATCGGCAAGCTTCTTGGGGAGGTGCAGCTTCGTGCCGGCCGCCGCGCCGAGGCGCTGCGCACGTGGGATGCCCTGGTCGCTAAGCACTCCGAGGCCGGCCTGCGCGAGGACATCATGGACCTCCTGATGCAGGAGGGGCTGTTCGCGCAGGCGATTGCCGACTGCCGCGAGCTCATCGAGCAGACGCGGGAGGCCTACAAGGTCGCGATGCTTCGCCTCCGACTCGGGCGGATGTACGCCCGTTCCGGCCGCAAGGCGCAGGCCGTTGAGACATACCGCGCCGCGTTGGACGAGGCCGGACGTGACAGCTGGCTTGAGGAGGAGACGCTATCGCGGCTGGAGCGGCTGTTCCGCGCCGAGGGCGACCTGGCCGGGCTGATTGAGCAGTATGCCAAGCTCCGCAAGGACATGCCGCGGCGACCGGCGCTGGTTCGTCGTCACGCCGCGGTGCTCGAGGAGTTCGGCCGGCCGGACGAGGCGCTGAAGACCTTCAGCGAGCTGTTGGCGCTAACGCCGGGCGATATCGCTCTTCGCGAGCAGTTCGTCCGTATGCTCATTCGTGCCGAGCGCTACAAGCGGGCCCTTGCCGTGGCCGAGGTGCTGCGCCGCCAGCGGCCTGACGACGGTGAGGTTTTGGTTCTCCTGGCGGATCTGCACCACCGCGCCGGGCATGACGACCACGCCAGCGAGGCCTTGAGCGCGTATCTCGAGGCGTCCGGGCACTCGCAGTACGCCTGTCTCCGCGCCGCGCGGCTTCTGGCGGCGTATGGGCTGAATCAGCGGGCGATGGCGGTGTACGACACGGCCCTCCGCAAGCACGGGCGAAGCGCCGGCGTCCGCGAGGCGCGGGCCCAGCACCTCTACGCCATCGGCAAGGAGGAGGAAGGTGTCGACGCGCTGGTCGCGATCGCGTCGGACGGGGACCGGACGAAGCTGCTGCGCGTGGCGCGCCAGCTCGGCCGGCGCGCGGAGCATGCCGCGGCGCTGGAGCTTCTCCACAAGCACGAGGTCGCCCACGGGGCGGATATGCCGTATCTCGCCCAGTTGCAGGTCCACGCGGACAAGCTGGCACGGCACGCCTTGGCGCTGACGTACGCGCGGCGGCGGGTTCGCGCGGCGCAGCGCCCGCTGGCGCTGGAGCAGGCCGTAAGCGACACCCTCGCCGCCGCGCAGCGCGCCGAGCGGCTGGAGGCTGTCGAGCGGGAACTGGCGGCGCTGGAGGCGCCCGCGGTCGGGCAGTTCTGTCTCCTGGCGGCCGTGCGGGATCGCCTGGGCGCGCGCAGCGAGGCGGACGCGGCGCTGGACCAAGGGCTGAAGAGCCACCCGAGATCGGTCTTGCTGTGGGATACGAAGTACCGCCTGGCGCGAAGCCGCCGCGCGTGGGACGAGGCCGGAGCCGCGCTGCGCCGGCTGATGGAGCTCCAGCCGGCGCGCCGGGGGCTTCATCTGCAGCGGCTGGCGCGCATCGCCCTTGACGTCGACGACGGGCAGGAGGCCTTGCGATGGGTGGCGCGATGGAAGCGGGCCGCATCGGGGGCCGTGGCGCCGTACGTTGAGGAAGCGCGCATTTACGCACGCACCGGCAACCACGCGAAGGCGGCGGACGCCTTGCGCTCGGCCTCGCGGAAGTTCCCTGACAGCAACGACATCCTGCGTCGCCTGGTGGCGGCGTGCGAAAGGGCAGGCCGCTATGAGGAGGCATCCGGCGCCTGTTGGACGTTGCTGGCCCGCGCGACCGGGACCGACGCCCGGCTGGGCCTTGTCCGGCGGTTGGCCCACCTGGCACAACTGCGGGGCAGTACGGAGCGGCTGGTCCTGCACTTCGAGACCCGCCTTACGGTCAATCCCGAGAGCGTTTTCCCGCCGCTGGCGCTGGCGGCGATCTACGATGAGCTTGGCGAGTACTCCCGTCGCAGCGAGTATCTCCTTAAGGCGACCGAAATCCGTCCCAACGACGTTGCCCTGCTGCATCGGATCGCCCGCGTTGAAGAGCAGGAAGGCCAGTACGACCGGGCGATCGTAATCATGCAGCGCGCCGTGGCCGCGGACACGACGGACGAGTCCCGCCGAAAACTGGCGCGGCTGCACCTGCTTTACGGTGACGAGAAGACCGGCGATCGCCTTCTGCGGCGCGTGGCTGCGGGGGAGGGCGCCGACCCGGCCGTCGCTGCATCGATGGCCCAGGCGCTTATCGCCACGGGGCGGTGGCGTTCGGCCGCGGAGTTGTTGAGCGAGGCCTTGGACGTCGCCCCGGAGAACTACCGCCTGGCCTACCTGCGGGCTGTGTGCTTTGAGGAAAGTGGCCAGATGGATGCCGCGGTGGATGCCTTCGTCGAGCCCTTGGGCATCGAGCAGGAGTTGCCCGCGCGGCGGCTCACGTCACAAGCGGGGGTGCTCCGGCGGGCTCGGATGTACGCGGGCCTGTGGCCGCCGGTGGTGATGGAATTCAGGGAATTGCAGTATGCCGGTCGGCAGGCCTACGCGTACCTGAAGCGCCAGAGTGCTTTGCCGCTGACGGGTCGGCTCACTTCCGTCTCGTCGGTGGCGACGCCGCAGTCGTTGAAGGATCTGGAGACGCTGGCGATGGCGCACCTGGTGCGACTGTCGCAGTCTCTCGGGGACGAGCAGGTGACGGCCTTGTCGGCGCGGCTGGCGTCCCGGGGCGTGACGTATCCGGAACTCAAACTTCGGGCTTTCGTGGGTGGTCATTGCAATCCAGACGTGATCGAGGCCTATCGTCGGAACCACTCGGACGATTGGGCGGTTGCCGTGCTGGCGGCGTGGTTCCGGCAAGGCAATCGCATCGAGTCCGAAGCGCTCCAGGAGATCTGGCAGGTGGTGCGTGATAGCGGCCACGAGCAGATGGCGATTGCCTCCGTGCTGGTGGTGCGTGTTGACGATCCGGGCAGGAACCCCACGGTGCGCGAGGCGGTCGAGCGGCTGGGGGGGGTCAACGAGCCCGAGGCGTACCTGTTTTACGCGATCGTACAAGCCATGAGTGCCGAGCCAATGCAGGAGGCCTACGGCGAGCGGCTGGCTGATGTGGTCGTGCGGCTCTACGCGAAGGCCCGCAGCAGCTTCGCGGCCGCCGGGGCGATGCGGCAGGAGGTCTTGCGCGCTGCCAGCGACGTGCTGGCGCGTCTCAATCGCCCCGAGCGGTGGGTCGACATTCTGGAGGCGGAAGTGGCGGCGGGCGCGTCGCCTCGGGCCGGCGGGCCTGCAGCGTGGCATCCGATGCTTCGGCGCCGCAGCCGGCTGTTTATCAGGACGCCGACCTTCCCACCTCGCTTCCTGCCGGGTATCGACAGCGGCGTGCTGTACGGCTCCTTGCGCATTCGGCAGTTCGAGATGACGGACGCCCTGAAGCAGCGTGTCGCGTCGGTCGCCGATCCCGTGCTCCGAATGCTGCTGACCTGGGCCGGCGGCGATTCGAACGCCGCCGAAGCGGCGCTTGAGGAACTGTTGGAGGCGCCGCAGCGACGCTGTGCCGCGCGGATGCTGGCCGGGTGCTGGCATGCCGCTCGCGGGGACATGCCGCAGGCGGTGAAGCATCTCAGCGAAGCGCGAGTCCTTTCCGAGGGCTACCAGACGCGCCGCCAAATCGACGCCATGATCGTCGGCTGCGGCTTGGCCGACGGCAACGAGCAGGTCACCCAAGCGGCGAAGGCGGCGGCCGGACGGCTCAGCAATCTGCGCTTGTCGCCGAAAGAGAGCGAACAACTGCAATCCGTTGTCGCCGCGTTGGGCATGCAGGACGCGTTGGGCTCGCGGGGCAAGCCCACGTCGGCCCCGGCTGTGCCGCACCATGCCCCCGCGCCGCTGGCGCGGCCGGCGCCGACGCCCTCAAGGGACTACATCGCCAAGCTGATGCGGGCGGGAAAGGATGACGTGGCCGTACGCACCTTGCTGCGGGCCTATCGGCTCAACTTCCGCAACCGTCATCGGCGCACGAGGCGCTATGGAGGTGCCCGCGATCAACTTAATGGCGTGATGGCGCAGATGCGCGCTCACGAGCTTGGCGAGCGGGTTGCGGCTGAACTGGCCGAGGGCTCGCGCAACGATCGCCTGGCGTTGGGGTACCTCCGCGAGGCGCTCGACCAGCGCGACGCGGCGCGGGAGATATACCGTGCCGTCCTGACAGACGACGCGGACTGCTTTGCGGCGCACCATCGCCTGGCGCTTCTGACGACGGGAGAACAACAACAGCAGCACGTAGCCGCTCTGGACGATAGGTGGCTGGCGTTTCTGGGCGCGTCGATCACCTGGCAGATCGAGCAGGCCGAGAACATTGGCGCCAAACTCGCCTGGGCCGAACTGGCCGTCGACGTGTTGGCACGGGCCCGGGAGGAGAAACTCGCCCTCGATGCCTCCTGGGCTCGATCAATCCTCCAGACGCTGGAGGGCACGATTCAATTCAAGCCCGGCGTCCCTATGACCGCGTTGTTCAAGCCGTCCTACGCCAGGCATGAGGCCATGAAATCCATGCTGCGTCGCCGCCGAGTCGTCTATCGACGATTGTGCGAAGAGGCGGCCCAAACGCCGCAGTTGAAGGAATGGGCCTTCCGCCGCGCGGTCCATCTGGCATGCTGGTACGGGGTGTTGGACGCTCGGCGAGATGATTTGTTGGCACTGGCTCGCCGGGCGATCCAGGCCAGCGGCCGCGCGCCGGCGCGGCACCAGGTGGGGGCCTATCATCGCCCGTACGGACATACGAGTGTCCCGTACATCTGCCCCGAACGGTACCTCGTCGCGCATTGCCATCGCGCCGGCGAGACGGACGCCCTGGACACGTTCGTCGGCACGCTGAACAAGTCGCAGCATCGCCACAGCAGGATGCTCATCGAGGCGTTGGACAAGCTCTATGACGCCGAGGACGAGGCGTATCTCAAGGCGGCCAAGACGTTCATGGGCTTCTGTCGCGCCCGTCGCCTGAATGTTGACCGCACTCCCCTGATGATGGTGATCGACGCGTGGGTTGACGGCGAACGCAACGTCTCGCTGGCGCCGCTGGTTCTGAAGCACGCACACGGGCATGTCCCTCGCGGCGCCTATGGCGGGTTTCCCCGGTCGGCTGTGGCGCACTGGGGCTTGGCGCTGCTCGAGCGCAAAGGGCCCGTCGCGGTAGCGGCGTTCATCCGGCAGTTTGACGAGAAGGTGCTACGCGCCCCCCGCCGGACGCCCGCTGGGCGCAAGACGGAACTGGGTCTTCTGATGCGCGCGGTCCAGCAGTGGACCCGCGCGCCCGACACGGCGCCGCCCATCCTGGCCGCGGCGACACGCTGCGAGGGACTTCTGGACCGGGCGCAGCTTGGGCTCCGCACAAACCGAAAGCTGCGATCCGGCGAGGTGATTGGGCGCCTGGGCAGCGTGGTGCACCGCGTGGCGTTCCTGCGACATGCGCCGCTCCTGCAGGACGCAGAGAGCTTCCGGGCGTGTTGGTTGCGCCACGAGGAGACCAGCGTGCTCGCGCTGACCGTGGCCAGGATCCTCCAGGCCGGCGAGGGCACCGGTCCGGCCGAGTGGGCAAGGTGCCTGTCCCGCCGTTTTTCGTCGTCCTTCCCGCGCAGGTCGCGCCGGCAGCAGGGCGGATACATGCCGTCGTACTGGATCAGTGTGGATTCGCCCCGACCCGACGAGAGGCGACGGCGGCGCAAGCCGGACGACGAGCCGGACTCGCTCGTGGAGTGGCTCCGCGATCGCCGCCCGCGGACCTTCGGAACGGGCCTCGTATTGGTGCTGGTTGAAGACGGCGCGCCGGAAGCGGTCTACGGCTACCTCGGCCGGCACATCGAAGCCATTCGAGCCATGGACAAGCCGCGGCAGGAAGAGCTTTGCCGTACGGTCGACGCGCTGATGAAGCGGATGGGGCACAAGGGAACGAGTGATCTCGCTGGACCTGCGGGCCGGTACGTGGAGCTGGCGCGGATTGCGATGAAGGATCAACTGATCGAAACGTCCCGGCAACTGCGACAGCAGCGCGTGCAGGGGTCTGACGAGGCCACGGCGTATCTCAAGCGGGCCGCGAGCGTCATCGCCGCGTTGCTGTCCACCGACGTCTCGGAAGCCGAACGGCTGCTGCGGCACGTGACAGGTGTGGCCCGCGGTCTTCGCGTAAGCCACCACAGTTTGCTACGTCGCGCGATGCCCGAGGCGGCGCGGGTTGAGGTGCTGCGCCTGGTTGCCCTGGCCGCACGCACGCCCGAGGCGGCGCTGTGGGCCTGTCGCCGACTGAGCCGGGCCGAGGGCAAGACACTCGGGCTGTGGGTGAGACTCCGGCCGGTGGGCCGGTGCCTGCTCGACCAGGAGATCGCTCGCCAGCGCGGCGACGTGCACCGCCGCACCGGGCGCCTGGCCAGCCGGGTCAAAACGATGCTGCTCGCCTTGGACGCGCTCGACGAGAAGCTCGACGGCATGCGCCCGCCGGGATTCAACGAGGCCCTGTGGGATCGGCTGTTGATCTACAGCGACACCGAGCTCGACGTGATCGAGCAGACACTGGCCGGGCGCAAGAACCCGTCGCCCCTGATGGGCGAGGCGCTTGCCGCGGTTCGCATGGTTCAAGCCAACGCGGCGCAATGGCGCCCGCGCGAGTGCGCGGAGGATGAAGATGACGCTTCCGATCGCGCGATGGCGCGGTCTATGCCCGAAGCGGTCCTGGCGTTTCACCGCGCGGGACTGGAGGGCGAATCGCTGTCGCTGAGTTGGCGCCTGGGTCGGATCATCCGGCCCGGTTGGACCGTTCCGGTGTCGCGCCATGGGCGATACATCTCGTACGGAAGCGTCGAATCGCTGCTGTCGTACGTACACGGAGGGAGTCATTGTTCCAGCAGACGCGCGATATTGCCGGTCGACGGGAAACCGCGAACCGACCTCTGGCGTTCGGCGATGGCGCTGGCGATCGACAAGATCGATAAGCTCTCGCCGTATGCCGTCGCGCAGATCGGTGTCCTGCTGACGCGCATGGACGTCGATGCCTCGTGGAAGCGCTTGGCCCGCCCGGTGCTCCGCGCCTTGCAGCGTCACAGCGCGGAGGGGACGTACCGGCGGCATCGGGGCCTGACCGACACCGTTCCCGCCCTGGAACTGGCGTTGGCGCTGAAAGTGGAGGACCTGGACGCCGCCGCCGCGATCCTGGCGGGCAACGCGAAGCTGGCCCAGGACCTGAACACCTATGAGCTGCTGCTGGACCTAGCGCCGCGCGAGTTCTTCGTCGTGACGTTCAAGAAGTACTGGCAGCAACTGCCCCGGGGCTTCACGCCGCCTCATCACAACCGGCCGCCCGTCGTGCTGAGTGCTGAGCTTCGCGCCAAGGCCGACCGATGGATCGCCGCCATGGCGCCGGGCGACCTGCGCCTTCTTGCCGAGGCCCTCTTCGCGTCGCTACCGATGGACTGCGCCGCCGGCGCACGCAATAGAAGCTACCCTCATCGCAAGCGGCCACCCGTGCCGGAGGCGTGGAACGCGCCGCCGCAGGCCTTCGAGTTGACCGACGCACTCCGCGAGGTGCAGCGGCGGCGGATGCATCGGGTTCGGACCAAGGACTGGTGGGAAGGGCGCCCGGCGGTCCAGCCGCGTGCGGCCGTCGTTGCCGCGGCGCTGGATGACCTGTCTTTCGACAGCGACGCGGCGCGCCGAAAGTGCCGGCAGTGGTACGCCGTCAAGCCGTACCTGTGGACCATGCCCGATCTCGCGCCGCATCGCGTCGAGGACCTCGACCTGACGACGCTGCTCGACGCGGGCGCCGCCGGGCGCCGCAACATCCCGGACGAAGCCATCGAGGCCCGTGGCATACGCCTGTGCCTGCTGATTCGGCAGGGGCGCGAGGAGCAGGCCATCGCGCAGTTCGCCAAGGCCGGGCGCATGGTCGGGGCAGACGAAGACAACATACATCTCTTCAGCCGCTACGGGCAACTGCTGCAACCCGTCACAGACTACCTGTGCAACCCGCTGGAACTACCGGAGACCTTCGCCTGGAAGCGCGACCCGGAGACGTGGCTGACGGTTGTCAAGGCCATCGCGGCAACCGTCCCCAGGGGGAAGAATGGACGTCTGCAACAACAGCGGCGCGCGCTGCAGGGCGCGGCCTGGGGACTCTACAACGTCCTCGGCAAACGCGACGAGGCCAAGGCGTGGGTGGCGACGCTCTCCCCCCGCGACGCGAAGCCGTACACAGATATCCACAAACGCTACGACAGTGAGCAGGTCATCCAGCCGGGCGTGTTCGCGATGGCGCTGCGATCCCTGCCGGCCGAACGGCACGCCCCCGTGCTGGAGCGGCTGGAGAAGCTCGTGGCGCAAACGCGGCTCGCGGAACGCGGGTACATCGGCGTCGCCGGGCTGCACTGCCTGGCCGAGAGGCACTACGCTTGCCAGTTATGTGCGCTGGCCGACGCCATCGAGGCCCACGCTCGCCGGACGGTGGCGCAGACCGAGGCGTCGATCGCCGACGGCTCGGCGTCGGTCGAGACGGTCTGCGAGTATATCAGTTGGTGTCGACGGCAGAAGAAGCTCGATACCGCCCTGCGCCTGGCGAAGACATACCTGCGCGCTCATCCGCAACGGGACGTGTACGACCGCATTACGCGCCATATGCCCGGTTCTCACCGGGATGGCGAGCTGGCGATGGCAATGGCCCGGAACGTGGGCGCAGACGAGGCCCCCTCGTACAGGGCCTCGGCGGTCCTGCGTCTCGCCGCAGCACGCCGGTACCTGAAGACCACGCACAGGATCTCAAACCCCGACGACGCTGTGGAGACGGCGCGGCGCGTTGTCCAGGGCGATCACGACCTGCGATATCAACGCTGCGCCATTCAGGTACTCAGGACCTTCGGGGAGACAGCCGAGGCGTTGGTGGCCTGTGACAGCGTTCTCAGCGGCGACGCGGAATCGGATGACGTCGACGAGGTCCGCGCGGAGAAGTGCGAGTTGCTGGCCGAGATGGACAAACCCGTCGAAGCGCTGCGCGAGGTGCCCGACTCGCCGCGGTACCTGGAGCTCAAAGCGCGCCTCTGCGAGCAGGCCGGACGCCACGAGGAGGCCATCGAGGCGCTGCTCGAGAGGGACAAGCGCGGCTCGCGGAGCCACATCCAGCTCGACGCTGCCCGGAACGCCCGCGCGATGTCGGACCACGCCCGCGCCGCTCGACTGTGCCTCCGCGCCGCCCAGGCGATTGGCTCGTCGAGCAGACACCTTGACCGATGGCTTGATGCCAAAGCCGCCGCCGTACGCGACTTCCTGGCGGCCGGAGAACCGAACGAGGCCCAGCGCGTGATCGAAAAAACAGCCCAAGTGTTGCGAAAGCGATCCTCGGGCGGCGGCTCATCGTCGTACAAGCTGTCGCTGATGCGGTTCTATCTGGCTTATGCCGAGGGGGACCTGTTCGCCGCGGACACGTTCCTCCGCGACGTGCGCGATGAGTTGGAGGTCCAGAAGGTTCTGCGCAAACTCCACGGTGATCTTCTCGCGCGGGATTTTCCCGAGCGCGTCGGCGCCAGCCGCCCGATGACGGCGCCGGCCGACGAAATGCCACAGTAGTTAACACGATGTTATCTCGTATCTATCGATGCCTCCTGACTTCGACATTGGGACACCCAATCAACGGAGCCGATCATGGAGCGCTTGCTGTTCGGGGTCCATTTTGAGCAGGATCCGCCTTTCCTGCGGGTCGTTCGACGAGGTGAAGGTCATCTGATACACTGCGACCTCCGGGTTATGAGTTCGGCCCGGCCCACTCGGCAAGTTTCGCAAGCCGTTGAAATCACTCTACTTGCAGGAGGGGGCCGTGTCAAGCCATCGCGCCGATTTTCAGCTGTTTGCGGGGGTTTGCCGCCGTTTTCATATACGGTATACGGTCGATGACGACCTCCGGGTGCGCGCCCCGGAGGTCGGGACACCGCGGCCACGTCCGCCTCGGGTGCCGACGATCAGGTAAGCGACGAGCCTACCAGTCGGCGGCGTCGAGGTCCTTGTCGCGTTGGGCGAGCCGCCAGGTGTTGAAGCTGTGGAGCTCGATACGGCTGCGACCTCCGGGTTATGAGCACGCGCGGTCGTAGGTTCGAACGCACCCCTGCGACCTCCGGGTTATGAGCACGCGCGGTCGTAGGTTCGAATCGCTGTATCCACGCCCGTCGCAAGATCGCGGCGGCCAGCGTAACCCGTTGGCCACAAGGGGGTAAGATTCGCGGCAAAAAGCAAGCCGATTCCGGCAGTTCCATTGCATTCATTGCATCCCGTTGCATTCGAGGCGCGTAGTCTACGCGCGTGGCGAGATGTCTCGCGGGCCCTGAAGCGGGCGACGGGAGTAAATACTCTCTATGCAATTCTGGCGGTTGGCGAAGCCCTGCGACGCTCCGCAGGTGGGTGCGTAAGTGTAAGTGCGTCGGCGGGGGGGGCGCAAGTGCGTAGAAGTGCGGCGCAACTGCCGCTGCCAGCGCGCAACTGCGGCGCCGGGTGCGTCAGGTGCGTAGCGATCGGCCGGCCAACTGCCTCAGGCGCCGCCCCTGGCCGGACCGGAAGTCGCCAGGGCCGCTCCAGAGCCGATGCGGGCCGCAACCGCCAGGGGTTCCAGGTTTCAAACGCCGCCTCAGGCGGCCCGGCGGTGATAGCTTCGAAGCAGTCCGCCGAGATGGCGGCGACACTGGATCGGCCCGTCGCGGCAGGGCGGAGACTCG
>JAGXKT010000029.1 GCA_018335035.1 Phycisphaerae bacterium
CGGCGAACAGGTAGGGCGGCAGCTTGTCGAGGCGGTCCGATTGTCCGAAATCCATGGGAAGGCCTTTCAAAGAGAGATTCGAGGACGCGGCATTCTAGCAGGTTCGTCGGCGGCCGCAAGCTCAGCGCCCGTCGTCACGGCGTGACGGTTGGACCCAGAAGACGCGCCACAGCGGCTCGGCCGCCTCGTGGCGCACGCCGGGCGCGCCCTTGGCGACCCACGTGGGCGCGTATCCCGGCGCGGGACTGACCACGTACAGCGGGCGGTCACCCACGGCCGCGCGAAAGCTTCCGGGCTCCCGGCGGCAGTCCGGCAGCGGATGCCCGCGAAACTGGATAACGACGCCCGGGCTCAGGTCGTCGCGGTCCTGCACGAGCAGCAGCGGATGGTCCGAGGTGGACTCGGGCAAAATCACGCCGTCCGGCGCCGCCCGGCGCAAGGCCGAGCGGGCGAACCGCTCGGCGGAATGCTCGTTGTACTTCCACGGGATCAGCCAGTAGCGCATCTCGTCGCGCGGCAACTGTCTCGAGCGGCTGACGCGAACGCCGGCGCCGCGGAGAAGCGGCGGCGCGGCCGCGTATACCGCCGGCGGCAGCAGGATGGACAGCACGGCGGCGGCGATGGCGGCGCGCCGCCAGCGGCGCGAGGCGTCGGCCAGAACCGCCAGGCCGACCCCGGCGGCCAGGGCGATCATCACCAGCGACGGCAGCAGGAAGGTGAACTGGTCCGGGACGGGGTAGCGGACGACGAAGAGAATTTCGATGACGGTGATGGCCCCGAGAGCGGCTGCTAGGGGCGCCCCCAGCCGGCGGCGGAAGTGGACCCACCCGATGATCGCCAGCGGAAGTAACAGCGAGGCGAAGTTCATCGCCGCCAGCGCCGCGTTGGCGCGAATCAGCCGCCAGGAACCGCCCGCACCGGCGACGTTGTCGGCGTAGCCGTGCCCGAACAGCGCCGAGCTGATCGCCGCGGCGGCCGACCCGCCGGGCTCTGTCGCCGTCAGGACGATCATTGTCAGGTAGGGCGAGGCGCCGACGAGCCAGGCGCCCCCAGCGGCGGCAAACCACCGCCCGGGCAGGTGCCGCCTGGCGACGAGCCCGATGCCGACGGCGACATACACCGGCAAGGGCAGCAGGGCGAAGTTGTGCACACACAGGCCCAGGCCGTTGACCATCGCCAACAGTACCAGGTGCCGCCCCCGGCGCCGCTCGATCAGACTCACCAGCAGCCAAAGTTCAATCGTCAGCCCGGCGATCGACCACGTGTAGACCTCGGCGATGGTCGACAACCACCAGACGGTGTGCGCCACCGCGAGCATGCCCGCTGCGGCCAGGCCCGTCCAGCGCCTGCCGGTCAGCGTCGCGACGATCCCGGCGAGCGTAGCGGCCGCTACGGCCGTGCCCAATCCGCTGAAGAAGTTTACCCCCGCGCAGAACCATCCTTCGGGCAGGAGGTGAAATATCTGCCCGGCGGCGATGTAGAGGGGGTGCGCTAATGCCAGCCCCAGTTCGCCCCAGGCGTCGGCCTGCCAGATGCGCCACTGGAACATGCCGCTGTCCTGCCAACTGGCGCCGCGCTGCGACGTACAAAGATACAGCACCGCGATGGCGACGAAGCAGACGGCCCAGAGCCCTTTGATGGAGCCGCGGCCGGATTCCGACCGATAGGAAGTCCATGGCGTCGAAGGCATGGAGCCCATGGTACCGCCCCCCCCGGCGAGAGGCACGGGCAAACCCGGCGCCCCGCTGCCGTTTGACATGACTGACTCATCAGGCAACGCGTCCGGCGGACCACCCGGGTTGCTCGCCGTCGGCGAGGCCCTGCGGCCCGGTCATTGGATCAAGAACGCCTTCGTCCTGGCGGCGGTGGTGTTCTCGGGGCGGTTCGACGAACGGTTGGCGTGGGGGGTGGCGCTGGCGGCCGCAGCGGCCTTCTGCCTGTTGTCCAGCGGCACGTACCTCATCAACGACGTGATCGACCGCCGACGTGACGCGATGCACCCGATCAAGCGGATGCGCCCGGTTGCGTCGGGGCGTCTTTCGGTCGGCGCGGCGCTGGTCGCAGGGGGCGTGTGCTATCTCGGAGGGCTCGGCCTGGCCGGAGCGCTGACGGTGCGAACCGTCGCTATGGACCTGCCGCTGGGCGGGATGGGGCTGCTGTTCTGGTCCGGCTGCTACGTCGTGCTGAGCGTGCTGTACTCGCTGTGGCTGAAGGCCCATGCGATCGTCGACGTGATCGTGATCGCGCTGGGTTTCGTGCTGCGAGCGATGGCCGGGGCGTCGGCGATTGCCGCGCCGATCAGCCCCTGGCTGGTCGTCTGCACGTTCACGCTGTGCTTGTTTATTGCGTTGACCAAGCGCCGTAGCGAGTTGGCGACCGGCACCGTTGCGGAGGCCTCCTCGGCTCGCCCGGCTCACCGCGGCTACACGCGCGACGATATCGAGCACATGCTGACGGTCGCGACGGCCCTGGCGATCTTGACCTACAGCTTGTACTGCCTTGCCCCGCGCACGGTGGTGCGGCTGGGCTCGGCCCATCTGATCTGGACCATTCCCTTGGTCGTCTATGGGCTGTTTCGCTACAATCGGGTGACGCGCCGCACCAGCGCCGAGCCGGTGACCGTGCTGCTGGCGGATCGCGTCATGTGGGCCGTCGTGGCCATGTACGTGGTCATCGCGGCTTCTGTGATCCGCTACGGCTCGTTGCCCGCCGTTCGCGACGTTTTGGACATTCGCCCGTGAGTGCGACCGTTGCCGTCATCCGAACGCGCCCGGAAACCGTCGTCAACGACGTCCGCCGTGCGATGCGCCTTGGCGGCGTCGCCGACGCACTCGACGACGGTGCGCAGACCATTCTCAAAAACAATCTCTCTTGGCACCTGCTCTATCCCGCCGCCAATACGACTCCGTGGCAGCTTGAAGGGGCCATCCTCGGCCTGCGCGACGTCGGGCTGAACGACCTGGTCTGCGTGGAAAACGAGACGGTCGTGACCAGCGCGGCGCGGGGCGAACGGCTGAATAAGCAACGACCCGTCTGCGAGCATTACGGCGTGCCGATCAAGTACAACTTCAAACGCGAAGACATGCGATGGGAGGCCTACCGCCCCGAGACGGCGATGCTCGTGCTCAACGAAATCTTCCCGCAAGGGATTCGGATTCCGGACTTCTTCCGCGGGCGGAACGTCGTCCACCTGCCGACGGTCAAGTGCCACATCTACACCAACATGACCGGCGCGCTGAAAAACGCCTTCGGCGGGCTACTGGACAACAAGCGACACTACTGCCACTCCCGCATCCATGAGACGCTGGTGGACCTGCTGGCGATCCAACGGGAGATTCATCCGGGGCTGTTCGTGGTGACCGACGGCACGACGGCCGGCAACGGCGCCGGCCCGCGGACGATGACGCCCGTGCAGAAGGACGTGCTACTGGCCTCAGCCGACCCGGTCGCCGTCGACGCGGTCGCGGCGACCATGATGGGTTTCGAGCCGATGGACCACGACTGCATCCGCTTGGCGCACGAGCGCGGGCTCGGGGTGGGACGCTTCGAGGAGATCGAGATCGTCGGTGACGGCGACGCTGCGGCCGAGCGGTGGGGCTTCCACACCGGCAACAACGCCGCCAGCCGCGTCGGCAAGCTGTTCTGGTTCGGCCCGATGCGCTGGCTCCAGCGCCTGATGTTCCACACGCCGATCGTATACCTGTTCATCTTCGCGTCGGCGATTTACCATGACCGGCTGTGGTACCCCGTCCGTGGCAAGCGGACGGTCCGTCGCTGGCTGGGCGAGAGTCCCTGGGGGCGCCTGTTCGCCGATTACGAGCCCGGCGCCGGCCGCTGATATATCGCCATGCTTGATCGCGACACATCCCTAGCCGCCGACGACGACACGCTGCTCGGCGAGTGCGACATGCAGACGTATCGTGCCGGCGGGCCCGGCGGGCAGCACCGCAACAAGGTCTCTTCCGGCGTGCGGTTGCGGCATCGGCCCAGCGGGCTGGTCGCCCAGGCCACCGAACGCCGCGACCAGCACGAGAATCGACGCCGCGCGCTGAGGCGCCTTCGGCAGAAGCTCGCCTGCGAGCTGCGCCGCCCCGCGCCGGACGCCGGCACGCTGCCGGACGTCGTGCTCGAATGCCTCATCCGCCCGCGCAAAGGCGCATCGGCGGGCAAGACGCGACTGGAGGTCGGTCGCAAGGACCGCCGCTTCTGGCCCGTTGCGGCCGTGGTGTTGGACCTGCTGGACGCCCACACGGGGCGCCTGTCGGACACGGCCGCGGCGCTGGGCATCGGGACGGGCAATCTCGTGCGGTTTCTGACGTCGGACCGTCACTTGCTGGCCGCGACACAGCGACTCCGGCACGCCCACGGGCAGAAGCCAATTCACTGACTGTCCCCTGCGCCGCCGGCGCGCTATGGACACGGTTCGGTGCCCGCGATACGCTTGGCGCCATGGCGGCGCGGGTCTCCATCATCGGCGACGGGGCGATGGGCACGGCGTGCGCGATCATGCTGGCCGAGAACGGCTGCCGCGTGCGGCTGTGGTCGGCGTTTGCCGACGCCGCGGCCGATCTGGCGCAGACGCGGGAGAACGGGCGATTCCTGCCCGGGGTGCGGTTGCCGGAGCCCGTCGCGGTCACTGGAGAGGACGCAGAAGCGCTGGCCGGGGCGGACTTGGCCGTCTGCGCGGTTCCCTCGCAGTTCATCCGCCCGGTCTGGCGGCGGCTGGCGCCCCATTGTCCGCCGGCGCTTCCGATTTGCTCGGTCGCCAAGGGCATCGAGCAGCGCACGCAGCTGCGCCCGACGCAGGTGCTGCGCGACGTGCTCGGTGACGGAAACCGCCCCGTGGCGGCGCTGTCCGGGCCGTCGATCGCGCCGGAAGTGGTGCGGCGCCAGCCGGCGACGGTCGTGGCCGCCTCCCAGGACGTCGAACTGGCCGAGTGGGTCCAGCGACTGTTCATGCGCCCGTATTTTCGCGTCTACACCAACCCCGACCTGACCGGTGTGGAGCTGGCCGGGGCGACCAAGAATGTCATCGCCATCGCCGCGGGCATCCTCGACGGGCTCGGGTCCGGCGACAACGCCAAGGCCGCCCTCCTGACACGCGGCCTGGCGGAGATCACGCGCCTCGGCGTCGCGCTGGGCGCCCAGCCGGAGACGTTTGCCGGGTTGGCCGGCGTGGGCGACCTGGTGACCACGTGCATCTCGCCGTCGGGGCGGAACCGCTCGTTCGGTCAAGCGATCGGACAGGGCAAAAGCCGCGCCGACGCGCTGGCGGCGACCGAATCCGTCGTCGAGGGCGTGGACACGACCGTCAGCGTGCTGGGCCTGGCCGAGCGTGCGGGCGTGGAGATGCCCATCACGCAGGCGGTCAACGGCGTGCTGTTTGCCGGCACGCCGCCGAGCGAGGCGATCCGCGGGCTGATGACTCGCCCGATGAAGGCCGAGACGTAAGACGCAAGCGAGCCGTGGGCCGACCAACGGCGATCGCGCGGCCGCGGGCGTCATCAGCGGTCAGCGAACAGCCATTAACGATCAGCGGATGCGGTCGTATGAGCCGCGCGCTGCGCGCAAGGCAGCCGCTCATGGCGCGCAGAAACATTGCGCAAAGCTGTACGGACTTGGCTTCCCGGTCGCGACGCGTCAGGCCTTGCGCACCACGCCGATGACCACGCCCTGAACGTTGCACTGGTTGGGATAGATGGGCTTGAATTCCGGATTGGCCGGCTGGAGGCGGATGCGGTTGCCTTCCTTGTAGAACGTCTTGAGCGTGGCCTCGCCGTCTTCAAGCAGCGCGACGACCGTCTCGCCGTCGCGCGCGGTCTGGCGGCGCTGGCAGATGACGAAGTCGCCGTCGCGGATGTGCTCGTCGATCATACTCTCGCCCGTGACCTCAAGAGCGAACAGATCCCCGCTGGCGTTGTGGAACATGCGGTCGAGCGAGAGCGTCTCGGGATTCTCGACGGCTTCCAGCGGCGTCCCGGCTGCGATCCGCCCGACCAGCGGCACGCCGCCGGTGCGGTCCTCGGGCAACTCGATGTCATCGCAGACCTGTAAAGAGCGGGCGCTGTGGCGGGCGCCGCGGCGTAGAGCGCCCTTTCTTTCCAGGGCGGCGACGTGTTCGAACGCCGTGACCTTGGACAGCGCCAGTTCGTCGCCGATCTCCTGCATCGTCGGGGAATAGCCGTGCTGGTTGCGATAGTCGCGAACGAACCGCAGTACTTGAAGCTGTCTTGGCGTCAGCGTTTTCATGGTCGCTCTCCCTGTGCGTTCGGACGTCGCGCCGCTGCGACCGGGCAGGGGTGTCTGCACCGGCGGCCGGTGCGGCCGACAACGCCTCACCCGCCGCGGCCTGCCCTGACGAAGCCCGTATCGACGGGGCAGGCCGCAACCCGGCAGCGCCTGCCGAGCGGCTCTCAAGGACGCGCTCGCCGAGGGCGATGTCCTCAGCCGCCCGGATCGATTCCTCGTCTCTCGGCCAGGGGCGAATGTACGACCCGCCCGGACCGAACATGCACAGCGGCGGATAGGTCATGGTGCAGCGGCCTTTCCTTAACTGTGGCACGCACGGCGAATCCGTGGGCGGGTGTTACCGCGCCGGACGGACCCACGCGGGTCCGCGCGACGCGGCCGCCACGCCGGCCGAGCCACAACGTAACCGAACATCGGCCGAACCGCAAGGAAAACGTTAGGTTTTTTTACGGTTTTTCGGCGGCCCCCCACGCGTCCGCTGATAGCCCCACATCTGGGGCGGCCGGGGGGCCGAGGCCCCACGGGTGGGGCGCCCTGCGTATCGGCATGCGGCGCGTCCAATCTTGAGCCAAAGCGCCCGAGGGCGGAATGCGTAAGTGACACGCAACGTGAGGCGCGCATCCGAGCGATTCGTCCCGACGCGTCGGGATTGAGCGGGCGGCTTCTGAGGCGATTCGACGAGAGACGGGTGCGTTATTGTGATCGGTCACTGAGTGGAGCGTCAGTGATCCACCGGCTCGCCGAGCAGGGCTTTGAGTTGCTCGAGTTTTTCGGTCATCATCGTCTCGTCAGCGGCTTCGAGCGACAGGCGCAGGAGCGGCTCGGTATTGGACGGGCGCACATTGCACCACCAGTCGGCATACTGAACGGTCACGCCGTCGAGGTGGTCGACCTCTGCGTCGGAGAAGGTCTCGGCGATTTCGTTCATTTTGGCCTGCTTGTCTTCGACCTCGAAGTTGATCTCGCCGCTGTGGCTATAGCGGTTCAACGGCGCCATGACTTTGCTGAACGGCTCGTCCTGGCCGGCCAGGACGGAGACCGCCGTGGCGAAGACAATCGCACCGGAGTCGCAGTTGTAGTTGTCGGCGAAGTAGAAGTGTCCGCTGAGTTCGCCGCCGAAGACGCCGTGTCCGTCGGTCATGGCCTTTTTCATGAATGCGTGCCCGACGCGTTCGCGGCGCGGCGTGCCGCCGGCGGCGCGGATTTCCTCGGCGACGACCTTGCTGGACCGCAGATCGTACACGACCAGCCCGGCGGGGTTGTCCTTGAGAAAGTACCGCGCCAGCAACGCCGTCATCAGGTCGCACCGCACCGTGTTGCCTTGCTCGTCGACGAACATGCACCGGTCGGCGTCGCCGTCCAGGCAGATGCCCATGTCGGCGTCGTTCTCGACCACGCCCTTCTTGAGTTGGGCGAGGTTCGCCTCGACCAGCGGGTTGGGCGAATGCGCGAAGCCCTCGCCGATCGTCCAGTTCAGCGGGACCATGTCGATGTCCGTGCCTTCGAAGATGGCCGGTATCATCTTGCCGCCCATCCCGTTCGACGCGTCGACGACGACTTTCAGCGGGCGGGGCATGCGCAGGAATCGCAGCACGTGGTTGCGGTAGTCGTCCCAGAGGTCCATCTGCTGGGCATGGCCCAGCGACGCCCCGGCCGGCATGCGCCGAAGCGTGCTGACGATGTGCTGGACTTCCTTGAGCCCGGTATCACGCCCTACAGGCCGGGCGCCGGCGCCGGAGATCTTGAAGCCGTTGTACTCCATCGGATTGTGCGACGCGGTCACCTGGATGCCGCCGCAGGTGCCGAGGTGATTGATGGCGAAGTAGATCATCGGTGTATCACACAGACCGATGTCCACACAGCCGATGCCGGCCGAGGTGATCCCGTCGATCATGGCCTTGCATAGCGGCTCGCTGTGGGGGCGCATGTCACGCCCGACGACGAGACGATTACTCGCGGCCTGTCCGCGCTGGTACCCGCTGAGCAAGCTTCGCAGGAACTGTGCCGAGGCGTGTCCGATCTTCCAGGCGAGATCTTCGTCGATTTCCTCGCCGTAGAGTCCGCGAATATCGTAGGCCTTGAAGATTTTCTCCAGCACCATGAGGCGTCCTTTCCGTTCCCGTCCGCTTGCGGCGCATTATTCGCCATGGCGGGCCCGATTGCAAAGGGCTTTGTCGCCCCGGATGCTGGGGTGCGAGCCGCGCCAACGGTATAATCGCGCCGTGTCCCGAACCGGGGAGAAAAATGAGGGCAAAAACATCACGCCGGTGACACGCTGGTGTCACCGACGGCATGTAGAAAGGCGAGCGAGCATGAGCACCAGCCGCCTCTATCGGATACTGCGACGAATCACGATCTTACAGAGTCGAAGCAACTGCAGCGTGAACGATCTGGCCGCCGCGTTGGGCGTCAGTCGGCGCGCCGTCTTGCGCGACCTGAACATGCTCGAGATGGCGCACATCCCGTACTGCTACGCTTCGGACACGTCTGGGTACCGCATCAGCCGCCACGTCTTCCTGCCGCCGGTCAACCTGACGGTCACCGACGCGACGTTCGAGGCGCCGGAGGACGTGGACGCCGACGCGCACTTCGGCCTGGCGTGGAACATGATTCCCGAGGGGCGCTGCTGCGAGGTGCCCCTGCACTTCGACCCGATCGTCGCCGGCAATGTCGCGGAGATTTGCTGGCACGAGCCCCAGCAGGTCGACTGGAACGACGACGGGTCCATCGAGTTCCGCGTCACCGTCGACGGGCTGGGCGAGATCGGCCGGTGGGTGCTCGGCTACGGCGACAAGGTCGAGGTCATCGCCGCGGTCGCGTTGCGACGCCGCGGGGGGCAGACCGCCGCGCGAGCCGCGGCCCGGCACACGCAGGAGGTCGGCTCATGAAGGCCCTGCTCCAGCGCGTCGCCCGGGCGGAGGTACGCGTCGGCGGTGACTGCGTCGCGCGGATTGAGCGCGGGTTGCTGGTGTACGTCGGTGTCGCCCCGACGGACGCGCCGGCCGATGCCCGAAAACTCGCCGACAAGGTCGTCGGCCTCCGGATCTTCCCCGATGAGCAGGGCAAGCTGAATCGATCCGTCCGGGACGTTCGCGGAGGCGTCCTGGCGGTTCCGAATTTCACCCTTCAGGCCGATACGCGCAAAGGCCGGCGGCCTGCGTTTAGCGCGGCGGCGGCGCCGGACCAGGCCCGCGCGCTGTACGAAACCTTCGTCGAAGCGCTGCGTACCGCGCCGATCGATGTGGCCTCGGGCGTGTTCGGTGCGACGATGGCCATCCGCAGCGACGCGGACGGGCCGGTCAACTGCCTCGTGGAGGTGCCGCCCGCGCCGCCCGGGACGGCGCCGATGCGTTAGCCGTCCGGGACGGATACGGTCCACGCCGGGAGACCACCGTTTCGCGGCGTGGACCATCTTCTTTGAGGCCGTCTCCGGGCATTGCCGGAACGACTTGGATGGCGCGGCCTGAGTCGCTAGAATCCTCCGCGACCTCCTGTGGATGACCCCATGCGCACGGCAACGTACATCATGGCGGCGACGGTGGCGGCCGCGACCGCGACGGTGGCCGCTCAGGGCGCGACGGCTGACGGGCCGCCCAAGACGCTGAGCGAGTATCGGCGCACGCTGCAGGCGCGTCCGGCGCCCTGGCCCGACTATACCGTACGGCAGTATAA
Source organism: Phycisphaerae bacterium (assembly GCA_018335035.1). GTDB lineage: Bacteria > Planctomycetota > Phycisphaerae > SM23-33 > SM23-33 > JAGXKT01. Next base: position 9,922 of record JAGXKT010000029.1, read on the forward strand.
CCTGCGGCGTGTATGGAACGACGACCTGGCGGCCGACGAACGCGTGGCGTCGCTGGACGTTGTGGTGCATCTTGCCGGGAACGACGAGGTCGTCGTCGAGCAGCTTTCGATGCTGCTGGGACAGGAGAAAACCCCGCGCGAGCTGCACGACGCCGTGCTGGCCCTTCTGCTGCGCAAGGGCACGCCCGAGGTGGCCGGGCATGTCGTCCGCGCGTTGGACAATCCGAAGCTTCCGCCCGATCTGCGGGACGCGATCCTGCGCTGGCTGGTGGACCATCCGCAGCCGGAGGTGCTGGCCCGCGTGGTGCAGTTGTGGGCGGACGAGCCGCCCGACGGCGCCAACGAACGCCGCTTCGTCCGTATCGTGGAACGCATCAGCGGCAAGCGATGGGACCAGGCCCTGCTGGACGGCATCAACGCCGAACGCTTCTTCGCGCGGGGCTCGGCGCTGGAGGTGCTCTCGGCCCGGATGGACGAGCCGGTCCTTCGGCGGCGCATCGTCGAACGGAAGCCGGCGACGCCCGCGATGGCTGCTTTGCACGTATTCAGCCAGCGCTTCGACTACCTCCCCGCCGACGGCAATGAATTCGTCGCCACGACCTGGCTGTACACGCGCAACGCCGATCAGATCCCCGATGCGGCGCGACTGGCCAAGCAGTGGCGGCGCAGCGGCGGCTATCGCTTCAACATTCGGGATTTCCACCTGCTCAGCCGGTTGGCACGCGACCCGACGCGGAAGGGCATCCGCCGGTCGCAACTGGTCGTCGACGTCGGGCGGATGCTGGTGGCGCGGGAGCACGTCATGCCGTCGGCCTATGCGGGGCGCCCGGCCGCGCCGCGCCTGCGCGACTTCCCCGACCAGGTGGACCGCCTGAGCATTGCCGACCTCTGGACGCTGAAGCTTGTCGGCGACATGCTCGCCCGCCCGCGGATTCAGCGGGCGCTGTGGATCGTCGCCCGGCAGGACCGTGCCGATCGCCGCTCCGCAAAGGGGGGGTTGATCGTTCTCGAGAGCGGACGCGCCGAGGCCAAACTTTTTCCCGCCGACATCGAGCGCGAGCAGGACGACCTGCACTACGTGCCAAGCCGCTACGCCGCCCGCGCGTCACGCGACGCGTTGGCGTGGTTCGCCGGCCACTTCGACAAGCTCGACAACGTCGAGCGGATCGCTCCGGACGCCGAGGAATTCGCCGCCGCCCGCGCGGGCAACTACCGCGGCGTGATCCTCACGTCGCTGGGCGAGGGGCAGTTCACGGCCCACTACTACGACTGCAACGGAGAGGTCGTCTCGCTGGGCATCTATCCCTTCCGGCAGTAAGTCGCGGGCGGCAGGGAGCCGTCCGCGGCCCCAAACCCGTGGCGGGTCCGCCCCGGCTACCGGCGCGTGAGATGGGCTGTCGACGCGACCTGCCGGCTCTTGCCGACTGACCACCGGTTGCCGGTTTCGCCTTACCCGTTGACGCGCTTGTAGCGCTTGGCGTCGATGCCGAGCTTGTCGACCTTGTAGCCGATGACCCGCGCCGTCGAGCCGAGGTCGCGCGCCGCGGCCGCCACGTTGCCGCCGGTGCGCTTCAGCGCATCCACGATCACGTCGCGTTCAAACAGCGCGACCCGTTCGGCGAACGTGCCGGTGCCGATGGTGTCCGACGCGTCGGACGTCTGAAGCGTGGGGGGCAGGTGATGGGCGTGAATCACTCCGTCGGTCGTCAGCAGCACCGCCCGCTCGATGCAGTTCTCCAGCTCGCGGACGTTGCCCGGCCAGTGGTATGAGACCATCATGTTGATCGCCGGCGTGGTGATCCGGCGGACGTCCTTGCTCATCCGCCCGGCGTGCTTCTCGACGAAGTGGTCCGCCAGCAGGGGGATGTCCTCCTTCCGCCGCCGCAGCGGCGGCAGCATCAGCGGAAAAACGTTCACGCGGTAGTAAAGGTCCTCGCGGAACGCGCCGCGTTCGACGGCCTGCTCGAGGTTCACGTTGGTCGCCACCAGCACGCGGACGTTGGCGCGGCGGGTTTCGTTGGAGCCGACCGGCTCGAACTCCTTGTCCTGCAGCACGCGCAGCAGCTTGACCTGCGTGGCGGGGGAGAAATCGCCGATCTCGTCCAGCAGCAGCGTGCCGCCGTCGGCCTGTTCCAGCCGCCCGGTGCGCGTCTGCGTCGCGCCGGTAAAGGCGCCCTTGGTGTGGCCGAACAGCTCGCTCTCCAGCAACGACTCGCTCAGCGCGGCACAGTTGACCTGCACGAACGGCCCGTCGGCGCGCGGGCTGGCGTAGTGGATCGCCTGGGCGACCAGCCCCTTGCCCGTGCCGCTCTCGCCTCGCAGCAGCACCGTCGTGTCGCTGCCGGCGACCTGGTAGATCGCCTGGTACACTTCGCGCATCGCGCTGGAGCTGCCCACGATGTTCTCGGGGCGGAAGCGGTCCTGCAACGCGTGCTTCAGGCGCAGGTTCTCGGCCTCCAGGGCCTGACGCTCCCGCGCCGCCTCCCGACGGGCTCGCACGTCCTTGGCGATCAAGCTGGCCACGATGCTCAGCGTCCGGACGTCCTCGTCCAAGTCGATCCGCGCGTTGTAAACGTGGTCGGCCGAGAGCGCGCCGATCACGTCGTTGTCGATCGTGATGGGCACGCAGATGAAGCTTGTCGCCTCGCCGGTGGCACGCTGCCGCCGGTGCAGGCGGTCCAGAAAACGCGGATCCTCGCTGACCTTGGGCACGACCTCGGGCGCGCCCTGCTGAATCACGCGCCCGACGATGCCCTCGCCCGGCTCGTAGCGCACCGGGCGGCTGGCACGGTCCGAGAGGTTGTGGGCGACTTCGACGTTGATCTCCTCGCGCCCGGGCGCCAGCAGCATGATCGCGCCGCGTGTCATCCCGAGCTGCTCGTCCAAGACGTTCAGCACGGCGCGCAGCATGTCCTGCTGGCGGAGATCCGTCGCCAACGTCTGGCTGACCTCGTACAACGCCGCCAGCTCGCGCGCGTGCCGCGCCTGCCCGTTCCCGCCGGCCAGCGGCGAGATGTCCGTCCTATCCGTCTTGGAATCCGTCAATTGCCGTGCTCCCTATGCAGTCGATCCCTGCGATGACACAATTGTAGGGTGATTATACCGTTCTGACAAGCGTGTGAGTTCTCCATTGTCCCGCTCCGACGCAGAAGAAGACATAAAGCATTACCTTAAAGCGACTTAGGACGCTTACGTGCTTTCTGGCATGGGGTGTGCATTTCATTTGGTCACGACGGTTTGCCGTGCTGCACGGGGCACGTGAACTCCTGCAAGGCTCGGCCGGGTACGGAAGGGAAGCAACAATGAGACGAAGAAAATGGCTACTGGCGCTGGTGGGATTCATGCTCGGAGTCTTCGTGCTGACGGGGGCGACCCAGGCGGCCGAGGAAGAGTCGACGACGCTGGAGAGCGTCGCAGAGAAGGTCTCCGCCAACGCGACCAACGCCGACATCGTCTGGACCTGCGTGGCGGCGTTCCTCGTGTTCTTCATGCAGGCGGGCTTCGCGCTGGTCGAGTCCGGCTTCACGCGCGCCAAGAACTCCGTGAACATCTTCATGAAGAACGTGATGGACTTTTCCGTCGGCTCGCTGGTGTTCTTCCTGGTGGGCTTCGGCCTGATGTTCGGGGAGACGAACGGCCTGTTCGGCACGACGCTGTTCGCGGGCAGCGGCTTCGGCGACGGAGAGAGCTGGAATTGGACATTCCTGATCTTCCAGACGGTCTTCGCCGCCACGGCCGCCACGATCGTCTCCGGCGCCATGGCCGAGCGGACCAAGTTCAGCGGCTACCTGTTCTACAGCGTGTTCATCACGGCGCTGATCTACCCGATCTTCGGCTCTTGGGCGTGGGGAGGCCTGCTGGACGGCGGCGGCTGGCTCGAGGGCATGGGCTTCCTAGACTTCGCCGGGTCTACGGTCGTCCACAGCGTCGGCGGCTGGCTCGCCTTGGCCGGTGCGATCGTGCTGGGCCCGCGTGTGGGCAAGTACACCCCCGAGGGCAAGCCCAAGGCGATCGTGGGGCACAATATCCCGCTGGCGGCGCTGGGCGTGTTCATCCTGTGGCTGGGGTGGTTCGGGTTCAACCCGGGCAGCACCACGGCCGCGGGCGGATCGATCGGCTACATCGCCGTCACGACGAACCTGGCGGCCGCCGCCGGTGCCATCGCCGCGATGTTCACGGCTTGGGCGATCTTCAAGAAGCCCGACGGCTCGATGACGCTCAACGGCGCGCTGGCCGGGCTCGTGGGCATCACGGCCGGGTGTGACGGGGTCCATCCCGTCGGCGCGATCGTCATCGGCTTGGCGGCCGGCGTGCTGGTCGTCCTGGCCGTGCTGTTTATCGACCGCGTGCTGAAGGTCGACGACCCCGTCGGCGCCGTCAGCGTGCACGGCGTGTGCGGCGCCTGGGGCACGCTAGCCGTCGGGCTGTTCCACACCGATTCCGGCCTGTTCTACGGCGGTGGCGTCGGACAGCTCGGCACGCAGGCGGTCGGCGTGGTGACGGGCTTCGGGTGGGCCTTCGGGCTGGGGCTGGTGCTGTTCTACGCGATCAAGGCGACGGTCGGCCTGCGGGTCAGCCGGAGTGAGGAACTCCGGGGCCTCGATGTGGGCGAGCACGGGATGGAGGCCTACAGCGGCTTCCAGATCTTCGTGACCGAGTAGCCAGCCCCGACGGATGGGCCGCGGCAGAAGCGACATAAATGTACGTCGCGGCCCATCCTGCGACAAACGTGTAACCTATCGCGGGATCGACTTCCGCAGGACGCATGCGAGTAAAGTTAGCCATGATAATGCTTTACGGAGAATTCGACGCTGTGGCACGCCAAATGCTTTGTTCGTGTCTGTGTGTTTCTGCCGGGAGCGGCCCTCGTCGGGCCGGCGGCGGGGACGAGGGCATGAAAGGAACTGCAGATGCGGGCACGGCGACGGGCGCCCCTCCGGGCGCTGCTGATGGCAATGATCGTGCTGGGCCTGGCGGGCCCGGCGTGGGCGAACGAGGCGACGAGCGTGGGCACGGCGCTCGACACGGCCTGGGTGTTGGTCGCGGCGTTCCTGGTGTTCTTCATGCAGGCGGGCTTCGGCATGGTCGAGGCCGGCTTCATCCGCGCCAAAAACACCTGCAACATTCTGACCAAGAACTTCGTCGACTACTGCTCGGCCAGCATCATGTTCTTCCTGGTCGGCTATGCGTTCATGTTCGGTCAGGGCAACGGGCTGATCGGTCTGAGTGGATTCGCTCTGGAAGGGGCGCCCAACCCCAGCGGCGTGCCGCTGTGGGCGTTCTGGCTGTTTCAGGCGGCGTTTTGCGGCGCGGCCGCGACGATCGTCGCCGGTGCGATGGCCGGGCGGATGAAGTTCCCCGCCTACCTGCTGTACACGGTAGTCATCAGCGGCCTGGTGTATCCGATTGTCGGGCACTGGATCTGGGGCGGCGGCTGGCTGGCGGAGATGGGCTTCGCGGACTTCGCCGGCTCGACGGTCGTCCACGCCACGGGCGGCTGGGCGGCGCTGGTCGGGGCCGTGCTGCTCGGGCCCAGGACCGGCAAATACGTGCGGAACGGCCACGGGCGCATCGTGAGCCGGGCGATCCCCGGCCACAACATCCCGCTGGCGTCGCTGGGCGTGTTCATCCTGTGGTTCGGGTGGTTCGGGTTCAACCCGGGCAGCACGCTGGGCGTAGCCGGCGACGGCGGGTCGCTGGCGGCGCTGGTGGCGATGAACACGAACCTCGCCGCCGCGGCCGGGGCGCTGTCGGCGATGGTGACTATCTGGATCGTCGCCGGCAAGCCGGACCTCAGCATGACGATGAACGGCTGCCTGGCCGGTCTGGTCGCGATCACGGCGCCGTGCGCCTTCGTCGCTCCGTGGTCGGCGATCGTCATCGGCCTGATCGGCGGGGTGCTGGTGGTGTTCGGCGCGCTGCTGTTGGATCGCATTCGCGTGGACGACCCGGTCGGGGCCGTGCCGGTTCACGGGCTCAACGGCGTCTGGGGTACGCTGGCGGTGGGGCTGTTCGGCCAGCAGGCGGTCGGCGCGACCGAGACGGGTTTGCCCTCGGGCGGCCTGCTGACCGGCGGCGGCGCGGGACAGCTCGGCGTGCAACTGCTGGGCGTGGCGAGCGTGGTGGCGTTCGTCCTGGTGACGATGGGCGCCATGTTCCTGGCGATTCGTCTGACGATCGGCCTGCGGGTCGGGCGGGCGGAGGAGCTTCGCGGGCTGGACATCGGCGAGCACGGAATGGACGCGTACGCCGGGTTCCAGGTGTTCGTAACCGAGTAACCGTCTGCAAGCACAGAGGATAGCGACATGAAACTGATTATCGCCTACATCCAACCGGAGAAGCTCAACGACGTCAAGCAGGCGTTGTATGCCGCGGCGGTCTACAAGATGTCCGTGACCAACGCCCTCGGCTGCGGGCAGCAGATGGGCTACCACGAGACGTACCGCGGCGTGGATATCGAGGTCAACCTGCTCAAGAAGCTGCGGATCGAGATCGGCGTCAACGAGGACTTCGTCGCCCCGTGCATCGACGCCATCGTCGCCGGCGCGCGGACGGGCAACATCGGCGACGGCAAGATCTTCGTCCTCGACCTGCCGCGATGCATCCGCATCCGGACGGGTGAGGAAGGCAATGACGCGATCGGGTAACGGCAAGGTTGAGGACTGAGGGCCGAGGACTAAGGCCTGAGGACTAAGGAAAACGCCCACCGGCAGCGTTCGGTGGGGTCAAAGCGAAAGGACGTGAACGATGAAAACGGTCTGGGCAGAGGCAACGGCAGCGGCAATTGTGATGGCCTCGTTTGCGGGCATGGCGCTCGCAGGTGCCGACGACGCGCGACAAGACCAGCCGCCCGAGCCCGCTGGGGCCAAGTGGTTGAGCTTCGGCGTCGACTACACGCTGGCCAGCGATTACGTCTGGCGCGGCATCAACCTCAGCGAATACGCCGGCGAGGGACGCGAGAAACTCAACCACCAGATGGGTGTCAGCTTCGCGGTGGACACCGAGCCGCTGGTGGGAACCGATCTGGGCACTGTCACCGGGTCGGTCTGGTTCGCGTGGTATGCCGGGCAGGACGACACGGCCTTCGCCGGCGGGTCCGGGCACCTTCAGGAGGTGGACTACACGCTGTCCTGGAGCCGCGACGTGCCGGGCCTGCCGGTCACCAGCGAGATCGGCTGGATCGCCTACCAGTTTCCGCAAGTCGGCGGCGACGACGCCCAGTGGACGCACGAGGTCTACGTGTCGCTGGCACTGGATGACGAGGCCGTCTTCGGCCAAGATCTGCTCAACCCGTACGTCGCTTGCTACCTGGACGTCGACGACGTGCGAGCCACGTGGATCGAGCTTGGCGTCAGCCATGAATTCACCGCGGCCGATCTGGGCATCGACGGCATACCCGGCTTTGAGCCGCTGACGCTGACGCCGTCGCTGGTGTTGGGGATCGACCATCGCTACTACGACCGTTCCGGCGTCGGCGGTAGCGGCGGGACGGGCACGCGCTTGGCAAATCTCCAGTACGGGCTGGACGCCGGCTACGACCTCGGTGCGGCGCTGGGCCTGCCCGAGCGGTACGGGTCGCTGACGCTGAACGGCTTTGTGCGGTTCAGCGACGCCCTGCACGACGCCGGGCCCGTCGGCGACGAGTTCTGGGGCGGCGTGACGATCGCGTACGGGTGGTAAGCGGCAGGACTGAGGGCTCAGCACTGAGAACTGAGGAAACGTATGTGCGGCATTGTTGGGTTATGGAATGCGGCGGACGACGAGGGCTTCGTGGCCGAGGGGATGCGGCGGATGATCCATCGCGGCCCGGACGCCGAAGGGACGTATCCCGGCTCGGCGACGCCGGATCGCGATCGCGCAGGTGGTCTGCTGGGCCATCGGCGGCTGTCGATCATGGACCCGGCCGGGGGCGATCAGCCGATCGTCTGCGGCAGTACGGGGCGGGCGATCATCGCCAACGGCGAGATCTACAACGCCCCCTCGCTGCGGTCGGAGCTGTCTGACCGGCACGCGTTCGCCACGGGCAGCGATACCGAGGCGGCGTTGCACCTCTACGACGGTCTCGCCGAGCGGACGGCCGAGCGGCTGGACGGTATGTTCGCCGTGGCAATCGCCGACGGGCCGGACCTGTACCTCGCCCGCGACGCGATCGGCATCAAGCCCCTCTACGTCGGCCGGCGGGACGGGGCGCTGGCGTTTGCCTCGGAGTTGAAGGCGCTGGTCGGTCAGGCCGACGACGTGAAGGAATTTCCGCCCGGCACGTGGTTTCACACGCGTCGCGGGTGGGGACGGTTCTACGAGGTGCCGCAGCGCCACGCCCTGGCGCTGGACGAACGTGAGCACTGCCGCCGCTTGCGCGACGCGCTCGAGCGCGCCGTCGCCAAACGCATGATGAGTGACGTGCCCGTCGGGGCGTTCCTGTCCGGCGGGCTGGACAGCTCGATCCTCGCGGCGATGGTGCGGCGGCACGTCGACGCGCTGCATACGTTCTCGGTCGGCATCGAAGGCAGCGACGATCTCCAGGCCGCACGGCGCGTCGCGGAGCATCTCGATACAATCCATCACGAGTACGTCCTGACGCCGGCCGAGATCCGCCAGAAGCTTCCCGAGATCGTCTACCACCTCGAATCGTACGACCAGGACCTTGTACGCAGCGCGATTCCGTGTTACTTCACCTCGCGGCTGGCGGCCGAGCACGTCAAGGTCGTCCTGACGGGGGAGGGGGCCGACGAGCTGTTTGCCGGGTACGCGTATTACAAGGCGATGGACGCCGCCGACGAGCAGTCGCTGCACGACGAACTGCGGCGGTCGGTTGCCTCGCTGCACAACGTGAACCTCCAGCGCGTGGACCGGCTGACGATGGCCCATTCGTTGGAGGGACGCGTGCCGTTTCTCGATGCCGAGTTGATCGCGCTGTCGCTGACGATCCCGGCGGGGCTGAAACTCCGACGCTGCGGGTCCCGCCGCGTGGAGAAGTACGTCTTGCGCCGCGCGTGCGCAGACCTTCTGCCCGATGAAATCGTCTGGCGCGACAAACAGCAGTTCGACGAGGGCTCGGGCACGACGGACGTGGTGACAACGGCGACGGCGGATATGCTGGACGCCTCGGGCTGGCACGCGTACGCCGCCAGGCACCGGCAGCAGCGGCTGCGTTCGGCCGAGGAATGTGCCTACCACCGGCTGCTCTGCACGGCGTACGATCACTCGCCGGTCGTGCTCGATAACGTCGCCCGCTGGGCCGAGCGCCCGAGCGATGGCGTGCCTTCGGAGGTGACATAATTGTCGCGAGTGATATTGTGTGATACATGATTGTGGGATAGGCGGTGCAGGGCGGCGTGTTGTGAATGTGCATAACCTAGTGTATTGCATAAGGATAGATTTTTGGCCGTTCCTGGCACGTCGTGTGCCCAAGGATGCTCCAGAGCGCGTCGGCTCGGTTCTACGCGGAGAGCGGCCGACGCGACGGGATGAGAGATGACCGCGACAGCTACAGGAGTTCCAGCGATGAGTCCCAAGGAATTTTTCGAGTTCGCCAAGGCGCACGGGGCCGAGATGATGGACCTGAAGTTCGTCGACATGCTCGGCACGTGGCAGCACTGTTCGTATCCGCTTGCGACGGTTGACGACAGCGTCTTCGATGAAGGGCTGGGGTTTGACGGTTCGTCGATTCGCGGCTGGCAGGAGATCCATCAGTCGGACATGATGGCGGTTTGCGACGCGGACACGGCCGCGATGGACCCGTTCTTTGAGCGCCCGACGGTTAGCGTGCTGGCCGACATCGTGGACCCGGAGACGCGCGCCGGATACGGCAAGTGTCCGCGTCAGGTGGTGCGCCGCGCGGCCGAGTACTTGAAGAAGTGCGGCATCGGCGATACGTGCTACATCGGTCCGGAGCCGGAGTTCTTCATCTTTGACGAGGTCCGCTACGAGCAGAACGAGCACACGGGCTACTACTCGATCGATTCGGTCGAGGGCTCGTGGAACACGGCGCGGTTCGAAGAGCCGAATCTCGGCTACAAGCCCAGCTACAAGGGCGGGTACTTCCCCGTCAGCCCGACGGACACGTACCACGACCTGCGCGGCGAGATGACGTACGCCATGATGGACATGGGCATCGAGATCGAGGCGCATCACCACGAGGTCGCCACGGCCGGTCAGGCCGAGATCGACATGAAGTACGCTGAGCTGACGAAAATGTCCGATCAGTTCATGTGGTACAAGTACATCATCCGCAACATCGCGCGCCGCGCCGGCAAGAGCGTGACGTTCATGCCCAAGCCGGTCTTCGAGGACAACGGCTCGGGCATGCACACGCACATCTCGATCTGGGCGGACGGCGAGAACCTGATGGCCGGCGACGGCTACGCGGGCATGAGCGACCTGGCGATGAGCGGCATCGCGGGCCTGTTGGCGCACGCACCGGCGCTGCTGGCGCTGGCGGCGCCGACGACCAACAGTTACCGCCGCCTGGTGCCCGGCTTTGAGGCGCCGGTCAACCTGGCGCTGTCGGCGCGGAACCGCTCGGCGGCCTGCCGCATCCCGATGTACTCCAACAGCCCCAAGGCCAAGCGCGTCGAGTTCCGCTGTCCGGACCCGACCGCCAACGGGTACCTGCTCTGGCCGGCGATGCTGATGGCGATGATCGACGGCATCGAGAAGAAACTCGATCCGCCGACGCCGCTGGACAAGAACATCTACGAACTTAGCGCATCCGAGCTGGCGTCAATTCCCAAGGTGCCGGGTGACCTGGCCGAGGCGGTCGACGCCCTCGAGGCCGATCACGAGTTCCTGCTGGCCGGCGGTGTGTTCACCGACGACCTGATCCGTTCCTACGTGAACTGGAAGCGGGAGGAGGAACTCCAGGAACTCGCGCTGCGCCCGCACCCGTACGAGTTCCACCTGTATTACGACAGCTAAACGCGTTGGGATCGGCGCCGCCGACGTACGGTGCGGCGTGGGTCTCTCATCCCGGGCGGCGGGGGCGGTCCGACGGCCGCCCCCGCGCGCCTGTGACGCCGGCGGAATGCGGCGGCGACAAAGCCGAGGCACGTATGGCCTCGGTTTTTTACGCCGTGCGATATTAGCAGGGCTGTACAGTACTATAAATGAGATTAGGGTTCTTTATGCCGCGACGCAAGCGGCGAGATCGTAGAATGGCATACACGCCGCCCGCGCCGGGCGCGGACGGCTGCGGACCATGACTCAGGCGACAGACAACGCGAGCGGGCTGTACGATCCCCGTTGGGAGCACGACGCCTGCGGCATCGGGGCGGTCATCAACGTGGACGGGCAGTGCGAGCATCGCATCCTCGAACTGGGCAACCAGGTGCTGCTGAACCTGCAGCATCGCGGAGCGGCCGGTGCGGACGAGGCCACCGGCGACGGGGCGGGGGTGCTCTTTCAGGTCCCGCATGCGTTCTTCGCTGCCGAGGCCGACCGGCTGGGCTTCGCCCTTGGCGATTCCGGCGGCTACGGCGTGGCGATGGTCTTTGCGCCGCGCGACGATGCCTCTTTGCGGGCGCACTGTCACGAAGCGCTGGACGAGGCCGCCGCGCACTATGGTTTGGGCGTGCTCGGCTGGCGCGAGGTGCCGGGCGATCGCTCGGTGCTCGGCGCCGTCGCGGCCGAGGCCGAGCCGCACGTGGCGCAGTGCTTCATTGACGCCGGCGACCTGACCGGGCGCGTCCTGGAGAACCGCCTGTACATGATCCGCCGTCGTGCCGAGCGTCTCGTGCGTCAGCGCTACGGGCAGCGCGCCGAGGACTTCTACGTTGCCAGCTTGTCGGCGCGGACGATCTGCTACAAGGGCATGTTCTACGCGCCGCAGTTGTTCGGCTACTACCCGGACTTGAGCGACGAGCGGATGACCAGCGCCCTGGCGGTGGTGCATCAGCGCTACAGCACGAACACGTTTCCCAACTGGCGGCTGGCCCAGCCGTTCCGCATGATCGCCCACAACGGCGAGATCAACACGCTCAGCGGAAACCGCAACCGCATGCGCGCCCGCCAGCGGCGGATGGGTTGTCCGGAGATGGGGCGGGTGCCGGACGCCGTCGCCGCCGAGGCGCGGGACGATCTGCTCGACGTGCTGACCGACGGACTGAGCGATTCGGCGCAGTTCGACCAGTGCCTGGAGCTGCTCGTGCGGTCCGGGCGGTCGCTGCCGCACGCGCTGATGATGATGGTACCCGAGGCGTTCGGGCCGCTGTACCACATGAGCACGGACAAGCGGAGCTTCTACGACTACCACGCGGCGATCATGGAGCCGTGGGACGGCCCGGCGGCGCTGGTCATCACCGACGGGCGGCTCGTCGGCGGCACGCTGGACCGCAACGGGCTGCGCCCCGCGCGGTACGTGACCACGACCGACGGTCTGGTGGTGCTGGCCAGCGAGGTCGGCGTGATCGACATGCCGCCGGAGCGGATCGCACGCAAGGGGCGCCTTCAGCCCGGGCGGATGTTCCTGGTCGACACGGTCGCCGGGCGGCTGGTCGTCGACAACGAGATCAAGAGCCGCATCGCGCGCCGCAAGCCGTACCGCCGCTGGCTGGAGGAGGGGCGGATCGAGCTGCGCGGGTTGTTCGAGGCCGCACGTCCGCAACCGGTCGACGCCGAGGCGCTCCACCGCCGCATGCGCGCCTTCGGCTGGACGCGCGAAGAGCTTCGGATGATCGTCGCGCCCATGGCGACCGACGCCCAGGAACCGATCGGCTCGATGGGCACCGACACGCCGCTGGCCGTGCTCAGCGACACGCCGACCGGCCTGTTCAACTACTTCAAACAGCGCTTCGCCCAGGTGACCAACCCGCCGATCGACCCGTATCGCGAGGGGCTGGTGATGTCGCTGATGCACTACACGGGCAAGCGCGGCAACATCCTGACTGAAGGCCCCGAGCACTGCCGCCAGTTGAAGCTCTCTCACCCGATACTGACCAACGAGGACGTCCGGCGGCTGGTCGGTTCGCAGCGCAACGATTTCCGCGTCGCAACGATCGAGGCGCTGTTCGACGCGACGCGCGACGACCCGACCGCGGCGCTGCGCGACGGTTTGGCGACGCTGCTCGATGCGGCCGTGGGCGCCATCGCCGATGGCGCGTCGCTTCTGGTGGTCTCGGACGCGAACTGGAGCGAGACCCGCGCGCCGATTCCGTCGCTGCTGGCGACGGCGGCGCTGCACCACGGGCTGCTGCGGCGCGACCTTCGCGGCGAGGCGGGGCTGGTGATTGCCTCCGGCGAGCCGCGGGAGGTGGCGCACATGTGCCTGCTGCTCGGGTACGGCGCCAACGCGGTCAATCCGTATCTGCTGATGGATTCGCTGGACGCGCTGCGCCGCGCGGGCGACATCCCGGAGACCGTCGAGCCCGAGCAGGCCGTCGACAACGTCATCGCCGCGCTGCGGAAAGGCATCCTCAAGACGATGAGCAAGATGGGCATCTCCACGCTGCGAAGTTACCGCTCGGCGCAGATCTTCGAGTGCATCGGGCTGGACGCCGAGGTGATCGACGCCTACTTCCCCGAGACGCCCAGCCGCGTGCGCGGCATCGGGCTCGGCGAGATCGCCGCCGAGGCGCTGGCACGCCATCGCAGCGCGATCGCCGAACGCCGCGACGGACTGCCGGCGCTGGAGTACGGCGGGCAGTACCACTACCGCCGCGACGGAGAGAACCACCTGTGGAATCCGGAATCGGTCACGGCGTTGCAGCGGGCCGTGCGCGACGACGACCCGTCCGCCTACGCGCGCTACGCGCGGGCGATCAACGACCAGTCGCGGGCGCTGTGCACGCTACGCGGCTTGTTCGCGTTCGACGGGCTGGACGACAGCATCACGTCGCCGGAGGCGACGCGAGTGCCGTTGGAGGAGGTCGAATCGGCCGCCGACATCGTCAAGCGGTTCTACACCGGCGCGATGAGCCACGGGTCAATCTCGGCCGAGGCGCACGAGACGATGGCCGTGGCGATGAACCGCCTGGGCACGTACGCCAACACGGGCGAGGGCGGGGAGGACCCGGCGCGATACGTGCCCGACGCTTCCGGTGACAGTCGCAATTGCGGCATCAAGCAGGTCGCCAGCGCGCGGTTCGGCGTGACGATGGAGTACCTCGCCGGGGCTCGGATGGTTCAGATCAAGATGGCCCAGGGCGCCAAGCCGGGCGAGGGCGGGCAACTGCCCGGCTCGAAGGTTACTGAGGAGATCGCGCGGCTGCGGCACAGCACGCCGGGCGTGTCGCTGATTTCCCCGCCGCCGCATCACGACATCTACTCGATCGAGGACCTGGCGCAGTTGATCTACGACCTCAAGTGCGCCAATCCGGGCGCCGAGGCGTCCGGGGGCGATCGCGTGCAGGTGTCGGTCAAGCTCGTCAGCGAGGTCGGCGTCGGCACGATCGCGGCGGGCGTCGCCAAGGCCGGCGCCGACGAGGTGCTCATCAGCGGGCACGACGGCGGGACCGGCGCCAGCCCGCTGTCGAGCATCAAGCACGCCGGCTGCCCATGGGAGCTTGGCCTGGCCGAGACGCAGCAGACGCTCGTCCGCAACGACCTGCGCGACCGCATCCTCGTCCAGGCGGACGGTCAGATGAAGACCGGCCGGGACGTCGTCATCGGCGCGCTGCTTGGCGCGGAGCGGTTCGGTTTCGGCACGGCGCCGCTGGTGTCGCTGGGCTGCATCCTCATGCGGAAGTGCCACCACGGCACGTGCCCGGTCGGCATCGCCACGCAGGACCCCGAGCTGCGGCGGCGCTTCGCGGGCAAGCCGGAGCACGTGGTGCGGTTCATGCTGTTCGTCGCCGAGGAGGTCCGCCGATGGATGGCGGCGTTGGGCTTCCGCCGGTTCGACGAGATGGTTGGGCGCGTCGAGCGATTGCGCGTGCGCCCGGCGATCGAGCACTTCAAGGCCCGCGGGCTGGACTTCTCGGCCGTGTTCGCGGCGCCGGATACGGACGGCGGGCGGCGGTCGATCCGTCGGACGCGCCCGCAACCGGACCGACTCGCCGACCACCTCGATTGGCGCATCCTGGACGAGGCCGGCTCGGCGATCGACCACGGTCGGGACGTGGCACTGGACCTGCCGATCCGCAACGTCCACCGCGCGGTCGGGACGATCCTGTCCAACCGGATCGTCACGCGCCACGGGGCGGCGGGGCTGGCGGACGGGACGGTCCACATCACGCTGCGCGGTTCTGCGGGGCAGAGCTTCGGGGCGTTTCTGTGCCGCGGCGTGAGCTTGCGGCTGATCGGCGACGCCAACGACTACGTCGGCAAGGGGCTCTGCGGCGGGCGGATCATCATCGCGGCGCCGGCGGAGGCGTCCTTCGAGCCGCACGAAAACGTCATCATCGGCAACACGGTGCTCTACGGCGCCACCAGCGGCGAGCTGTACGTCAATGGCCTGGCGGGCGAGCGGTTCGCGGTGCGCAACAGCGGCGCCACAGCCGTCGTCGAGGGCGTCGGCGATCACGGCTGCGAGTACATGACCGGCGGGACCGTCGTCGTGCTGGGCCCGACCGGGCGGAATTTCGCCGCGGGCATGAGCGGCGGCGTGGCCTACGTGCTCGACGAACACCAACTCTTCGACACGCTGTGCAACCTGGACATGGTGGACGTGGAGTTCGTCTGGCAGGACGACGACCGCCGACGGCTGCGCGAGTTGATCGAGCGACATCACGC
This sequence comes from Phycisphaerae bacterium, assembly GCA_018335035.1. GTDB lineage: Bacteria > Planctomycetota > Phycisphaerae > SM23-33 > SM23-33 > JAGXKT01. The sequence continues at coordinate 25,588 of JAGXKT010000029.1, forward strand.
GCTGACCGGCAGTCAGCGGGCGGCCGGCGTGCTGGAGCGTTGGGACGACGCCGTCGGGCGGTTCGTCAAGGTCATGCCGATCGACTACCGCAACGCACTGGAAAAACTCCAGCAGCGCGAGCATCGTGATGCGGAATTCGTCCCGCATACGGAAGAGGTCTATTGAGCCCGGTGTCCCATGGCTAAGCCCACAGGATTTCTCGAATACCGGCGCGAGGAGGTCGACCATCGGCCGGTCGATCAGCGCCGGGGGGACTCCTTCGAGGTGGAGGTTCCCCATCCGGAGGACGTGGTTGTGCGCCAGGCAGCGCGCTGCATGGATTGCGGCATCCCCTTCTGCCACGGCGTGGGCTGCCCCGTCGCCAACCGCATTCCGGAGTTCAACGACCTCGTCTATCGCCGGCGGTGGCGCGAGGCGCTGGAGCTGTTGCACGCGACGAACAACTTCCCCGAGATCACCGGGCGAATTTGCCCCGCGCCGTGCGAGGCGTCCTGCACGCTGAACATCAACGACGAGCCGGTCCTGATCCGCCACATCGAGCGGCAGATCGTCGAACGCGGCTGGGCGGAGGGATGGATCCAACCCGAACCGCCCGCTCGCCGAAGCGGCAAGCGCGTCGTCGTGATCGGCTCAGGCCCGGCCGGGCTCGCGGCCGCCCAGCAACTCGCCCGAGCCGGTCACGACGTGACCGTGCTGGAGAAATCCGATCGCATCGGCGGTTTGCTGCGCTACGGCATTCCGGACTTCAAACTCGACAAGCGCCTGCTCGACCGCCGCCTGGAGCAGATGACCGCCGAGGGTGTGAGCTTCGAGACGCGCGTGGAGGCGGGCGGCGACCTCTCGGCTGCGTACATCCGTCGCAAGTTCGATGGCGTGTTGCTGACTATGGGCTCCGGCGAGCCGCGCGACCTGAAGGTCCCGGGGCGGGGGCTGGAAAACGTTCATTTCGCCGTGGCATACCTCGAGCAGCAGAACCGCATCAACGCCGGCGAGGACATCCCGCCGGCCGAGCGGATCGACGCGGCCGGCAAGCGCGTCGTCGTCATCGGCGGCGGCGACACCGGCAGCGACTGCGTCGGCACCGCCAATCGGCAGGGCGCCCGCGAGGTGCACCTGTTCGAGCTGCTGCCCAAGCCGCCCGAGGCCGCCAACGCCGAAACGCCCTGGCCGCAGTGGCCCAACATCCTGCGCACCAGCAGTTCGCACGAGGAGGGCTGCCACCGCCGCTGGTGCGTGCTGACCAAGAAGCTCAGCGGGCGGGACGTCCGCGTGGAGCGCCTGCACGGCTGCGAGGTCCAGTGGCGCCCGGGGCGGGGCGGGCGGATGGCGATGTCCGAGGTACCGGGAACGGAGTTCGTGATGGACGTGGACCTGGTGCTGCTGGCGATGGGCTTCGTTCACCCGGTGCAGTCTGGGCTGATCGAGGACCTGGGGCTGGAGCTGGACGAGCGGGGCAACGTCAAAACCGACGTCGATTACGCCACGAGCGCGGACGGCGTTTTCGCGGCCGGGGACGCCCAACGCGGCGCGTCGCTGGTCGTCCACGCCATCAGCGCCGGCCGGGACGCCGCCGAGGCGATCGACCGGTACCTCGCTGAGAAGGCGTAGCACCGGGGCGTCTCAGGCCTCGTAGTGCAGTGGTCCTCGGCCGGTGCGGTCGCGGAGGTCGGCCTGGAGGGCGATCATCTCGTTGCGGATGCCGGCCAGCAGGTCCTTCCCGTCGCGGGCGCGGCAGGCGGTCTGGCGTCGCGGCCGACCGTACTGCACGGCGATGCGTCCGGGTCGCGGCAGGCGCTGCGTTCGCGGCCAGGCCTCGAAAGCCCCGTCGATGACGACGGGGACGGTCCACGCGGCGGCTCGGCGCGCCAGCAGCGCCACGCCGGGCAGGAAGGGCCCGATCCGCCCGTCCCAGGTCCGCGTGCCCTCGGCGAAGACGACGAGCTGCCCGCCGGCCTTGAGCCGTCGCACCGATTCTTTCATCGCGCGCGTGTCGGCGACGCCGCGCCGGACGGGAAAGGCATTGAGCGAGCGGATCAGGCGGCGAAAGCCCGGCGGGGCGAACAGGAACTCCGCGGCCATGTAGTTCATCGGGCGGCGCAGGGCGAAGCTCATCAGCATCGGGTCGAGGTAGCTCTGGTGGTTGCAGATGTACAGCACGCCGCCGGACGCGGGCTCGCGGTGGCGGTCGAAGATGCGCACGGACCAGAAGGCGCACAGCAGCACCTGCAGCATGCGGCGGCAGGCGCGGTAGTATGGGTTCGGTGCGGGCGCGCCGTCAGGTGGGCGGAGGCGCCGCAGCCGCGGGTTGGGGTGGCTTCGCGGGCCCGTCACGGCGCCGGGCCTCCGCCGGCGTCCTTGTCGAGGCGCTCGCGCACGTGGGCGAGCAGCGCCGCGTCCATCGCGGCGACGTCGCGGTCGGTGGTGTCCACTTCGATCGCGCCGTCGGGTTTGATCAGCGGCGCCACGTCGCGGGTCCGGTCGCGCCGGTCGCGGCGCTCGATGGCGGTGCGGACCTTCTGCTCGTTGCAGCTCTCCCCACGGGCGCGCAATTCGGCGCAACGGCGCTTGGCGCGCTCGGAGGCGTCGGCGACGAGGTAGAACTTCACGTCCGCGTCGGGGAACACCACCGTGCCCTGGTCCCGCCCCTCGGCGACGAAGCTGCCCAGCTCCGCGCCGATCCGCCGCTGAAGCGCCACGAGCACCTCGCGAACCTGCGGCGAGCGGGCGGGGTAGTAGGACTTCTCGCTGACGGCCTCGCTACGGATCGTCTCGGAGACGTCCTCGCCGTCCAGCCAGACACGCGTCGCGGCGGGCTCCGGACTCAGGTGGATCCGCGCCCGCCCGGCCGCGTCCGCCAGCGCGTCGGCGTCTTCGAGGTCCACGCCCTCGCGCAACGCCTTGAGCGTCACCGCGCGATACGTCGCGCCGGTATCGAGATAGGCGATGCCCAGCGCCCGCGCCAGATTGCGTGCGGCCGTGCTCTTGCCCGACCCCGCCGGTCCGTCGATCGTGATGACCATGCCGCGAGTGTAGCGGGGTCAATAGGGACAGTCACCATTTTCATCGCAGGTCCGCCGCGATGAAAATGGTGACTGTCCCTATTGACCCGTCCGCTTTCGTATAATGGCTTTGCCCGGAGTTGAATCATGGATTCGCCGCCCACCGACAACCCGACGCTGCTGGATCACTTCCGCAACCCCCGGAACGTGGGCAAGCTGGACGACGCCGACGGCGTGGGCACGGCGACGGCCGGCGGTTGCGGCGACGTGATGCGCATCTGGATCCGCGTGCGCGACGAGCATATCCGCGACATCCGCTACAAGTGCAAGGGCTGCTCGGCCGCCATCGCCTGCGGGTCGGTGACGACGGAACTGGCCGCCGAAAAGGACCTCGATGCGGCCGGAGAGATCACCGACGAGACGATCGAGCAGGCGGTGGGGGGGCTGGCGCCGGACAAGCGGCACTGCTCCAACCTCGGCGCCGAGGCATTGCAAAACGCCATCATGGACTACGTCACACGCTCCGTCGACGGCGAACTCCGTCAATAGGGACAGTCACCATTTTCATCGCAGGCCGGTCGTTCCATTTCGCTGGTTTCGCCGCGATGAAAATGGTGACTGTCCCTATTGACGGAGTTGCCCGAACAGCGTCAGCGCTGTCGCACCGGTGATCTGCACGTCGACGTACCGCCCGGCGAGAGACGCGTCGGCGTCGAACACCACGATGTGGTCGCC